>JBEHYN010000004.1:0-109232 GCA_048498155.1 Pseudomonadota bacterium | reverse complement strand
ACCAGAACAACACAGCCAGACGCCCGCCCTAAGCGTCACACCAGGCCCATATCCATCAAGACCAGGGCGTCGGGCAGCGACTATCGCAAAGCTCCCGCGGAAGCGGGGGACCCAGTCCTGTCCAGGAATCGCCTCGCTGGAAAGACCTGGATTCCCGCGTTCGCGGGAACGAGCGGAGGAGGGGCGGCCCAACTCAATCGCCAGGTCCTCTAGCAAACCTGCTTGCATCGCCTAGATGGCTGGTGAGGATGGCCGCGTAAGTCAGAGGACCGCCCATGATCGAACTGGTGATTGAGGCTCAGCGCAAGGATCTGGGCGGGTTCGAGGTCGGCCGCGTTCTGCCCTTCGCCAAGAAGCGCATGGTCGGCCCCTTCGTGTTCCTCGACCATTTCGGCCCGGCTGCCTTCGCGCCGGGGATCGGCATGGACGTGCGACCGCACCCGCACATCGGCCTGTCCACCGTCAGCTATCTGTTGCAAGGCGAGATCTTCCATCAGGACAGCCTGGGCTATCGCCAGGCGATCCGCCCGGCCGAGGTCAATTGGATGACCGCCGGGCGCGGCATCGTCCATTCCGAGCGCACCTCGCCCGAGTTGCGCGCGTCCGGCCAGACCCTGCATGGCCTGCAGGCCTGGGTCGCCCTGCCGGTGGAGAATGAGGAGGACGATCCGGCCTTCTTCCATCACGGGCCGGAGGACCTGCCGACCTTTGAGTCCGACGGCCTGTGGGGGCGGCTGATCGCCGGGTCGGCCTTTGGAGCGACGGCCAATGTGAAGACCCATTCACCGATGTTCTATGTGCACTGGGCCATGCAGGCAGGCGCGCGGGGCGGCTTGCCCAGCCAATACGCCGAGCGAGCGGCCTATGTGGTGTCCGGCACGGTCAGCGTGGACGGCCGTGAATTTTCAGCCGGCCGGATGATCGTGTTCGAGCCGGGCTCGGACCCGGTCATCGAGGCGGTGACCCCGGCCACGGTGATGGTCCTGGGCGGGGAATCGCTGGGTCCGCGCCATGTGTGGTGGAACCTGGTGTCCCACAGCATGGACCGGATCGAACAGGCCAAGGCCGACTGGAAGGCCGGACGCTTTGTCCTGCCGCCGCAGGACCGTCAGGAATTCATTCCCCTGCCGGAGAGCCCGCCGCCGCCCGTTCAGACCGTGCTTTGAACGCGACAGCACGCCGCTTGACTTGTGCCCCGCGCACCGCGGTATCATGAGGTTCACAACGAGGGCGGCGGCGCGATCGATCGGCCCGACCAGGGAGGTTCTCTTGAACACAGCATTCGTCCCGCGCGCACTATGCGGCTTGTTGGCGGCCTCGGCGCTCGGATTGGCGGCCCGGCCGGCGGCGGCGCACCATACCTTCGCGATGTATGACAACGACCATCAGATCAAGCTGACCGGCGTGGTGTCCAAGTTCGAGTGGACCAACCCGCATGTTTACATCGACCTGATGGTGACCGACGCCCAGGGGGTCGCCAAACCCTATTCGGTGGAATGCGCCGCGCCTGGAATCCTCAATCGAAACGGCTGGAAGTTCAATCTGCTCAAGCCCGGCGACAAGGTCCTGCTGGTGGTCGCGCCCCTGCGCGCCGGTCCTGGCGGCGGCCTGTTGAAGGAAATCACCGTGCCGGACGGTCGGGTGCTGAACAACGGCGGGTTCGCCGGCCCCGCCTTGATCCACTGACATGCGCATTCTGTCCAAGCCGATAGTCATGGCCGCTCTGCTCGTCCTGGCCGTTCCCGCCACAGCCCTGGCGGCGCTCAGCCGCGAAACCCTAGACGGCACATGGGAAAGCCCCTGGCCGCCCGACGTCCTGCCAAAGCCCGGAGCGCCGCCTCATCCGGTGGAGACCACGCCGCCGCCGCTCAAGCCGCAGTATCTGGCCGCCTGGAAGGCGCAGCAGAAGGCCGCCGCCGACGCCGCGGCGCGCGGCGATCCACCCCTCACTAGCGCTTCTCAGTGCATCCCGAATGGCATGCCCTCGATGATGAGCCCGGGTTTTCCGGTCGACGTGCTGCTGAGCCATGGCCGAGTGACCATCATGAATGAGCAGCTGAGCCAGATTCGCCGGATCTACATGGACGAACCGCAGCTGGCGCTGGATGACGCCGAGCCCTGGTATCAGGGCCATTCGGTGGGCCACTGGGAGGGGAATGTGCTGGTGGTGAACACCATCGGCCTAAAGGACGCCGCGCGCATGAGCGGGGTCCCGCATTCGCCGAACGTGCGCATCGACGAACGGCTGGAGCCCACCTCGCCGGACACCTTCGAGGACCACATCACCGTGACCGATCCGGATTATCTGACGGGTCCCTGGAGCTGGACCTACCACTATCGCCGCAAGCCCGGTTACAAGCTCGAGGAGTTCGTGTGCGAGAATAACCGGGTCTACACGGATCCGACGACCGGCGGTCAGAGGGTCAAGCTGGAGCCGTGATCGGCGGCTCAGTCGTCGCCGACCGCCCGGTGCGCCCGGCGCCAGTACTGGGCGCCGGTCCACAGGGTGATGGCGGCGGCGATCCACAGCAGGGCGTGGACCATGTCGGTCACCGGGCCGAGTATCGCCGGGTCTGACGGCAAGGGCCATGCAGCCCATGAGCCGACCAGCAACTCGCCGCCCACCGCCACCAGCTGGATGGTGGTCTTCCATTTGGCCAACAGGGTCACCGGCAGCTTGATGCCGCGTGCGGCGGTGCTTTCGCGCAGGGCGCTGACGGCGAACTCGCGAAATAGGATCAGGGCGAAGGGGATGGCCAGCTGTGGCTGAGGTCCCAGGGCCGCCAGACCGAGGATGGCCCCGCAGATCAGCACCTTGTCGCCGATGGGGTCCAAGATCGCGCCCCAGGTGGTCACCGCGTTGAGCTTGCGCGCCAGCCAGCCGTCGAAGAAGTCGGTGCTGGCGGCGACGACAAAGGCGACCAGGGCCCAGCGCTCCAATCCGAATTGCATCTCCGGCGTCAGATTTTCACTGAGGAAGGGCACGCCCCCCGCAGCGGCGGCCAGCAGGAAAAAGCTGATCACCCCGGCCGCCACGCGAGCGCCGGTCAGGATATTGGGGATATGTTTGACCGCTGATGTCATGAAGCCTCCAGAACGGCTGAGCCAGCCGATGACGACAGCTTACCGGGATTTTGCGCCGCTCGGCGAGTGTTGCTTTAAGCCATCGGGCATCAGGCCGGCGATCGGCTTGCCTTCCCAGGAAATGACCACTGGCCGCCGGGCCATGTGGGCGCGAATGACGATCTTGCGCGAGAACTGACTGCGCGGCCAATTTCGGGTTTCGACCAGCCGGTCACTCAGCCTGAGCGGGCCAAGGGAGTCGATCTCGCTACGGCGAATCTGAAACAGCTGGCGGCCGAACGGTCCCAACACGGAAAAAGAATCGATCCGGTATTCATAGCGGACCAGAAACCGCCGAGTGACTTCTCGAACAATCAGCAGAATGAACAACGCGCCGAGGGCGCCGCCCGCGATCAGGTCTTGATTCACCGATTCTTCCACCCATGACCAATTCCGATGCTGCCGACGCACCTGCGTCTGCACAAGTGTTCAGGGTCAGGATCGGTGAAAATAATCATAAATGCGTTGAGCCAACGCGGCCGAGACGCCATCGACCTTAATCAGATCGGCTGTCGAGGCGCGTGAAACCCCTCGCGCCGATCCGAAGGCGTGCAACAAAGCCCGCTTGCGACTCGCGCCTATGCCCTCGATGTCGTCCAGGGGGTTCTTCTTCATCTCCATCGTGCGCCGAACCCGATGGCTGCCGATGGCGAAGCGATGGGCTTCGTCGCGCAGACGCTGCAGATAGTAGAGCGCCGGGCTTTTGGGCTCGAGCATGAAGGGCGTCTTGCCCGGCATGATGAACCGCTCCAGGCCCGCGTCGCGATCAGGGCCCTTGGCCACGCCTACAACCACGATGTCATCGACCCCCAGGTCGGCCATGACCTCCAGCGCGGCGGAGAGTTGACCGGCCCCGCCGTCGACCAGAACCAGGTCGGGCCGAACAGGGTCCTCGCCGGCCTCCTCCTCCTTGGCCAGGCGTCCGAACCGCCTGCGCAGAACCTCGCGCATCATCCCGTAGTCGTCTCCAGGAGTGAGGTCCTGCGAGCGGATGTTGAACTTGCGGTACTGGGATTTCTGTAGGCCCTCAGGCCCGGCGACGATCATGCCCCCCACCGCGTTCGTGCCGCTGATGTGGCTGTTGTCATAGACCTCGATCCGTTCGGGCGCGGCTTCCAGGCCGAAGGCCTCGCACAGGGCCGCCAGGATCTTGGTCTGGGCCGAACTTTCCGCCAGCTTGCGGCCTAGGGCTTCGGCCGCATTGCTGAGGGCCTGTTCCACCAGCCGCCGCTTTTCCCCGCGCTGGGGCGTGGCGATCTCCACCTTCCGGCCGGAGGTCAGTGAGAAGGCTTCAGCCAGCAGCGCCTGGTTGGGCGCGGCGTGCGACAGCAGGATCAAGCGCGGGATCGGCTTGTCCTCATAGAACTGGCCGAGGAAGGCGTCGATGATGTCTCCGCTCTCATCGTCCTTGTCCACGCGGGGGTAGTAGGCCCGGTTGCCCCAGTTCTGGCCGGCGCGGAAAAAGAACACCTGGACACAGGCCTGGCCGCCTTCGGCGTGGACGGCGAACACATCGGCCTCCTGCACCGTCTCGGGGTTGACCCCCTGCTCCATGGATATGGCCGCCAGGGCGCGGATGCGATCGCGCAAGCGCGCCGCAGTTTCAAACTCCAGCGCCTCGGAGGCGGCCTGCATCTGCTGGGACAGGCCGGTCATCACCGCCCGGCTCTTGCCGGCCATGAAGTCGTGGGCGGCGTCGGCTAACTCGCCATAGGCTTCGGCGGACACGAGGCCCACGCAGGGCGCGCAGCAGCGCTTGATCTGGTGCAGCATGCACGGGCGGGTTCGGCTGTCATAGACGCTGTCCGAGCAGGTGCGTAGGAGGAAGGCTTTCTGCAGGGCGCCGACCGTGCGGTTCACCGCCCAGGTTGACGCGAAGGGTCCGAAATAGTCCCCCACGACGGCGTGGGCGCCGCGATGCTTGCGAATTTGCGGCGCGGGATGGTCGCGCCGGATCAGAATCTCGGCGAAGGACTTATCGTCGCGCAGCACCACATTGAAGCGGGGCTTCAGCCGCTTGATCAGGTTGGATTCTAAAAGCAAGGCTTCGGTTTCGGTGCGGGTGGTGGTGAACTCCATCGCCCAGGTCAGATGCACCATGTGGGCGATGCGCTGGGTGTGAAACCGCCCCTGGGCGTAGTGTGTCACCCGCTTTTTGAGCGACTTGGCCTTGCCCACATAGAGGGCCTCGCCGTCCTGGCCGAGCATGCGATAGACGCCGGGCGCGTCCGGCAGGCGCCGGGCCTCGTCCTGGATAAGGGCCATGCCGTGCAGGCCGGAGCCATCGGAAATGACGCGGTCGTCGCTCATGCTTCGGATATAGGCCAATCCGCGTGATCCGCTAATCAGGTCGCAGGCCCGGGGCTGATTTCCCGCGCGCGCCATTGAGAATGCAGGCCTGCAACAATTATTCTTACCGGGCCGGGAACCAAATTTGGATAGTTGGGTTTAGGCACTCAAAGCGGGGGATTGATTTGAGGATGCGCGGGGTAAATCAGCTCGCCATTGCGTCCGGCGCCGTCGTGCTGGCCGGCTTTGCGCTGAGCGCGCAGCCGGTTCGCGCGCAATCCCTTGAAGACCTGAAGCATATGTCGATCGCCGAGTTGGCGAATATCGACGTGTCTTCCGTCAGCAAAACGCCTGAGGGCCTCAATCAGGCGCCGGCCTCGATTTTCGTCATCACCCACGACGACATTGTCCGCTCGGGTGCGCAGAGCATGCCGGACATCCTGCGGCTCGCCCCCAATCTGCAAGTCTACCAAACCAGCTCCAGCCAGTTCGTCGTCACCGCGCGCGGGTTCAACGGCAGCGCCGCCGCTCAGAACTTTTCCAACAAGCTTCTTGTGCTGATCGATGGGCGCACGGTCTATTCTCCGCTCTATTCCGGGGTCTATTGGGATACTCAGGACGTCCCCCCCAACGACATTGACCGTATCGAGGTGATCAGCGGGCCCGGCGCGACGCTATGGGGCGCCAATGCGGTGAACGGCGTCATCAATATCGTCACCCGCGACGCTGGCCAAACCCAGGGCGGCGATCTGAACGCCTACTCCGGCAATCAGAATAGCGGAGGCAGTGTGCGCTTTGGCGGCAAGGTCGGCGAAGTTCTGACCTATCGCATCTACGCCATGGCTATGAACAACGCGGACACGCGGACGCTGGCCGGCGCCAAGAACGCGGATGGTTGGTCCAAGCCGCAGTTAGGCTTTCGGGTCGATTGGGCGGGCGACGCGGCGGACAAGGTCACAGTCCAGGGCGACGGCTATAACGGCGTTGAAGACCCCGGAAGCGGCTTTATCACCGGCGCCAATGTGCTGGGCCGCTGGACCCGCGATCTGGGGCGCGGCTCGACCCTGCAGATCCAGACCTACTACGACCACACCCGTCGCGGATCCTCCTCGGGCGGATTTTTCAATCTGGATACCTATGATCTGGAGCTGCAACACAACTTCGCATGGGCGGGCAACGCCATCGTGTGGGGCGCGGGGGTAAGGTCCAGCCGCTATGACATCCTCGGCAAGGGCGGGCTGACGTTCGCGCCGTCCGCCCGCTCTCTGCGACTGGGCAATCTGTTCGCTCAGGACACGCTGTCTCTCCCGCTCAATGTGAAGCTCACCGCCGGGTTGAAGCTGGAGAGCGATCCCTATATCGGGGTCACGCCTTTGCCGGACTTGCGTCTGACCTGGACGCCAAGCTCCACCGTGATGCTGTGGACGGCGACGTCCTACGCGATCCGCGCCCCGACTCCGTTCGACCGGGACGTGGTGGAAAAGATCGGACCCACGGTGTTTCTGGCGGGCGCGCCGAATTTCCAGCGGGAAAAATTGTCAGCGTATGAATTTGGTGGCAGGTTCGAGCCGATCTCACGGCTGTCGCTGTCGGTTTCAGCCTACTACAACGTCTATGACGATCTGCGCAGTATCGAACCCAAACGCGGCGGCTTCCTTCCCCTGGCGTGGGGCAATGGCATGCGCGGGAAGGTCTGGGGCGTAGAAAGCTGGGCGGATTTCCAGGCGGCGTCTTGGTGGCGCCTCAGCGCCTCGATCAATTTCATGCGGGAAGAGTTTAGGTTTGCGCCCGGCGCCAGCGGCTTGCTGGGCGTGGTCCAGGCGGGCGACGATCCCCAGCACCTGGCGTCCTTGAAGTCCTCGATGAACCTCGGCCGCGACGTCACGCTGGACGCTGATCTGAGATATGTCGACGCCCTGCCCAACCCTGCCGTCCCGGCCTATGTGGAGCTCGGCGGGCGGATCGGCTGGAACATCACCGACAAGATTCAGCTGTCGCTCGCCGGCCAGAACCTGTTGCACGACCGCCACCAGGAATATCCGGCGCCGGGCGCCAGCGCCTCGCCCCGCCAAGTCTATGCAGCGCTGCGTCTGAAGTTCTAGAACCTCAATCACGCCCACCCCCCCGCTCGATGAGCGGACAAGGGGCAGAGATTCAATGGGAAAGTCGGAAGTTCTAGATCACGCGCCCCGGGGTTTTCCTGATCGGGCCGCGCATTCCAATCGCGTTGCGAGATTTTCGGCTGTGTAGGGTTTGGCCAAGGGGGTCAGTCCTTCACCGATGGCCTGTTCCGCCGCCTCGCTGTAGCCCGTGGTGAGCAGGATGGGTAGGCCGGGATACTGACGCCGGATTTCACGGGCCAGGCCGATGCCGTCCAACTCGCCGGGCATGACCATGTCCGACAGGACGACATCGAAAGAGCCGCCGGCGTTCAGCGTGACCATGGCCGCGTCGGCGTTGATCACGCGATGGTTGTCGTGGCCCAGGCAGGTCAGCATCTCGCTCACCGCCGCGGCGACTGCTTCGTCATCTTCCACCAGCAGGATTTTCAGCGGGCGAGGGCTGGCATTCTCAGGTTCGGAATCGTCGTTCGGCGTGGCCAGGACCGGGGACTGCGAACGGGGGAAGAGTAGGGACACCGTGGCGCCCTGCGCGGGCTGGCTCTTGACCCGGACGCCCCCGTGCGAGGCGCGGGCGAAGCCGTAGACCTGGGCTAGGCCCAGCCCCGTGCCCTTGCCCACCTCCTTGGTCGTGAAAAAGGGCTCGAAAATGCGGCTGGCGAGCTCCGGCGCCATCCCATGCCCCGTGTCGCTGACCGCCAACTCAACCATGTCGCCTTGCAGTTCGCCGTCCGACATGGCCGGCCGATTGGTCAAGCGAATGGTGATCGTCCCGCCCGTGGGCATGGCGTCGCGGGCATTGAGGGCGATATTGACCACTGCGACCTCGAGGGCGCCGGGATCGACCTCGACGGGCCAGAGCTGCTCGTCCACCTCCATGCGGACGTCAATGTCCTCTCGCAGCGATCGGTCCAGCAGCTGCCGCATGTTTTCCATCTGGACGCGAAGATCCACCACCTGCGAGGTCAAGGGCGCACGGCGCGAAAAGGCCAGAAGCTGGCGGGTCAAAGTCGCGCCCCGTTCGATGGCCTGGCGCACCCCCTGTTTCAAATACTCCCGTTTTTGCGGATCGTCGGTGCGATCCAGTAGATAAAGACCGCTGGAGGCGACCATCAGCAGATTGTTGAAGTCGTGGGCCACGCCCCCGGTCAACTGTCCCACCGCATCCATCTTCTGACTTTGCCGCAGGGCCTCCTCGGCGCGCTCGCGCTGTTCCACCTCATTCTCGAGGGCGGCGTAGGCCCTGCGTTGGCCCGCGTTGGCGGCGGCCAGGGCCCCGACCATCAGCGCGGCCATCAACCCCAAAATGCCGATCGCGGCGTAACGGTTGGCCGTGCGAAAGATGGGCTCGGCGCTGGATTTTAGGAATACCGATCCGATCGTCTCGGCTTTAAGCGTCACCGGCACGCCGACTTCGATGGCCCGCCCGTCGTCGCGCGACAGCATCGGCGGCGCGTGCTGGGCGGCGGGCTGTGCACCTGGGCGCGTGTAGCTGGCTACTAAGCGGCCGCTCGCATCGTAGATGCCGCCGGACTCGATCTGCGGATTCACGTGCAGAGATTCCACGTATTCCTGCGCGGCAGTGGGGTCTTCGAAGGCCAGGGCCGCCGTTACGCTGGCGGCCAGCATTTGGGCCTGGACCCGCGATTCCCGCACCGCTTGCGCGCGAAAAGCCACCTCGTTGAGGGTGGCGACCGCCAGACCGGCGCAAAACAGCATAATAGCGCCGCCGATCGCCACGAGCGGGGCCGAAGGCCTGTGCCGGCTTAACCAAGTCAGGGCTTTGAATGACGGATTGGCCATCTATCCCACCGGCTTGATCGCGAGGCTGAGCAGCTTGGAGCTGATCGCCAACCCGCTTTGCATTGCGGAAACTTCATCGATCTGAAAGCGAATGCGATCGTTCACGGCTACGAAATTGATGATGCCGCGGGCCGTTGAATCGGCCGCAGCGTCAGTGACGGTCAGGACGGGGGAACCGCGTAGCTTGTCCAGTACGTCTGCCACGCTCTGCTTGGATGAGCCTGCCGCGAATAGAATCTGACATGGTGGCGTGCGCTCGATTTTGTCCAGCCGGACAAGCACAACCGGGTGGCCTCCGATCCTCTGGCCATGGGAGGCCTGGTCAAGCACGGGACCGAAGGGGTCGGCGCCGATCACGCACAGTCGGAGGGGGTCACTCGGCCCGGCGAATGTCGAGCCGGGCCATTCGACGAAATCGCCGAATTTGCCCAAATAGGTCGCCTTGATCTCAGCAGCGAGTGAGGTGGGTCCAGCGTGAGCTATGCCCTGGGCGAGACTGATCGTCACCGCGACTAGAACAGCCCTGACTAAGGCGACACGACTCATCCACACGGATCCCGAAGGCGTTCCGATGCGCTTCCGCCCAGACCGGCCCGCGGCGCCGGCGCGGCGCCTGGGCTAGGATTTGACATGGCTTAGCCCCATCGCCAAGTCCCCCCGCTCCTGCACGCGGGGGGCATATCCGTGACATTTCAGACGAAATGCAGAAAGGCGAAAAGGGTTCCCGATTGGGCTTCGTGCTGGCCAGGGCCGTCGATTTTGAGGGTTCGTCCAGAGGCAAAGCGGCATCGGCGCGTATCGATCCAGCGTGCCTTGCGGAACGCCCGATCAGGCATCGCGTTAGGATCAGCGGAGGCCGCGCTGGATTCGGCGCGCCCAGTTTTCAGGAGTATGCCATGGCCGTCGTTCACGCGCCGCGAAACAGCCAACACGCCCCAGTCCTGCGCGCCACCCAAGCGCGGTCAGGTCTGCGCGGTCGCCACGCCCTGTGGATTTTGGTGGTATCCACCGCCTTGGCTGCCTTGGCCTTGATGGCGCTTCTCGCCGTCCAGGCGCCGGGGTTGTCTGGTCCGGGCGGGCAGGTGACCAGCGAGCAGCCGACCATCAGCACGTCCCAATCCCCGGCGCGGCAAAACCTGACCCATTGAAGCGTCACGGCGGCGGTTGCGCTCAGTGCATTTTCGGTGTTTTCAGGAAGGCGCGGCGAGCCTTGGAGCGGACCTCGACTTGGAACACGTCGCCGTCGCGCGCCAGGGTGAGCGGCACATCGACCCCTGCCGGACCTAGGGCCCAAACAGCGCGGTAGAACTCGGCCAGGGCGCCGACTTCCTCGCCGGCTACGGCGACGATGATATCGCCTTGCGACAGGTCGGCGCGATCGGCCGGACCGTTCTTGGCGGCGCCGACCACCACGACCTGGCCGCTGATCTCCTCCGCCAGCACACCCAGCCATGGCCGTGCGGGACGGCCGGTCCCGCCCGCCTTCAAGTCGTCCAGGATGGGCGGCAACAGTTCGATGGGCACCATCATATTGATCGCCGAGGTCTTGCCGCCGGCCGTCTCCTGCAGCATTCGCAAGGAGCCGATCCCGACCAGCTTGCCGGTGGGGCCGATTAGGGCCGCGCCGCTCCAGAGGGGGTGCTCGGGGGCCGTGAACAGGGCCTCGTCCAGCACATATTCCCAATAGCCAGCAAACTCGTGACGGGCGATCAAGTGGGCGACGATGGACCGACGCGCCAGCCCGCCGCCGGCCACGATCAGCTTGTCCCCGGCCATCACCTCGCGTGAGTCGCCCAGCGGCAAGGACGGCGCGCCCAGGGGGCCAAGCGCCCGGACCAGGCCAAAGCCGGTCGCCGCGTCGAAACCCAAGACATGGCCGGCGACGACGCGGCCCTCATAGGTCTGCATCCACACCTGTTCGGCCTCGGTCACCAGATAGCCGATGGTCAGCACCAGGTCCTCGGCGATGGTCACGCCATGACCCACCCGCAGTGCGCCTAGGGTTTGGGCGGTGAAGGCGTCGTGCGGCACGTGCGCCCGCAGCGACACCGTGGAGGACACGCTCCAGTCAACGTCGAAGGGAAAATCCTCCGGGCGCGGCTGGAGCCCGCTCGCCACGCTCCAGTCTTCGAAACCCTCGCTCATGCTCTGCTTTCGCGCCGCTGTTGTCCCTCATATGGCCTCATCAGCGAGCCGCGCAAAGGGCTGGTGCGGCAATCATCCGTTTTCATCTAGCCCAGGTGCAGAGCGAGCCAGACGGTAGGCGCGTTTGGCTGCGTCCAGTCCACGCGATGAGCCTGCCCGGCGCGGATCAGCACATGATCGCCCGGACCAAGCGCGAGGGTGGGTTGTCCCTCCAAGGTGAGCTTCGCGCCGCCCGTGAGCAAAAGCACCCATTCCTCGTGGGCCTGGCTCAGCCATTCGCCCGGCGGCGTGGCCTGACCGTGGGAGACGATGCGCTCAAGCCGAACGCCGGGCCGGTGCAGCAGGGCGAGGAATTGCTCCTCGTTCGTCGCGGCGGGCAAGTCGCTCAGCAGGTTTTCAGGGGTTGGCATCCTATGCGTGAACGGTCGGCGTCTGGATGGATTGCACGGCCAGCCGCAGGCCCATTACCTTGAGGATGGCCGACAGGCTGCTGAAGGCCGGATTGCCCTCCGGCGAAAGCGTTCGATAGAGCTGCGTCGGGTTTAAGTGGGCTTGCTCCGCCACCTTGGGAACGCCGCCGAAAGCCTTGGCCATCTGGCGAAGGGCGATCATGAGTTCGCCTTGACCGCCGTCCTCAAGGATGCTGTTGAGCAGTTCGACAGCCAGGGCCGGATCCTCACTATAGAGATCGGCCATCGCCTCATCGTGTGATCTGTCTTTCATCGCCATTTCTCCTAAGTCCCGTCCCTACCTTGCCAGTCGCGCCAGTAATCGCAGGCCTTGGTTATGTCCATGTCCTGGGTGCGCTGTCGCCCGCGCATAGAAGCAGAATGATCGCCGCCCCCGCCCTTGCGTAATACACGCGGTAGCCGGGGCCTTGGTCGATGCGAAGTTCCCACACGCCATCACGGCAAGGCTTGTGGTCGCCAAAGTTGCCAAGTTCAACACGGTTTACGCGGCGGATAACGGCCGCTTTGGCCTTGGTGTCTCGCACCTGCCGCAGCCATTCCAGATAGACATCCCGCCGGTCCTTGGTGACGTAATGTCGAATCTCGAACATGGGCCATATTCGTCTATAAACGAATTTTGGTCAAGTCCGACGACACCGCGATATCCCTGAGCAGTCCGACGAGGCGTGGAGCACCGGCGTCCGGGGGCGTTTCTAAAGGACGTTGCTCTTCCCAACATTGCAGACCGAACAGAGGGTTTGCAGGTTTGGCAGCACGGTCTCGCCGCCGTTCGTCCAAGCTTGGATGTGATCTACGTGCAACGTAACAGCCGCATCTTTAGACGGGCTCGCACCGCACATCTTGCAGATGCAGTTGTCCCTGCCGCGACGCACTCGCCTACTCCGCCGGAACGTAAATCTCCCCGCCGCCCTGGCGGAATTTCTCGGCCATCTCGCCCAGGCCCGCGTTCACGTCGTTCTGGGCTGCGGCGCTGGCGCGGATGTCCTGGCTGATCTTCATGGAGCAGAACTTGGGGCCGCACATGGAGCAGAAGTGCGCGGTCTTGTGCGCCTCCTTGGGCAGGCTCTCATCGTGGTATTCGCGGGCGGTTTCCGGGTCGAAGCCCAGGTTGAACTGATCCTCCCAGCGGAACTCGAAGCGCGCGCGGGACAGGGCGTCGTCCCAGGCCCTTGCTGTGGGATGGCCCTTGGCCAGGTCGGCGGCGTGGGCGGCGATCTTATAGGCGATCACCCCTTGCTTGACGTCCTCGCGGTCGGGCAGGCCCAGGTGCTCCTTGGGCGTGACGTAGCAGAGCATGGCGGTGCCGAACCAGCCGATCATGGCCGCGCCGATGGCGCTGGTGATGTGGTCATAGCCCGGCGCCACGTCGGTGGTCAGCGGTCCCAGGGTGTAGAACGGCGCCTCGTGGCAGTGCTTGAGCTGCTCATCCATGTTGGCCTTGATCTTGTGCATGGGCACGTGGCCTGGTCCCTCGATCATGGTCTGGACATTATGCCTCCAGGCGATGGTGGTCAGCTCGCCTAAGGTGCGCAGCTCGGCGAACTGGGCCTCGTCATTGGCGTCGGCGATAGAGCCGGGGCGCAGGCCGTCGCCCAGGGAGAACGACACGTCGTAGGCCCGCATGATTTCGCAGATGTCCTCGAAGTGGTCGTAGAGGAAGTTCTCGCGGTGGTGCGCCAGGCACCACTTGGCCATGATCGAGCCGCCGCGCGAGACGATGCCGGTGACGCGCTTCGCCGTCAGGGGGATGAAGGGCAAGCGCACGCCCGCGTGGATGGTGAAATAGTCCACCCCCTGCTCGGCCTGTTCGATCAGGGTGTCGCGGAACACCGCCCAATTGAGGTCCTCGGCCACGCCGTTGACCTTTTCCAGGGCCTGATAGATCGGCACCGTGCCGATGGGCACGGGGCTGTTGCGGATGATCCAGTCGCGGATGTTGTGGATGTTGCGGCCGGTGGACAGGTCCATCACGGTGTCGCCGCCCCAGCGGGTGGCCCACACCATCTTGTCCACCTCGTCAGCCACCGACGACAGCACGGCGGAGTTGCCGATGTTGGCGTTGATCTTGACCAGGAAGTTGCGCCCGATGGCCATGGGCTCCAGTTCGGTGTGATTGATGTTGGCCGGGATGATCGCCCGCCCGCGCGCCACTTCGCTGCGCACGAACTCGGGCGTCACGAAATCGGGAATCTCCGCGCCGAAGCTCTCGCCGTCGCGGATGGCGCCGTCGTTTTCCTGGCGGCGCAGGTTCTCGCGGATGGCCACATATTCCATCTCCGGCGTGATGATCCCGCGCCGGGCATAGTCCATCTGGGTCACGCCCGCGCCGCCCTTGGCGCGATAGACGCGGCGCGGGGCGGTGAACTGGGGCGCCAGGTGTTCACCCTTGGCGAAGCCGTTGTCCTCGGGTTTCACATCGCGCGGGTTGGCTACGATCTCCACATCGCCGCGCGATACCACCCAGGGCTCGCGCACCCGCTCCAGGCCCTTGTGGATGTCGGTGCTGACCCACGGATCGGTGTAGGGGCCGGAGGGGTCATAGATGGTGACCGGCGGCTCGTTGGCCGAGGGATGCACCGCCACCTCGCGGAAGGGCACGCGGATGTCGGGCCAAAGGACGCCGCTCTGATAGACCTTGCGGGAACCCGGCCGCTCGCCGGTGGCGACCTTGGACATCGGCGTCTGGATATTCACGGCGGACCCTTCCCAATGTGGACGGATCACAGACAGCGAGAGGCGAAAAATAGGCGCAAGCGTGCGCCGGTTCCCATCCCTTCGCCGGCATGACCCGGATCAGGTTCAGCGGGTCGCCGCTCCAACAGCGCGGCCTCTCAGTCCCTGTGGCGGGACACCCCGGAGAACAACGGGGTCAACCTAAACCAAGGCGGTGTGGATGCAAGCGCGGCCGCTGCGCGGGGCTAGTGAAAATCCCGCGACTTGGGCAGCACGCGCACATTGCGCGGATGGCGGTGACGCACCGCCGCCGGTCTTTCGCGCGGGTCGGGCGAATTCTTCTGGCTGTCGGCGGGCAGCAGGAACGATCCGGTCTTGAGCGGCGGTTGGGACAGCAGGGCCAGGTCGGCGGTGATGTCCTCCAGATGTTCGCCGATCAGGTGGGTGACGCCCTCGGCGTGCTGCACCTTGCCGCGCACCAGCATCAGGCGCGCGGCCATGACCACCGGCCGGTACTGCTGGAACAGCTTGTGCCACAGCACGATGTTGGCCACGCCGGTCTCGTCCTCCAGGGTGATGAAGGTGACATTGCCCTTGCCCGGCCGCTGGCGCACTAGCACCACCCCCGCCACGCAGGCGCGCCGTCCGTCCTTCATCTGGCCGTAAGCCTGGGCGGTGACCGCGCCGCGCGCCTTTAGCCGTTCCCGGAGGAATTCCACCGGATGGCCCTTGAGCGACAGGCGCGTGGTCTCGTAGTCGTTCACCACCTCTTGCGAGGGCTCTGGTTTGGGCAGCGCGAGGGGCGGGCGTCCATCCGCCTCGTCCAGGCCGGCGGCGGCGAACAGCGGCGCGGGCGCGGCGCGCGGCAGGCCCTTGGCCGCCCACAGGCCCTCCCGCCGTGACAGCTTCAGCGCCCCCAGGGCGTCGGCGGCGGCTAGTGCGTCCAGCGCCGCAGCGGGCAGGGCGGCGCGGGTGCGCAGATCATCGAGGGAAGCGAAGGGGCGCTCGGCGCGGGCCTGCATCAGCTGCATCGCCCATTCCTCGCGGAAGCCATCGACCAGGCGAAGGCCCAGACGCATGGCCCTTCCCCCTCGAGGGGGGAAGGGATGGGATGGGGGTGACGGGTGCGGCGGTTGAAGGGATGGCGCCGGAGGCGGCCCAGCCTCTTGCGCCTTTTTCGGCGCCCGCAACGCGAACACCCCCATCCCCAACCCTTCCCCCCTCGAGGGGGAAGGGGGCTCCAACGTGCAATCCCAATCGCTCGCCCCTACATCGGGCGCCCGCACCTGCACCCCGTGCTCGCGGGCGTCGCGGACCAATTGGGCGGGGGCGTAGAAGCCCATGGGCTGGCTGTTGAGCAGGGCGGCGCAGAACACCTCCGGATAGAAGCATTTGATCCAGGCTGAGACGTAGACAAGCTGGGCGAAGGCTGCCGCGTGGCTTTCCGGAAAGCCGTATTCGCCAAAGCCCCGGATCTGCTCAAAGCACCTTTGGGCGAACTCAGGGTCATAGCCGCGCGCGATCATGCGGCCGACCATCATCTCCTCATAGGTGTGGATCGTGCCCATGTGGCGGAAGGTGGCCATGGCGCGCCTCAGGCCGTTGGCTTCGTCGCCCGAGAATTCGGCCGCCACCATGGCGATGCGCATGGCCTGCTCCTGGAACAGGGGCGTGCCCAGGGTCTTGAGCAGCACCTTTTTCAGCTCGTCGGGCGGGTATTTCGGGCCGGGCGCTGGGAAGTCGATCTCGAAGACGCTGCCTCGGGCTTCGATCTCGCGCTTCTCTTTTCTGGACTTCAGATAGGGATGAACCATTCCGCCCTGGATCGGGCCGGGCCGCACGATGGCCACCTCCACCACCAGGTCGTAGAACTCGCGCGGCTGCAGGCGCGGCAGCATGGCCATCTGCGCCCGGCTCTCCACCTGGAACACCCCCACGGAGTCCGCCGCGCACAGCATGTCGTAGACGCGCGGGTCCTCCTTGGGCAGGGAGGCCAGAGTCAGGGGCCGGCCGTCCCAATGATCCGGGTACTGATGATGGATCAAGGCGAAGCTCTTGCTGATAGCGGTCAGCATGCCGAGCGCCAGCACATCCACCTTCATGATGCCCAGGGCGTCGATGTCGTCCTTGTCCCATTCGATGAAGGTGCGGTCCGGCATGGCCGCGTTGCCCACCGGCACGGTCTCCACCAGGGGCGCCTGGGTCAGGACGAAGCCGCCCACGTGCTGGGACAGGTGGCGGGGAAAGCCGATCAATTCCTGGGTCAGCTCTAAGGCCAGTTTCAGGCGCGGCGCCTCCCCGTCCAGGCCTGTGCGTTTGACATGGTCCTCCTTCAGCCCCTCGCCCCCCAAACCTTCACCATGGGAGCCCCACACCGTGCCGGCCAGGGACGCCGTGACGTCCTCGGTCAGGCCGAGCGCCTTGCCCACGTCGCGGATGGCCGAGCGGGGGCGGTAACATATCTGGGTGGCGCAGATGGCGGCGCGGTGGCGACCATAGCGGCGGTAGATGTACTGGATCACCTCCTCGCGCCGCTCATGCTCGAGGTCGACGTCGATGTCCGGCGGCTCGCTGCGTTCCTCGGAGATGAACCGCTCGAACAGAACGTCCTGCTTGGTGGGATCCACGGAGGTGATGCCCAGGGCGTAGCAGACCACCGAATTGGCCGCCGAGCCGCGCCCCTGACACAGGATGCCCTGGCCCCGCGCCCAGCGGACGATGTCATGCACCGTCAGGAAATAGGGCTCGTACTTCAGCTTGCGGATGACGCGCAGCTCCTTGCACAGGGTCTTGCGGATGTCCGCCGCAACGCCGTCCGGATAGGCCTTGCGCAGGCCGCCGAAGGCCTGGCGGCGCAGATGCTGGGTCGCCGTCTTGCCGGGCGGAACCGGTTCGTCCGGGTACTGATATTTCAAATCATCCAGCCGGAAGGCGCAGGCCTGCACGACCTCCATTGTGCGCTCCACCGCGTCCTCGTGGCCGCGGAACAGGCGCAGCATTTCCGCAGCATTTTTGATGTGACGCTCGGCGTTGGCCTGCAGCCTCAGTCCCGCTTCATCGATGGTCACGCCATGGCGGATGCAGGTGAGTACGTCCTGCAACCGCCGCCGCTCATGGCTGTGGTAGAGCACGCCGTTGCTGGCCAGCATGGGCGTATCGACGCGCTGGGCCATGGCCGCCAGGGCGTTCAACCGGGTCCGGTCATCACCCCGGTAAAGCGGCGCCGCCAGAAGGTAGAGCTTGTCCGGCCAGGCCGCGCGCCAGGCTTCAAGTCGCGCCTCGAACGCGGCGTCGATATGCGTCGGCGCGGGAACCAGGCCGACCAGCCCCTCGCCCAGGGCCGCCGCCTGTTCGAAGGAGAGGCGGCATTGGTTCTTGGGGATGGGCTTGGGCTCTCCTCTCCCCCTCGAGGGGGGAGAGGTCGGGAGTGGGGGTGAGGCCCGCTCGGGATTCTGATCGTTCTCTGGAGGCGTCTCCAGCGCGTCTTCCGAAACCTCGGTGCGACCACCCCCATCCCTGCCCTTCCCCCCTCGAGGGGGAAGGAAGTAGGTATCGGCGTCCACTTCCGCCTTGCCGATGGACAGAATGCGGCACAGGCGGCCATAGGCGGCGCGGTCGCGGGTATAGACGATCAGTTCGGCGCCATCCGTGAACTGCAGCCGGGCGCCGGTGAGCACCTCCAGCGTCTCCGCCTTGCCCGCCTGCCAGGCCCGCACGATCCCCGCTAGGCTGTTGCGGTCCGCCACGCCTATGGCCGCCAGCCCCAGCCGCTTGGCCTCAAACGCCAACTCCCGCGGATAGGACGCCCCCTCTAGGAAACTGTAATGCGTCAGGCAATCCAGCTCGGCGAAGGGAGTCATTCTTCGAACCCGCTCGCTGGAGTTTCAGCATGAAGTGTTCCCTCCCCCTCGATGGGGGAGGGGCAGGGGTGGGGGTGGAGGCAGGAGGTTGAAGAATCTGGCGCGAGAGGGTTCGCCGCCTCTAGCACCCGTCCTGAATTCTCAGCATGGCCACCCCCATCCCTGCCCTTCCCCCATCGAGGGGGAAGGGTTCTTAGAATGACATCCATTGTGGATTCCAGGTCGTCTAGGACCTGTTCGTTGCGGAAGCGCAGAACTATGTAGCCTTGCGAATCCAGCCATGCGTCTTTTTCGGCGTCATGCCTTTGTTTCTCCGGCCAGTCATGAAGCGGGCCATCCAACTCGATGACGAGCCGTGATGGCAGATGGCAGAAATCGACGATGTACCGGCCGATGGGAACTTGCCGACGAATGTTGAGGTCAAGCTTGCGAAGCTCACGCCACAGCTTCCGCTCCGGCAACGTCATTTCTCGACGCAGATACCGAGCCCGCTTTATCGCACCAAGGGGGTAACCCTTCCCCCTCGAGGGGGGAAGGGCAGGGATGGGGGTGTTTGCATGAGGTGAACGGGTTGGCGTTAGAGGCGGCATCGCCTCTAATTGTTTTTCGGCGCCCCCAGCGCCCTCACCCTCATCCCCAGCCCTTCCCCCCTCGAGGGGGAAGGGAGTCGCATCTTTCCTCACGCCCACACCCCATGCATCCGCCAGACCGGCGAGGCGTCGGCGTCTTCGCGTCCATAGAGCCCCTCGCGGTAGAGCCAAAAGCGGCGGCCGGCTTCGTCTTCTACGGCGTAATAGTCGCGGGTGCGGGCAGAGCCATGCGCCATAACCCGCCACCATTCGGGGCTGAGGCGTTCGGGCCCCTCGGCCTTGACCACCCGGTGGGCGGCGCGGCGCCAGACGAAGCGCGAGGGCGCCGCGTCGGGTAATTCAGCGATGGCGTCCACCGGTTCGGGCGGCTCCAGAAGCAGCAGCGGACGCGGACGGCCGGGGCCGGGCGCGGCGGGGCCGAGCGCGACAGGTCCGGCGCGCAGCCAGCGCTCGCTGCGTTCGGGCAGGTGGCTTTCGAAGGGCGCGGGGCGGCGCACGGCGTCCTCGCCCAGCTTGGCCTTCAGCCGGTCGATCAACCCGGCCAGGGCTTCGCCCGCGTCCGCCCGCGGTCCCGCCGGATCGCTTGAAGGCAAGGCGTCCTGGCGGGCGCTGAGGGACTCGGCGGCCAGGGTGCTCAGCATCAGGGCGTCGGCGCCGAAACCCAGGTCCAGCCGCTCCAGCCCCTTTTCCTTGAGCAGACGCATCAGGTGCGCAGGGGCACGGGAAGGCGCGCTCAGCCCGGCTGTCAGCCTGACCCGACGGCCGTCGGTGCGGAAGGCGTCCAGCGCCAGCATCCGCGCGCCCATGCCCTCGCGCTCCAACTGAGCGGCTAGGGCCCCGGCTAGGGCGGGCAGGGCGAAGGCGACGCCCTCCATCGCGATCAGGGGCTCGGCAAAGGCTTGCCATACGCGATAATCCGACGGTGGATGTTCCGCCCGCAGCGGCTCGGCTTCCACGCCCAGAGCCTGATCCAGCCGCCGCACCAGATTCAGCCCCGCCTCGCCGCGAAACCGCCGAGCCAGGCCGGCGCGCGGCAGGGCGTAAAGGTCCCCGATCCGGCGTAGACCGAACCGCCCCAGCAGTCGCCCTGCGTCGGCGTCGATACGCAGGGCCTCCACAGGCAGTTCAGCGAGGCTCTCACGCGTGCGGCCCGACGGAGCGATGCGGGCGCCGCCCCCGCCGTATCGCGCCAGGGCCCAGGCCGCGCCGGGCGTATCGGCCATGGCGAGGGATGCGGGGATATCGGCGCGGGCCAGCCGTTCGCCGATGGCGTCCAATAGTCCGGTCTCGCCGCCGAACAGGTGTGATGCGCCGGTCATGTCGAGCATCAGGCCCTCGGCGCCCAACGGTTCGGCGTCGATGGCGACCTGGGGCGAAAAGCGCTCGAACCATAGGGCCAGGGCCTCCAAGGCGCCGGTTTCCATGGCCGGTTCGGCCGGTGCGACAGTCAGCTCAGGAGCGATGGCGCGGGCGTCCGCATGCGATTGGCCGGGACGTAGCCCCAGCCGCTTGCCTGCTTCATCCACCGCGTGCAGCACGAGACGCCCGCCGGCGCGCCGAGTGAGGGCGAAAGCAGAGCCGTCACGCGGCGACGCGGTCGGCGCTCTGGACCGTCGCCAGGCCGTGATTGGCCAGTGCGGCAGCCAGACGGAAACCAAGCGTTTCATGGTCCTGCTCCAGCATGAAGACGCCGCCCATGCCGGTGCGGCTGCGCGCCAGTTCAACCCTGATCCGCGCGGCGCCGGGCGCGCGAGGGTCCAGCGGATGGGCGGCGGAAGGGGACGCGCCGATGCGCCAGCGCAGACGAGCGGCGCTGAGGTCGACGGGCGGGCGGGGGCGGAGCACCAGCGCCTGGGCCTGGCCCGAGCGAGCGGCGAAATCCAGCCGGCGGGTGGCTGTGAAGGCGGGCGCCGCCACCGCGCCCAGGGCGGCGCATACGGCGCCGGATTTCAGGGTCTCCTCCAAAGCCCACAGGGTCTCGGCCTGCCGCGCGGCGACCACCAGGATTAGGCGCTGGTGATCCAGGCCCAGCGCCTTGCAGCCCCAACCGAAGGGATGGCCATGCTCGTTCAGCCAGGCCCGTTCGGCGATGAAGGCCAGGGGCCGTAAATCGCCGTTCCGCCCGGCCGCCCGCAAGGCCCGGTCCAGGGCGAAGGCCGTCGCGCAAGGCAGGTCCTGTGGCTCGGCCGGCGCCATTTCCTCCAGGGGCTCGGGCTCGGGCAGGGTCTTTTCGGCGGGCGCTTCAGGACGCGCGGAAGGAACAGGACGAGGAGTCATGTTCCTAATTTGTTCTCATGAAGTGAATGAGTCAAGAAAGGGCGGCGGGGGGTGCTGTCCTAATTCGGACACTCGCGCTGTGAAATTAGGACAGGCCGGTCAGTGAGTGGAGCAAGACAAAAATTGCCCAGCCAACAACGCTGACAAAAATTGTGGTGATGGCGAATAGAAGAAATTTCAACGGTGCGGTGAATGCGGGGCGCACGAATGACCACACCTTTTCATGCACCGCCCGATCGACCGGGAAAAATATGTGGGTCCCATACTCGTCATATTCGCCTGGGCTAGGCACTCCCCACCACCAGTCCGAAAACCGTCTCCAGCGCGACATGATGCCCCCTACCTTATGCGGTCCTACGGTTGCTTAGTTGCGCGCCATTAAGCGCCGCCTCCACTAGTTCGCCAAACGTCCAGATGTGGTCCGTAATGCCGACGCGCACGCCGAGACGCATGATGGTGTCGCGGTGAATGTCGGTAAGGCGCTCTGTGGCGCGGATGCTGACGCCCTCGGTAAGGGCGGAGATGACTTCGACTTGCCGGTCGAAGTGAAGAACGTTCGTCATGGGGCCAATCCATGTTGTGGCTCGAAACGTGGCTTTGAGCGCTGGGGTTGTATCCCGAACCTTCTAAGGTCATATTCCTAGGAAGGTTCTTCGCTCGGGGGCCAAATCCCGGGGGGTTGAACTTAGGGCCGTGGGCGGTTGCCGCCGCCTCTGGCCCGACTTGGTGGAGCTAGTGGGGGTCGAACCCACCGGGTGACGTTGGTAAGGCGCTGTCCCGGCAACCTGCTAGCCCCGCCGATCACTTCCAGGCCCGCTTTCGTTTCCGCGAGAGCGGGCCTTTTCAATGAGTCGGTGTCCTAATATCGCAAATTTGAGATATCACTACAAGCTGATTTCGCTGGCAAAATCGCAAAAAAGAGATATATTGTGCCTGTCATTTGGACCTTTCGGCACTATGTAGGTGCAGGCCGCATTAGCGACGTGAAGGAAGCCTATGACAGCGGAAGCAAGCAGTTGCAGGCGCGGTTTTTATCGCGCGTGAAAGCGTTAGCTAGCCTGCCTGTGGCTGAATGGAATGAAAACTATCGCAAGGCCCTGAAGGGGCCGTGCTCTGGCCTGGAGGAACTGCGGTTCATCGCCGACAACGTGCAACAGCGGCCACTAGGTTTTCGGTCGGGAGAGACAGAATTCACCATTCTGTTTTGGGCGACTGAAAAAGGGGGGAGGTTCGTGCCCCTGTCGGCCTGTGAACAAGCGTTGTCGCGCAAAGCCGAAGTAGAAGCAGATAGGAACAAATCAGATGCCCTTTGGCTCCCCCTTGAGTGACGCCTTTATCGAACAACTCGACGACAAAGAGTTCCGCGATGAGTTTGTTGCGGACCAAGTCCGCTCGAGAATTGCCTTGATGATCCGTGCTTTGCGCGAGCAACGGGACTGGTCTCAAGCTGAACTTGGCCGTCGCGCTGGAAAGCCCCAAAATGGAATCTCGCGCTTGGAGGACCCAGATTATGGCAAGGAGTCGCTTCAGACACTTTTGGAGCTAGCGGCTGCATATGATCTGCCGCTGCTAGTCGATATCCCGGAGTGGGATGATTGGCTAGATCGGGTTGGCCGCGTGACCAAAGCGGATTTGGTAAGGACGAGCTTTGACGCCAAGGCCCTTGCTGCGCAACAGGCTGCCTTCCGAAACGCCCTTTCTATTGGAAAGGTGACCCAGCTATTCAACAACGGACCGCCAACAACTAGTACTCAATCGAGCGAGTTAGCGATTGGCGAAATTCGCGTCGAATATGCCTCGTCATGACCGAAATTCATTGGCCAACGCCTTATGGATACACGGATTTTTGTGACGATATTCGTCAAGAAATCGCGGGCAAGATTACCCTTGTCGGACTTTATGCTGGCGAAATGAAAATTTTCGGGACGCTCCCGCTCAATGTCTCGAAACTGGCCCTAGCGATCCACTATTTCGAGAAGCCAGGCGAGGGCAATGATCCGCTCGAGTTACGAATTCTTTTGCCTGGTGACGCCGATGATGCCCCAACGCAGCGCATCGAAATTCCCCCTCGCGATCATCAGCCGAAGCCCACAAAGGGCGGGGACGACCCCAGGATCGGATTGCACATGATGGCCGTATTCTCGCCACTTCAAGTCACGCAATTTGGCCAAATCCGAGTCCGCATGAAAAAAGGCGACGATATCGTTCGTTTGGGGACGTTACTCGTTACCGAAGGAACCGCAGACGATGCCGCACGCGCGGGAATTGTCCTGCCGCCCCCGGTGGCCGACGTAGTGAAGGCCCAGAAAGCGCCGAAGAGAATTAGGACGCCTCGTCGTCCAACCTAGGACACTGGCCGCCTAATTAGGACAGCACCCGGCGGGGGGTAGTGTCTCAGTTTGAAATTGGGCGCGATACAAAGGCCACCACCGCGGCGGCGACGAACATGCTGATCCAGAAAATCATACGGCGCTTCTTGTAGCCTGAATGTCGTGGCGAGAGTGGAGCTCGCGGATCGGCTTAGGCAAGTCCCCCTCTCCCTCGAGGGGGAAGGGAGCACAAGCTTTCATTCAGAGAGCAGGGCCGCCGATCCGCTCTCGAGGCGCTCCTGCAGAACGCTCATGAACTCCGCGCGCTTGAGCCCAGGCGCAATGGGCTCGAGGATCTGCACCACCACGGTTCCGCGCTTTTTCACCAAGCCTCCTGGATCCATGTACACACCCGAATTAGTCGCCAGCGGCACGCAGGGCAGGCCCAGTTCGCGATAGAGGGCGGCCACGCCGGGCTTGTAATCGGCGGGCGCTCCGGGCGGATGGCGGGTGCCTTCGGGAAAGATCAGCAACTGGCGCGGCTCGGCCATCAGCCGCTTGGCGTCGGCGATCAAGGCCAGCAAGGCCCTGGCGTGGGCTTCGCGATCCACCTTGATCATCTTGGCCTTTTGGCTGAGCCAGCCGAACAAGGGAATCTTCGCCAGTTCCTTTTTCATCACGAACAGCATGTCCCAGGCGAAGAGGTAAGGCGGGACGACGTCGAACATGCTCTGGTGCTTGGCCGCGATCATGTAGGCGCCCTTGGGCAGGTTTTCGCGCCCCCGCACCTCCAGGCGCACGCCGCCGATGAAGCGCATGCCCCAGACCATCACATGCGCCCAAAACTTCAAAGCCTCCCGGATTCCGGCCCGCGGAACCAGGAGGAGGGGCAGGTAAAGCGCCATCAGCAGGAAAGTCAGACCATAGACCCAGGCGGCGTACAGAGCGGCGCGAAGCTTCATCGCGAGGCCTGGCCGGGCGCGGTCTCGGCGGCTGGGTGAGCCCTAGGTCCCAGACGCAGGATCGCCTCGCGCGCCAGGATGACGAGGTATTTGGTGTACTCGAGGGTCATCCGTCGGGCGTCATGCTGGTTACGCCACCATGCGCGGGCGTTCAGCTCGGATGTCGGGACGGGGTAAGGGATCAGCGTGGCGTTGGGCAAGGCGCTGCGCAGCTCCAGCAGGGCGCGCGGCATGTGATAATCGGCTGTGACCACGATCAGGTTGTTATAGCCTCTCGCCCGCACCCAATCGGCCGTCTCGCGGGCGTTGCCGATGGTGTCTTCAGCCTCGAAGCCCAGGTCCACGCAGCAGTCATAGACCGGCGCCGCCACCGCCCGGGCCACACGGCGAATATCCGCGCGCGTCGCGCCGCGATTGACGCCCGACACCAGCATGCGCCGAGCCGCGCCTTGGCGCAGCAGATGCATCCCGGCCTCGATCCTCTGGCTGGATATGCCGGTCAGCACTACCAGGCCCTCGGCCTTGGGCGGCTGGGGCGCGGGCGTGGAATGGGCGACGCGGGCGGCGAAGGCCAGCAGGCCCATGCCCCACACAATCAGCACCAGTAGGACGATCGCAATGCTCTTCACGCCGCAACCATGGCTAGATCAAATCTTTCAGCAGCCTGAGCGCCGCCAGCCGCGCCGCCGTCGCCGCAACCAGGGCGGCGGCGAGAGGGCAGATGGGCAGCACCAACAGGTCAGTCCACGCGACCGGCAAGACCGGCGTCAAGCCGCTGTCGCCGCCCAAGACTCGGGCGGCCGCCCCGATCATCGCTGCGGCGAGCGCGGCAAACAAGCCCGCACAGGCCGCAAGTAGGGCAAAACGGCGCTGAACCAGGCCGGCGATGAAGCGATCCTCGGCGCCGGCAATGTGCAGAACCTGCACGATCTCATGACGAGCGGCCAGGGCGGCGCCGGCGGCGAAGGCGATCATCGCTCCGGCTGCGGCGGCGGTGAGCCCGAACAGGCCCAGAGCGGCCAGCCGAATCCAGCCGCCGGCCCGCACGATGTCGGCGATCCAAACGCTGTGATCGTCGACCGTCGCGTCCACGCCCTGGGCCTTAAGGGCGCGATCCAGGTCCTGGGCGCTCGCTGGAGCCGTCTTGCTCAACTCGACCGCCACGAGGCGAGGAATCGGCAGATCGTTGGGCAGGGCGTCCTTGCCGATCCAGGGCTGCAGCAGCGCCACCGCCTTGTCGCGGCTGAGCGCCTGCACCTCGCCCACGCCCTTGACCCCGGCCAGGGCTTCGGCCGCCCTCGCCGCCGCTGCGTCGGCGCTCTCTGCGCCGCTGGGGCGCACAAGGACGGTGGCGGAGCTTTGCAGCTGAGCCGTCCAGCCACGCGCCGCCCGGTCGCCCGCCAAGGCGGTCAGGGCGGTGAGGCAGGCGAAAAAGCATAGGACAGCGATCACGAAGGCCAGGGCGCCGTCGCGCGCATCGCTGACGGGCAGCAAAGGCCCTGGCCGCCAGCGCCGCAGAAAGGCCGAGGCGGGCTGATCACTCATTCCGCCAGCCGCCCGCCGTCCAGGCGCAAGGTGGGCATGCCTGACCGGGCCACCAGGTCCTCATCGTGGCTCGCGATCAGCACCGTCGTTCCCAGACGATTCAGCTCCACGAACAACTTTAGAATACGCAGGCTGAGCTCATGATCGACATTGCCGGTCGGCTCGTCGGCCAAGAGTAGATCCGGCCGGTTGACCACGGCCCGGGCTATGGCCAGCCGCTGTTTTTCGCCCCCAGACAAGGTCGCCGGCATGGCGTGCAGTTTGCGCCCCAGCCCCACCCAGGCCATCAGCTCGGCCACGTCCAGGCGGTAGTCAGCGGGCTTGCGCTTGGCCAGGCGAAGGGGCAGGGCCACATTGTCGAAGGCGCTCAAGTGATCGAGCAGGCGGAAGTCTTGGAACACCACGCCCAGGCGCCGACGAAGGCGGGGCAAGGCGCGGGCCGGGACGGCGGATAGGTCTTGGCCGAACAGGTGGATCAGACCGCGCGAGGGGCGCTCGTCCATGTAGATCAGTTTGAGCAGCGAGCTTTTCCCCGCACCCGAGGGCCCCGTAAGAAAATGGAAGGATCCTGGGCGCAAACTGAAACTGAGGTCGCTCAAGGTCTCCGGAGCCCGGCCATAGCGCATGCCAACCCCAGTGAATCTCAGGATCGGGGCGTCATTCAGCCCGTCCGGGTCCGGCCCGTGGTCGGAATCCGGGCCCTCAGAGAAATCAGGGATTTGGCGAGCGTTTCTGGACATGAGGACGGAAATCGGCGACCTGCAAAGGGGTAGCTGGAGCGACCGATTCGCTGACCATGATACTGACCTGTCCTAACTGCGCCACCCGCTATTTCCTGCACGATGTACTCGTGGGCAGGGCCGGCCGCACGGTTAAATGCACGAGTTGCGGCTCCACGTGGCGCGCTCAGGCTGAGGAAGATGACCCTCTGCCATTGACGGCGACGACCCACGAGCCTTCTGCGGAGGATGCTGCGGGCTTAAGCGCCGGCGTCGATGCGGCGCCCGACACCCTCGCCGCCCTTCCCGCCGACCGGCTGTCGCAAACGTTCCGCGCCCGGGCTCAGGAACAGAGGAAGGTGCGCGAAGCGGCCGCGACCGGCGCCATCTGGGCCGGCCTCGCTTCCGGTCTTGTGCTGGTGATCGCCCTGGCGGCGGTGTTCCGCATGGACGTGGTGCGCCTGTGGCCAAAGACCGCCAGCGCTTATGCCTCGGTGGGCCTGCCGGTCAACACCACCGGCCTGATCATCGAACAGGTCAAGGCCGCGCCCGGCGCCGATAGCGGCCATCCCACCGTGGTGATCTCCGGGGTCATGCGCAATATCGCTGACAGGGCGGTCAGCACTCCGCCCCTGCGCGTAAGCTTGCTGGGCAAGGACGGGCGTTCGGTGGCCAGGCGACTGGCCGATACGCCCGGCCCCGAAATCCGTCCAGGCGAGACTCGCCATTTCTCTGTCAGCATGATCGATCCGCCCAAGACCGCCAGCGATGTGGAAGTCACCTTCGCCCTGGACGCGGTCCATTCGGCGTCCGCACCTCCAGCGGGTTCGCAAACCAAGCTGAGAGGCCTCGCCGGGCCATCCGCGCCTGGGCCAGTTGCCGCACCGGCCGCTCCCGTCCCACCCGCGAGCTCAGTCTCCACGACGGTGCATGACGCCCAGCCGCTGCCGGCCACGTCTCCCTACGCCCTGCCGCCGGCGAAGTCGGTCGTCGGCTAGTGTGCGATTCAGAAATTCGCCCGAGTTTGATGGAGGTCTCTGTGCGAATTTCTGAATCTCAAGCCACACTGGGATTGAATGTTTCTAGTGTCCTTGTCGAACCAGAAGTTCGCCACGCGCTCGAGCCCATCCGCTGGCGAACTTCAGGTTCGGGACACTAGATTATGCTTCCTCCAGTCCTGTTGACGGCCGAGGAGATCGCCCGACGGGTCGAACGGCTCGCTCATGAGATTGCGCCGCATATCGACGGGCAGACGGTGGCCGTGGCCCTGCTGACCGGGGGGCTGTGGTTCGCCGCCGACCTGACGCGCGCCTTGGCCCGGGCCGGCATCCATCTGCCGTTCGACGCCCTTTGGCTCAGCTCCTACCACGAAGGTCGCGAATCCAGCGGTCGCTGCGAGGTCCGCGCGGGTCTGCAACGGCCGGTGGCGGGGCGAAAAGTGTTGCTGATCGACGATGTGCTGGATTCCGGTCTGTCCCTGAGCGAGGGTGCGCGCATCCTCATGGGGGCCGGCGCCAGCCAAACCCTGCTGGCGGTTTTCGCCCGCAAGCCCTGGTCCCACGGCAGCCGCGCGGTGCAGCCCGACTTCGTGGCTTGGGAGGCGCCTGAGCGTTTTCTCGTCGGCTACGGCATGGATGCGTCGGGCGACTGGCGCGGCTTGCCCTATATCGGCGCATTGGACTGAAGGCCGGAACACTCTCGGCTCAGGCGGGTTCTACTTTCAACGTGGCTCGCCCACGGGTTGGAAGGACAATCACATGAAGACGGCTCACATTGAACACGCCATCCGGCGCAGCGCCGGACGCCTGCAAGGGTCAGCCTCGCGTCTGATCGAAGACGGTCAAGGCATTGTCAGCACCAAGCTGACCGAAGCGGCCGATGTCATTCAGGGCGCTTTCGCCCGCCTGCTCGACGAGAGCCAGGACCTCATCCGCGCCAAAATGGCTGAGGCGAGCGAAGGGCTGCAGCACACCCGCGAGCGGGCCGCTCACGGCGCCAAGGAGGCTCTCGATCAAGCCAAGGACAAGGCCCAGGACTCCTACGTCGAATGGGACAAGCTGGCGCGCAAGCGTCCTGTGGCGACGGCGGTCATAGCGATCGCCTTGGGCTTGGCGGCCGGATTGGCCCTGCATCGCCGCAAGGCGCCGACGGCGACTCCGCGCAAGACCTTGACCCGCGCCAAGTCGACCGAGGCGGCCCAGGCCGCGGCTGCGAACCTACCTAAGACGGCCAAGGCGGCAGCTCGCAAAGCGCGTCCCGCTCGCAAGGCGGTCGCGGCCAAGGCGATTGGGTCCGAGCAGCCGCCCATTACGCACTAGATTCTGCTGGGCGCTGCGGCCTGTTACAGGCCGACAAGATCAGGCCAGCCAGGGGGCCAAGGGCTCTCTGGCTAGCATCTCGTCATAGGTCGGACGCGGCCGGACCACGGCGAAGCGGTCCCCCTTGACCAGCACCTCGGGGACCAGGGGACGGCTGTTGTATTCACTGGACATGGTCGCGCCATAGGCGCCGGCGGTCATGAAGGCTACGAGATCGCCCGAGGCCAGGGGCGGCAATAGCCGGTCACGAGCGAAGGTGTCGCCCGTCTCACAGACCGGGCCCACCACGTCCATGGCCGACAGTTTGGCGCCCAGGCGCGGGGCTCGGACAGGCCGGATGTCGTGATAGGCGTCATACATGGCCGGGCGGACAAGATCGTTCATGGCCGCATCGACCACCAGGAAGCGCTTGCCGTCCACCCCGCCTTCACTTGGCCGTTCGTGGATATGGATCACGCTGGCCAGCAGTACTCCAGCGTTGGCCGCGATCACCCGGCCCGGCTCAAACACCAGGTCAATCTGCAACCCGGCAAGCGCCTCCTCGACAACGGCGGCGAAGGCGGCGGGCGAGGGCGGGGCGGGCTGATCAAAATAGGGCGCGCCCAGGCCGCCGCCGAGATCCAGCCGGTCCACTGTCAAGCCCTTGGCGCGCAGGCGCAGCACTAGGTCGCGCATCTTGACGAAGGCTTCGCGCATGGGCGTCAGATCGGTGATCTGGCTGCCGATATGGCATGCCACACCCACCGGGTGCAGCCAGGCGCTGTCGGAGGCCTTGGCGTAAAGCCGCTCGGCCTCCGACATCGAGACGCCAAACTTGTTGTCGCTCTTGCCGGTGGCGATCTTGTGGTGGCCCCCGGCGGCGATGTCGGGGTTGACCCGGATGGTAATGGCCGGCCGCACGCCCAGACGCTCGGCCAGCAGGTTCAGGACGTCCAACTCTGGTTCGGACTCAACATTGATCTCGCTGACGCCCGTCATAATGGCGAAGATCATTTCTCGGGACGTCTTGCCGACGCCCGAAAAGACGATGCGTTCAGGCGGCACCCCGGCGGCCAACGCTCGGCGAACCTCTCCTTCCGACACCGTGTCCGCCCCTGCGCCCAAAGCGGCCAGGGTCTTGAGCACCGACAGGTTGGAGTTGGACTTGACGGCGAAGGCGATCAGCGGGCGCCGCGACGTGAACGCCTGTTGGAAAACCGCGTAGTGCCGTTCGAGCGTGGCGGTCGAATAAACATACACCGGGACGCCCACCGCCTCGGCGATGCGCGAAAGGGCAACGTCTTCGCAATAAAGCTCGCCGTCGCGAACCTCGAAGGCATTCATCGAGGCAGGGCGTTGGGGTTGGCGACGGGGTCCTGCAACAGTCCACCCGAATTGCGGTTGTAGAAGGGATTGTTTCCCGAACCTGGCGGTGGCGAGGCGCGCAAGGGGTCGAGATCGGGTTTGCCCTGGCCGTAGTCGGGCGCGGGCGGCGCCGGATCGCCCGACGCGTCGGCGCTGCGATTGGCCCGCGCCTGCCGGGCCGCGCGCCGCTTCTCGGCCGCGTATTCGGCCTTGGCCTTGGCCCCGAACAGGGGCGCGGGTCGCTCCAGCGATCCTTGCCTGCCGCAGCCGCCCAGCCCAAGGGCGCCGATCAGAACCCCTGCGGCCGCTAGCCGAGACAGGGTGAGCCGGGTCGAGTGGATGCTCATGACAGGCGTTCCTTCCAACGTTCGATCTGTGCGCGGACCTGGGCGGGCGCAGCGCCGCCGTAGCTGTTGCGGCTCGCGACTGAAGCGGCCGGAGTCAGGACGGCGTATACCGCCTGGGTGATCCTGGGCTCGATGGCCTGAAACTCGGCCAGTGGCAAGTCCACTAGGTCAACGCCCAGCAACTCTGCGCGTTTCACTGTGGCGCCGGTAACGTGGTGGGCCCGCCGGAACGGCAGATCGAGCGTGCGCACCAGCCAATCGGCTAAGTCGGTGGCGGTGGAATAGCCGGCGCCGGCGGCCGAAGCCATCCGCTCGCGGTTCGGCTCAAGGTCAATCACCATGCCGGTCATGGCCGACAGCGACAGGCTCAAGGCGTCGAAAGCCTCGAACACCGGCGGCTTGTCCTCCTGCATATCCTTGGAATAGGCGAGCGGCAGACCCTTCATCACCGTCATCAGCCCGACGAGCGATCCGAGGATGCGGCCCGCCTTGGCCCGCACCAGCTCGGCCGCGTCCGGATTGCGCTTCTGCGGCATGATCGAGGAGCCGGTGGTGAAGGCGTCCGACAGCGCGATGAAGCCGAACTGGGGCGTGACCCACAATACGATCTCTTCCGCTAGCCGCGAGAGATGGGTAGCGCAAATGGCCGCGTCCGACAGGGCCTCCAGCGCGAAGTCGCGCGCCGAAACGCTGTCCAGCGAATTGGCGGTCGGCCGGTCGAAGCCCAGGGCCTGGGCGGTCATGGCACGGTCGATAGGGAACGGCGAACCGGCCAGGGCGGCAGCGCCCAACGGGCTCTCGTTCATGCGAGCGCGTGCATCGGAAAAGCGGCTCGCGTCGCGGCCGAACATCTCCACATAGGCCATTAGATGGTGGCCAAAGGTCACTGGCTGGGCCGGTTGCAGATGGGTGAAGCCGGGCATGATGGTGTCGGCATGCGCCTCGGCCTTCGCCAGCAGGGCGCGCTGGAGGGCGTGCAATTGCAGGGCTGAGCGTTCGCACGCCTCACGCACCCACAGACGGAAGTCGACTGCCACCTGATCGTTACGCGACCGCGCGGTATGCAGTCGCCCGGAGGCCTCGCCGATCAACTCGCTCAGTCTGGCCTCCACGTTCATGTGGATGTCCTCAAACTCCTCGCGGAAGGGAAAGACCCCCAGGGCCATTTCTTTTTCGATAGCGTCCAGTCCGCCCAGAATCGCCTCGCCGTCGGGCGCGGAAATCACCCCGGTCTTGATCAGCATGGCCGCGTGGGCGCGCGAGCCCTGCAGGTCCTGCGGCGCCAAACGTTGATCGACGCCGATGGACACATTGATCGCCTGCATCAGTTCGGCGGGCTTGGCCGAGAAGCGTCCGCCCCATATGGTCTGGCCGCGCGCGGCCCCATCCGGCTCACCGGATGGCCGCGCGGCGTGGGGGGACTTCTTGGAGGCGTCGTCAGTCATATGAACCAGGGTCCAGCAGAGCCGGTGAAAGCACAAGGAAAAGCACGAAGGGCGCCGTGGCTGATCGGATTGGCCGTGGTCGTCCTCGCGGGGCTTCTATACGCCATCGCATCGCATGGTTTCAAATTTGCCCCGCCGACGCTCAAGAGCCTGGCGGTCGGCGCCATGGCCAAGCTGCAGGTTCCCGATGCGCCGCGCGGCCAACCGGGCGCGGCCTTCCTGGGGCCGAACGGTGAAACCCTGCATCTGGCGGATTTCAAGGGGCAGGTTTTGGTGGTCAACTTCTGGGCCACATGGTGCGCCCCCTGTGTTCAGGAGATGCCGACCTTGGCCAAGCTCCAGGCCGCCTTCGCCGACAAGCCGGTCAAGGTCCTGGCAATCAGTCTGGATCGGCCCGAAGAGCGAGGCTTCGCTCAGCGGTTCATTCTTAAGCATGGCCCCTTGGTGTTCTACCAGGACGACAAGTATGTGCTGCCGTTCGCCCTGGACCCGCGAGCCGACAGCGTGCCGATTACTGTGATTTATGACCGAGACGGCCGGGAACGTGCGCGATTGGAAGGCGGCGCGGACTGGAACTCGCCCGAAGCTAAGGCTGTGCTCAATGCGGTGCTTCAAATACGGGGCTGAAGTCCTTTTGGGTTGACCAAAACTGATGTCCGGGGCCATCTTCTTGATGCAATCGGCGTTCTTGGCTTCGCTATCCTTAGGCGCAGGCGTCCAAACCCTGCAAACGGACTAGTCGCTACCCCAGAATTGAGATTGTCCGAGGGCTTTGCCATCCGGGCGAGGTCCGACACTGGAACGGCTCGTCAAGGAGACAGCGACATGTCCAACGGAACCGTAAAGTGGTTCAACACCACCAAGGGTTACGGCTTCATCCAGCCAGAAGGCGGCGGCGCGGACGTTTTCGTCCACGTCAGCGCCGTTGAAAAAGCGGGCCTACGCGGCCTGAACGAAGGCCAGCGGGTCAGTTTTGAACTGCAACAGGAACGCGGCAAGACCGCAGCGGTGAATTTGAAGGCGCTTTAGAGCCGCGACGCCGGAATATCACTTTTCAGGGCGTCGACTCGGGAGGGTCGGCGCCTTTTCCGTGTCCGGCCCTACAACCGCAGCTCCGACCTCAGCGCCGCAGCGCTGGTCCCGCCTTGGCGGATCTCCGCTAGGGTCTGGGCGTGATCGCGCTTGGCCAGGCGGCGTCCGTCCTCGCCGAGCAGCAGGCGATGGTGGCGGTAGATCGGCGCCGGCAGCCCAAGCAGGGCCTGCAGCAGGCGCTGGATGTGCGCCGCCTCGTGCAGATCCTCGCCTCGGATCACATGGGTCACGCCTTGCAAGGCGTCGTCCACCGTCACCGCCAAGTGATAGGCCACGCCCACATCCTTGCGCGCCAGCACCACATCGCCCGCCGGTTCGGGCCGCGCCTTGATCACCCCGTGCTCACCGCCGGGTCCCCGGCCATCTTCCAGGAATGAAAGGTCCGCCCAGGCGTCCTCGCCCAAGGTTCGCCGCGCCTCATCGAGCGACAGGCGCCAGGCGAAGGCCTGTCCTTCGGCCAGGCGACGCGTTTCCTCGGCATGGGCCAAGGCCGCGCCGCGAAAAGCCTCGCCGGGTCCGTGCGGCGCCTGGCCGATATTGTCGAGGATCTCGCGCCGGGTGCGAAAGCAGCGATAGACCAAACCCTGCGAGATGAGTGCGTCCAGGGCCGCGCGATAGTCGTCCATGTGTTCGGACTGGCGGCGCACGGGCTGCTCCCAATCCAGCCCCAGCCAGGCCAGGTCCTCCAGGATCGCCGCTTCATGCTCGGGGCGGCTGCGGGTGCGGTCGATGTCCTCAATGCGCAGGAGGAAGCGCCCGCCTGCCGCCTTGGCCGCCGCAAACGCCGTCAGGGCCGAAAAGGCGTGACCCCGGTGCAGCCGTCCGGTGGGCGAAGGCGCAAAGCGTGTGGTGAAGTCGCCGATCATGGGAGCACTGTAGCCGAGGCGCTCGTTTTTCGCCCCGCGTCATGGAGCTGTCGCGCTTTTTCGCCTATGGTCAAAGGCGGTTGGATAAGTCCTTGATTGTGGCCCCAAGAATCGGGCTTGATCAACCTTCAGCGTTTGGAAGGAGGCGAGTCTTCAGTCCTGTCGTTCGCAAAATTCGTGGCCTGAACGGCCGGCCGGAGGGTCCTGACCATGCAGGTGGTTAAGCGCCCCCCGTCGGGCTATCCCGCCCTTGTGCTGAACGCAGACTATCGACCGCTGTCCTATTATCCCTTGTCGTTGTGGCCTTGGCAGGAAGTGGTCAAGGCCGTGTTCCTGGACCGGGTGGATGTGATCTCCACCTATGATCAGGTGGTCCATTCCCCGTCCTTCGAGATGCAGCTGCCCAGCGTGGTCTCGCTCAAACACTATGTGGCCCAGGACCGGCCCCCGGCCTTCACCCGGTTCAACCTGTTCCTGCGCGACGCGTTCAGCTGCCAGTACTGCGGCTCGGGCGATGATCTGACCTTCGACCATCTGATCCCTCGCTCGCGCGGCGGGCGCACGACGTGGGAGAACATTGTCACCGCCTGTTCGCCCTGCAACCTGGCCAAGGGCGGGCGCACGGCGCGCGAAGCCCATATGCAGCCGTTCCATGACCCCGCGCGGCCCACCAGCTACGACCTGCAGGAAAACGGCCGCCGCTTCCCGCCGGGCCACCTGCACGAAAGCTGGCTGGACTACCTCTACTGGGACATCGAGCTGGAGGCTTAAGGGCCCGCGACCACAGCCATCGCATGCCGCGCCAGCATGAGCTCTTCATTGGTCGGGATGACCCACACCGACACTGGGCTTTGCGCCGTGCTGATCTTCAAGTCGCCCCGCCCATTGGCGGCCTCATCCAGATGCACGCCCAGCCAGCCGAGGCGTTCGCACACCCTTTGGCGGATCGCAGGGGCGTGCTCGCCGATGCCGGCGGTGAACACCAGGGCGTCCAGGCCTTCCAGCGAGGCGATCATGGCGCCCAGTTCGCGCACCAGGCGGAATACAAACAGATCGACCGCCTCCTGGGCTGTCGCCATAGGGCTGCCTAGCAAGGCGCGCATGTCGCCGCTGACGCCGGAGACGCCGAGCAGACCGCTATGGCGGTAGAGCAGGTCTTCCAGAGCCTTGGCGTCCAGACCGGCCTCCTGAACCATGTAGAGCAGCACGCCGGGGTCCATGGCGCCGCACCGCGTGCCCATCACCAGTCCGTCGAGGGCGCTGAAGCCCATGGTGGTGTCGATGCTCCGTCCGGCCAAGGCCGCGCACAGGCTGGCGCCGGCGCCCAGGTGCGCCATGACCACCTGGCCACGCGCGGCGGCGGGATCGAGCTCGGCGAGGCGGCCGATGACATATTCGTAGGACAGGCCATGAAAGCCGTAGCGCTTGACCCCATGCGCTTCCCACGGTGGAGGCAAAGCTATCCTGCGCGCCACGTCCGGCATGGTGCGATGAAAGGCGGTGTCGAAGCAGGCGATCTGCCTCGCCTGCGGCCGCAAGGTTTGGCAGGCGCGGATCGCCGCCAGATTGTGCGGCTGGTGCAGCGGTGCCAGGGGACATAGCGAGTCCAGGGCCTGCAAGATATCAGGGGTCACCTCGACCGGATCGCCGAACTGCGGTCCGCCGTGGGTTACGCGGTGTGCGAAGGCGGCGATGCGGTCCTGGCCCAGGTGGGCCTCAGCGCAGTCCAGCACGGCGCCCAGGGCGTTCTCGTGGGTTAGACGATCTTCGCCGGGCCATTGACGATCCAGGATTGTTTCGCCCTTGGCGCTGACCACCCGCAGGCTCGGACAGGCCCCGCCCAGCCCCTCGACTTCGCCGCGAAAGACCGGCGTCGATTGAGGAGCTTCGAACTGAAACAGGGCGAACTTCAGGCTTGAGGAGCCGGCGTTGAGGGCGAAGACAACGTCGGCCACGATCAGGCCTTGGCCAGCACGGCGGGCAGCTTGGCCAGCTTATCGGCCGCGACCAGCACCGCCATGGCGCAGGAGGCCAGGTGGGTGCGCGCGCTGTCGGCTCGGCTGGTCAGGATGATGGGAATCCGCGCGCCCATGACCACCCCTGCGGCCGAGGCGCCGGCCAGGAAGGTCAGCTGCTTGGCCAGGATGTTGCCGGCCACCAAGTCGGGCGCCACCAGGATGTCGGCGCGGCCGGCCACGGCCGAGACGATGCCCTTCTCCTTGGCCGCCTCCAGGCTGATGGCGTTGTCGAAGGCCAAGGGGCCGTCCAGCAAGCCGCCCGTTATCTGGCCTCGGTCGGCCATCTTGCATAGGGCCGCTGCGTCCAGGGTGGACGGGATCCGTGGATTGACGGTCTCCACTGCCGAGAGGATGGCGACCTTGGGCTGGGCGATCAGCAGGATGTGCGCCAAGTCGATGGCGTTCTGCACGATGTCGCGCTTCTGCGCGAGGTCAGGGGCTATGTTGATGGCCCCATCAGTGATCAGTAAGGGGCGCGGATAGTTGGGCACGTCCATCAGATAGACGTGGCTGATCAGCCGCCCGGTGCGCAGGCCGGTGTCCGGCGCCAGCACCTCGTGCATCAGCTCGTCGGTGTGCAGGGAGCCCTTCATCAATAGGCTCGCCTCGCCCGCCCGGACAAGGGCCACGGCCCGCGCGGCCGCGGCATGACTATGGGGCGTGGGCTCCAGACGGAAGGCCGAAATGTCGACCTTTGCCAAGGCGGCCGCGGCGCGAATCTTGGCTTCGGGGCCGACCAGGATCGGCACGATCAGCCCGGCGGCATAGGCATCCGCTGCGGCCTGAATCGAAATCTCGTCACAGGGATGGGCAACGGCCGTGGGCGTTGGGGGCAAATCCGCGCACCGCGCGAGCAAGGCGTCGCACAGGCCTGGGGCTTCCTTGGGCATTGCATTTCCCCATCGACAAAGGCGTTCAGCGCTTGCCGCCGCCCACTGTGGGCGCCGGGCCTACTTCAGGTTCGACCAGGTCGACACGCCAGCCAGGGTCACCATGAAAACGGCGAAACCGGAAAGGATAAGAACCATGAAAGGGGTCATGTTTAACGCTCCATTGAAAGAAAATCTTCGCAGCGCGACCGGCGCCGACTCGACCACCTCCGCGAGGGCGGCGCGGTCGAGCAACTCTGCGGCGACGGAGAGCTCTAATGCCCCGGACCGTCCGCGAAAGGCTCCAAGCTCCTGAGGTAGGCGGTCAGTTCCGCGATCTGGTCCAAATCGAGCTTCACTGTCGGCATCCTCGGATGAGCGTCGTGTTCAGCCTCGTCCTGGGCGCCCGGCGGCGCCAGCATGCCCTCGTGCAGCAGGTCGCCGAGGGTTCGCCGACCATAGCGCCGATAGAGGCGGCGAAACGGCGGCGCGTCCGCGAGCGGACTGCGTTCGGCGCCGACGGCATGGCAGCCGCCGCAGTAGCGCTGGGCTATATGGCGCCCGGCCAGGACCTCCGGCCCTTGGCGCCGCGCGGCCTGGGCTGCGGAGCCAAAGGCCCACGCCAGTACCGCCATGCCGATCAAGCCCGCCGCCGAAAAGGTCCCAGCCTCGTGTTGCACGCTTGCTCCTGGCGGCGGTCGAATGGAGCCCTAACAAAACACGAGCTTCCGTCGGCGTATTTGATCTGGATCATGGTCGGCTGCACCTAGGTGCTCAATCTTGCCGCGAAGGACAAAAACCCATGGCTTCGTGTACGCGCTTCAAGGTTCGATCAGCGACGATCCCGGTCTTGCTGGCCGTCCTGTGGACGATTGGCGTTGAGGCGCAGGCGCGATCCGCGCCCGAGGTCCTAGGTGCGGCGATCGCGCGGCGCGACTGTTCACAATGTCACGCGGTCGGTCTGAAGGGGGAGAGCCTCAACCCAGCGGCCCCGGCCTTTCGAAAGCTCGAACGCCGGTTTGTGGTGCGGGAGCTGGACCCCAATGTCCTGGCCGAGTTGATGTCCCATCACGCGGGCATGCCGCGATTCCGGCTGAGCCTTAAGGAACGTGAGAGCCTCATCGCCTACCTCAAGGCGCTACAGACCTACAAACAGGCGCTCGCGTCTGACCCGGCCAGGGGCTGAAACCCGGCGCTAACCGTGCCGCGCGAAGATCACCGCGACGCAAAACACCAGGGCCAGCACGCCCCCTGCGATGGTCCACGCCAACAAGGGAATGTTTTGCGGTGGGCGGGCAGGCGGAAGGTCATCGTCCGAGGGTGTCATGGATGTCTCCGTCGTAATGGCCCGCACCGTTCCTGCCAGGGCGAGGCTTTTTTAGGGCTGAAGGGATCACATTTCCGGGGGTCTAGCGGGCCGTGTATCCGCCGTCGATCACCAACTCGGAGCCGGTGATGAACTTGGCTTGGTCGCTGGCGAGATAGACCACCCCCCAGGCAATATCGTCTGCTTCACCCATGTGGCCGAGCGGATGGGCGGCCTCGACGGCCTGGCGGGTCGTTTCAGGGTCTGTCTGCGCGTTGACGAAACCCTCAACCATGGGGGTCCAGATGAAGCCTGGGTGCAGGGAGTTCACCCGGATCTTATCTCGCGCATAAATAATGGCGTCGGTCTTGCTCATTAGTCGCACCGCGCCCTTGGACGCGTGGTACGGCGGAACGTCGCCTGCGCCGACTAAGCCATAGATGGACGATAGGTTGATTATACTGCCCCCGCCGTTGCGCCTCATGTGCGCGATGACGTGTTTGGTGCAGAAGAACACGCCTTTGACGTTGACGCCTTGGACATAATCCCATTCCGCCTCGGTCAACTCGTGCGTCGGCTTATTGGCGCCGGACACGCCGGCGTTGTTGACCAGGATGTCGATTTTACCCAGCCGCGCGGCGATCTGGGTCATAACGGCGGCGACATCGGCTTCGCGGCTCACGTCGCAGGTCCAGAACTGCGCCGTCAGGCCCTGTCCCAGGAGTTCCTGCTCCAGCGCGCGCCCGTGGTCGTCCAGCACATCGAGGATGGCCACCGCAGCGCCTTCCTGCGCCATGCGGATGCAAGTGGCGCGGCCTAGGCCCAGGGCCCCGCCGGTCACGACGGCGACTTTAGCGTTCAAGCGTTTCATCAAGCTATCCTTGGAGGGCGAGACTTTGAACGTGGCGGCCGCGCCGCGCCTTGCGCTTTATCAAAACGGCAAAGCAAATCTTGGGCGATCGACGGTTCTGTTGAACCGCCGACCGCTCGCAATAGATATAGCTACACCGTATTTTGCGCCGAAAATGGAGCCGGGCTCAGCGCCTACTGATGAATCCGGGTGATTTTGGTGCCTTGCAAGGTCAGGTCTGCCATCAGGCCCTTGCCGTTGAACGGGAAGGCATAGACGTCCTGCGACAGGGTGGTGGTGTTGGCTTCAGCGGCTGCGCCCTGGTTGATCACGGTGATGCTGGGGCCGGTTCCGGCTGAAAAGCCTTCGCTCTTGTTCAGGTAGTTGAGGGCGCTGTCGGTCATGAAAAACAGGGCGTAGGCGAAGTCTTGGGCGCCGATCTGCAGGCCCCAGGAACCCCCGGTGATGTTGTAATAGGCGACGGGCTTGCCGCCTCTCAGCAGCACGCCATTACCCGTCTGGGCGCCGAACACCAAGCCGGCCTTGAGGATCGACGGAAACACCAGCACCGCCTTGGCGTGCTTGGCGATGAAACGCGCGCGGGCGTCTTTGGACTCCAGCTCACGTAGGGCGGCCATGCCCCTGGCTGCAAGCTTATCGCGCGAAGCGGCGTGGGCCGACGAGGCCATCATTGGACCCATCGGGGCGGCTAGGGCCAAGGCCGCAGCCGTAAGGGTTCGACGAGTGAGTTGCATGGGGATCTCCTTGTGAATGGCTAAAGGCCAAACGCGCGATGCAAAGAACCGTTGCCGGGGCGCCCGTCCCATGTGGCTAGACAACCTAATTCCGCCGCAGCAAACAGTAAACGAGCCAAGACTGACCCTGGCTCGTCTCGCTGTTGTCGTGGCGTTCTAGAAGTAAGCCCGCTTGTGGCCTCGCCAGTAGTAGCGTCGGCCGTGGTCGTAATAGACCCGGTGATGGCGATACCAGTGGATGTTCGGACCGCCGACCACGGCGCCGATGATGGCGCCGCCGACCGCGCCGGGAGGACCGGCCACCACCGCGCCGGAGGCCGCGCCGATGGCCGCGCCCGAGGCGGGGCCGGCGAGGGCAGGGGCCGCCATGCCGGCCAGGGCGCCGGCGGCGGCGAAGGCGAGAAGTGTCTTACGCATGTTCATTTTCCCTTCTGGCCGGGGCTGGCGCCGACAGTCGGCGTTGGAGCCCCTTGCCGTAGAGGAACGTGCTTTTTGGAAGTTGGTTTCGCGCGGGGCGTGGGTTTCACGGCCGCCGCCTTGGCTCTCGCCGCCTCCCTGAGCAGCCCGGCGTGTCGGCGTTTGCCCCAGAAACAGGCCGCCCGCTCAACGGTGTCCATCATCGCGCCGGCTTCTGGCGCCAGCCACACGCCGTCGCCGGCGACGCGGGAAAATCCTCCGGTCCGGTCGGCCCAGGCATAGTAGAGGCTGACGAGCGGGCGGTAGCGGTTGGCGTCGCAGGCGAAGGCGAAGGTCTGCACTGCGGCTCGCCACCCCGCCGCCCTGGCCGCCGCCGGGGTCAGGGCCTGGGTCAGCACCCGCGTGCTGACCTGCGGATAGGCATCGGCCTTGAGGGGGCCGGCCACCGACACCAGCATCACCGCATTGGGCGACCAGGCCCCCACCACATAGCCCTTGGTCGGCAGGTAGCGGTTCATCCAGGCCTGCATGGCGGACTGGGAGGTTGCGTTGGGCGGAAAGGGAACCGCGTCCGCCCCGCCTGACGGGCCGGCGGCTGACAAGCTCGGCGTTAGCAGGCAGATGGCGGCCAGGACGGGAAGCGCGAGCTTCATCCGCCTAGATCTTTTCGGCGGTCTTGATCGCCGCCCGGCATCCGGCGCGGATCACCGCCGACAGCAGGGCGTAGACCGGCGCCTCGTGCGCACCCTGTTCCACCGCCTCGACTTGATGAACCAGTTCATCATCGCGAAAGCGCGATAGGGTCTGGGCCAGTTCAGGCTCGCTGTCAGCCAGCTCCTCCACCTGTCCGGCATAGTGCTGCTCGATCACCGACTCCACCGCCTCGGTGCAGGCGTGGGCGGCCTTCTCGCCCAACAGGGCCGTGCCTGCACCCAGGGCGAACGCCGCCGCGCGCCAGAACGGCGACAGCAGGCTTGGCCGCGTGTTGCGCGCGCTCAGCAGGGCCTCGAACGCGGCCAGGTGGTCGGCCTCCTGGGCGCCCATGGCCTTCATTCGCCCGGCGATCGACGCCGTCCGCCGGGAGGCGCCGAACACCGCAGCCTGGGCGCGGTAGATCTGAACCGCCGCCACCTCGCCCGCGTGGTCCACCCGCAGAATCTCGTCCAGCCGCGCCCTGGGCGCGCCTAGGCCGGGACGCGCGGGAATGGGCCGCAGTTCAGTCATCTTGGCGGTCTGTGCGCGCGGCGGCGGTCAGGCTGAGGCCGACGAGGCCCAGGGAGATCAGCACGTTCCAGCCGGCCATCGACAGGCCCAGCATGCGCCAGGCGGCCTCATCGCAACGGGGCGGCGCGAACTTGGCCCCGTCCAAAAAAGCCCTGAGCCCGGCCGCGTCGACGGTCCCGCCGCCGCTGCAGGTGGTGGGACCCGGCCACCATTTCCATTCCGCCCCCGCATGATAGGCGGCGACGCCCGCGCCAACCAGGAACACCAGGGCCAGGATCGCGTCGGCCGTCCGGCTCAGCCACGGCTGGCGCAGATACATCAGGGCGAAGCCGATCAGGCCCGCTCCCAACGCCGCCCAATAGACGTCGCGTTGGTAATAGCAAAGGGTGCATGGCGAGAGCCCGCCGAAGCGTTCAAAGGCGTGAGCGACGGCCAGCATGGCGGCCGCGGCGCAGGCGGCGGCCAGGGGCCAAAGCTTCAGAACCGGTTGGACCACGGACGACATGGCGCTGTGATAGCGCCCCAAGGCAAAACGCCCAAGCCCTTAAGCGGACGGCGCGAAATCAGCCCGCCCAGGCCGCCAGAATCAGCAGGCCTGACGCCCCTCGAGCAGGTGCAACCCGATCAGCGCCGCGCCGATCAGCATGAGGGCCCCGACAACCAGGGCCGTCAGATGGCGGTCGATAATGGCCTTGGCGTGGGGGTGCTGCAGCAAGGTCGCCACCAGAAAGAACCGGCCCCCGCGCGTGACAAAGGAAGCGGCGACAAACACCGGCAAGGAAAAGTGCGCCAACCCGGACGCCAGCGTCACCAGCATATAGGGCACCGGCGTGACCCCCTTGACCAAGATCACCGCCAGGCCCCAGTGGGCGAACAGGCATTGGAACGCCGTCAGGGCCTCAGGATGGCCGGCCAGGGTCAATACCTTGACCGCCAAAGGCCCGGCGAAATAGCCCAGCCCATAGCCGATGCAGCCCCCCGCCACCGAGCACAAGGTGCATACCGTCGCGTAAAGCCACGCTCGCTCAGGCCGGGCCAACACCATGGGCGCCAGCATCACGTCGGGAGGCGCGAAGGGAAACGTGGCCTCCACCATGGCCACCGCCCCAAGGGCCGGCAAGGCCCAGCGTCCGGCGGCCAAGCCCATGGCCCAGTTATAAAGGGGACGCAGCATTCAGCCTCCAGCGATCCAGCCCAGTCCAGCGCCTAGCAGGCTTTGCGGCGTCCGTCACGGCGGAGGGTTCGCTAAGGCGTCGAACCAGGAAGCGACCGTGTTTGAGGTTAAACGTCTGTCTCGGCCAAACCCGCGTTGACGAACCGCGCGGCCTGACTAGAGTGCGCGCCCTTACGCCCACCGCCTGAGCGGGCCCCAGTGGCGAAATGGTAGACGCGGTAGACTCAAAATCTATTGTCGAGAGACGTGCTGGTTCGAGTCCGGCCTGGGGCACCACTAATTCAACGACCTTCGACTGGCGTATTGCCTAAGGATCGCACCCCCAAGGCCGCGCCGTGTTGCAATCGACCAACGGAATGAGCCAGCCTTAGGCGCCCGCGTTGAAGCCTAGAGGCTGCGCGCGGACTCCTCTTGTCACCCTCCTGAACCCAGCCTCAGATCAAACCAGAACACTCGTCATGGCGTGATGACAACGGGTCTGGCCCTTTTGGATTGGGTAATTGCACCGCGATGGCGGACGGTGATCGTTTGAAGGTGTTGCACGTAGCCGAATCCACCATGGGCGGAGTCGGGACCTATCTTCGCGAGCTTCTCACCGTGCAAAGCGCGCCGGGGTCGCCTGTGCAACCCCGCGCAATCGTTCCGGACTCTCACGCCCGTCAGCTCGCGGCGATGGTATCGCAATCCGTCACCTACAGGCGAACAGGGCGTGATCCACGCAGCCTGCGGAACCTGGCCAAAGCGATTGTGATGGAGTCGGTCCATTTTAAGCCCGACATCATCCATGCTCATTCTACGTTTGCCGGGGTGATCGTCAGGCTGCTCAAAGCGCTCCACATCATAAATGCCAAGGTTGTCTATTGCCCGCACGGCTGGGCTTTCGACATGGAAGGTCGGCCCTGGAAGGTTGCTCTCATCCGGGCGGTTGAGCGCTTTCTGTTCCGCTTCACCGACTTGGCCATCATGATCTCCGACCATGAGCAATCGGCGGCCTTGAATTTGGGTCTCAATCAAGCCCGCCTTGCGCTTGCGCCCAATGGCCTTGCCGCAGAAGCGCCGCGATTCGAACCGGTGATTTGGCTGGACGATAGGATCCGCGTTCTATTCATCGGCCGGTTCGACCGGCAGAAGGGCGTGGATATTCTGATCGCGGCCGCGAGCGGATTGACCGACCACATCAGCGTTCGGCTGGTCGGCGCCGTGGTCGCCGATGGCGAGATCGACGCCGTCTTGCCGGCCAATGTATCCGCCCTCGGCTGGCTTACCGCCGGCGACATCGAAGCTCAGCTGGCCGCCTGCGATGTGGTGGTCATTCCGTCTCGGTGGGAAGGGTTTGGACTGGTTGCGCTTGAAGCCATGCGTGCGGGGCGGGCGGTCATCGCCAGTACGGTCGGCGGTCTGACACGGGTGATCGCCGACGGCGATACCGGCATTTTGATCAGCCCCGGTTCTTCGGACGCATTGATCGCGGCATTTTCCGGCCTAGAGCGAGCCAGTTTCGCGGCGATGGGCGTCCGCGGACGTGCGCGCTTTTTGGAGCATTTCACGATCGACAAGGTGCACGCAGGACTGCTGGCCGCTTACGCGTCAATTGGTCTGGGAGAGCTGCAATCGGCTCGGCATGCGACCCGATGAGCTGTGACGCGCCGAGGTTGGGATGAACCAGGCGTCGGCATTGATCGAAAGGAAAGTTCTGGGCTGAGGCGGCGCCTTTGTATTCAGCACCGATCAGCCGGGCTTTCAGTAATGCGACGAGAGGATTGATCAGGCGCTGGAAGGCTTCCACTTGTGAATGCTGGCCCGCTCAGCCCGAGTTTGTGGCTCATGTCGGACGGCTGTCCGCCCGGTAGCGATAAGGCAAACACTGTTGCAGGCGCCTGAAGTATCTCAGCATAGTCCGATGCGGCGTCGGCCGGCGCTGCGGATGGCGTACATAAACGGTCGCTTCTTAGAGCAGCGGCCCAGTGGCGTTCAACGATACGCCACGCAGCTAGTTCTCGCGCTTGATAAGCTCTTGGAATCGAAGGAGTTCAGAGAAACCCAATGGCAACTGCTGCATCCTTCCAACAGCACAGCGCCATGGTTGCGTGACCTTAAGGCCATCACGGCCTGCCCCGTCGGGAAGATGAGCGGGCACCTCTGGGAGCAAGTCGAACTATCGAGCGCAGCCCAGGACGGCCCCCTGATAAATCTATGCAATACAGCCCCGCTCTTCCGGCGTCGACAGATCGTGGTTCTACACGACGCCTTGATCTATCGCATGCCGGAGATGTTTGGCTGGCGCTATGTTGCAGCCCACAAAATAATGGATTTCTGCGTATCGAGATTGTCCGCAAGGATAGGCACCGTTTCTGAATTTTCAAAACTGGAGCTTTCGGCAGCCTTAAAAATACAGAGTTCGAAGATTGATATTCTACCGAATGGCCACGAGCATGTGAGGGCAATTGTGCCGGATTATGCAATTTTGGATCGTCTTGGATTGATCCCTCGGAGCTTCTTTCTTTTTGTCGGTAATTTTGCCGGCAACAAGAACCTGCCTTTGCTCTTGGCCGCGATGAAAGAGGTTCGTCAACGCAAGCCCGATGCACGACTGGTGGTCGTGGGCGGCGCTGTCGAGACTGTATTTCAAGGACAGGCAATTGAGCAGCAGGCCGGGGTGGAATTCGTCGGTCGCCTCTCAGACGACGCCCTCATGGCGCTTTATTCGTTCACAGCAGCCTTGGTATTTCCCAGCTTTTATGAAGGGTTTGGGATCCCTCCATTGGAGGCCTTGGCGATGGGCGCGCGCGTGGTCACATCGCGCATTCCTCCAGTGGAAGAAGTTTGCGGTGAACACGCCATTTATTTTGACACTCAATCACCGGCTGAGCTTGCACTAATATTGTTGCCCCTTCTTGGTGTGGGGCCCAGCAATTCGGAGCAGAAATCCGCTGTTCATCGAGCTGATATTTATTCGTGGGGCCACACGGCGCAGTTGTTGGACAACATTGTCATAAGTCAATATTGGTAATATTCTAAAATATTCTGACACAAATACGGTATATATGCATTGTTCGTGATAGATAAGTTGGATTAATTCATGAATTACGGTTATCTCATTTTGAGAATAATCAATATATCTCGGCGTTTGTGTATAGCGGCAATCGGCTGCTTTGCCGCCGTTGGGCGTCTGCGCTCGCCGCAGTGGTGCACACTCAGCCCTTCCCGCTGCGGCATGATCGAAACTCGACAGTCTTAACCCTAGCGCTCCAGTTTTAGTTAGACGCTTAGGGGTTGTGCCCAAGCTTGAATTTGCGCGTTTCAGGGGAATCTTATGGCAATGATGTATCGGCAGCGCATCACTAAGCGTCACCGGACAATTATTATGATCTCGGGGGCGGGTTTTCGTCCGTGTGACGCAAACTGAGCGCAAAGATTAGGACGGAATGGGGACTGGCTGGGGCCGATTGCTTGGTTAATCGCGCTCAAAACAGGGGCCGGATCTCGGTGCTGGGTTGGGCGTCGCCTTAACCCTGGTCATCGGTCCGATGGTTCGGAGGGTGTCATGCGTACCGTAAGAGGACCGTTGTTCAAGCCGCTCGACATCGCCTTGATGGTCGGGTTCGCTATGGCTTTCGTGCTGCTCACCAGCCTCAGGCTGGCTTAGAGCAAGGTTCAGACATAGGGCGGAGTCGTCTTATGTCTGAATCTTGCTCTGGATTCCAAGTGTACCGCCGGATTCAGGTTCGCACGCGAACTCGTCCGGCCCTAGGGCCGCTTTAAGCTGTCAAGCGGCGCTGGTGCGCTGGGCTGACGACGAGGCCTTCGCGCGGGAGTCCAGGGCCAAGTTGATCGCCTGCAGCAGCCGCTCCGGCTTGATCGGCTTTTCCACCACTGCGCACATCCCGGCCGCGATATAGCCGCGGGCGTCTTCGGGATCGACGTTGGCGGTCAGGGCCACGATCGGCGTCTGGCCGATGGGGCCTTGCAGGGCGCGAATGGTCTTGGTGGCGGTCACGCCGTCCATCCGCGGCATTTTTATGTCCATCAGGATCAGGTCAAAGCGGCCGCTCTGCACCGCCTCCACCGCCTCGATGCCGTCTTCCGCGGACTCGGAGGTGCAGTCAAACATCTCAACCAGCGCCTCGGCCACCATGCGATTTGTGGCGTTGTCGTCCACCACTAGGATATGGGCGGCCACCGGGGCGGCGCCGATGGAAGGCGTGGCGTTGGTCTGGGCGACCGGGGCGATCAGGTCAAACACCACGTTCACGCCTTGGCCGACGTTGCTTTCAGCGCGGATGGCCCCGCGCATGCATTCCACCAGTTCGCGAGTCAGGGCCATGGACAGACCCGAGGCGGCGCGCCGGCTGTCGCCCGCGTCCGCCCGCTCGAAAATGCGGGCCAGCTTGGCCGACGACAGTCCGGGGCCGGTGTCGCGCACTCGGCCTTCCAGCACCAGATCACCGCCTTCGCAGCGCGCCTTCAGGCTGGCTTCCACCGCCCCTGAGCAGGTGTAGCTGAGGGCGCTGCCGATCAGATTGTCGAACACCTGCAACAGACGCGCGGGATCGAGCATAGCCTGCACGTCCGGGTCGCCGTCATAGGACACCAGCAGGCTCACGCCCGATTGTTGGGCCTGATGGCCCCACGATTCTTGCAGCCGGTCGGCCACGCCGCGCAGCAGAACCGGTTCGGGATAGAGCTCCAGCAGGCCTTCCTCCGCCTTGGTTAGGTCCATGGAATCCGAAAGCAGTCGCAACAGGCTCTCAGCCGAAGCGCGGATCGAGCCGACCTGGGCCAAGGCGTTCACGCCCATGGGCTGGCGTTGCAGCATCTCGGCCATGGCGACCACGCCGTTCAGCGGGGTGCGGAATTCATGGCCCAATAGCTCCACGCAGCGGCGCTTATGCTCGGTCATGGCTTCAGCGATGCGCTCGGCGTCGCTCACGGCCTGCACCGCCTGGTCCACGTCGCGCTCGGCGCCGTCGCCGACGAGCCGCTCGACCAAATCGGACAATTGGCCCAAGCCGAAGTAGGCGCCGTTCTTGAGCACGACGTACACGTCGCGCCGGGTATCGCGGTCCGCCAACAAAGCGCGGCACACGCTGTCAGCCGGGGCGGCGGCGTCCACGATCAGGGGGTCGGCCGAGACCAGGGAGGCGATGGCGCTATCGGCAAGGCCATCCTGCATCGCCTGGGTGATGACGCGGCGTTCGATCACGCCCACGATGACGCCGTCCGAGCACACCGCGAAGGCCTGGGCCAGCGGGGCCGCCCGGAAGCTTTTGTCGAGCTTAGACACCTTGGCGTCCGGACGGACCGGAAGGTTCTGCTCGGCGAGACTGGCGATAAGCGTCATGGGGCAACTGGGTTAGGGTTTCACCTTGAAGCTAACCCCTCATGTTTTCGAATAAGTTAAACCAGCGGATGTTTTTGGCGGTAAACGGATCATCGTTGTTGAGGCCTTAGTAACCATTATTGCAGAACCGCAATAAAGATTGGTTGAGAAGCTCCAGCCAACTAAACCTTGTGGCCAGGAGCGGTCTGTTCTCCGATCCATTGAAGAAATTCGTTGCTCGAGGCCTCTTGACTAAGGGTCAGGGCAATAAAACACGGCGTCTCATATGGGTGGCGGGCCAACATCAGCGCACGCAGGGGCGGCGCGCAAGATGCTCGTGTTTTCAACAACATGGGCGTCTCGCTTTGCTGCACTGCGGCGCCTTTCCAGCGATAGATTGAACACATAGGCGCCAGGACATTGGCGCAGGCCGCCAGCTGGGCCTGCACGGCGGCAAGCCCCGCCGCCTGGGCGGTTTCGGCGTCGGGCCAGGTGGTGTAGACAAGCAACATCTCTTCCATGGTCGGCTCCCGATCCGTCCCGGCCCCAGGGCAGGCAAAAATTCGCATGTCGATCATTCCTTCGCCAGGGGAAGCCGCGCTGGTGCTGTTTTCAGGCGGTCAGGACTCCACCGTCTGCCTGGCCTGGGCGCTTGAGCGCCATGCCTGGGTCGAGACGGTGGGCTTCGACTACGGCCAGCGTCATGGGGTGGAGATGGTCGCCCGCGAAAAGGTTCGGGAGGAACTGATCGCCCGCTTTCCTGAATGGGCCGCGCGCCTGGGCCCCGATCATCGACTGGACCTGCGCGGCTTCGGTGCGGTGGCGGAATCGGCCCTGACCGCCCACCGCGCCATCGAGATGACTGAGCGCGGCCTGCCTTCGACCTTCGTGCCGGGCCGCAATCTGGTGTTCTTCGTCTACGCCGCCGCCCTGGCCGACCGGCGCGGCTTGCCGGCCCTGGTGGGCGGCATGTGCGAGACCGACTATTCCGGCTATCCGGACTGCCGCCGCGAGACCCTGGACGCCCTGCTGCAGGCGCTGAATCTGGGCATGGAGCGCCATTTCGCTCTGCAGACCCCGCTGATGTGGCTGACCAAGGCCGACACTTGGGCCCTGGCCAAGGGGTTGGGCGGCGAGCCCCTGATCGAACTGATCCTTGAGCACAGCCACACCTGTTACCTCGGCGAGCGAGCGGTGCGCCACGCTTGGGGTTACGGCTGTGGAACCTGTCCGGCGTGCGAGCTGCGCCAAGGCGGCTATCAGGACTGGAACGCGGCCGATCGCCCGGCGCTGGACGCAGTCCCGTGACATACGCCATCAAGGAAATCTTTCTCACCCTGCAGGGCGAGGGCGGGCAGGCGGGTCGTCCGGCGGTGTTCTGCCGCTTTGCCGGTTGTAACCTGTGGTCCGGCCGCGAAAGCGACCGCGCCCTGGCGGTCTGCGATTTCTGCGACACTGATTTCGTGGGGACTGACGGCGAGGGCGGCGGCAAGTTCGACACCGCCGAGGGCTTGGCCGCCGCCGTGGCCGCCGCCTGGGGTCCAGGCCAAGACGGACGGATGGTAGTGCTCACCGGCGGCGAGCCCCTGCTTCAGCTCGACGAGCCATTGATTGACGCCTTGCAGGGTACGGGCTTTTTCATCGCGGTGGAGACCAACGGAACCCTGCCCGCGCCCGCCGGGATAGACTGGCTGTGCGTCAGTCCCAAGGCCGACGCGCCCCTGGTCCAGACCAAGGGCCAGGAGCTGAAGCTGGTGTTTCCCCAGTCCGGGGTCGATCCGGCGCGCTTTTTGGACCTGGATTTCGAGCGTTTCTACCTCCAGCCGATGGACGGTCCGGCGCGCCAAGCCAACACCCAAGCGGCGATCGCCTATTGCCTTGCCCACCCTCGCTGGCGTTTAAGCGTGCAAACGCACAAATACCTCGGCATCGCCTGAGCCTTTTCGGGCCGGACCTCATGGACGAACCTGTTTTTGAAATCACCAAGGCGGCCCAGTTCGACGCCGCCCATGCCCTGGCCGAAGGCCCGCCGGACAGCCGCTATCGACGGCTGCACGGCCATTCCTTTCGCGTGGAAGCCTCCGTGCGTGGACAGGCTCAGGGCGAAGTCGGGTGGGTGACGGACCTCGGCGCCCTAGACGGCGCCTTGCGGTCCCTGGCGGCGGAGCTGGATCACGGCATGCTCAATGAGAAGCCCGGGCTGTCTAGCCCGACGCTGGAAAATCTCTGCCTGTATTTCGCCGAGCGTCTGAAACCGCTCTATCCCGGCCTGTCGCGCGTGGTGGTTTCACGCCCCACGATCGGCGAGAGCTGCACGCTGAAACTCTAGCTGCGACCCCGTCCGCCCGGCTTAAAGGCCCCGCCGCCGGTTTGGGCGCGGTGCATCAGCATCGCGTCGGCCAGGACCAGGGCGGTCATGGCTTCCACCACGGGCGCGGCGCGCAGGGCTACGCAGGGGTCGTGACGGCCGGTGGTGCGCACCTCGATCTGCTGGCCCGCCTCATCAATCGACTGTCGCGGCGTGAGGATGGAAGACGTGGGCTTGAACGCCACGCGCGCGGTCACCGGCTGGCCGGTGGTGATGCCGCCCAGTATGCCGCCCGCGTGGTTGGACAGAAATTCAACCTGACCGTCCGCGCCCATACGCATTTCGTCGGCGTTGTCTTCGCCGGACAGTTCAGCCGAGCCGAAGCCCGCGCCGATCTCCACGCCCTTGGCCGCGTTGATCGACATGAGGCCCGCTGCCAGTTCCGCGTCCAACTTGGCGTAGATCGGAGCTCCCCAGCCGGCGGGCGCGCCTGTCGCTTCCACCTCGACCACCGCGCCGACCGAGGAGCCGGCCTTGCGAATGTCGCCCAGGTATTCCTCCCACACCGGGACGGTTTCGGCGTCCGGACACCAGAAGGGGTTTTGCGTGGTTTGGGACCAGTCCCAGCGGGCGCGGTCGATCTTGACCTTGCCCACCTGCACCAGGGCCGCGCGAACGGTCACTTCCGCGCCGAGAATCTTGCGGGCAATGGCGCCGGCGGCTACCCGCGCGGCAGTCTCGCGCGCGGAGGACCGCCCGCCGCCGCGATAATCGCGCACGCCGTACTTTGAGTAATAGGTGAAGTCGGCATGGCCAGGGCGGAAAGACTGGGCGATGTCGCCGTAGTCTTTTGAGCGCTGGTCCACGTTCTCGATCATCAGGCAGATCGGGGTTCCAGTGGTCACCTGCCCTTGGGTTCGCGCGTCCTCGAATACGCCGGACAGAATGCGCACCTGGTCGGGCTCTTGCCGCTGGGTGACGAACTTGGAGGTTCCCGGCTTGCGCTTGTCGAGCCAGACTTGGATGTCCTCGGCGACCAACGGCAGGCCCGGCGGACAACCATCGACCACGCAGCCGAGCGCCGGTCCGTGGCTTTCGCCCCAGGTCGTTACGCGCAGCAGATGGCCAAAGCTGTTGTAGGACATGGCCTGGGGTTTAGAGCAAAGCCGTGCGGCTCACAAATCCCCAGCCCTTCACGCCGCCCACGACGCGGCGAAGCGGCGCAGGAGCGACTTGGCCGGGGTGTCGGCCAGACCGGGATCGTGCTGCAGCCGCAGGTACAGGTGTCCGCGCGGACGGGTCTCAGTGGCAGGCAGGCCTTCGCCGGGCGCGCGGAACAGGCCTCGGCTGGCGGAGCTGCGCGAAATCCACAGGCTGCGACGACCGAAGGGCGTGGTCACCTCCAATCGCCCGCCGGCCTTCAGAAACGCCTCATTGACCGGCACGGTCAGCCACAGATCGTCGCCGTGCACCTCCACGCCGGGTTCGGGCGCGATGGATACAGTGATGCGCTCCTCCCCGCCCGCCGCGAAGCGGGCGATGTCGCCCGAGCGCAGCCCCGGCGGCAGCTTGACCTTGCCCTGACGTCCACCCGCTAGGCGCACGGTCTTGGTCACGCCCAGGAAGGCCTCCGCGACGCTGATCCGAAGCACTGGATATTGCGCCTTGTCCGCTTGAGGCGGGGGCGGTTCGGCGACCGGTTCTGACCGGCTTGCGCTCGGAGCTTTGGCGCTGAGCAGGCGATAGGCGTCCAACACGCGGCGGAACTCGGCGGGATCGCCGCCGCGATCCGGGTGGGCCGCCTTGGCCGCGCGGCGGAACGCCGAGCGCACGGCCTCGGGCGCGGCGTCTGAGGCCACGCGCAGCAGTGCGCGGGCCTGGGCGGCCGTTTTGATGTCGGCCCGATCGGCGCTTGGCTTAGTCATCGGCCGTCCATCAGCCACGGCGATGGTCAAGGTCTGGTTAAGCCCCGTTCGCGTGGGCCGATATGCTCGGCTATAAGAGGCCATGAGCCGGCCCGACGACTTGATTCCGAAAAGCCCCAGCGAAGCGGACTATCTGGAACATCAGATGGAAGCCGCGGCAGCCAGGGAAAGCTTGCCTGACATCGGCGATCCCATCGCACTGTTCGAGGCCTGGCTGGCCGAGGCGCGCGAACGCGAGCCAAACGACCCCAACGCCGTCGCCGTGGCGACGGTGGACTCCGAGGGCCTGCCGGACGTGCGCATGGTCCTGCTAAAGGACGTCGATCAGAACGGCTTCGTTTTCTACACCAACGGCCATAGCGCCAAGGGCCTGCAACTGGCCGCCAATCCTAAGGCCGCCCTGCTGTTTCATTGGAAGTCCCTGCGGCGGCAGGTTCGTGCGCGCGGGCCGGTCGAACAGGTGAGCGCGGATGAAGCGGACGCCTATTTCGCTAGCCGCGCCCGTTCCAGCCAGATCGGCGCCTGGGCCTCGGACCAGTCGCAACCCATGGCGGAGCGCCACACTTTGGAAAAGAACGTCGCGGCCGCTGCGCTTAAGTTCGGCCTGGGCCCCGTGCCGCGTCCGCCGCACTGGACCGGCTATCGCATCCAGCCGACGCACATGGAGTTTTGGCGCGACCGGCCCTTCCGCCTGCACGAGCGTCTAGCCTTTCGCCGCGAAGGCTCCGGCTGGACCGTGAGCCGGTTGTTCCCTTGAATTTCTGGTTTGTCATCCTCGGGGCGCCGGAACGGCGAGCCCGGGGACCCAGCAAGCGGAACGCCTGGAGCTGCTGGGTCCCCGGACAACGGCTGCGCCGTTTCCGAGGATGACGGGGCAAGGTGAGGGCTTGGCTCAGGTCTCCGCCTGGCTGGCGGCGCAGGCCGACAGGGTGGTTGAGACCCATATCGGTCGGGTGTTCCTGATCGGCGAGCACGCCTTCAAGCTGAAGAAGGCGGTCAATTTCGGCTATCTCGATTTCTCCACCCGCGAGCAGCGCGCCTGGGCTATCGGCCGGGAACTCGAGCTGAATCGGCGCACGGCGCCCGACATCTATCAGGCGGTGCAGTGGGTCACGCGCCAGGGCGACCATCTTGCGTTGGATGGGCAGGGAGAGCGACTGGAAGCGGTGCTGCGGATGCGCCGGTTCGATCCGGAGGCGGTGCTGTGCAAACGGCCCGACATCGTACGGGGCGACTTTGCCGAGGGGCTCGGCCGAGATATCGCGCGCTTCCATGCGGATGCTCAGATTCAGCCAGGGGCGGGCCTGGGCTATGTCATCCGTTCCAACGCCGAGCATCTGCGCGCGCTCGCCCATGATCTGGGCGCCCAGGCGGTGGAGGCCCTGATCGATCGGACCGACGCCGAGTTTGAACGCCTGCAGCCCCTGCTCGACGCCCGCGCGGCGGCAGGCCAGACGCGCGACTGTCACGGCGATCTGCACCTGGGCAACATCCTGGCGGAGGATGCTCACGCCGTCCTCTTCGACTGCATCGAGTTCAACGATGCGCTCAGCCGGATCGACGTGCTGTACGACCTGGCCTTTCTGCTGATGGATCTGATCCATCGCGGCCAAGACTCGGGCGCCAATCGCGTGCTGAACGGCTATCTGGACGAAGCTGTCCGAACCTTTGGAGAGTCGCCGTTCGAGGGCCTAGCCGCCCTGCCGCTGTTCCTGTCCGTGCGGGCCTGCGTGAGAACCCACGTGAGCGCTCAAATGGGGCAGGTGGATGATGCGCGCGCCTATCTGTCGGCGGCCCTGGGTCATCTTGAGCCGGGGGCTGTGTCGTTGACTGCGGTGGGCGGCCTGTCCGGCTCGGGCAAATCGACCTCGGCCCGCGCCCTGGCGCCCGGGATCGGCGCGCCGCCCGGCGCGGTGTTTCTGCGCAGCGACGAGATCCGCAAACGCCTGTGGGGCCGAGCGCCCGCCGAGCGCTTGCCGATGGAGGCCTACGGCGCCGGACAGAGCGAGAAGGTCTATGGCCAGATGCTGCGGGAGGCCGGACTCATTCTGACAGCGGGCCGGGCGGTTGTGCTGGACGCGGTGTTCCTTCGGCCCGAGGAGCGCGAGGCGGCTGAACATCTGGCCCGCACCGCCGGTGTCCCGTTCGACGGGGTGTGGCTGCAGGCCTCGCCCCAGGTCATGGCCGCGCGGATCGAGGCGCGCGCGGGCGATGCCTCGGATGCGGACCGCCGCGTGCTGGACGATCAGCTCGCGCGCGATCCGGGCCCGATCACCTGGCGCCGCATAAACGGCTAGGCGTTCAGCTTACCAATTGAATCTATAGCCTATAATCCGCTCATCCCCGCGAAAGCGGGGACCCAGTCCTGTCCAGGAATCGCTTCGCTGGAAAGACCTGGATTCCCGCTTTCGCGGGAACGAGCGGAGGAAGGGGTGGTTCAATTTAACCGCCTGATGCGCTCAGGGCTCAGCGGTATCGACCCCCTCTACGACCGACCGCAGATAATCGACGTGCCGACGGAAGGCCCGCCGTCCGGCCGGGGTGACCGTGGCCCGGGTGCGCGGCCGCTTTCCGACAAAATCCTTGGCGATCTCCAGATAGCCCGCCTTTTCCAGGGATGTCAGGTGACTGCCGAGGTTGCCATCGGTGGCCTGGGTTATGGTTTTGAGCCGCGAGAACTCCAGAGGCTCGCCATGACGCTCGGCATAGAGCGCCGCCATGATCTTTAGCCGCAGGGGCTGGTGGATGAGATCGTCGCCGGACATGATCAAGCCTTCCTCAGCCACAGTCCGCCCAGGAACAGGCCGATTCCGCCGACAGCGGCCATCCAGTAGGTAAGGCCCTCATGGATCAGATAGATCCCGGCCAATGAAGCCGCGAACATGGCCGCCCCGATCCAGGCCATCCTGGGCATCCGCCAAAGGCCTATCATGATGTAGGCGAAGCCGCACACCAGCCCAGGATAGATCAGATAGGGGCCCGGCGAGGAGGCGCGGAAGAAATGCTGCGTCACGAACACGAACGCGATGATCGCAAAAGCGGCGGCGGCCGGTTTCCAGCTGCGGTTCCTCGCGCCGCCGAATTGGCGGACAATAATCAGCTGAAGCGCCACACCCAAGACGTCCAGTCCCAGCCACATCCAGGCCCATTGCCTAAGGGGCAAAACGCCCATGCCGCAGTAGCCGACCGCCCAGATGACGCCCCACGCCATCAGAATCGGCCCGGCGATCCGATAGCCCTTCATCTCGCGGCTGCGTTCTGTGGTTAGGTCGATCTGCGACAGCGCCGATGCCGCTTCCTCGCGCGATATGCTCATGGTTCTGATCCCGTCCAGATTGCTCTGAATTGCAGAGTGAGCGAACCTTTATACTCTGTCAAGCAGAGTAATCTGAATCCTGACGAACTGGAGTCTGATCATGCCGCGAAAGGTCGCGGCGATGCTGGGGACAGGGTTTGACCTCAGGGGCGACGCACCGGATGGTTCGTTGAAGCTTCAGGACAGACCGCGATGACCGACATCCCCGCCGCGACCGCGCCGACCCCGTCATCGACCGACCGGCCTGAAATCAAGCGGCTGATGGTGTTCTTCGCCCTGGTCTATGTGGCCGAGGGCATGGGCCAAATGGCGGGGATGATCTCCCAGCCGCTGAACTACTATCTCAAGCAGGTCATGCACTGGTCGCCGGTCCAGGTGACGACCTATCTGGCGGCCCTGACCTTTCCCTGGTTCATCAAGCCGCTCTACGGGATGGTATCGGATTTCCTTCCGATCTTCGGCTCGCGCCGCAAGGCCTATCTGCTGCTCGCCAACGGTCTAGCCGCCCTGGCCTATTTCGGCGTGACCACCGTCTCGCAGCCGAGCCAACTGGTCGTGTTCCTGTTCTTGACTGCCTACGGCATGGCGATTTCCAGCACGGTCTGCGGCGCGGTGCTGGTGGAGAGCGGACAGAAGTTCCGGGTCACCGCCCTGTTCGTCAACCAGCAGTGGCTTTGGTACAATATCGCGGCCATCGTGGCGTCCCTGATCGGGGGCCTGTTGGTGCAGAAGCTGCAGCCGGTCGCGGCCCTGCACGCCGCCGCCGCCATGATCGGCTTCGCGCCCCTGGGGGTGGTGATCATCGGCGCGATCCTGATCAAGGACGAGCCGCGCCAGATCAACGTGCAAGGCTTCAAGAAGACCCTTGGAGGCCTGTCTCAGACGTTCAAATCGCCCAAGTTTTGGACCATCGTCGTCTTCCTGTTTTTATACCATTTCAGCCCAGGCTTCGGGACGCCGCTCTATTACCACCTGACGGACGAACTGAAGTTTCCGCAGATCTATATCGGCATCCTTGGCTCGATAGCGTCGGTCGGCTGGATCGTCGGCGGCATCTTCTACCGTCTGATTCTGCAAAAGTTCACCTCGAAGGCCGCCTTGAACACCGCCATCGCCATCGGTGTCATCGCCACCCTGGCCTTCCTGGGTCTGGAGGGAAAGGTCTCGGCGGCCCTGGTCTATTTCCTGTCCGGCATGGCCTCGATGATCGCCTATGTCGCGTCCCTGACCTTGGCGGCGGATTTCTGCCCCAAGCAGTCAGAAGGCTTTTCCTACGCCATCCTCATGTCGGTCGCGAACCTGTCCACCTCTGGGGCGGACATTGTCGGCTCATACATTTACGAGCACGTATTCAAGAACCAACTCCCACCGTTAATCTGGGTTTCAGCGCTGTTTACGGCTGCGGCCTTCCTGTTCGTGCCGATCCTGCGTCTGGGCGACAAGCGTCAAGGCGCGCCGGCCCTGACCGACTCCGCTGAGCCGACGACTAGAGAGCTGTGAGCCTATAGTTCCGGCCGTCGCCCTCGGGACCCTCGGACGCAACGCGCCCCGCTTGGATCAGATGGGTCAGGTGCGCTAGGACTGAGGCGCCGGCGGCGCGATGCAGGCGCGGGTCGATCCCGGCATAGAGCCGCGAAACCATCTGGCGAATGGTCGCCGGGCCGCGAGCCAGGAGCTCCAATATTTGGCTCTCCCGCTTCAGCCGATGCGCCAGATAGGCGTCCAGGAACGGGGCGGGGTCGGTGATCGGCGGGCCGTGGGTCGGCCAAAGCGTTGCATATCCGCGGGCCATGACCTTTCTCAGGCTGGCGTAGTAATCGCCCATGTCCCCGTCGGGCGGTTCGATTACCGTGGTGGACCAGCCCATCACGTGATCGCCGCTGAACAGGGCGTTCTCCTCGGCCAGGGCGTAGCATAGGTGATTACCCGTATGGCCGGGGGTTGCCATGGTTTTCAAAGTCCAGCCGGGGCCTGAAACGAGCTCGCCGTCCTGCAACACGCGGTCCGGGCGATAGCCGCAGTCCGAACCTTCCTCCGTTCCCGGTTTGCTCGCGAGCCGCGCGGGCGTGGGCCGGGCGCCGATCACCGGCGCGCCGGTGAGCCGCGCGAGATCCGCCGCGAGCGGCGCGTGGTCGGAATGATCGTGCGTGGTGAGGATAGACTGAACGCGCTCGCCATCCAGGGCCGCAAGCAGGGCCTCAAGATGCGCCGGATCGGCCGGACCCGGATCGATTACCGCGACCTCGTCTGATCCGACGATGTAGGTCCCGGTGCCTCGGAACGTGAAGGGCCCGGGATTATTGGCCACCACCCGGCGGATCAGGGGCGAGACCTGATCGGGCCGCCCGTATTCGAAGTCCATCTCGCGGACACAGGGGATCATGCGCCCGCCCGCCGGACATGACTGCGGCCCGTCCCTTGCGGTGAACAACCCGTTAACCGGGAAAAGGACGCTAAAATGGCGGCTGACATCGCGATTTATGTCTCAAAACGGCTGCAGCGGCCCGCCTGCGCCTTCGTATGTCTCATCTTGGCGCAGATGTTGGTTACTCTGTCGGACTGCCATCCCGAGCACGTGCCCATGGCCGTGCGGGTGGCGATCAGCCCGAACTAGCCTAGAACGCCGGATAGATCGTAGCCGGCCTTGGCCCCCAGGGCGATCAGCTCGGCCCGACTGCGCTCGCCCGACAGAGCCTGGCCGATGGACCAGGTCATGATCGAGCGCGTGCCCGAACGGCAGAAGGCCAAGATTGGACCTGTCGCCTCGGCCACCAAGGCCATTTCAGCGTGCACCGCCGCAGGCGTCGGGCCGCCCGCCACCGGTACATGAGCATAGGCCAGGCCCGCCGCCTTGGCCGCGGCCTCGACCTGGGCGCTTGTCGGCTGGCCGGGCTGTTCGCCATCAGGCCGATTGTTGATCAGCAGTTTGAAGCCGGCCTGGGCCGCGCGGGGAATGTCGTCCAGGTCGATCTGGGGGGCGACGGAAAATTGGTCGGTCACCTGGCGGAAGTCGCTCATGTCTTGGCCGTGGGGTTGCCCTGTCGATGCGGACGCGGGCTTCAGGGGCAACATCCAAGACGGACGCAGTTTTCGCAACTGCTTCGCGCAATGTCGGGCCCGAACAGCCTGGGAAATTGTCCCGCCGCGCGCCGCCCCGTGCGAAACTGTCGCCACTCGCGCGAAGCGATTCGGAGGCGTCGGCATGCGGGCCGCCCAAGACACGACCCAGGCCGAAGTCCTCCAAGGTCGCGCGCCTGACTTCGGCGAGCCTGCCCGGTCCTTCACCTGCGCCACCGACAATATCCCCAACTACAGTCTGGACGTCGTCGCCGGCCGTTGGCTGGTGCTGATGTTTTTCGGCTCTGCTGGGTTGGAGGCATCGGTTGAAGCGCTGCGAGTGGCCCTGGAAAAGCGCGAGATTTTCAATGACCGCGACGCGGCCTTCTTCGGCGTCAGCGTCGATCCGGCAGACCGGACCGAGCGGGGCCTGGTCAATTCCGAACCGGGCGTGCGTTTCTTCTGGGACTTTGATTTCGCCGCCTCGCGCCTCTACGGCGTGGCCAACGACGCCGTCTTGAGCCCCGGCGTGTTCCTGATCGATCCCGCCTTCCGCATCGTTATGGCCGAGCCGGTGGAGAATACCCCTGCCGTCATGGCCCGGCTTGAACTGGAATTGTCACGAGGGCCTGACGGCGAGCAGTTTCCCCCGATCCTGACCCTGCCGCGCATTCTTGAGTCGGAGCTGTGCGCCGAACTGATCGCCTATTTCCGCTGGGGCCAGCCGTCCTTGTCGGGCTTTGCCGCCAACGTCCAAGGGCGCACGGTCGAGCAATATAACCCCGTGCTCAAGCGGCGCACGGACGTGACCATCGAAGACCCGGCCTTGATCGAGGCGGTGCGCGGACGCCTGGAAACCCGCCTGTTCCCCATGCTCAAGCGCGCCTTTAGCTGGCAGGCCACGCGGATCGAGCGTTACCTCATCTGTCGCTATGCGGGCGAAGACCAGGGCTTCTTCTTCGCCCATCGCGACGATGTCACCGCCGGCACAGCCCACCGCAAGTTCGCCGTCACGCTCAACCTCAACGCCGAGGACTATGAGGGCGGTGAACTGCGCTTCCCCGAATTCGGCCGCCGCACCTACAAACCGCCCACCGGCGGCGCCACCGTGTTCGCCTGCAACCTGCTGCACGAGGCCACGCCGGTGACGCGCGGCGAGCGCTTCGCCGTGGTGCCGTTCCTGTATGATGAGGAGGGCGAGGCAATCAGGAAGGCTAATCTGAAGCTAGTCGGCTGACCGGGCCTGCCTCGGCGGAGGGTGTGTACGGCCGTTTTCTGTGATATAATTTGGCGATGAGCACCGCCAATCCCAAGCTCGGCAAAGGGATCGTCGAGGCCGTCCTGGACGACAGCATTTCCGATGAGGAAATGGATCGTACGCTGGCCGACCAACACGATGTAATTGAGGCGAAGCTGAAGGAAGCGCGCGACGAGGCGGCGCGCGGCGAGGTCGCTGTGCTTGAGCCCCTGCATGTGTTCCTGAATGATGCGCGCAAGCGCTTCAAGGCCGCTGGCTAACGCCCTATCCTATGACTGCTCCACGTATCGTCCGTTCCGCGAGCGCACGCCGGGACCTGGATGACATCTGGGATTATCTCGCTCGCGAAGCAGGGCTTGAAATCGCCGACGCGGTGCTCGCCCGGATGTTTGAGGCGATGTATCGGGCGGCGGACCAGCCGTCCCTCTATCGACAGCGGCTAGAGTACACGGGCAGTCCGAGACAGATCACCGTGTTCCGCTACGCGATTTTCTACGAGCCGCTTCCAGAAGAAGACGGGATTTTTGTGTGGCGCGTTCTGCACGGCGTGCGGGACCTTCCGCAGCACATCCGGCGGCCTGCGCGTCCCGATGACGAGGAGAACCGCTAGAGTGAATCTGCGATCGCCAATTACCCCGCCTTCAGTTCTCGCCGCCAAACCCCGTCCCCATCCTGCGTGAAGGCATTATCGCGGTAGAGGTTGCGTACGGGGCCATTGCGCGGTGTGAGCACGATCTGGCCGATGAGCGCGGCGTGATCGGCGCTCATCTCCTGCATGATGAAGCGCAAGAAGGCGTGCTCGACGCCCAGGCCCAGCACGCGGCAACTGATGGCCAGGCCGAGAATCTCCCCATCGCGTACGACAGCGGCGCCCACGAGGCCGTGATCGCCGAAGCGGTCCGATACGCGCATGACGAATATGCCGGCGCCGGGCCGCTCGACCAGGGCGGCCAGCTCGCTGACCGGGAACTTGGCGCCGGTGGTGTTGAATTGGGTGGTGCGGGCGAACAGCTCCTCTACCCGGGTCAGGTCTTCACCGGGCGTCATGCGGGCCATGCGGGTCTGCACCTGCATGGAGGCGAGGAAGGCCGCTTCGTCGGGAACTTCGGCGCGGTGCTTCTGGCGGCCGAGCTGGGCCTTGGTCGCCTCGGTGCGGGCCGCGGATTCGGCGGTCAGGCGCGGGGTCATCAGGCGCGGATCGGTCAGCAGCTTGCGCCTCAGGCTAAATAGCTCCTCGCCCCAGACTTCCACCTCGGGCAGCATCTGGCGCACCCGTTCGCGCTCGGTGGGGTGGTCGTCGATGAACAGGAAGGCGTTCAGGGCGAAACCCAGCTCGTCGGCGATGGATTGAATGTTGGTGGCCTTGTCCTGCCAGTTGACCCGCCAGGTGACGAAATCGTCCGGCGTCAGAAGGCGCGCCCGCGGATAGTGGTCGTCATAGCGCCACAGCTCGCGCACCGTAGCCTCGTCGTTCTTGGACACGCAGGCCAGCAGCACCCCGCGCTGCTTCAGCGCCAGCAGGGCCTCATGCAGGCCGAAGAACAGGCCGATGTAGGAGAACGGCCCGGACACCTCCGGGCTCCAGGCGAAGGGCGCGCCGGTCTCGGCCAGGACGCCGGGCCACAGCACCCCGTCCAGATCGACAATCACGCACTTCTTGCGGTCCTGGCCCAGCACGGTGGCGATGGCGTCCAGATGGGCGCGCGCGACGATGGGTTCGCGGCCATAGGGGTTGGCGTCCAGCCGCTCGATCAGGGGCGCTGGGTCGGGGAACAGGTTGTGGACTGCGGCCTTCTCGCTGTCGGGTCGTTGCAGCATCCAGCCGGGCGAGCCGAAGTGGGTGAAGCCGACCTGACCGTCGTCCAGCAGGCGCTCGGCGCCGACGCCGCCCAGGGTCGCGGCCACGTCCACCACGTGCACGTCAGAGAAGGTCTCGACCAATTCGGCCAGGGCGACGTTGGTCAGGCGGAAACGGTTGCGGTGGGAAAAGCCGCCGCGGTCGGCCATGCCCAGGGGCTGAACCGTGGGCTCAGGCAGGTTGTCGATCAGGATCGGCGCGCTGGTCACGGCGCGCAGGCCCTCGATGATCCCCCGCGCCTGGGCCAGGAACAGGGCGTAGGGCGGGTCGACGCTGCCGGGCTGGACGGGGTCGACGATGGTGTGGCGCGCGCGCAGGGCGCCGATCAGGATGGCGTCGTGTTTGTGCTCTTCGGCCAGGCGCAGATCGTCGGGAAAGGTCGCGGCGACCCTCAGGTCCAGGCCGCGCTCGCCGGCCTCTCGGCGCAGGAAGTCGGCCTCCATCTGCACGTCGCAGTCGCCGAACAGTAAAACGTCCAGCCGTGGTCGGCCGCCTTGCACATCGGCTGTACTGATCGCCGGGCCGGTCGCCCAGTAGGCGTGGCCGCCTTCCTTGGCCTGGCGGCGCAGCGTCTCGACCATGTCGGCGGGGTCGCGTCCGTGATGGACCGACAGCTCCTGCGACAGCGTAGCCAGTTCATCCTCGGGCGACAGTTCGGTCAGGACCCCGCGCTCGACCAAGGCGGCGAAAGCTTCGGGGGCCGCCTCGCGCGGCTGGGCGAACAGGCCGATCAGTTCGCCCAGTTCGGCGTCCACCACGAGGCGAAGCTGATTGACCGCGTGCAGCACCAGCACCCGGTCCTCTCCGACCGGCAGCAGGTGAACGAAGCGGGATAGGCGCAGGGGCATGGGGCGACTCAGTTACCTCGGACCAAGTCTAAGATGATTTGCCGGCGCTCATACTGGCGAACGCTAAAGCCAAAATTCAAATTGAACCACGAAGGACACGAAGAACACCAAGAGGTCGGCGCTATCTGCGGGCAGCCCGAACGCGAAGCGAGAATGGATTGATCGCGCTTTTGCGCGATCCTTCGTGGGCTTCGTGTCCTTCGTGGTTCAAAAAATAGCGCCGCGCGACCAGGGCTAGTGCACCGGCGTCGGGGCCAGCACGAGGGCGCCCCTGTCTCGCAGGTCGGCTTCGGTCAGCGCCTGGCTGAACGACTGCACCTTAGGATCGCTCATCACCGCCGATAACATGCCCAGCACCTTCAGGCTCTCCTCGCTGATGCCCAAGGCCCGGCCGAAGGCGCCGAGGCCCGATCCAGGGGCCGATACGGTCTTGATCCCCATGGCCTGGTTCTGCACTCCGGCTAAGGCCTTGGCCTTGTCCACCGCGTCGTAGAAGCCGCCGAGTTGATCCACCAGCCCCAGAGCCTTGGCCTGGGCGCCGGTCCACACCCGGCCCTTGGCGATCTCGCGCACCTTGGCCTCGGGCAGGCCCCGGCCCTGGGCCACGCGGGTGATGAAGCCGTTATAGACTTGGTCAATGGCCTTGGCGTAGGCCGCTCGCTGGTTTGCCGTGAATGGCTCTCCGAGGCCGTTGGCGGAGGCGAAGTCTCCGCCAACGCCCACATGGCGCACATCGATGCCGAAGCGCGCCAGGGCCTGTCCGAGCGCGAACTTGCCGCCGTACACGCCGATAGAGCCGGTCAGGGTCGTGGGTTCGGCCACGATGGCCGAGGCCTGGGAGGAGATCCAATAGCCGCCCGACGCGCCATAAGTGCCCATGGACACCACCACGGGCTTTTTGGCCTTGGCCCCGCGCACGGCGGCCAGAATCTGCTCGGACGCCGTGTCGCCGCCCCCCGGCGATGACACGCGCAGCACGATGGCCTTGACGTCCTTGTCCTCCGAGGCCCGCTTCAGGGCGGCGGAGACATCGTCCGAGTAGATGTTGGCGTTGGTCTCAAACAGCTTGTGCTTGTCAGCGCCCGTCATGATCGGCCCTTCGGCATTGACCACCGCGATGACGTCCGCGCCGGCCTTGGCGTCGGGCCGATGAGCCGAGGCATAGCTGTCGAAGTCCGTGAACTGGGCGCCGTCGCCGGCGGCGGTCAGCACGGCTTGGCGGGCGTCCTCGACCTGGCCGAGCTTGTCGATCAGGCCGAGCTTGAGGGCTTCCTCGGCGGTGTAGGGTCCGGCCTCCAGGGCCTTTTGTAGGCTCGCCGCGTCCTTGTTGCGGTCGGCGGCCACGACGGTCACGGCGGTATGGTAGATCGAACCCATCCACGACAGCTCCGACTCTCGGTGGGCGGCGGTGTAGTCGTCATACAGGAACGGGTTGATCGCGTTCTTGTACTCGTAGCGCTGCTGGAAATCGGGCCTGACCCCATATTTCTCGAACAAGCGCTTGAAGAACATGTCCTCCATGGCCAGGCCGGTTACCTGGAACGGGGCGCCGGGCTGCATCCAAAGCGCGTCGGTCGCTTCGCCCAACATATAGGTGGAGGAGACCACGCCTGAAGAATACAGGCCCTGGCTATGGGCGATCACCGGCTTGCCGGCGGCATGGAAGTGGCGGAAGGCTAAGCGCAGTTCATCGGCCGCCGCGGGGGCGATGCCGGCCTCGGGCATCCGCACGAACAGGGCCTTGATCTTGCCGTCGGTCTCCGCCGTGCGCAGGGTCTGCTCGATCGACAGCACCGAGGGCGAATGGGCGCGCAGAGCCGCGAACGGGCCGGGTGCGTCCTGGTCGGGCAGGCGCTGGCGCAGGTCCAGCAGCAGCACGCTGTTGGCCGGCGTCGGCGTGGGCTTGGATACCGCGCCAGAGATCAGTCCGATCAACACGAACGGGACCATCACAAAGAACAGCACGAGGCCGGCGAATACGCCCGCAAGGGTCAGCAGGAATTGCTTCATCGAAAGTTTCGCCTCGGTTGCGCCGCCCATTTAAGTGGGCGGACGTTGCGGGCAAATGAATACGCCTGCAAGGCCGATCAAGGGGCAAGCGAGTAGGGGCGGGAAAGATTGGTCGGAGTAGCAGGATTTGAACCTGCGACCCCCGCCTCCCGAAGACGGTGCTCTACCAGACTGAGCTATACTCCGACGTGAGGCGGGCCTTATAGAGCAGCCCCCCCACCCCGGCAAGCGAACGAAGCCGCTGATTTTCGAGAGGTTGGGGCGCGATTTCACACCCGCGCGGCCCGTTGCATTGGCGGGGGCCTTGCGCTATCTCCACCGCCTTCGCGCCCGGGCCTTGCGCCCGCGCCGCGAGCCCCTGCTGGGGGATGGTGTAATGGTAACACTGCGGTTTTTGGTACCGTCATTCTAGGTTCGAGTCCTAGTCCCCCAGCCAGCTTTCGCTCGCGAGCGAGCGGAAGCTGCCCGCCGGAGCTTCAGCGAAGGAGGGCCGGTGCAGCCGCCGCGAGCTTCAGCTGGCTTACGCCTTGAGATAGCCCTGATCGGACTTGTCTGACGATGTTTTACGTCTACAGCGAAGGCGGGCCGGTGCAGCCGCCGCGAGCTTCAGCTGGCTTACGCCTTGAGATAGCCCTGATCGGACTTGTCTGACGATGTTTTACGTCTACAGCGAAGGAGGGCTGTGTCAGCCCGCGCTCGCTTCGGCTGGCTTACGCCTGGGGATAGTCCTGATCGGGCTTGGCAGAGATGTTCTATGTCTATCTCCTCACCAGCATTGCCGATCCCGCACAGCGTTACGTCGGCTTCACGACTAACCTCAAGCACCGTGTCAAATCCCACAACGACGGCGCATCCGTTCACACGTGCAAATACAAGCCGTGGAAGCTGGTGAGCTATTTTGACTTTGATGACGAACGCCGAGCCCGCGAGTTCGAGTATTATTTGAAATCGGGCTCCGGTCGGGCCTTCGCGAACAAGCGGCTGTGGCCGCCTGCCGTTTAGCATGCGCGCCGCCTAAGCCGCTGTTTGCGCCGTGGCGTCACCGGCCTGATCGAGGCTCGCCTGCACATCCCCCAGCAGGGCGAACAGCTTTTCGATGGCGATGGGCTTGGCCAGATAGTCGTCCATGCCCGCTTCGAGATATTCGCGCACATGGTGATCCATCGCGTTGGCGGTCAGGGCGACGATGCGGGTGCGCTTGCGGCCGTTTTCGGCTTCTTCCTCACGGATCTGCCTCACGGCGGTGGGGCCGTCCATCACCGGCATCTGCACGTCCATTAGGATCACGTCCCAGCCGCCCTCGCGCCAGGCCGCCACCGCCTCGGCCCCGTTGCCGACGATGGTCGGGACCACGCCGGCGGTTCCCAGCAGGGTTCGCAGGACCAGTTGGTTGGTGGGGTTGTCCTCGGCCGCCAGCACGCGCAGGGCCAGTTCGGGCGCACGATAAGGTGCGTCTGACTCGGTGGTCGGCTCCGGTTGGCGCGCGGAGCGTCGCAGCGGCAGGTCCAAGGTGAAGGTCGAGCCTTCACCGTCACGGCTCTCGACCGAGACATCGCCGCCCATGGCTTGCGCCAGTTCGCGGCAGATCGAAAGGCCCAGGCCCGTTCCGCCGAACTTGCGGGTAGTGGACTCGTCCAACTGGGTAAATTTCTGGAACAGGGCGCCCACCTTGTCGGCGGGAATGCCCATGCCGGTGTCGCGCACCTGAATCTTCAGCCCGTCATCGCTCGCCGTGGCGGTGATGGTCACGCTGCCGCTCGCGGTGAATTTGATGGCGTTGGAAACCAGGTTTTGCAGGACCTGGCGGATCCGGTTGGGGTCGCCTTCGAACAGGCCTTCGGCCCCCTCGGTCACCGCCAGAAGCGCCAGTCCCTTGTTGGCGGCCAGGGCCTGGTTTTGCGCCGCCACCGTGTCGATCACCTTGACCAGGTCGTAGTCGATCATCTCCAGCGTCAGCTTGCCGGCCTCGATCTTCGACAGATCCAGCACGTCGTTGAGCAGCGACAACAGCGATTCGCCGGAGCTTCGCACCACGGCCAGACGTTCGCGCTGCACGGGGTTCAGTTCGCCCATAGCCATGACCTGGGCCATGCCCAGAACGCCGTTCAAGGGCGTGCGAATTTCATGGCTAATCGTGGCCAGGAAGGTGCTCTTGGCGTGGCTCGCGGCCTTGGCTTCCTCCAACGCCGAGACCAGGGAGCGCTTGAGCCTGTTGCGGTCGGTCATGATCGCGGAGAAGGGCAAGGTCATGCAGACGATGATCGCCAAGTAGGCCTGAGTCATCAGCACCTTGGTTTTCAGGTTGCTCGGGAAATGGCTGATGGGTCCGTAGCCGTGGAAGGTCAGCGCCACCGACACCAAAGAGGTGACCAGGATCACGACGGCGATGCCAGTGAAATCAACCGCGTGTGCGATCAGGATCAGGGCCAAGGGGACGAGATAGCCCGTCGGATAGTGCGTTTCCATGAAGGAGGCCGTCATGACCACGGTGTAGAGGCCGACCACGCCCCACATCGTCAATTTGGCGCGCAGATCGGCGGAAGTCCGCTCCCGCGGCTGGGTCATCAGCAGCAGCAATGGCATGACGACCGCGTAGCCAACGAAGGTGGCCGTGGTGGTGGTCAAGGCGAAATCGATGAAGGGATAGCCCCAAATCCGGGCAATCAGCCAAGCGCGAAGGATCGATGCGGGCGCGCCGATGACCATGCAGATCGCCATGAACGGCATAAGCACGCGGGCGTCGGCGATGCTCCTCTGGCCGATAATGCGTTTCACCGCGAGATAGACGAGAGGAATGGTCACGCTCATCAGGCAGACCAGGGTCCAGCCCAGAGTCATTTGCCGATTGACCACGATAAACGCGAGCATGACCCCGGCAAGGCCCCCGGCCATGACCCACCAGGGACGCTTGGCGTGCGGAGCCAGCATCAATCCGACGATCAAACCGTCGGCCGGCCAAAGGACGATGACGCCCCCGCTGAGCCAGGACGACTGAACGGCGACCCAGGCGGCGCAGAAGAGCAACGCACAGGCTGCCGCGAAGACCGCCATGGGCTCCAGAATGCGATCGCGCCTTAGGCTATGCGCGGCTGGACTCCATGTCTGGTCCATCATCCCAACCCGAGACTGGTTGCGTTCGGCGGCGAAATTGGCTGCCGATTGGCCCCATGTAACCGTATGAAACTCTTGATTGGGTTAAGGACAAATATATGGGGCAAAATGTCGCGAAAAGTTGAATTCAGCGGAAGCGACTTCTGAGGTTGCCCGAAAACCCAAAGCTGGACTGGGATTATTTGAAAATGGCGCGCGGATATTGCAGTGCAAAAGCAGCCTCGAGTTTTCAAGTGGACGTTTGCCGTTCCACGGCCCAGGCGGCGAAGGCGTAGTCCAAGGCGATCTCCCTCAGGAAATCAAACCTGCCTGACGCGCCGCCATGGCCCGCTTCCATATTGATCTTGAGCAGGATCGGATTTGCGCTGGTGGAGTGACGCCGCAGCTTGGCCGCCCACTTGGCGGGCTCCCAGTAGGTCACGCGGGGGTCCGATAGACCGCCGGTGGCCAGGACCGCCGGATAGGGCTTGTCGGCCACATTGTCATAGGGGCTGTAGCCGGCGATGCGGTCGTAGGCCTGCGGGTCGGTCAGGGGGTTGCCCCATTCGGGCCATTCGGGTGGGGTCAGCGGCAGGTCCACGTCGCTCATGGTGTTGAGCACGTCCACGAAGGGCACGGCGGCGATGATCCCGGCCCAAAGGTCGGGGCGCAGATTGGCGATGGCGCCCATCAGCATGCCGCCCGCCGATCCGCCGTAAGCCACGATGCGGCCAGACCGGCCATAGCCGTGGGCGCACAGATGTTCGGCGCAGGCGATGAAGTCGGTGAAGGTGTTGGACTTCTTGGCCCCGCGGCCGTCTTGAAACCAGCCCCAACCCTTCTCCGACCCGCCGCGAACATGGGCCGTCGCCCAGATCCATCCCCGGTCCACTAGCGACAGGTTGCGGATCGAAAAGCTCGCGTCCATCGCCATGCCGTAGGCGCCATAGCCGTACAGCAGAAGGGGCGCCGATCCATCCAGCGGCGTGTCGGCGCGCATCAGGACCGTCACAGGGACCTCCGCTCCGTCCTGCGCGCGGGCGTGCAGTCGCCGGGCGATATAGCGCGAGGGATCATGGCCGGATGGGATTTCCTGGGTCTTGCGCAAGGTGCGCGCGGCGCTGGTCATGTCGTAGTCGAACCATTGCCGCGGCGTGGTCGGCGACTGATAGACAAAGCGCATCACCGTCGTGTCGTATTCGTAGCCGCCCTCAAGGCTCAGGGCGTAGGCTTCTTCATCGAAGCTGACGGCGTGCTCGGCGCCCGCGCGGGTGCGGATGACGATGCGGTTGTTGGCGTCCACCCGCTCCAGCCGAACAAGATGATCCTTGAAGGCGGTGAAGCCGGCGATGAATCGGCCCGGCGCGTGGGCGACCAGATCGCGCCATTGAGCGCGGCCGGGCGCATCCTCCGGCGCCTCCACCAGCTTGAAGTCCAGGGCGCCGTCGGCGTTGGTGCGGATGACGAACCGATTGTCCCAGTGTTCGACGTCATAGCGCAGGCCTTCGGCGCGCGGCTCGACCACGGTCGGCGTCGCCGTGGGATTGGAGGCGGGGATAATCCGCGCCTCGCTCGTTTCCTGATTGCCCAGCCCCAGCACGATGAAGGCGCGCGACGCACTGACGCTCACGCCCATGAAAAAGCCGTCGTCGGTTTCCTCGTAGACCAGGACATCGTCCTTGGCGCCGCCGCGCGCCGGACGCCGAAAAAGTTTGGCCGGTCGCCCTTCCTCGTCGCGCCAGATCCAGAACAGCCACCGGGAATCGGGCGACCAGCAGAAGTCGCCCGCGCCGGACTCCACCGGCTCGGGCAATGTCACGCCCTTGGACAGATCCCTGACGAAGATGCGGCACACTTCCGATCCCTGCTCGTCCACGGCATAGGCGAACAGGGCGTGGTCGGGGCTGTGCTGGGCGTCATTGACCTGGAAGAAGGCCTTGCCCTTGGCCTCGGCGTCCGCGTCCAGCAGCACCTGTTCACCGCCGCCGTTGCCGTCGCCGCGCGGCCGCCGGGCGTAAACCGGATGCTGTGCGCCGGCTTCATAACGGACGTAGTAGTCGAACGGCCCGTCGGGGGCCGGGACGGTGGAATCGTCCTGCTTGATGCGCCCCTTCATCTCTTCGAACATCTGCTTCTGCAGTGGTTCGGTGGAAGCCAGCATGGCCTTGGCGTAGGCGTTTTCCGCCTGCAGATAGGCCTTCACATCGGCCTTGATCGCCAAGGGATCACGCAGCACCTCGCGCCAGTTGGCGTCCTTGATCCAAGCATAGTCGTCGACTCGAACCCGGCCGAGCTGCTCGATCCTGTGGGGCCTGATGTCGGCGACGGGGGGAATCGGGGCGGGGGAAGGGCTTTGTCCAACCAAAATAAACACTCCGGGGCGGGGGGAGCCGCGCTCTTACTAGAGCCGGTGAGCAGACGATGGATACCGGTTTCATGGTCCGTCTTGCTCCAGCGGAGTATTGCCAGCCTGCGCGCCTGTGTCATCCTCCGGTTGGGCGCTACATTGAGACGCCATGGAGGAAACGCCATGATGGAACGTGTGCTGAGTTGGGCGTTGGGAATCACCCTCGCCGTGCTTTTGCTTATCGTCGTCTACCAAGCCCTGACAGGACCCACGCCCAATGCGATCTTCGGCATGATCGCCTTGCGCTCGGGACTGCATGCTGTCGAGCCTTACGGACGCTACCTCGTCTGCGGTCTGCAACTCTTGGCCGCCGTACTGGCCATTGTACCGGCCACCCGCCGCCGGGGCGCGTGGCTGGCCCTGGTTCTGTCGTTGACGGCGATCATGCTGCATCTCAGTCCATGGCTGGGCCTGCAGTTGCCGCAGGGCGCGGCTGTGTCCCAAGCGTTAGTTCAGGGGCGCAGTCTGGCGGATATCAACGCCATGGGACTGCCTACCGACAAGGGCGCTATGTTCCTGCTGGCGGTGGCCATCGCGATTTTGTCGATCAGCTCCATTTTCTTGGAGCGGGCGAAGATCGAAGCGGCGGCCAGAGGCAAGGTGAAGAAGCCGATCGGCGCCTTCGCCTGAACGCCCGGCTATTCGCGCCGCGCCCACCCGCTCGGCGCGAATACCGGGGATTAACGAGATTGTGGCGAGATGGGCCCCAAGTTAGGCCCCATGACCCAACACGCCGCCCGTCAACACCTGCCCGACCCTGCCGACACCGGCGCTGACAGTCGCGTGGAGGGGTCCACCGCGCGCGCGCGCGGCGCCTTGCTCAAGCGACTGGCCGATGTGGTGTGTCTGCCCTCCAGCCGCATCAACGCCTTCGAACGCAGCATCACGGCGGACCTTTTGGTGGAAATGCTGCGCGAGGCCTCGGTCGAGGAGCGCGCCCGGGCGGCCCGCCGCTTGACCGGCCTGAGCGAAATTCCGAGCGGCTTGGTGCGCCTCTTGCTACGCGACGCAGTCGAGATCGCCCGCCCCCTGATCGAGGATTGCGCTTCGCTCAGCGATTCCGACCTGATCGACTGCGCCCGCCGGGGCCAGGCTGATCACCGTCGCCTGCTGGCGCAGCGTCGCGTGGTCAGCGAGGTGGTCTGCGAGGCGCTGATCGAATCCGGCGATCCAAGCGTGATCGATATCCTGCTCCGAAACGAAACCGCGAGATTGTCCAACGACGCCTTGGAAGCGGTGGTCGCGGCCTCTCGCGAGCACCAGAGACTGACCCCCTTGTTGCTGCGTCGGCCTGAACTTCGTCCGCGCCAGGCCTATGTCGTGTTCTGGTGGGCCGACGAGGAGAGCCGCCGGCTGATTCTGCAGAGGTTCGCGGTTTCGCGAGAGGTGCTGCAGGAGGCCGTGGCCGACGTATTTGCTGTGGCCTCCGAGGAGCGGTGGTCCGATTCCCTGGTGCGAAAAGCACTGCAATTCATCGAACGGCGCCAACGCAACCGCGCCGCCCTTGAAAAAAGCCCCTTTTCCAGCCTGGAAGAAGCCGTGGCTTCGGCGCAGACGGGCATGACGCGTGAAACGGCCGAGGAACTATCCTATCTGGCCGGCATCAAGCCAATGACCGGCGCCAAGGTCTTCTCCGATCCGGGCGGCGAACCCATCGCCGTGTACTGCAAGGCCACTGGACTGCCGCGCGCGGCGGTGCGGGCCCTGTGGCGTAGCCTTCGCCGACCCGAGGTCGACGCGGCCGGCGCGCTCACACCGGGCCTACAGCGCGTCATGCGAGTTTATGACACCATTGCGGTCGATCGCGCGCAAACCGTTCTGCGCTACTGGAACTGGTCTTTGTCATCCGCCTTAACGGCAAGTCTGATCCAAGCCATACGCGACGGAGACGGGGAGGCGCTGGATGAATATTCGGTTCCGCAGCGCGCCGCGATGTTGGCCCTGTCCGCCGATCTGGGCCGCTGAACGCCCCCCTGCGGCGAATGGCGCGCTGGCGCAGGCCAATCCCTGTTTTAGATTGTTCAAGGCGTGTTGACTTGTGCAGTCCTGTTCCTGCTGGACAGTCCTGAATTCTTCAAATCCTCACGCGAGGGAACGTGATCCTAATTTCTCCTGAACCCCTAGCAATGATGACTTCGTCCTTCCGCCTAACCATTGTGCCAGTCCAAAAAGCTATGTATGGACGCACCCTTCATAAAAATTCGCTTCGTCAAAATGGCGATCCTTCACGGGCAAGAAATAAGCATGGATGAAAAAGCCGAAATCATCGAAATGACGGCGGATATCGTTTCCGCTTACGTAGGAAACAATCTGGTGGGGGCGGCGGACTTGCCTAATCTCATCCAAAGCATACACCGGGTATTGGCCGGCGTATCCACCGGGTCGGAGGTCGCGGAGGTCGCGCCCAAGGAGCCGGCTGTGCCCGTCAGACGCTCTATTACACCCGCCTTCCTGATTTGCCTGGAGGATGGTCGCAAGTTCAAATCGCTGAAGCGACATCTTCGCACCAAGTACAATATGAGCCCGGAAGACTATCGGGCCAAATGGGGCCTGCCCAAGGATTACCCGATGGTCGCGCCCGATTACGCCAAGGCGCGCTCGGATCTGGCCAAGCAGATGGGCTTGGGCCAAGGCGGGCGCCAGGCCCCCCGTAAACGCTGAACCGGACCTAGACGGAATCCACACGCCCGCCGGAGCGATTCGGCGGGCGTTTTTTATTGAGTCAAATCAGCCCCTTGACTCTTGCCAGGCAAATTCTGCGTGAAACCCACGATTTCCGCTGGCGCCGATTCGACGGTTAAGAGATAGTGAATCGTCGTGATTCCAATGAGTTGTTAAGGAATCCGGAGGTGGGCATGCAAATCGGGGCTTCGGTAAGCGCGGTTCGGGCGCATGAGGAACTGTTCTCCTACTGGGCTTCGCGCCGAGAGGAAGGACGCCTGCCGGGGCGTGCGAGCATCCATCCCGATCATTTCAAGCGCCACCTGCCGACTGTCAGCCTGATCGACGTTGTCGCCAACCCGCGCGACTACCGCCTGCGTCTGGCCGGCACGGGTCTTTACGGGGTCTATGGCCGCGAGATCACCGGCCGTCGTCTGGAAGACGTCTATAACGCCGCCGCCGCCGAGTACTGGCGTGGGGAGCTGGACAAGGTGGTCGAGAGCCGTCGGCCCGGCGTGGGCGTGCACAACCTGTCCTGGCGCGGCGCTCCGCACCTGTCGATCCTGTGGCTGCGCCTGCCGCTCGCCAGCAATGGGACGGACGTTGACATGATCATGGGCTACGACGTGGTCGTGGGCCAGCAAGTCAAGTCCAGCGGCATCCGCGCCGCCTAAAACTCTCGATCGGCGGCGTATCGCCTGATCCGTTCAACCATCGAATGCAAGCCGTTGGAGCGCTGCGCCGACAAGGCGCCGGCCAGCCCCAAGCGGCTGAACGCGCCATTGGCGTCGAACGCTAAAATCTCCTGCGGGGTGCGCCCCGAGTAAAGCCGCAACAGAATGGCGACCAAGCCGCGCACGATGTGGGCGTCCGAATCTCCCTGAAAACGCAGGGTTCCACCCGGACCCGCCTGCGCCGCCAGCCACACCTGGCTGGCGCAGCCGCGCACCTTGTTGGCGTCGGACCGCTCGCCCTCGGCCAGGGGCGCCAGGTCGCGGCCAAGGTCGATGATGTAGCGATAGCGCTCTTCCCAATCGTCCATCAGGTCGAACTCTGCCGCCAGATCGTTCAGCTCGTCGGTCATCAAGGAGGACATCGGCCAGCCATTAGAGCAAGATGACATAAGGCGGAATCGCCTCATGTCTGAATCTTGCTCTAAATTGAAAATGTAGAGCCGGATTCAAAGTTCGCATGCGAACTCATCCGGCTCTAGGGGCTGGCTAGGCCCATGGCAACGCGTTCGGTAAGGTTACGGGCGGCGGTTATCCCCATCTCGTCCCCTGTTGCGGATCGCCCGTTGCTTGCGAACGCTGGAGACGCGCCCAAGGCGACGCTAGTGTTGGCGGCCACTCGTGTGCAATTTCGCTGGGACCCGTCTTGCCCCAAACGCCCGTCATCAGTGCAGGAGCGTCCGCCACCGGCGGCGAACGACGCGCGATTCTGATTTGGCACGGCGCCTGGCTCGTCGCCGTGACGTCGGCGTTTGTCGGACTGTTGGTCGGTCAAGGGGTGGTGACATGGCCCATTGTGGGGGCCTTGGCGGCGGCCGGTCTTCCGGCCCTCGCGGCCCTGCTTTTGCGCCGGCGCGACAGCCGCCGGGCGCGCAGCTTGCTTCTCGTGCTGTGGGCGGTCGCCGGCGGCCTATCCTGCGGCTTGGCGGGCGGGGTTTCCGGTCCCCTGGCGGCGTGGTGCTTGGCGCCCGTGGCGGCGGCGACTCTCCTGGGTTCCAGCCGGCTTTGGGCCGAGGCCGCCGCCCTCGCGGTGATGGCTGCGGCCCTGGACGCCCTGGCCCAGCTCGCAAACCTTTGGCCCGCCCCGCCACCGGAGCCGGCGCGGTTCTGGCTCGGCCTCATCGCCCTGGCCGTCCTGGGCCTGGGTCTGGCCGTCGGCCTGACCATCTCGCGCCGCCGCAGCGACGCGTTGCGCCTGTCGGACCGACAGGTTCGCGACGGCCTCGAGCGGCTGCTCACCGAACAGCCCTATCTGCTGGCCACCCTGGACGGCCAGGGGCGAGTGCTGTCGGCTTTCGGCCATTCACCGCCCGGCCTGGCGGAGGCTGTCCTGCTGCACCAGGGCCTGATCGAGGCCGCACAGCCTGAGGATCGCCCGCTCTTGGCCTTGGCCATCGGCCGGGCCCTGGGCGAAGGGCGGGCTGAGGCGTTATTCCACCCCACCGGTCAGCCTGAGCGCCACATTGGGGTCAGTCTGTTGCGAACCGACGACCAGCGGCTGGTGGGGGTGTTGCAGGATCTAACCGCCCAAAAGGCCCGTGAAGCCGTTCTGGAGGCCGCCAAGGCGCAGGCCGAGGCGCTCAACAGCGGAAAATCGCGCTTTCTGGCCAATATGAGCCATGAACTGCGCACGCCGCTGAACACCATCATGGGTTTTTCGGATGTGATGCGCGCCAAGCTGTTTGGCCCCTTGCCGCCTAAGTACGCCGAATACGCCGAGCTGATCCACGAGTCCGGCCAGCACTTGCTGGACCTGATCAACGACGTGCTCGACATGTCCAAGATCGAGGCCGACCGCTTCCAGCTGCAGATCGAGCCCATCGACGCGCGCGAGCCGGTGTCGTCCGCCCTGAGGCTGATGCGCGTGCAGGCCGACGACGCGGGCGTGACCTTGCGGGCCGACCCGCTGTCTTCGCCGCTTGCAATTGAGGCGGACAGCCGTGCGATCAAGCAGATCGTTTTGAACCTTCTTTCCAACGCCTTGAAATTCACCCCGCGCGGCGGGACGGTCGACCTGACGCTCGGGGCGCAGGACGGCGCGCTGGAGCTGGTGGTGGCTGACAGCGGCGTGGGCATAGCCGAGGAGGATCTCAAGCGACTGGGTCAGCCGTTCCAGCAGGCCGGCGATGCGGGCCAACGCGCCAAGGGCGCGGGCTTGGGACTATCGCTGGTGCGCGCCTTCGCCGAACTGCACGGGGGGGAAATGATCATCGAAAGCGCCTTGGGCCGAGGCACTTCGGTCACGGTGCGCATCCCGGGTCTGCTCACGGCGCCTCAGCTTGGGGACCGGCCGAGCGCCAAGGTCATCGCCTTCACCCCTCAGCGCTGACCCGCGCGTAGGAAGGCCAGACCGGCGGAGAAATCGCCGATCTCGAAATAGCTTCGCCGCACCATGTCTCCGCCGGAACCTGCGAACACGAAATCCACACGGATCGCTTCGCGCGGATCCAGGGCGCTCAACGCCGTGACCGCACTGACGGGAAAGCGGAAAACGGTTCCGGCGCGGGTTCCCGGCGGCAGAAGGGCCGGCTCGCCCGGTCCACGGGCCTCCGCCAGGATGGTGTAGGTCGCGGTGGGTGGCGGCACGCGGGCCTGCAGCGGCGCCTTGCCGGACAGATCGGCGATGTATGCCGTGGGCGCGCGGGTCCGGTCGCGCAGAACCAGGCGCGCGGCGTAGGGCGTGGCCCCGTCGGCGAAGGCGGCGGCTGCAACCAGCGAGTCGCGCCCCTGCCGTCCGGCCAGTCCGAACATGGCGCGGTCTGCGCCCGTATGGGCAGCCTGAGTCAGCCGCCAGGCGTTGTATATCTGTGTCTCGTCACGCGACGCGCGCCAGTCCCCCTGGTCGCCGGGAAAGGTCATGGCGCGCAGCCCTGCATAGGCCTTGAACGCCTGGCGCACCCGGTCTGCCGCCAGCTTGACGTCCTGGCCCTGGCAGGGCGCCGCCGCGGCGCGCGCATTGGCTCGAGCCAGGGCCGCGTCCAGATCGCTGGACGGCAAGCCCGCGCGCAGGGCCGTGTTACGTGCCTGAATCTGCGAGGCGGCCAGGGCGGCGGCGATCTCCGGACTAAACAGTCCGCAACGCGCCCCGGCCGCGCTCATCACTGCCCGCTCATAGTAGAGCTCCGACGCGCTGTCGGCCCGCGCTGAAGACGCGGATGCGCCGACGACCACCAGGGCGCAAATGGCAATCGAGAGCAGGGTCTGGGCGCGCATGGCGGGTATGGCGTGGCCTGGTAAATGAAGCCGGACTTGACAGTCCGCCCCTATGGCTAGACGCAAGCCTGTTTCCGCTCCGTTACCAGGAGATGTCGACGTGCTGCTTTCGACGGACGTTTGGGTGGGCGCATTGATCCGGCGGGCCGAACTGGGCGGCGCTTTCGCCACGGTCGTGCGCAAGGGCGACGCGCGGGCCGGCGCCGTGCTGGTCAAGGCGTTCAACAGCCGCACGCGCGAGGCGCGGGTCTATAGCGAGGCCTTTCGCGGCGACGGCGAACGGGTGTGGATGCAGCCGCACGCCAGCCATGTCGAGGGCGAGCTGGACCGCTATGTCGAGCGGGCGCTCAAGGTCGACCCGGACCTGTGGGTGGTGGAGATCGAGGACGCCGAGGGCCGGACTTTCCTGACCGAAGCGGTAGCGAAGCCTTAACCGCGTTCTTCAACCTGACCTAAAGCTCGCTCTGCCAATCTGTCCGCCTGATATGTGGGCGAGATCGATGTATTTCCTTTTGAACGATGTGGTTTTCAATCTGAAGGCGGACGGCGTGGCCGAAAGCCTGATGAGCCATCGGTTCGGGCCGATCAACTTCGCATTCGTCCAGACTCTGGGCCAGGAACTGTTCGCCGAACAGCCCCTGTTGCAACGCACCCATCCCGAGCGAGCGGTCAAGCTGGGCGCGCTGATTCAGTTCACCGCCCCGTCCATCAACGCCGCCCTGTTCGTCGCCCCCTCCAACTATTGCCGGCCGCGCGACGTGGGCGTCCGCTTCGCCAGCCTAGACATCGACGTGATCGCCGGCCTGCAGGGCCGACACGCTGACGGCAGCCTAACTACCGCCATCGCCGACCGCGAAGTCTGGCGCCGCCTGGCGGCTTAATCGCCCTTGTAGTTGGACGCCATCACGCAACTGGCGGCGCCGTTGGTCGCGGCGACCGTGGCCGGGCGGCCGATGCCGGGGGCGAAGTAGGTGGTCCCGGCTTGATTGGTGACTGCCAGCACGCCCGGATTGGTGAACTCACAAACGACCTGGGCTTCCAGCCCGCCGTTGGCCGCCAACTCGCCGCAGCTCGAATGGCCGTAGGCCCTGGCGAACACGACGCTCTCCATACGGAAGGCTTGGTTGGGGCGTATCGGCTGAGTTTGGAACGCCGAAGCGGTCAGGCTGGGGCAGGGCGCGCCCGTCACTCGCCAATACTGATCCGCCACCCACTGGCCATGCAGGCCGAAAGCCACGAACCCGACGGCCAGCAGCAAGGTCACGAGGCCGAAGCCATAGACCTGGGCCGACCACATCCAGGCCGTTTTCAGCTTTTTTCGTTCCCCGTAGTCGCCGGCCATGGGATGCTCCCTTCGAGGCTGCCGCCTCGGCGTCGGTATTGCCATAGCTTTCCACGTTCCAATTGAATCTCTAACCCAAATCCGCTCATCCCCCGCCCCCCGGCTCGGCCGAAGGCCGACCCGAGGACAGGCTCCGGCGGGGGACCCAGTCCTGTCCAGGAATCGCCACGCTGGAAAGATCTGGATTCCCGCTTTCGCGGGAACGAGCGGTGGAGGAGGTGGTTCAGTTCAACCGCTTGATGCTCTACCCGACAAGCCGGGCTATGGCTCGTCATTTGCCATCGCCGTCCCGCCACGCTATCGCCCGCGCCATGAGTCGTTCCTCCCCCGCCGTCGAGGCCGCCAATTCTCGCCCAGGAATCGCCGCCCAGGCGGCGAGGCGGCGCACCTTCGCCATCATCTCCCACCCCGATGCGGGCAAGACCACCTTGACCGAGCACCTGCTGCTGGCCGGCGGCGCCATCCGCGCGGCCGGGGCGGTGAGGGCGCGCGGGGAAAATCGGCGCACGCGGTCTGACTGGATGAAGATCGAGCGCGAGCGGGGCATCTCGGTCTCCGCCAGCGTCATGAGCTTCGAGCACGACGGGCTGATGTTCAACCTGCTCGACACCCCCGGGCACGAGGACTTCTCCGAAGACACCTACCGCACCCTGACGGCGGCGGACGCGGCGGTGATGGTGCTGGACGCGGCCAAGGGCATCGAGCCGCAGACCCTCAAGCTGTTCGAGGTCTGCCGCCTGCGCGATATTCCCATCATCACCTTCATCAACAAGATGGACCGTGAGGCGCAGGATCCGCTCGCCTTGCTGGACGAGATCGCGTCAAAGCTGGCGCTGGACCCCGCGCCGCTCTACTGGCCGGCGGGTTCGGGCAACCGCTTCAAGGGCATGATCGACCTGCGCGCCCGCAGCTTCATGCCCTATGCGCGTAAGGGGTCGGACGAGCCGGAGGGCCATCCCGCGCCGGTTAAGCTGGGGTCCAACGCGGTGGTGCAGTACCTCGATCCGGAGGAGCTGGCCGAGGCGGAGGAGGGCGCGGAGCTGGCCGAGGGCGGCTCTAAGGCGTTCGATCCTCAGGCCTTCCTGGAAGGGCACATGACCCCGGTGCTGTTCGGCACGGCCCTGCGCCACTTCGGCGTGGAGGAACTGCTGGCGGTGCTTGGCGCCTATGCGCCGCCGCCTGGACCCCTGAAGGCCGAGCGCGGAGGCGCCGAGACCAATGTGGCGCCGGGCGAGACCGAGGTGTCGGGCTTTGTGTTCAAGGTCCAGGCCAATATGGACCCCAACCACCGCGACCGCATCGCCATGCTGCGCCTGACCTCCGGGCGCTTCACCCGCGGCATGAAGCTGAAGGTTCAGAACACCGGCCGCCAGCTGTCGGTCAACGCCCCGATCATGTTCATGGCCGCCGAGCGCGAACTGGCCGAGGAGGCCTTCGCCGGCGATGTGATCGGCATCCCCAACCATGGGGTTCTGCGTGTGGGTGACAGCCTGTCGGAAAGCGGCGCCCTGCGTTTCGCCGGCCTGCCCAACTTCGCCCCGGAAATCCTGCGCCGCGTGCGGGTCAAGGATCCGCTCAAGGCCAAGCATCTGAAGAAGGCCCTGGAGGGCCTTGCCGAGGAAGGCGTGACCCAGCTGTTTCGCCCCACCTTCGGCGCGGACTTCATCGTCGGCGCTGTGGGCCAGCTGCAGTTCGAGGTGATGCAGGACCGCCTGGGCGGAGAATACGCCCTGGACGTGGTGTTCGAAGCCTCCCCCTACGGCGAAGCGCGCTGGATCACCGGCGACAAGGCCGAGCTGGAAAACTTCACCGGCAAGCACCGCTCCGCCATGGCCGAGGACATCGACGGCGAGCCGGTCTATCTGGCCAAGTCGGCCTGGGACATCAACTACGCGGCGGAGCGATATCCGAACGTGAAGTTTTTGCGGGCGAAGGAGCGGTGGTGAGGAGCGGGTTATCGCTGCCCTGGCAGGTACGCAATCCAATCAGGGACGACAAAACTCAATAGACCTACGAGGAAGAAAGCACCCGCCAAACCCACGGCCGTCCAATAGCCCAAAGGTTGGGTGTCTCTCTCGAATTGCGGCATGAGGCCTAGGTGCAAACTCTTACGGCATTGGACGGACCGGATGAGCCAGTAGCCGAACAGGGCGACCACAAACAGCGAAGCTACCCAGATGGGCAGTCCGAAGACTCGATCATGGTCATTCGTCAGGGTTTGGTTTGTCATGGCGCAGACCGGCGGAACCGTCCTTAAGTCCATGGCGAGTATCCTGCTTCCGGGTCCAGCCAAGTCAAGGCTCGGCTTCTCCGACCGCGACGCGGCGGCTCCGCAGGAGCCGGCCTTGAGTTGGCTGGGCCCGGAAGCTCTCATCATCCATGGAATTCAGGGCGTGATGGGTTTGGGTGAAAGCCATCTTGCTGGTCCTTCCCCCTCGATGGGGTGAGGCCAAGCGCCAAAGGCGGTTGGCCGAACGGGCAGGGATGCGGGTGTTCGCGGGACGGCTCCGGAGATGACGCAGGAGGCGGGGCGCCTCAAGCGCTTCGTCCAGAAAAACCAGCGGGCGCACCCCCACTCCCGACCTCTCCCCCATCGAGGGGGAGAGGAGTCATTTTCTCTTTTCAATATCCGGCAACGCCGCCGCCGCCAGGCCCAACGCCGGTAGGAAGGCGCAAATCCGGTAGACCGTCTCTATCCCCGTGTGGTCCGCTATTACCCCCATCGCCGCCGCGCCCAATCCGCCGACGCCAAAGGAAAACCCAAACGACAGGCCCGAGACCATGCCCACCTTGCCGGGCGCCAGCTCCTGGGCGAACACCACGATGGCGGGGAAGGCCGAGGCGAGGATCAGGCCGATGATCACCGTCAGCGGCCCGGTCCAGAACAGGGACACATAGGGCAGCATCAGGGTGAAGGGCAGGGTTCCCAGGATGGAGAACCAGATGACGTACTTGCGTCCGAACCGGTCGCCGATGGGGCCGCCGATCATGGTCCCCACCGCCACCGCCGCCAGGAAGGCGAACAGGTGAAGCTGGGCCGCCTGCACCGACAGGTGGAAACGCTCGATCAGGAAGAAGGTGTAGTAGCTCGAAAGGCTGCTCAGATAGAGGTACTTGGAGGTGATCAGCACCATCAGGATGACGATGCCGAACGCCGCCTTGCCGGCCGGCAGAGGCGGTTGATCGGCCCTGGCCTTACTCGCGGCGGTCAGCCGGGCCAGGCCGTGGGCCTTGTACCAGACCGCCACGTTCCACAGGATCGCGCAGGACAGCAGGGCCAGCAGGGCGAACACCGCCAGGCTGAATTGCCCCCAGCGCGCCACCACCACCGCCGCCGCCAGCGGCCCCAGCGCCTGGCCCGTGTTGCCCCCCACCTGGAACATCGACTGCGCCAAGCCGTGCCGTCCGCCCGAGGCCATGCGGGCCACGCGCGAGGATTCGGGGTGGAACACCGACGAGCCCATGCCGATCAGACAGGCGTCGATCAGCAGCACCGGATAGGCGTGCGCCATCGACAGCACCGTCAGGCCCGCCAGGGTGAACAGGGTCCCGCCGGGCAGGGCCAGGGGCGTGGGCCGTTTGTCGGCGTAGAGCCCCACCAGGGGCTGCAGTAGGGATGCGGTGATCTGAAACACCAGGGTCACCATGCCGATCTGGCCGAAGCTCAGGCCGAAGTTGGCTTTCAGGTTAGGATAGATGGCCGGCAGCAGCGACTGCATCATGTCGTTGAGCATGTGGCAGAAGGCGATGGCGACGATTACGCCGAACACGGTGGTGTTCTGGATATCGGCCTCGGTTTGCCCCTGGGCTGTCGCCTTAGCGTCCATGATCCTTGCCCGCCCCGCTTGCCTTGGCCCGCATATAGGGCGCCGCAGCGCCGAGCGCATGGTTCCATCCGGATATTCCCACACAGCAAAAGATTGACATTCGTTAACCTTTTTCGCTCCGCTGCGGCGTCGCCTTTGCTCTGAAGGCGTTGAGCCCGCCTCGGTCGTCCCGAAGCGGGACAGGGTTTAGGAGCGGAGCGCCCCGAATGTTTGAGTTCAGTCGAGACTTAAAGCGCCTGTTCGCCGCCGACGGGCCGCGCGACGGCCTGACCGGGGGCGACGCCGCCCTGCTTGAAATTCTCGACCTGCGCCTGCTGCGCGCCGAGACCAAGGCCGGCGACATTGCAGCCGGGCGCGTCAGCGCGCGCGATCCGAGCCAACGACGGCTGGAGGCCGCGCGGGTCTGGCGCGAGCTGGCCCGTCGCACCGGCGATGTGCTGGCCCTGCGCCGCGCCGCCGAATCCGCCGAGAAGGCCGCCGAGGCGTTCAAGCGCGAAGGCCGCTCGCGCGGCTGGGCCGCCGCTCGCTGTGAGCAGGCCGAAGCGGCCATGCTCGGCGCCGATCTGTACGGGGATGAAGGCTTGAACGCGGCCGCTGAAACCGCCCTGCGCGAGGTGCGCAAGACCGCGCCTTCCACTGCGGTCGCCGCCGTGGCCTGGGGGCGTCTAGTGCGCTTGCAGGCGCGCCAGGCCCTGCGTTCCGCCGATCTGGAAGGCGTGCGCGCCGCCGTCGCCGAATTCGACACTCCGATCCTGACTCTGGAAGGTCATCTGCGCGCCCGTTCGGTGAGCAAGGCCGAGGTCGTGCGCCTGCGCTGCGACCGGGCCGAGTTCCTCATCGCCGCCGCAGCCCGGCTGAAGGACGCTGCGCTATACGAAGAGGCCATCGTCGCCCTGGACAAGCTGTCCGGCCGCCTGGATCAGACCTATGAGCCCCTGAGTTGGGCGCGGGTTCGCGAACTGTCGGGCGCCGCGCGCGCTGCGGTGGGCGAACTGCACGGCCATATCGAGGATGTGGCCCATGGCCTGGAGTTGATGGCCGAAGCCCTCGACGCCGCCGGTCCGGACCACAGTCCTCTGGATTGGGCGCGGCTCCAACAGGCGCTGGCCTTTGGCCTGCAGTCGCTGGGCGAAGCCAGCGAGGCGGACCGGGCCTTTGAACACGCCCTAGGCGCTTATGAGCGCGCCTTGTGGTCCACGCGGGACCAGCCGAGCCTGTCCCTACGCGCGGCGCTCGCGCACAATCGTGCGGGATGCCTAGCGCGCAGGGCCGAGTTGGCTGCGGACGTGGGCATGCTGGACGAGGCGGTCATGGCCCTGAAAGGCGAACTGATCAAGTTATCGCCCGGCAAGGACCCCGTAAGCTGGGCGGTGGCGCAGCTCAATCTGGCCCGCCTTTACGAGGCTCGCGCCGAACTCCCGGGGCGGCACGGCGATGAACGCGGCGCGGCGATCTTGGCGCTCGGCGCGGCCCTCGACGTGTTCGGCGAACACGGCCTGCGGAGCCTGTCGGACGAGGCGGCGCGCGGCCTTGAGCGCATGACTGCGCCACACGCCCGAGCGGGCTGACTTTACGGGTTATTGAAGGTGTAGGTGCTCGTCGCCGCGCCCTTGACTGAGCCGGACCGCGGCACGGTGACGATCGCTCCGGTAGCCGGATTGCGTAGGCGTTGGGGCGCCGCCACCACGGCCTGATCCTCTCCGGCCAGATCGATGGTCGGTGACTCATCTTTGTTGTCCGCCATGGCGCTCGCCACGGTGGGGCTCAGCGCGAGCACCGAGGGCTCGGCGCTTGGCACGCGATCCGGCGTCAGGCCGTATTCCCGATGAAGCGAATAGTAGCGCGGGACCTGGTCATCGCCCAACCTCGGGCCCTGTCCGGGCGAAGGCGCGGGCGGTAGGGCTTGGCTCTGCACCGTTTGGGTTGGCCGGGCCGGGCGCGCAGGGTCGGCAGGGACGCCGTTATCGTAAAGGCTGGTCGGCAGGCGCGGGTTGGGCGCGGCTAAGGCCACGGGCGCCGGGACGACAGACCGCGCGGGTGGGGCCGGCGGCAAACGGCCGAGATTGGCCGAGCGCGCCGCCCGGCCTGTGCTGGTGTCGAGCAGTTCGGGGCCGCGCAAGGTGTCCGAGCCGGACTCAGACCCACGCAGGGGATCGACCTTGCCGGCCCAATTCAGAAGGGTCTGCGATCCGCGCAGCGTCGCGTTGCTCGCGCTCTGGGCGTTGGGCGCGCCGTAGCGGTCCTGCAGGACCTGAGCCCGCGCCGCCGACGACAGCAGGCCCACAGCGAGAACGACGATGGAGAAGGCGGACTGACGCATAAGCGCTCCGGCGACAATGGGTCGCCCCGCCCAGAGCCTTAGTGACGCCCTATTAACCATGGGTGAAGACGGCCCATTCAGCGACCCCGCCAGCGCTTCAGCGCCCAATCTTCCAGCGCCTGGAACACCGCGTGGGCGGCGGCGCCCATCAGCCCGAGCAACAGCAGGGCGGCGAACATCTTGGCGGTCTGCAGCCGGTTGGCCGCTTCCAGCAGCCGCCACGCCAGGCCCTGAGCGCCGCCGGAGCCCGAGACAAACTCGGCCACCACCGCCCCGATCACGGCCAGGCCGGCCGCCACCTTGTGACCCTCCAGCAGGAAGGGCAGGGCGGACGGCAGTCTCAGGCGGCGCAGGCGTTGCAGACGCGTGGCGCCGTAGAGCTGAAACAGACGCTCCAGGTCCGGATCGACCGCTTTCAGGCCGGTGACAGCCCCGGAAAAGATGGGAAAGAACGCCACCAGGGCGGCCAGACCGATCACCGCCCGCTGGGGATGATCCAGCCCCGCCCAGATGTTGACCAAGGGCGCGATGGCGACGATGGGCGTGACTTGCAGTACGACGGCAAGGGGGCGCACGGCGCTTTCTAAAAGCGGGCTCAGGGCGACGATCAGGGCCAGGGCTAGGGCGGCGATGCTGGCGATAACCAGAGCGGTCAGGGCCATGCCCAGGGTCGTCCCCGCCGAAGCCAGCAGGATCGGGGCGTTGTCGACCAGGGCGACGGCGATGGCGGAGGGCGCTGGCAGGAGGTAGGCGGGCGTGCCGAGCGCTCCCACGGCGATCTCCCAAACGGTCAGGATCAGGGCGATCAGGACCAGCGGCGCCAGGGCGTGATGCAGCCGGCTCATGCGGCCATAGCCTGTTGCAGGGCCGCAGACACCTTTTCCACCTGCTCGCGGAACAGGGCGCTGGCGCGGAAGTTTTCGGGACGGGGCAGAGGCGCATCGACGCGCGTCTCGAACGCCAGCCGTCCAGGTCCCGGCGTCATCACCACCACACGGCCGGCCATGTGGACGGCGTCCTCGACATTGTGGGTGACGAACACGATCGCCGGACGGGATTCGGCCCACAGGGCGTGGATGTCCCGGGCCAGGGCCCGGCGTGTGATCTCGTCCAGGGCCGCGAAAGGCTCGTCCAGCAGCAGAAGGCGCGGGTCAGTGACCAAGGCCCGCGCCAGGGAGGCGCGCATGGCCATGCCGCCGGAAAGCTGGCTGGGCTTGGCGGCTTCGGCGCCCGCGAGCCCTACCCGCGCCAGGGCCTGCAGCGCATTGGCGTGGGCTTGGGCCGAGCTTTGACCCGCCAGCTCCAGCGGCAGGGCGACATTGTCCAACGCGCCGGCCCAGGGCATCAGGGTGGCGGATTGGAACACCACTGAGGTCTCTCCCCGCCGGGCCGTGCGTTTGGCTTCCCCGACCGTGGGCTGTTCCAGCCCCGCCAGCAGACGCAACGCCGTGCTCTTGCCGCAGCCGGACGGCCCGACCAGGGCGACGATCTCTCCGGGTTCCAACGACAGCGAAAACGGCCCAAGCGCCCGCCCGCGTCCTGGATAGTCAACCTCGACGGCGTTCAGGGCGGCGAGCGGCATCAGGCGGCCAGGCTCACTTGGCCGCGCCCACGAACTGCAGCGTGTAGCCGGCCTTGTAGTCCATGGTTTTGGGATAGACCCCTGCGGTGGAAGCGAACTGGAAGACCTGGCCCCACCGTTGGTCGCTCATGGTCCCGATGCCCGCAGTCTTGGCCTCGCCGCCGTCGACGATGCCGTTTTCGCGCATCTTGGCGCGGGCCTGATCCAGCACATCCTGCGTCATGTCCGGGTTGTCCTGCATGATCAGGGCGTCGGCCGGCTTGGGGTCGCCGTAAAGATAAGCCTGCCAGCCCGCCGCCGAGGCCTCGATGAAGGCCTTCACCGCCTCGGGATGGGCCTTGATCAGACCGTCGGTGGCCAAGGCCATGGCCGCGTAGCCAGGGTAGCCGGCGTCGGCCAACAGGAAAACTGCCAGCTTGATGTGGCCCTCTTTCTCGATGGTGTAGGGCTCGGAGGTCAGATAGCCCTCCTGAATCGCGCGCGGATCACCCAGGAAAGTGGCGTTGCTGTGGGTGTATTTGCGGATTTGGCCGTCGCTGAAATGGAACGTAGCGCGCAGCCAGGGCCAGAACGAAGTGATGGCCGCGCTCGAAATCAGGATTGGCCGTCCATTCATGTCGGCGAACGACGAGACGCCCTGGCCCGGATGGGCGATCAGCACCTGAGGGTCCTTCTGCATGAACGCCGCGACCGCCTTCACCGGTGCTTTTTCCTGGGCGAGGTTCAACACGATGAAGCTATTGGAGCCGACGCCCATGTCCACCGCGCCGGACGCCAGCAACTGGGGCACGTTCACGGCCGGGCCGCCCTGGATAATGGTCACGTCCAGGCCGCGCTTGCTGTATTCGCCGGTGGCTAGCGCTTCGTAAAAGCCGCCGTGCTCGGCCTCTGCGTGCCAGTCGGTGGCGAAGCGGATAGGGGTCAGGGCGGGACCGGCCGCCGGCGTCTTGGTCTGCTCCCGCGAGCATCCCGCCAGCGCCGTCGCCATGGCCATAGCCGCGCCCAGGGCGAATATCCTCGATCGGTTCATGCTCGCCGCCTATCCCTGCGCCTGACGGTCCAGGTTTAAGGCGGCGGCGGGCGAGTGTCATCCCTTGCGAGGACGCAGGCGTTCGCGCGGGATGGCCGAATCGGCGGGGGGAAGAGATAAGGGTGCGACCGTCGAGCGGCTCTAGCGCTCCGGTCCGAGCCGCGAGAGGAAACGGCCGTCAGTTTGCGGCCAAAGGCCGTTTCCTCTCGCCAGTCCCGTTAAGGACGGAAGCGTCCAGTTCCCATCGCCCCGCCCCGACCTCGTTGCCGCTTTCACGGTCGACAATCGACGCGGCATCGGACGCCGCCTCAGCTCCTTCCGGAACACCCCTCGCTTGCGCTTGGGGACCGCCCGGCGGAGGCTTTGGCCGTCGCCCGTTCCCGTTGGATAAGCCCCAGATTTCTCTGGGATTTTCCTTGGGGAGCGGTGGCTCGCCTTGGCTCCGAAGCCAGGATGTCACAGCCGTGGCCGGTAGCAATTGGGCCGCCGCGCAAGCCTGTGCTTGAACCTGTGCGGGGACGGTGACAAGTCAGTGGAAAACCGGGGATGCTGCAGGAGTTTGTTCAGTTATATCCGGCGCTTGTTGGTTATCCACAGGTTCTGGATGAACTGCGGGCCCTATTTCCCAACCCCCGGCTGCCGGAATCCCCGGTTGTCCATGTCGTTTGGATCGGTTGACACCGGGCCGTCGCGCCACAGCCAGCGCAGGATGTCCGGCATGATCATGCCCAGGTACTTCTCTCCGTGGGTATTCACGCTCCAGGAATAGTTCACGTCATTGCCCTTGTCGGTCAGGGCCTTCATCAAGCTGACGTTCTGATAGAACCAGTCATGCTTTTGGTCGTAGTCGAGGCCCTGCCTTTGCCGGTGGTCGTTGCGGCCATCCACCAGGAACACGCGCAAGGGCTTCTTGGGCGCGGCCCGGACTCGGTCCGGAATGACATCGCCGCCGCGCATGCTGACGAAACTGCCCACATTGGTGAACAGCTTATGGAAGACGCTTGGCCGCTCCCAAGCCACCTGGAAAGCGGCGATGCCGCCCGAGCTCGATCCGCCGATTCCGTGGTCCTCGGGGTCCTTGGAGATGTTGTAGTCCTTGTACAGAACCGGCAGCAGTTCGTCGGTGACGACCCGCGCGAACTTATCGTCCGGCGTGTTGTATTCGATGAAGCGGTTGGTGGTCCCGTCGCCGCCGCCCGTTTTGGGTCCGGGTTCGGGCTGGTCCGGCCGGCGGCCCGGATTGACGAACACCCCGATCATCACAGGAATCTCCCGGCGATAGATCAGATTGTCCATCACGTTCTGGGCGCGAACCGACCCGTCCTCCTGTTTGAAGCCCCAGCCATCCAGATAGACCATCAGATTAGCGGGGGTGGAGGGGTTGTACTGGGCCGGAACATAGATCCAGTAGGTGTGCTGGGTGCCGGGGAACACCTTGCTGGGAATGACGAAGGGTCCGCGAATCTCGCCCTTGGGCACGCCGTCCTGGGGCATGGAGTCAGGTCCCAGGCGATATTGCGAGTCCGGAGGCGGTCCCGCCGGCATGATCCAGGGCGGCATCTTGGCGTTGATGTCCGGCTCGGCGGGATATTGCATAGGGGCGGCTGCGGCCGGATGCGCTTGAACGCCCGCCAGCGCCAGGGCGGCCAGCAAGGACAGGGCTGTCTTTTTCAAAAGGTCCTCCCGACCAAAGTCTCGCCGCTGCAGGGCGTAGGTTTCTGAATCACCACTTAAGCGGCAAAGTTCCACTTCCCGCCCAAATCCAACGTTAAAGACTATGCCGCAAAATGGCGATCCTGCGCGGGGGCGAATGTAAGCACGACTAATGGCGGGACGATGGACAGCGGTTTAGCCCGACCGGTTCCCTTGAGCGAGCTCGGTCAGGCCGGGCGGGCGCCCAAGGGCGCGCGCGCTCTCGGCGTCATCGTGAGCGCAGCGCTGCATGTGGCGGCGCTGCTGGCCTTTGTCTGGGTGCAAGCGCCGCCGCCGCCGGAACCGGACGCCATTGCGATGTCCGCCAGCCTGGTTCGCTTGCCCAACCCTGATCCGGTCAAACCGCCCGAGCCGATCAAGCCCTCGCCCGCCAAGGCCGGCGGTCGGCAAAGCGCTGTCAGGCCCGCGCGCCTTGACGCCCCGGCGGTGATCGTGGCCGCCAAGATACCTAAGCCGGACACCTCTGATCTGCTCAGCGACGCCCAGATCGCGGGCGCGGCCAGCGTGGGAGAGGGCGTCGGAGGCGGGGGAGGCGGGGTGTGCGACATGGCGCGGCTGGTTCAGCACGCCTTGCGCAAGGACCCCCTGGTGCAGGCGGCGGTGTCGGACGCCCGGCGGACGGGCAAGGCCATGATGGTGTGGAACGGGGACTGGGTGAAAAGCGGCGATCAGGACGGCAAGGGATTGGCCGCCGTGCGCGAGGCGATCATGTGGGAGGTGGCTTTTGCCCCGGAGACCTGTCGCCGCCAGCAGGTGCACGGTCTGGTCCTGTTGTCGCTCAGCGACGGGTTTACACGCCTGGCTTTGGGCTCAGGCATCTGGCGCTGGTCCGATTTGCTGACGCCCAGCGCGGGGGTTGGACAGCGTTAGGGGATGGGGGACGCAGGCTGCGCCCCCCCATCCGGTCAGGCCAGGACAATCACCACCACGCGGCGGTTTTGCGCTCGCCCGGCCTTGGTCTTGTTCGTCGCGACCGGCGACTTAGAGCCGTAGGAAATGGTCGACATCCGGTTCAAAGCCACGCCGTTCTGATTCATGAACAGTCGCACCGTTTCCGCGCGCTCCTGGCCCAGCCTCTGGTTGGCTGCTTCCGAGCCTGTAGCGTCGGTATGGCCCTGGATTTCGAGATAGACGTTGCGGTTGTCGGTCTTCAGCTTCAGCACAAAGTCTTGCAGCCGAGCCTGAGCCTCGGTCGACAGCTTGGAGCTCTCAGGCGGGAACTTCACCGAGTCATCGGACAGGACCATGGCATAGAGGAACTTGCCTTCGGCCAGCTTGCCGGCCGCCTTGGCCCGGTCCAGCGCCTCCTGGGTGGATTTGTCCAGGGCGCCCAGGTGCGTCTGATGGGCGTCCAGCTGAGACTGCGCCGCGTTGGACGCGGCTTGGGTCGCCGCCAGAGACTTGGCGTCTTCGTCGGCGATGTGTTTGTTGACGTAGTCTTCGGTCGCGCACCCAGCCAAGGCGAGGGCGCAGGCGGCGAGGGTCGCGGCGGCGACGGCGGGTCTGAAGGGGTTCATAGGTCAAATCTCTCCGGTCAGCCCTGCCCGCCACATTAAAACGCGGCAAGGCCGTTCTGTTTCTAGATCGGCACGAAAACGTGATTCATGCGGCTGTCTAAAGGAAAGACAACGCTGAGGGGAAGATGCTCAGGTTGCCAGCGCTTCCCTTTTCTCCTCCAGCGCCAGCCATTCTTCTTCGCCGGCCGCGAGATCTGCGCGGGTTTTTGCTAGGGCCGCCATGACCGCGTCGAAATTTACACGGTCGCGCGCGAATAGGGCCGGGTCGTCCAATTTGGCCTCTAAGGTCTTGATCTTTCCCATAAGTTTGGGAATGAGGCCTTCCAGTTCGTCCAGGCGCCGGGCGTCTTTGTAGGTCAGCTTTACGATCTTGACGGGTTGGCCGCTCCGTTCGGATGTCGCCACCGGCGCCTTGGCGGCCGGCGGCTTGGGGTGGGACAGGAAGTCGCGGTTCTGCCTCTGAAAATCGCTCCATCCGCCGGGGGTCTCCACCGCCTCGCCGCGTCCGTTCAGGGCGATGGTCGATGTGGCCAGTCGATCGATAAAGTCCCGGTCGTGGCTAACCAGGATCAGGGTGCCGTCATAGTCAGCAAGCAATTCCTCCAGCAGGTCCAGAGTGTCCATGTCCAGGTCGTTGGTCGGCTCGTCCAGCACCAGCAAGTTGGCCGGACCGGCCAAGGCGCGGGCCAGCAGGAGCCGATTGCGTTCGCCGCCCGATAGGCTGGCTACAGGCTGACGCAGTTGGCTGTCGCGAAACAGGAAATCCTTGGCGTAGGCCGCCACGTGGCGCGGGCGGCCACGCACCATGATCTGGTCTCCGCCTGCGGGAGCCAGCGCTTGCCAAAGGGTGTCATCTGCAGACAGGGCCGCGCGGGCCTGGTCGACGTAGGCGACCTGCAGATTGGCGCCGAGGGTCACCGTCCCCTGATCCGGCGTGGTCTCACCCAGCAGCAGCTTGAGCAGGGTGGTCTTGCCTGCGCCGTTTGGGCCGACCACGGCCACCCGGTCTCCGCGCAGGATGCGGGTGGAAAAGCCCTTGAGCAGGACGCGCTCGCCCCCTCCTGGCAGGGGCCAAGACTTGCTGATCCCTTTGGCCTCAATCACCCGCTGGCCCGATAACGGCCCGGAGTCCACGCCCAGACTCATGGCGCCCTTGCTGTCGCGCAGGCGGTCGGCTTTCTGTTCGCGCAGAGCGAGCAACTTGCGACGACGCCCCTCGTTGCGTGCGCGCCTGGCGGTGACGCCCCTTTCCATCCAGCGCTGTTCGCGCTCCAGGCTTTTGTCCAGCCGCCGCGCCTCCTCAGCCGCTTGGTTGGCGATGCCTGCGGCCCAGTCGTCGAACGCGGCGAAACCCCTGTCCAGGCGGTAGAGCTTGCGGTTTTCCAGCCAGAAGCAGCGCTGGGTGACGCGCTCCAGAAACGCCCGGTCGTGGCTGACGATCAGGGCCGAAGCGCTGCTGGCCGCCAGCATCTGCTCCAGCGTTTCAATCGCGAAGATGTCCAGGTGATTGGTGGGCTCGTCCAGCAGAAGAACGTCCGGGTTTTCCGCGAAGGCGCGCGCCAGGGCGGTGCGTCGAATCTCGCCCCCGGACAGGCCCTCGGCGCTCTTGTCGGCCGTAAGACCGAAAGCTTCCAATGCAGCGGCGGCGGCGTGCTTCAACGCCCCGCCCGCGCAGGCGTAGTCCAGCAGGGTCCGGGCGCCGATCTGCGGTTCTTGAAGCACGGTGACAATGCGGGCGGCGGGGGCAGCGAAGCGTTCACCGCCGTCGGGCTCCGCGACGCCCGCCAGGATGCGCAGCAGGGTCGATTTACCCGCGCCGTTCGCCCCAACCAAGCAGGCGCGCACCCGAGGCTCCAAGGCCAGATCCGCGCCGTCGAACAACATGCGGGGGCCGTCGGCCAGCCTGACATCCTTCAACGCCAGAATCGGCGGGCGGGGGCTCATGTGTGAAAGGTCATCAGTGGGGGGCGCCGTCTATGGCGGGTGGCGCGAGGGCGGCCGCGTCGAAATCCTGCGCCAGGCTGCGGTAGAAACCGGCGCGCGGACCGCTCTGGGCGTCGGGCGCGTCAGGCGCCGCCACGGCTTCGTCCGACGCGACAAGGGCGTCGGAAGCCGGCTCATCGCCGGGCGCGAAGGTGAAATCATGGGACGGCACGCCCTGGTGAGCCACCACCATCAAGCGTCGCCAGATCTGCGCCGGCAGGTCGCCGCCCGTGACCTTGTTCATGGGCCGGTCGTCGTCGTTGCCGACCCATACCCCGCCCGCCCAATCAGGCGTAAAGCCGATGAACCAGGCGTCGCGCCAGTTCTGACTGGTGCCGGTCTTGCCCGCCGCCGGGCGGCCGAAGCCCGCGTGAACGCCAGTGCCGTGTTCGATCACGCCCTTCATCATCTTGATCATGGTTCCGTCGAGCGCTTGGTCATAAACCTGGATCGGGGCCGACGAGGCATGGCGGTACAGGAGTTCCCCGCCGGCAGTGTCGATCTCGTCGATCAGATAGGAAGGCGTGCGCGCGCCGCCTCGCTGGAACACCTGAAAGCCGGAGGTCAGTTCCAGCAGGTTCACCTCATAGGCGCCCAGCGCCACCGAAAGGTCGGGGTCGGAGGGGATGTCGGTCAGGCCGAAGCGGGCGGCCAGATCGCCGATCTTGTGCGAGCCCACCTCCTGGGCCACCCGCACGGCCACGGTGTTGATCGATCGGGCCAGGGCGTCGGCCAAGGTCACTGGACCCACATAGCCCCCGCCGTAGTTTTGCGGTGACCACGGACCCAGCCGCACGGGCGCATCAACTCGTGTGTCGGTGGGCTTCAGTCCGATCTCCAGGGCTGCGGCGTAGATGAAGGGCTTGAAGCTGGAGCCGGGCTGGCGACGGGCTTGCGAGGCGCGGTCGAACGGGCTGTAGCGGTGATCCACCCCGCCCACCAGGGCCCGAATTGCGCCGTCCGGCGCCAGGAGCACCGCTGCAGCTTGTTCGGCGTCTGCCCGTCTGCCTTGGGTCTCCATGACCCGCCTCACGATTTGCGCCGCGGTGGTCTGCAACATGGGGTCGACGGTCAGGTGCAGGATCAAGTCCGGCGCCGACTGGCCCACCAGGGGCTGGGCCTGGGCGGCGGCCAAATCGAGCACATAGCCGTAGTCTCCCTCGTCCTTGTTTTCCGCTACCAATCGCGGGGGACTGGCCACGGCGGCGGCCTGTTCGCTAGCGCTGATCCAACCTTCCTGCCGCATCCTCGCGAGGACTAGGTGGGAACGGGCGATGGCGCCGGGCAGATCGCGCGACGGCGACAGGCGGGAGGGCGCCTTGGGCAGGGCCGCCAGTAGGGCCGCTTCGGCCAGGTTCAATCCGGCGGCGGGCTTGCCGAAATAGGTCTGCGCCGCCGCGTCCACGCCATAGGCGTTGGCCCCGAAAAACACCCGATTCAGATACAACTCCAGGACTTCGTCCTTGCTGAGCATCTTCTCAAGACGCGAGGCGAGGACCATTTCCTGGACCTTGCGCTTGAAGGTCTGGTCGGGCGTCAGAAACAGGGTCTTGGCGATTTGCTGCGTCAGGGTCGAGCCGCCCTGAATGATGGAGCCTGCCGACAGATTGGCGCGGGCAGCGCGCAATATGCCCAAGAGGTCCACTGGCCCGTGCTTGTAGAATCGCCGGTCTTCGGCCGCGAGAAAGGCCTGCGCCACGTAGGGCGGAAGGTTTTGCAGGATTACGCGTTGACCGTGACGGGCCCCGCGCGTGGCGATGATTACGCCGTTGCGATCCAAGAAGGTCATGCCCGGCGTGCGGCCCGTCGACCAGAGGGCTTGCCGATCGGGAATGGCCGGAAGGGTCGAGATGTAGGTTTTCCAGCCCCAGGCCGCGCCTAATGTGGCGACCAGCAGGAGGATCAGCACCGTCAGAAAGGCGATCCGCCACCCCCCCCGGCCCGGTCCGCCGCCACGGGAGGGTCGGTCGGCCCGGAACGTCTCCACGGGGGGAGGCGGCTCGGGTTCTGGCTCCGTTGGAGAGTTGTCGGGAAAGTGGTCGGTCATGTCCTGGATTTGTAGCGCGCGCCGGTCCGGTTTAGGACGGCGTCATGATGGCGCAAACGCCTTTTTGGCAAACCAAGTCTCTCGAGCAGATGACCGTACGCGAATGGGAGAGCCTGTGCGACGGCTGCGGCCTGTGCTGCCTGGTGCGTTTCGAGGATGAGGAGAGCGGTGAAATCATTCCCACGCGGGTCGCCTGCCGCCTGTTCGACTCCGGCGCCTGCCGCTGTTCGGACTATCCGAATCGCAAGGCCCAGGTGCCCGACTGCATCAAGCTAACGCCCTATAACATCGCGAACCTGCAATGGATGCCCCCGAGTTGCGCCTATCGTCGGCTGTATGAGGGCAAGCCACTGCCCCTTTGGCACCCGTTGATCACCGGCGATCCGGAAAGCGTGCATCGGGCGGGGGTGAGCGTGCGCGGCCAAACAGTATCGGAAGCCACCCTCGCCGATCCTGAGGACGCCATCGACTACCCGGCGTATGATTTGCTGCGCGACAAGAGCGAGGAGTGGGAGTTTTAGGGCAGCGCTAGCCGCGCGCCGATTGATGTGGCCCAAATGCCACATGAGCGCTTGCTTTAGCGGGCTGCTAGCTTACCTGATCCAAATCGTATGGATTGGCTCCAGAGGGATCCGCTTGGCGCAAGACCCGTATCAGGAACTCGGCGTTGCCCGATCCGCCAGCGCGGAAGAGATCAGGCGCGCCTTCAGGAAACTGGCCAAGCAGTATCACCCGGACCAGAACCCCAATGACAAGGCCGCCGAGGAACGGTTCAAGCGGATCAGCGCGGCCTTTGACGTGGTCGGCGACGAAGACAAGCGCAAAAAGTTCGACCGTGGCGAGATCGACGCCGACGGGCACGACGCCGCGCGCGGATTTCGGCCGGGCGGGGCCGGCGCCCGTGGCGGGGCGGGACCCGGAGCGGGCTTCGGGGCCGAGTTCGAGGGCGTGGATCTGAACGGCATTTTCAGCGAGATGTTCAGCCACCGGACCAGCTCAGGCAACGGGTTTTCCAGCGGTTTCAGCGGTTTTTCGTCGTCCGCGTCCTCGCGCGGGCAGGACGTGCGCGCCCAGGTCGAGATCGGCGTTGAGGACGCGGTCAAGGGCGCGCGGCGGCGGATCGCCTTTTCGGACGGCCGCACCATTGAGGTGACAATTCCCAAGGGCGCGGCCGAGGGCCAGGTTCTGCGCCTCAAGGGCCAAGGCGCTCCGGGACGAGGCGGCCCTGGCGACGCCTTGATAGAGCTGAGCATAGCGCCCCACCCGGTGTTCCGCCGTGAGGGCGACGGCTTGGTTATGGATGTGCCCATTTCGCTGCCCGATGCGGTGTTGGGGGGCAAGGTGGAAGCGCCTACCCCTGACGGACCAGTGACCCTGACCGTACCCAGGGGTTCCAACTCCGGCGCCGTCTTGCGCCTCAAGGGCCGCGGACTGCCGAACGCGGCGGGGGGTAAACGTGGCGATCTGCTGGCGCGTTTGATGATCGCCTTGCCCGATGTTCCCGATCCGCAACTGGAGGCCTTTGCCGAGACGTGGCGGCGCGAGCGGCCCTATGTCCCGCGCCGAAAATCTTGAACGCCGCGCGGACGCGGTTTTCTATTTCGCCGGTTTCATTCAGGCCGCGTTCAGCCGCCAAGGCCTAGTGGTGGCGCTATGACGCGACCAGTAACCCTGTGTGTGTTCCTCGCCTTGACCGCCTTGACGGTCAGCGCCGTCCACGCCGATCCGTCCCACAGGGGCGGTTGGCGCGATGGCGGACGGGCGGCTGATCCCGTGCCGACCGGCCGCAACGAAGGTATTGCGCGCGGCTACGGCGGTCGCGGCGGCTACGGCGTAGCGCCGGGTCGCGGTCACGATTTCGTTCCCAGCCCCGCGCCTTACGAACCCCCGCTCGCACCCCGTTACTACCAGGCGCGGCCCAACTCCCTGGGCGGAGAATGGGCGGCCCAGCAGCAGGACGAGGCGCGCCAGGGCGTAAGGCAGGGGCGCATCATCCCCCTGTCGCGCGTGGTGCAGAATCTGGAGAGACTAAGACCTGGGCGAGTGCTGGACGCCGGACTGGAAGCCGGTCCTGATGGCCGGGCCGCCTATCGTGTGCGCTGGGCAGCGAAGGGCGGACAGCGTATCGATTTCATTGTCGACGCGGAAACCGGGGCCGTCATAGGTCGCGGCGCAGAATAGGAATTTGCATGCGTATCTTGGTGGTCGAGGACGACCCGGACTTGTCGCGCCAGCTCAAGCAGTCTCTGGCCGATGCCGGATATGCGGTCGACCATGCCGCCGATGGCGAGGAAGGTCATTTTCTGGGCGAAAGCGAACCCTATGACGCGATCGTGCTGGATCTGGGTCTGCCCAAGATCGACGGCGTTTCGGTGTTGGAGCAATGGCGGCGGGGCGGGATCGCGACCCCCGTGCTGATTCTGACCGCGCGGGGCGCCTGGAGCGAGAAGGTGGCCGGTTTCGACGCGGGGGCGGACGACTATCTGACCAAGCCGTTCCATACCGAGGAATTGCTGGCGCGGCTGCGCGCCTTGCTTCGCCGCGCGGCCGGCCATTCGTCGCCGGCCCTGGCCTGCGGCGCCCTAAGGCTCGATCCGCGCGCGGCCCGCGCGTCGGTCAATGGCGAACCCTTGCGCCTGACCTCGCTGGAATATCGCTTGCTGCACTATTTGATGATGCACCAGGGGCGGGTGATCAGCCGCACCGAATTGGTCGAACATCTCTACGATCAGGATTTTGACCGAGATTCCAATACCATCGAGGTTTTCGTCGGGCGCCTGCGCAAGAAGATCGGCCAGGACCGCATCGAGACCGTGCGTGGGCTGGGCTATCGGCTGGCGCCCCTGGCGGGCGAGGCGAGCGAGGGGTGAGCGTCGACGCGGGTCAGTCATCCTCCGACCAGCCCGCGACGCCGGCTCCCGGACGGATGGCTGGGTTCGCACGGCTGCTGAGCCGCATGGCCCGGCCCGGACGCGCCAGAATGCCTCCCTCCCTAGTCGGGCGGCTTATTGGCCTGGCTGTGGTTTGGAGTCTGCTGGTGATGCTGGGCGCGGGGCTCGCCCTGACCGCTTTCTTCCGCAACGCCACCCTTAGCCGGTTCGACAAGTCGCTCTACGACATCACCGAGGGGCTCTATGCGGGCACGACCGTGCAGAACGGCGAGGTCGTCGGCCCGCTGTTCACCGACAATCAGGCGCTTCGGGTCTATTCGGGCCGCTATTGGGAGATCGCCGAGGTCGGGCCAAGCGGCGCCCTGCACGTGCTGGTGCCTTCCCGCTCCTTGTGGGACAGCGAACTGAAGGGGCCGCCGCCAGGGGTGGTCGGGTTCAAGCCCGGCGACCATGTGGCCTATAACAGCGTCGGCCCGGTGGGCGAGCCGCTGCGCGCGGTGGTCCGCACCGTGGCCTTGCCGGGGCGGACCGCGCCGGTGGTTTTCCTCGCGGCGGAAAATCGCAGCCCGATCGACGCGGACTCCCGCCGTTTCGCGGCGACCACCGCCCTGGCCCTGGCCCTGCTGGGCGCGGGGCTGGTGGCTGGGGTGGTGATCCAAGTGCGCGTTGGCCTGTTGCCGCTGTTTCGTCTGCGCCGAAACGTGTCCGATGTGCGCAAGGGCCGCGCCGAACGGCTCGACCAAGATTACCCGGAGGAACTGGCGCCCCTGGCCGGCGAATTAAACGCCCTGCTGGCGCACAATCAGGAGGTGGTCGAGCGCCAACGAACCCATGTGGGCAATCTGGCCCACGCCCTGAAAACCCCTCTGTCGGTGATGCTGACCGAGGTGGAGCGACGCGACGATCCCTTGGCCGAGTTGGTCAAGCGCCAGGCCCAGATCATGCGCAGCCAAGTGGATCATCATCTGCGGCGAGCCAGGGCCGCGGCCCGCGCCCAGGGCCCAGGGGAACGCACGCCGGTCGCTCCGGTGGTCGAAGAGCTCTCGCGCACCCTAGAGCGGATTTTCCAGGACAAGCGGCTGATGATCGACTGGGATGTCGACGAGGCCCTGGCCTTTCACGGCGAACGACAGGACCTGCTGGAGATCATCGGCAACATCATGGAGAACGCCGCCAAATGGGGCCGGCGCATGGTGTCGGTGAGAGTGCAGGCCGACGGCCCGAGCCGGCTGAGGGTGACCGTGGAGGACGATGGCCCGGGCCTGCCGTCTGAACGTCGCGGAGAAGTCCTTCAGCGCGGGACCCGGCTGGATGAATCAGCGCCCGGATCGGGTCTGGGCCTGTCTATCGTCGCGGAATTGGCCAAGGCCTACGGTGGATCAATCGAACTTACCGAAGCATCGCTTGGCGGGCTGCGGGTCGATATTGTTTTACCGTGCGTTGAAGCTTAGAGAATCTCGGTTTTTTGCGAACAATTAACTGTCTTCCTTCAATATTCTAACCGGCTCGTCCTGTTCGGCAACGACGTTTAGGCGGCCCTTGAAGGAACATCATGGCCGCCTTGTCCCTTGATCGTGCAGGTATCGTGCGCACTTTGATCGAAGCGGCGCCGGACTCAGCGATCCGCAGCCTCGAATTGGCCTTGGGCGGTGATATCTCCGGCGGCTCACTGTCAGCGGTTAAGGCCATTGTCGATACCGAAGTCTACGATCGGGCGGTGCGCGATGCGGTGTTCGACCCGATCGTCCCCCTGTTCTCCCAACGTATGGACGGCTTTGACCAGTTGCTGTTCCCGCGCGCGGTGCTTAGCCGGATTTGGCGGGCTCTGAAAACGGCCAGACCCGCCGAATGCGCCGCTGCGGCGGCCGCGCCCCTGCGCCGGATCGATGGCGAACTGGCGCCGCCGATATACGACGAATTGTGCGAGATGACCGCCAGGCATTTGCGCGCTAAGGACGGCGAGTTTGCCGCTGTGGTCGATCTGCTGTCCGCGGTTCGACCCGGCGCGCCTGGCGAATTGGCCGCCTGCCTGGAGTTGTCGCCTATCGCCCGGGAAGCCGTGCGCCAACTCCAAGGCTGGCTGGCGCGCATGACCGACGAGCGGCGCGCCACGGCACGCCTGATGTACAAGGACGCTGTGGCCCTCTCCGAAGATGCGGGACCACGTCTGATGGAAATCCTGTTTGCGCGCTTAGCTGAGCCCTGGACCATCCTGCGCGTGCTGTCCGCGGTGATGTTGAAGCCGGACGACCGCTACGCCGCCGGCTCCGAGTTGGCGGATTTCGGCGCCCGACTGTTGCACGCCATCGATCAGCGGCTCGAACAGGTGAAGAGCTTCGACTACGAGGGTGGCCTGGCCGCCGGCGAGGAGGCCGCGCGCACCCTGCGCATCGCTGGCGCCATCTCCGAGGAATTCGAACAGTCGCTCACCATGACCCGTGACGGTCCGTGGGGCCAGCGGCTGGCCAAGCAAAAGCAGGCCCTGGCGGCCTCGGCGGAGGGGCATCTGCGCAAGGTCGAAAAGGCCTTGACTGAGGCCCTGCCGATGCAGCCCGTCCGTATCGGCGGACGCACCGTGCGCGCGGAGCCTCGCCTGTCGGCTCCGCCCGACCGCGTCGCAGTGGAGAAGGCCAAGGCGCTGCTGGCCTTTTTCGCCGGGGTTCGCGCGGCCGCCGCGCAGGGCGGTTATGGCACGGCGCGGGCCAAGGTCGGCGAGGATGTGGCCCACAGCCTGGACGGTTATGTGGAAGAGCTCCTGGCCATTCTGCGCGCGCCCGAGAAGGGCGATATGGACAATGCGGCGCTGTTCCTGGAAGCCGCCGCAGACTTTTCCGCCATGGTTCACGACGACCAGGCCGCCCAGATCATCCGCCGCCGCGCCGCTGCGGCCTAACTGCGAAATTCGCTGGTTGCGCCAACAAAGGGCGCGTGGGCGTGCAAAGCCTCTGGCTAGACGTCCCGTTCGCGCCTATTTGCTGATGATCCAAGTGGTTGGGTCGTAAGTCTGAATGCCGCTGCTGCCAAAATCGAGGAAAGCCCGCCGTCGCCTGTTCGTGGTGGCGATTGCTGCGCCGATCCTGGCCTTGGCGGTCGGCTTGACCCTTTACGCCATGCGCGACGCGGTCGTGTTCTTCTACGGGCCGAGCCAGGCTCGCGCCGAGCATGTCCCGGCCGGCAAGCTGGTTCGCCTGGGCGGCCTGGTCCAGCCCGGCAGTGTGGCCAAGGGGGCCAACGGCGAAGTCCGCTTTGGCATCACCGATAACGCCCAGACGGTCCCCATCCGCTACCATGGCCAATTGCCCGACCTGTTCCGCGAGGGCCAGGGGGTTGTGGCCCAGGGCGCGTTCGACGACGTAGGGGTATTCCAGGCGCGCGAAATCCTGGCCAAACATGATGAGAAGTACATGCCTAAGGAAGTAGTCGACGCCCTGAAGAAAGCCGGTCAATGGCGCGAGGTCGCCCCTGCGCCCAAGGCGACCGGCGCATGATCGCCGAGCTGGGCGCCTTCGCCCTGATGCTGGCCCTGGCCCTGTCCGTCGGACAGGCCGGCCTGTCCGCCGCCGGCCGCCTTCGCGCTTCGCCCGCCCTCCAGGGCGCGGGGGAAGGCGCCGCCCTAGGCGCCTTTATCGGGGTGCTCGTGGCGTTCCTGGCCCTGATGGACGCCTTCGTCCGGTCGGACTTCTCGGTGGCCAACGTGGCCAATAATTCCACCACCACCGAGCCGATGTTCTACAAGGTGACCGGCGTGTGGGGCAGCCACGAAGGCTCCGTGCTTTTGTGGAACCTGGTGCTGACCGGCTTCGGCGCCCTGATCGTGTTGTTCGGCGACAATCTGCCTCGCCCGCTCAAGGCGCTGACAGTGATGGTCCAGGGTCTGCTGGGCGTGGTGTTCATCGGCTACACGGTGTTCGCCTCCAGTCCCTTCGCCCGTCTGGTCACCCCTCCGGTGGAAGGCAATCCGCTCAACCCGATCCTGCAGGATCCCACCTTCGCCATCCATCCGCCGTTCCTGTACTGCGGTTATGTCGGTTTTTCCGTGGTGTTTTCCCTGGCTGTGGCCGCCTTGATCGAGGGGCGCGTCGATGCGGCCTGGGCGCGTTGGGTGCGGCCTTGGGCCCTGACCGCTTGGAGCTTTCTGACTGTCGGCATCACCCTGGGCTCGTTCTGGTCCTATTACACCCAAGGCTGGGGCGGCTGGTGGTTTTGGGACCCGGTGGAAAACGCCAGCTTCATGCCCTGGCTCGCCGGGGCCGCGCTGCTACATTCGGCCATCGTCACTGAGAAACGCGGCGCCTTGGTGGGCTGGACGGTGTTTCTCGCCTTGATTGCCTTCACCCTGTCCATGCTCGGGACCTTCCTGGTTCGCTCGGGGGTTCTCACCTCGGTTCACGCCTTCGCGGTGGACCCAACGCGCGGGACCATCTTGCTGGCCATCGTGGCGGCGGCGGTCGGCTCGGCTTTCGCCCTGTTCGCCTGGCGCGCATCGAAGCTGTCGGGCGGCGGTCTGTTCTCGCCGGTTAGCCGTGAGGGCGCCTTGGTGCTCAACAACCTGTTCCTGTCCACCGCCTGCGCCACCGTACTGATGGGCACGCTTTATCCGCTCATCCGTCAGGCCTTGGCGTCCAACAATCCCGTTTCCGTGGGCCCGCCCTTCTTCGCCCTGACCTTCAATCCCCTGATGGTCATCACCTTGATCATCGTCCCGTTCGGGCCCTTGCTGGCCTGGAAGCGCGGCGATTTGCGCGCCGCGGCGCTGCGGTTGCGCATCCCCGCAGCCTTGGCGGTGGCCTGCGCCCTGGCCATCCTGGCGGTGATGCAGCCGCGTCAGGCCCTATCGAGCGCGGGCCTAGCCCTCGGCTTCTGGCTGATCTTCGGGGCTCTGGCCGAGCTGGCCGAACGCAGCCGCTTGGGCAAGATGCGGCCGCTGGACTCCTTGCGTCGACTAGGCGGTTTACCGCGCGGCGCCTGGGGCACAACCCTGGCCCATGCCGGTCTGGGCGTGTTCGTTCTGGGCGCCTGTTTCGAATCGAGCTGGAAGCTGGAAAACGCTCAGACCCTTAGCCCCGGCCAGTCGATGCGGATCGGGGCCTATAGTCTGAGGCTGGATTCGGTGACGCCGATCGACGGCCAAGGCTACTCTGCGGAACATGCGGTGATCAGCGCGTTCAAGGATGGCCGTCCCGTCTGCACCTTGCAGCCCGAGCGACGCATCTATCCAGCCGCCGCCGGGCAGACCACCTCGCGCAAATCCATCTGCGTGCGCGGCCCTAACGACCTTTACGTCGGTCTGGACGACGGCCAGCAGAACCCGGAGGTCACCCACGCCTGGGTCATCCGCGCCTATTGGTACCCTTGGGCGCGCTTCATTTTTATCGGTCCCTTCCTTATGGCCTTGGGCGGGCTAATTTCGTTGTCTGATCGGCGCCTTCGCTTCTCTTTGCCGCAACAGGCCAAGAGCAAAACGGCCAAGGCGGCGGAGCCCGCAGAATGAGGCGCGGCCTGACGGGCGTGTTGGGCGTGATGGCCGCCGCAGTGATGCTGATGGGCGCGGCTGACGATCCGTCCGACAGCCTGAAGGACCCCGGCCAGGAGGCACGCGCCCGCAGCCTGTTCCAACAACTGCGCTGCGTGGTCTGTCAGAACGAGTCCATCGACGATTCCGAGGCCGATCTGGCCCAGGATCTGCGTCGCATCGTCCGCACCCAGATCGGCGAGGGCCGCAGCGACAATCAGGTCCGCGCCTTTCTGGTCCAACGATACGGCCAGTTTATCCTGCTCAAGCCGCCTTTGAACCCCGGCAACGCAGCCCTGTGGCTGACGCCCCTGGTCCTGGTGCTGGCCGGCGGTGCCTATGTATGGACCCGCACGCGCGCGCCTCGACCTGAGGAGCCCGCCCTAACGCCCGAGGAAAAACGGGCGCTGGGCCGGCTTCATGCGTCCGATGGCGCAGACCCATAGGCGACTGTGGGGATTTGTGGTGCTGCTGAGCGAAAGCGTTGGCGTGTCGTCCCCCGGACTTCTAGTTTGAGCACTGACGTTCAGGACGGTTGAACCTGAGACAAGGAATGCGTTGCATGGCCCCTGCCAAGACCAGATTGATCCTGGGCGCCGTTTTCGGCGTCGGTATGGCCGTTGCGGTGTTCGCCGGCGCCGGGCTGCATCCCCCGGTCGCCCACGCCGAGCCCGCGCCGGAGAAGGTTACCGAGAGCTCAGGCGCCTTGGTGTTCGCGCCGCCTCCCGGCGCGCCGCTGTCCTTCGCCGATATCTTCGATCGCGTCTCGCCGGCGGTGGTGTCGATCAACGTCACTGCTATCGTGGACCGCCGCATTCTGGGCCTTCCGGGCCTAGATGCGCAACCGCCTCGCGGTAAGGCCAAGCCGAAAGGCGAGGACGAGGATCAGGACGACCAGGGCGACCCCGGCGCTGGCGACGATCCCAACAGCACCCAGGCCCAGGCCTCCGGTTCAGGCTTCTTCATCTCGGCCGACGGCTACATCGTCACCAACAATCACGTGGTCGAAAACGCCAAGGACATCAAGGTGGTCCTGCCCGGGAAGGACCAGCGCGAGCTGCCCGCCAAGGTAATCGGCCGCGACGAGGGGACTGACCTGGCGGTGATCAAGGTCGAGGGCAAGAACTTTCCCTACGTCAACTTCGAGAACTCCGCTCGCCCGCGAGTGGGTGATTGGGTCATCGCGGTGGGCAACCCCTTCGGCCTGGGCGGCACGGCCACGGCCGGGATCATTTCAGCCTATGGCCGCGACATCGGTGAGAAGTTCGTCGACTACATTCAGATTGATGCGCCCATCAACCGCGGCAATTCGGGCGGCCCGACCTTCGACGTCTATGGCCGGGTGATCGGCATCAACACCGCCATCTTCTCGCCTTCGGGCGGATCGGTCGGCATCGGCTTCGCCATTCCCGCCGAGGTGGCCGACGCCGTCACCAAGCAGCTGATGACGGGCTCGAAGGTCACGCGAGGCTATCTGGGCGCAACCATTCAGGACATTACCCCCGAGATCGCCGAAAGCCTGGGCAAGCCGGACATGAAGGGCGCTATCATCGATGAGCTGGTCCCCGGCGGTCCCGCCTCCAAGGGCGGGTTACAGCCGGGCGACGTGGTGCTGTCGGTCAACGGCGTCGCGGTGCGCGGCGCGACGGATCTGACCCGCCATGTGGCGGCGTCCCACACCGGCGACGTCCTTAGCCTGTCCGTTCTGCGCGGCGCCGAAACGGTGACCGTCGACGTGCGCTCGGGGCTGCGGCCCTCCGAAGCGGAACTGGCCAAGGCCCAGGGTAGCCTGATGCCGGATGACGGCTCGGGGGACTCAGGCTCGGCGGATCTTCCGGCCGCCCTGGGGATTACCTTGGCGCCCTTGGACGGCGACGCGCGCCGCAAGCTGGGCATCCCCGCCGACATCCGCGGCGCCCTGGTGATGGCCGTCGACGCTTCATCGGACGCTGCAGGCAAGGGGCTGAAGCCCGGCGACGTGGTCCTGCGCGTCAATGGCCGGATCGTGCTGAGCGGCGCCGAGGTGGCGCAAGAGGTCGATGCAGCGCAGAAGGCCGGCCGGGCCAATGTGCTTTTGTTTGTCTACCACGACCGCCATCAGGCCGCCGTGGCCGTCAAGATCGCCTCGGACGACGACGCGCCGGCCAAGGGTAAAGGCAAGGCGAAGGGTAAGAGCAAGGCGAAGTAGGCCTGGCGCCCTGGGTCAGTACCGCGCGCGCAAGGTGATGCCGAACGTGCGCGGATCGCCCGGCGTGCCCACGACTAGTCCCGAATTGCCCGCCTGGACCGTGACGTTCTGCAGGTAGTTTTGCCCGAGCAGATTGCGCGCCCAGATCGAGGCTTCCCACTGGCCGTTGGCGCGGAAGCCAAGGCTGGCGTTGACCAGGGCGTAGCCGGCCAGCAGGGTGTATTGGGAATCGGTCGGATCGCCGTAGGTGCTGCCACGGTAGTTCAGTTCGCCGTGCAGATAGGCCTCGCCGGGGAGGTTCACCAAGACGGCGTCTTGGCGATATTCACCGCCCGCCGACCAAGCCCACTTGGGCAAGCCTGACAATGGTCGCCCGCTCAAATCGCACACCGTGGTGCTGGCGCCGATCCGCTCCAGCGGACAGGGCCCGTCCTTGTAGGATGCGTATTGGCCGTCGGTCCAAGCGCCGGACACATGGGCCGTCAGGTTGGCGTTGATCTGGTAGCTGGAATCCAGCTCCACCCCCTGGTCGCGAACCAGATCGATATTGGCGATGTAGCCCCGAAGGGCGCCGGGCGCGGAGTCCACGATGTTGGTCTGAAAGTCGCGGATGGTCGTGTTGAAGTAGTCGAGGTTGACCGTCAGGCGCTTGTCCAGCCATTGGGTTTTCACGCCGACCTCGTAGGTGGTGTTCCTCTCGGGCTTGATCGCGGCGGTGTTCAGGGCCGGCAGGTTCAGGGCGTTCAGCGGCAGGCCGGACATGTTGATGCCGCCGGATTTTCCCGTTCGGGCATAGCTGACGTAGGCCATCACCGACTCGGTCAGATTGTAGGACGCCGTCAACCGGCCGGACAGATCGTGATCGTCGACGCCGGCCACATAGGACTGCGGTCGCAGGATCGACAACTTTGCGCTGGTCTGGGTCGAATTGGCCGGCGTCCCTCCGCCGAAAACCACTGTGGCGTAGCTGCCGCTTTTGCGTTCGATGGTGTAGCGAAGACCACCGGTCAGATTGAATTTGTCGGTGACCCGCCAGGTGACCTCGCCAAAGGCGGCGTAGCTGGAGCTGTCGAAACGGGTATGGCCCGAGGTGGTATAGCCATCGAGCAGGCTTGAGGGATTGCCTGAGGTCGGACCAAGCAGCCAGTAGCTGGCCACGGGGCCGTACTGGGTGATCGGGGTCCCGGTGATCACCTGCCGGAACCAGTAAAGACCCGCGACGTATTCCAGCGTCTGGCGCCCGTTGGAGGCCAATCGCAGTTCCTGGCTGTACTGGTCTTGGCGCGAGGGAATGTGCTGCTGGGTCTGGATCGACAGGCTTGTGTAGTCGCGGTCATTTGCCGCGTCCCAGTTCCACCAACGCCAGGCGGTGACGGACGTGACGGTGGCCTTGCCCAGGTCGTATTCACCGATGTTGGAGACCCCGCCCTCGTTGGTCTTCGTCTTGAGCGCGGCGTCGATGTCGGTCAGTCGATCATAGGGATTGATGCTGGGCGGCGCATAGCCAAGCCCAGCGGCCAAGGCGGGATATTGATTGGCGGCGGGTTTGAGGTTTGTGCCGACCCGCACGAACACCTGGGTGCAACAGCGAGTGTCCACCGAGTTGAAGTCAGCCGACAGCCTCAGGCTCAACTTGTCGACCGGCTTGATCAGAAGCTGGCCGTGGATCGAGGCGTTGTTGACGGTGTTATCCCATTGATGGGTCGTGACATTGTTCAGCACGCCGTCGCGGAAGGTCCCGGCCATGGCCAGCCGGCCAGCCACCTTGTCGCCCCAGATCGGGCCGGTGATCGAGCCCTTGCCCTGGGCATAGTTGTAATTGCCGTAACTGACCTCACCCTCGGCGCCGGGGGTGAAGCTGGGCGCCTTGGTGACGATGTTGATGGCGCCGGCGGTGGTGTTCTTGCCAAACACCGTGCCTTGCGGGCCGCGCAGCACCTCCACGCGCTCCACGTCGAGCAGGTCAAAAGCCGCCGTGGCCGGACGGCCGTGATAGACCTGATCCACATAGAAGCCGACGCCCGGCTCCAGCCCGTCATTGGCCTGGGCGATCGCCACGACGCTGGAGCCCAGCCCGCGGATGGTCAGGGCGGTGTTGCGCGGATTGGGTGAATTGTAGCTCACACTCGGGGCCAGCTGGCTGATCTGAGCGATGTTGTAGGTCATGGTCGAGGTCAGGGTCGCAAGGCCGATCACCGACAGCCCTTCCGGCACCGACTGCGCGTTTTCCGGCCGCAGGCGGGCGGTGACGATCACGGCATCGACTGGCGCAGCAGCGGCCCAGGCTTCACCGGCCGCCAAGGCGCTGAATGAACAGGCCATCGCCAACACCTGCGCGCGGCGACTCACAGTTTTTCGGATTCGAGATGACGTCACGGCCGGCCCCAATGCTATATACGGCGAGATATAGACTCGCCACATAACCGAGGGGTCGGTTGTCGTCCAGCGTGCGAATTGAAAATTGAACCACGAAGCACACGAAGAACACCAAGAACGCGGCGCTATCGGCGGGCCGCCGGATCGCGCAACGAGAATGGATTGATCGCGCTGTTGCGCGATCCGTCGTGTTCTTCGTGAACTTGGTGGTTCAATAATCTTGGTCCCGGCGTATGCCGTCGAGAGCCGGCGAAAACTGGACCTAGACCAGCTTGGCCTTCTGCAGGGTCTTATAGGCCTTGATCACCCGTTGCAGGCGGTGCTCGGCGCTGCGGTCGCCGCCGTTGGCGTCCGGGTGGCAGCGCTTGACCAGCTCGGTGTAACGGCGCCGGATCGTCGTGACGTCGGCCTCTTCGTCCAGGTCCAGGTCGGCCAGGGCGACGCGCTCCAGCTTGCCCAAGTGGCGTATGGGCGCCTCGGCCTGACGCTTGCCCTTGCCGCCCGCCACGCCATGGGGATCGGCGTATCCCTTGCCGGTCCCGGCGCGCTGCGAAAAGCTGGCTGCCTCCCGGGCAAAGCGCGAGGCCTTGAACTGCCATGTCGGCCGGTCGCCCGTCCGGCGCTTCTCCTGCTCCTCGCGCACTTGCGCTTCGCTCATGCCGGCGAAGAAGTCCCAACTGCGGTTATATTCGGCCGCGTGGGGCTGGCAGAACCAGTAGTGCTCGCTCATCATCTCGCGCGACTTGGGGGCGCGAGTTGAGGCCGGGGCGCGACAGCCCACGTGATCGCAGGCCCGCTCGCCCGGCTTGAGGGCATGGACGTCCTTCTCGGCTTCCGCCTCGCCCTCCTTGGGCGGACGGACGCGGATGTCGAAGAATTTTGGCTTGTATTGAAAAGAGCCGGTCATGAGCCGAAGTATGCGGGTGAAGTTTTGACAATCAAGGATTGACGGATGGGGCAAATGGGACAGGTCGGCGAAACCATCCGCAATAAATTGACCGAGGCCTTTTCGCCACAGCGCCTTGAGGTCATAGACGATTCCGCCAAGCACGCCGGACATGCTGGCGCGCGCCCGGGCGGGGAGAGCCATTTCAATGTGGTGATCGTCTCCGCCGCTTTCGAGGGGGTCTCGCGCGTGCAACGTCAGCGCAGCATCTATGCCGCCCTGGCGCAGGAGCTGGCGGGTCCGGTCCATGCCCTATCGGTCAAGGCCCTGACCCCGCTGGAGCAGGATTGACCATGAGTTTCGCCCTGGAAACCCGGGCATCTGAGCCGCGGGTACGAGTCGCCCAGCTCGGCGACATCGAGGGCATGGCCCGCATCAGCGTTGATACCTGGCGGCTGACCTATGGCGGCATCCTGCCCAGCGACTACCTCGCCCGCATGCGCCGGCCGGCTCATGAGGCCCAGCGGCGGCGGATGATGGCCAGCCCGGACACGGTCCATTTCGTGGCCGAGGAGCCGTTGACCGGCGAGACGGTGGCCTTCGCCAGCGCGGGTCCGGCGCGCGGCGGCGTGGCGGGCGGCGCGGAGATCTATGAGCTCTATGTCCAGAACGGCTTTCAACGTCTGGGCCTGGGCCGCCAACTGGTGGAAGCCTGCCGCGCCTGGCTGGCCGGGCGCGGGCGCGAGGCCATGATCATCTGGGTCCTGGCCGACAACCCCAACCGCCCGTTCTACGACCGCATCGGCGGCCGCCCTGCGGGCCACCGCACCATCCGCGTGGGCGGCGCCCCGGTGGACGAGGCGGCCTATGTCTGGCGGCTGGAGCGGATCAACTAGGGTGACGCCTCACGCTTTGCGGACATCTACGTCCTCCACCGCTTGCGGGGGAGGGGGACCCGAAGGGTGGAGGGGGCGTGCGGCAGGCGCGGCGCTTGAACTATGGCCCCTCAGTCACTTCGTGACAGCTCCCCCGCAAGCGGGAGCTTTGCAAAAGTAGCGGTTCGTGATTCCCTTTTGCTTGACGCGCAAGGGAGTTGAGCGATGCCG
>JBEHYN010000003.1:0-122707 GCA_048498155.1 Pseudomonadota bacterium | reverse complement strand
GAGCGCCGCCGCGAAGAAATTGTCCAATCGGATCGACGACAAGCGCGAGCCGATACGCTCGACAGCCATGACCTCGCCCCGCCCCAACACGCCGAATATCACTAAATCCATCGGCATAATGGGAATATGATCGGAGGATGCGCACGCCAACGCAGATATTCTACCGAGCTTAGTAGCTAAGCTTCTCTCGACGCCTTCTGCCCAGGCCCGGCGCTGAAACGGTCTGGTCCGACAGAAAAACTGCAATCCCTATCGAGAATAGCGGGATGGACACTCAGGCCCGTCACAAGGAGTTTGGCATTCACGCTACGAACCCCACATGGCTGAAAGTCGACGCATGAACATTGCAAGTGAACAGCCAGGGCGCTCTTCGCCCCCGACCCTGCGCGAGGCTGTCGGTCTTTGGCTGAAGGTGGGGCTGCTTTCGTTCGGCGGGCCGGCCGCGCAGATCGCCATCCTGCACGAGGAACTGGTAGATCGCCGCCGCTGGGTGGATGAGCGGACGTTTCTGACGGCCCTGAACTTCTGCATGCTGCTGCCTGGGCCTGAGGCGCAGCAGTTGGCCACCTATATGGGGCTGAAACTGAATGGGCTCAAAGGCGCGCTGGCGGCAGGGACTTTGTTTGTCCTGCCGGGTGCCCTCGTCATGTTCGTGCTGGCCTGGATCGCTGCACTGGGCGGCGCCTCGCCGCCGATTCAGGCCGTCTTTCACGGCTTTCTGCCCATTGTGGTTGCCCTGGTCGCCCATGCCCTTTGGCGGATTGGGCGGCGCGCCTTGAAGACCCGTGCGGCCTGGGGTCTGGCCCTGGCTGCTTTCGCCGCCTTGGTTCTTTTCAAAATCCCCTTTCCCTGGGTGATCGGCGCGGCCTTGTTGTTCGGACTGGCGGCCGACCGCGTGGGCCTGTCTCTTGGGCCGGTGGGGCATGGGTCTCTGACGGGTGAGGATGGCCCGCCCGTTAGCTGGCGGGATCTGGCGGGGCGCTCTGCGCTCTACAGCCTGGGCTTCGTGGTTCTGTGGGCCGGCCCTGTCGCCCTGGCCATCAGCCTGGCCGGTCCGCGTCCGTTCGCCGATGTCGCGGTGTTCTTCACCCAGGCCGCCTTCGTCACGTTCGGTGGCGCCTATGCGGTCTTGCCCTTTGTCGCCCAAGCGGCTGTCGGCCATTTCGGTTGGCTGAGCCCGGCCGAGATGGTGCACGGCCTAGCGCTGGCGGAAACGACGCCCGGTCCGCTGATCCTGGTCACCCAGTACGTCGGCTTCTTCGCGGGGTGGAACAGCGCTGTCGCGGGCCAGGCGGGAGGACTGGCGCCTCTGGCTGCGGCGTCTCTGGCGGCTGCGCTGACGACCTGGGTAACCTTCCTGCCTTGTTTCTATTTCGTGCTGGTGGGCGCGCCCTTGGTCGAGCGTCTTTCCCATAGCCGTCACGCCCATGCCGCCTTGTCCGGCGTCACGGCGGCCGTGGTCGGCGTCATCGCCAGCCTGGGCCTGCTGGTCGCCCGTGCGGCCTTCATCGACCAAGGGCGTTTGGATGCCCTATCCGTTCTGGTCGCGATCATCGCCTTTGCAGCGGTGCTGCGCTTGAAGGTCGGCGCCTTGTGGCTGGTCGTGGGCGGGGCGGCGGTCGGCCTGCTGCGATGGAGCTTGGGGATTTGAATACCAAGTCCGATCCCAGGCCTGCCGAGCTGATGGTCGTTTTGATGCGGCGCTGGCGGCGGGTAGAACGCTGGTCTTGAAGGCCGCAGGCTCTTGCAGATCGATCAGGCGGGCGGGACCGAGCCCCAAGCTTGGCTGATATTGTGGACAATGGCGCAGTTACGGGTCGCCTGGGCTACGCCAGTCGACCCCTGCTATCAGGCGCCGCCCGGACAGCGGACATCTTGGACAATGGCGCAGTTACGGGTCGCCTGGGCTACGCCAGTCGACCCCTGCTATCAGGCGCCGCCCGGACAGCGGACATCTTGGACAATGGCGCATATCCTCATCGCGTGGGCTACGCCCACCCGACGGCTGGGGCTGGGCTGGCGCCCGACACCCTCAACCCCCCTGATCGGCCTGCGACGGCGGGGGGGGGGGTGGGCCAAGGGCCGGGGACCCTTAGCGATCGTGCGCCAGGAGAAGCTGGCCCTTTCTAGCCGGTGAAAATCCGGCCCAGGTAAGGGGTAGCGCCCGCCTGGTGCGAGTGTTGCGGGGCGGAAGGTGACGACCGGATCCACAGGAGCGCGTATCGGGCGCAGCCGTCACGTCGGGGCGGGGCGATAGAGGCTTGTCATGATGCAGTTATTCGAGGCGCTATTCACCGCATATAGAGCGGCGATTACGCTTGATTTTGCGGCGATTAATCGACACATTCACCGCATGAGGTGCGGCGAATGTCGGGGTACATCCACGAATTAGACGATTGGCCCCGCCTGACCTGGGACCATAAACGGCTGGAGGAGCAGCTCGCCGCCGTGCGTTTGCGCCAGGGCAAGCTGCTCGGCCGAATGGAGGCATTGGGCTTTCAAAGCCGCGCCGACGCCGTGCTCGAAACCCTGACAGAAGATGTTCTCAAGTCCAGCGAGATCGAAGGAGAAATTCTCGATAAGGAGCAGGTCCGCTCCTCCATCGCTCGCAGGCTGGGGATGGATATTGGCGCCGTTACGCCGGCCGACCGAGCTGTCGAAGGCGTCGTCGAGATGATGCTCGACGCGACGCAACGCTATGACAAACCGCTGACGGCCGACCGCCTCTATGGCTGGCACGCCGCGCTGTTTCCAACTGGCCGCAGCGGTATGACGAAGATCACGGTTGGAGCTTGGCGCGACGAATCCTCCGGGCCGATGCAGGTTGTCTCCGGACCCATTGGTCGCGAGCGTGTCCATTTCGAAGCGCCCATAGCGGATCGCCTGGACAGCGAAATGCGGTTCTTCCTGGACTGGTTTAATGGCGATGCGCCCATCGATCCGGTGTTGAAGGCGGCATTGGCGCATTTATGGTTCGTGACCATCCACCCGTTTGAGGATGGCAACGGCCGGATCGCCCGCGCGATCGCCGACCTGGCGCTGGCCCGCTCGGAAAACAGCCCGCAGCGCTTCTACAGCATGTCCGCACAAATCCGGATTGAGCGGCGGGCCTATTACGACATTCTGGCCGCCACGCAGAAAGGCGACCTCAACATCACCGATTGGCTGCAATGGTTTCTAGCCTGCCTTGACCGTGCGTTTGACGGAGCCGAGACCATCCTTGCCGCCGTGCTCACCAAGGCGCGCTTCTGGGAAGCGCATGCCGGTGAGCCGTTCAATGAGCGTCAGCGCAAGGTCCTGAACCTCTTGCTGAACGGGTTTGAGGGCAAACTCACAAACTCAAAATGGGCCGCTATCGCCAAGGCCTCACCGGATACCGCCTTGCGCGACATCACGGATCTCGTTGAACGCGGCATCCTTATTAAGGAGCCGGGCAGGGGTCGCAGCACGAGCTACGCGCTCGTAGGAACCGCCACATGAATGCCTAGCGCCATCGACATGATGGGCTTCATCCTCCAGGCCATCACAGTTTCGAGGGGTCAGCTTCATGCATCACCCAGTCCTATGACTGCGACCGGCTATCGCTCCCAATTCCTCTCGCAGCGCGCTGTTGAGAAAGCGGATGTCGCGACCACTTCGTCCTGACCTGGCTGGAGCATGACTAATGGCCCCAAAATGGCGCCGCCGAGAGGCGACCGGCCGCCAGCCCAGTTTGTTCTGCATTGGCTCCGAAAGGATCGCTCTTGGGCCAATCCAGGCCAGCGCTCGGGAGGTTGGAGGCTTGGCTCATATAAGTTCTATAAATTCAAACGCTTGGGTGAATTGGCGCGATAGGGCAAGACAGGTCCTGGAAATGCCCATTTTTACACATTTTCTTACACATATAAATTTTAATATGAAAATATATTAGTTATTACAAAAACTTATATATATACGCAAGGGACTTAAAATCCCTCGACTTCGGTCATGTCGGTTCGACCCCGACCGCGCCCACCACTCCGGCGGGCTCGCAAAAAAAGAGCCGCCGCGGTTGGACCGCGACGGCTCCTTGGGTTGGGTCGTCAGTAAGAAACTAGAAGGAAGCCTTGAGCGAGGCCACCAGGCGGTCGCCAGCGATCGAGCTGCCGGCGAAAGTGGTCATCTTGCCGTCGGTGCCGACGTAGCGGAAGTCGATGCTGAAGTGATCCGTGATCGGATAGGTCGCGCCGATGTTCCAGGTGGTGTAGCCGCTGATCCCGACCTTCGTCTTGTCCAGAGCTTGGTAGCCGACGGCGCCAGAGACGGTCACCTTATTGGACAGGGTGAAGGCGTCGTTGATTTCGTAGTACTCGGCTGCGCCCGTCTTGCCGAAGAATTCCGGCGAGTAATAGAAGGCGCCGCCCAGGGTGTTCGGGCCCATTGCGTAGGACGCCAGAACCTTGCCTTCATAATAGGCTTGGTTCGAACCGGTTGGCTGGGCTGTGTAGCCGTAATAGACGCCGCCGAGGTCGATCGCCACTGGGCCGAGCATGGCGCGGTAGCCGCCGTACAGGTCAAATTCGAATTGTTGCTTGGGAGCGCCGAAGTCAACGGTCGAATCCCAGTTGCCCACGTAGAAGGAGCCAAAGGTCATGTCCACGCCGCCGGAGGCTGCGCCCTTGCCGAAGGTCTGGCTTAAACCGCGGAAGACGTAGTCCGAGCCGTAAGCCGCGTTGAACGCGAAGCTCGGGGCCGCCGGTTCGGCGGCCAAGGCGGCGCCGCCGAAGGCCAGTGAAGCGGCGGAAGCGACGAGAAGTGTTTTCCAAGACGTCATTGTTCTATCCCCTATCCAATCAAAACGGCCGCACGAAACGCGACCCGTACGCGAGCTGGTGAGCCCGAGCCTGGATGAACCTTTTGGGGGCGGCGCCGCGGGCGAACCATCCCAAGCTCAGGGGGGCCGGTATCGCACATGCGAAATGTTCTAAAAATAGGCAGATATGTATCAATATGAGCAACAGGTAGGCGTAATGGCCAAGGTTGCCTGCTGTCTGCCCGTGCTTTGGGCGATTCGGCGGACACTTTTTCATGCGGCTGCGCCGGATCGCCCCACACGCGAATTGTGGGCTCGCAGGTGCAGCACGATTGAGATGGCCCAATTTCCCACGGCTCGACGGCCGGGTTCGGCGGCCGCGGCCAGGGCTGTGTTTGCGCGAAGTGGCGTCCATCGCCCCTTTCCGCTAATCCCTAGCGCATGTCCGATTTTGACCTGACCCAACTGGGCCATCTGTCCAAGGGCTTCGACAGCCCCGACCAAGCCCGCCTGGAGCGCGCGCCCAATCCTAAGCCGGGCGTGCTTTACCTAGCCCGCTTCACGGCGCCGGAGTTCACCTCCCTGTGCCCGGTGACGGGACAGCCGGATTTCGCCCACCTCGTGATCGACTACGCGCCGGACGCCTGGCTGATCGAGTCCAAGTCGCTCAAGCTGTACCTGGGCTCATACCGCAATCACGGCGCCTTCCACGAGGACTGCACGATCTCCATCGCCCAGAAGATGGTCCAAGTCGCCCAGCCCCTCTGGCTGCGGATCGGCGGCTACTGGTATCCGCGCGGGGGCATGCCGATCGACGTGTTCTATCAGACGGGACCGGCGCCTGAGGGCCTGTGGCTGCCTGATCAGGGCGTCGCGTCCTATCGCGGCCGTGGATAGTTCGAACCCCATGGCAGGCGGCGCTTGCGAGGGGGTGCGGCGCCTGATAAACGCCTCGCTCCGATTGCGCTGGGGGCTGCCGCTTCCCGGCGCGATGGGTGCTGGTCGGAGGATGTCTTTAGGAGTGTAGCTCAGCTGGTAGAGCATCGGTCTCCAAAACCGAGGGCCGTGGGTTCGAGTCCCTCCACTCCTGCCACCGACAAGACCTTGTGATCTAACGGCGCCTCAAGCGCCGCATTTGAAAGTTTCAGAGCCGGCCATGGCCAAGTCTCCGGGCGCTCGCCCGACAGCGCAGAAATCCAAAACGCCCGCGGCGCGCTCCGCGGCGACGTCGGTCGTCGCGCCGGCCGCCGCCGCGCCCGAGGCGCCCGCCAAGAAGCGCGTGTCCCTGCCGCAGTTTTTCCGGGAAGTCCGCGCGGAGGCGCGCAAGATCACCTGGACCTCGCGCAAGGAGACCTGGATCACCTCGGTGATGGTGCTCATCATGGTGGTGGTGGCCTCCATATTCCTCTCCCTGGTGGACCTGGTCCTGCGCTTCGGGATCAGCGGCCTTCTGCGGCTTGGTACTTGAGGACAGTCATGAACGCTGAAACCGGTCAGGCTCACGCCGCCAATCCCCATCACAAGTGGTACATCGTCCACGCCTACTCGAACTTCGAGAAGAAGGTGGCCGAGTCCATCCGCGAACAGGCCCACAACCAGGGCCTGGACGACAAGTTCTCCGAGATCCTGGTGCCGACCGAGGACGTTGTCGAGGTGCGCCGGGGCCGCAAGATCAATTCCGAGCGCAAGTTCTTCCCAGGCTATGTCCTGGTGAAGATGGATCTGACGGACGAAGCCTACCACCTGGTCAAGAATACGCCCAAGGTTACCGGCTTCCTCGGTTCGGGCTCCAAGCCCATGCCGGTGTCGGAAAAGGAAGTCGCCCGCATCATCGGCGCGATCGAGGAGGGGGTCGAACGGCCCAAGCCCGCGATTCGCTTCGAGAACGGCGAGACGGTGCGGGTCACCGACGGTCCGTTCCAAAGCTTCAATGGGGTGGTCGAACAGGTCGACGAGGAGCGCGCGCGTCTGCGCGTGACCGTGTCGATCTTCGGCCGCGCCACCCCGGTGGAACTGGAATACGCCCAGGTCGAGAAGGTGTCCTGATCTAACCAAAGCGCGACAGCCAAAAGTGGACACCGGTTTTGGCGACCGTCGCGCGACTTGTAAGAACGACATTCGCATTCCCAACGCCCCGCCGGGGCGGCGGGTCAAATCCGTGGGAGGGGAAGCAAGCCTGACCCCGCACCACGGCTCAATCGGCCGGCCATGACTCGAACACCATGGCGGCCACAGAGGAGAGACCATGGCTAAGAAGATACTCGGCTATATCAAGCTGCAGGTGAAGGCTGGCTCCGCCACGCCCTCGCCGCCCATCGGGCCGGCCCTGGGTCAGCGCGGCGTCAACATCATGGGCTTCTGCAAGGAGTTCAACGCCCGCACCGAGAACGTGGCCAAGGGTACGCCCCTGCCCACGGTGATCACGGTTTATCAGGACAAGTCGTTCACCTTCGTGACCAAGACGCCGCCGGCGACCTTCTTCCTGAAGGAAGCGGTGGGCATCCAGTCCGGCGCCAAGACCACCGGCCGCGAGACGGTGGGTCAGGTCACACGCGCTCAGCTGCGCGAGATCGCCGAAAAGAAGATGAAGGACCTGAACGCCAACGATATCGAGGCTGCGGCCCGGATCATCGAAGGCTCGGCCAAGGCCATGGGCCTGCGCGTGGTGGAGGGCTGAACATGAGCAAGATCGCAAAACGCGCCCAAGCCTTCACCGGCGACCGCACCAAGACCGTCGGCCTGGAAGAGGCCGTCAAGCTGGTCAAGGCCAACGCCAAGGCCAAGTTCGACGAATCCGTCGAGATCGCCATCAACCTGGGCGTCGATCCGCGCCACGCCGACCAACAGGTCCGCGGTGTGGTCAATCTACCGTCGGGCACCGGCCGCGACGTGCGCGTCGCCGTCATCGCCAAGGACGCCAAGGCTGCTGAAGCCACCGCCGCCGGAGCCGACATCGTCGGCGCCGAGGAGCTGGTCGAGCGCATCCAGGGCGGATTCATGGAGTTCGATCGGGTGATCGCCACCCCCGACATGATGGCCCTGGTCGGCCGTCTGGGTAAGGTGCTGGGCCCGCGCGGCCTGATGCCCAACCCGCGCGTCGGCACGGTCACGCCCAACGTGGCCCAGGCCGTTAAGGACGCCAAGGGCGGCGCCATCGAGTTCCGCGTGGAAAAGGCCGGCATCGTGCATGCCGGCGTGGGCAAGGCCTCCTTCACCGAGGACGCTTTGCTGGCCAACGTCCGCGCCCTGATCGACGCCCTGCAAAAGGCTCGGCCGGCGGGCGCCAAGGGCACCTATGTCAAGAAGATATCGCTATCTTCGACCATGGGCCCAGGCGTGAAGGTCGATCTGGCCAACCTCGGAGCGTAAGGCTCGTTACAGCCAAGACGATCAAGGCGGGCCCGCAACGGCCCGCCTTTTTCTTTGGAGCCGCGCATGCGGCGCCTCCGCAGAAGCCGCGGGTCAGGGTGTATGGTGAGATTCTCTGTCGGGAGGGGCGATGAGACTCAGATCACTGGACTCACTTAGAGGCGTCGCCGCCGTCGTGGTGATGATGAGCCACGGCGTGCGTCCACTGACAGATAGCCCACAGCATACATGGCTCGGGGATGCGGTTTCCTACATGGCCTTGACCCCGTTGAGGATTTTCATCAACGGGCCGGCCGCGGTGCTTATCTTCTTCGTCCTGAGCGGATTGGTTCTGTCCTTCAGATTTATTGAAACCCCACGCGTGGCATGGGCCCCATTTGCTCTGACGCGCCTATTGCGGATTTGGCCTCCGTTCGCGCTCGCGATCCTGGGGTCCGCCCTGTTGATGTTGTTGGTCGGCAACAGGCCGCTGCCGGAGTTGGGGGATTGGTTTAACGACACCTGGCGCGCGCCTTTAGGGCTTTCGAGCTTGGCGACCAACCTGCTGATGCTCCAAGCGAGCGATCAATTCGACAACCCGATGGGGAGCCTGGTGGATGAAATCAGGATTTCCATGATTTTTCCGGCTCTTGTCTTCGTGACACGAAGCAAGCCTTACACTGCGACCTTTTCCACTGCCTTGTTGACCATCGGCTGTGCGAGCGTGATTGGGCATTTTTCCATGAACGGCATTCCCCGCTCGATATTGGACACGACTGGAATGGTATTTCCGTTTGTAATTGGTATAATAATCGCTATTAATCTAAAATATTTACAAGATATACTTGATAAATATTCAAATAAAACAATTATTATATTGTGAATTTTAGCAATTATATCAATTTCGTTCGCTCCAATAGATATTTCACGGATTGATAATTTCTCAAACGGCGCATTGGCTGTGATATCGGTGTTTTGGTCTGCAGTTATTATTGTCCTGTGTACAATGCGTGGGCCATTTTATCGTATTTTAGTTAGCCCAATTCCAACATTTCTGGGAAGAGTGTCTTATAGTCTTTATCTTTGGCACGTGATTATAATTACCGCCACTATTCGATTGGCCCATAACGCTGCTCCCTTGCCCGTCCTGATCTTGGTGGGCATGGCGATTAGCCTGGTCATTGCCGACCTTTCGCAACGCTATATAGAAGTTCCGTTCATTCGGATCGGGCGTCGGCTGGCCGATCAAGCGGACAACCATGTCCGGACGCTCAAACCGGAGCCTGTGTCCGCTCCCTAGGCCGAGCGCCAGGAGCCGTATAAGTCGGCCGATTTTCGCTGGACGCGGATTTGGCTAATCTCGGGGCTTGAGGCTCAACATATGAATGCCCGGAAAGACGGGTCCGAAATGGCCGGCCTTTTGCTTTGGGCTGTGCCGACGATGGCGCCGAATTGCCGCGCTCGCGGCTTTGAATTTGTCAGAACCGGATGCCAATGGCGCAGGCACGTTGCTGCGGGTTGAGAACGACCAGCCGGCGCTGGAACCGAATACAGGCCGCAGCGTTGACCGTTTCGTTGGGTTCTGTGTCAGGGGGGGAAACATGAATTATCTGGGGGAGACTGGCCAGGTAGACCAGGACGATGATGACCGCTTCCGACTGTTGATCGAATCCATCACCGATTGCGCGATCTATATGCTGGATACCCACGGTCGGGTGACGAGCTGGAATCCAGGAGCCGAACGGCTAAAGGGCTATCGATCAGACGAGATTATCGGCCAGCATTTTTCCCGTTTCTACACTGACGAAGATCAGGCGGTGGGCTTACCGGCGAAGGCCTTGAAATCGGCTGTGGACGAGGGCCGATTTGAGAATGAAGGCTGGCGAGTGCGCAAGGATGGCTCGCGGTTCTGGGCTCTGGTTCTCATCGATCCAATTCGAAACAGCGCTGATAAGATCGTCGGCTTCGCGAAGATCACGCGCGATATCACCGATCGGCGAAATGCGCAGCTTGCCCTCGATGAAGCTCGGCAAGAGCTCTTTCAATCTCAGAAGCTGGATGCAATCGGCCAACTTACAGGTGGTGTTGCGCACGACTTCAACAACCTGCTCATGGCCATCCTGGGGAGCTTGGAGTTGTTGCGTAAGCGACTTTCAGCAGAGGACTCCAAGGCAACAGTGTTGCTTGAAAATGCAGTCCAAGGCGCGCAGCGGGGCGCGGCGCTAACCCAAAGGTTGTTAGCCTTTGCTCGCAAACAGGAGCTAGCCCTCGAAGGCGTCGATATTCCGGCGCTGGTCACCGGCATGTCGGGGTTGCTGTACCGCCTGATCGGCCCGGAAATAAAACTTCAGTCCCAATTTTCGCGGCATCTTCCGCCCGCCACGACCGATGCCAATCAGCTTGAAATGGCGTTGCTGAATCTGGTGACAAACGCCCGTGACGCCATGCCGGATGGAGGGGAGATAACCCTTGAAGCCTCGGCGGTGACCCTGGGAACAGACGCTGCGGTGGATCTTCCGGCGGGCCAGTATGTGAAGCTGGCGGTCATTGACGATGGCTACGGGATGGATGACGAAATGCTCACCCGTGCAACCGAGCCCTTCTTCACGACCAAAGGTATCGGCAAAGGCACGGGGCTCGGATTGTCCATGGTCCATGGTCTCGCCGAGCAATCAGGAGGGCGCCTCACCTTGGCGCGTGAGCCTGGACGTGGCGTCCGAGTGGAGTTGTGGTTTCCGCAGGCGCAAGCAGTGGCCGAGAAGGAGCAGCTCCTTGATGAACATCCGGATCATTCAACTCGCCAGCTAGACGTCCTCGTCGTGGACGACGACGGCCTAGTGCTCATGAACACAACCGCCATGCTGGAAGACCTGGGCCACAGGGTGATTTCGGCTGGGTCTGGCGCGGAAGCCCTGAAAGCGCTCGGTTCTCATGCCGTTGACTTGGTCATAACGGACTACGCGATGCCGCGCATGAACGGACTTGAACTGGCGCACAAGATTGAGGCGCGCTGGCCAGGCCTCAACGTGGTGTTGGCGTCCGGCTACGCTGAGATGCCATCAATACCTGGGTCAACGAGGCGGCCGCGTATTGCCAAGCCGTATAGCCAAGCCGATCTCACGCGACTCCTGCGTCGCCTGTTTGGCAGTGAGCCGATCCCTGATTCGCAAGCGCAACAGGTTCAGCGGGCGCATGATGGCGCCGCCGCGATCGCCGACACCAACATGGCGGATAGGTTGCGGAACCTCCGGGCTGCCCAACTCGGGGCGGAAGCGTTTGTCCCAATCGCAGAGTTGCTGCCGGTTATGTTGTGGGTAGGGGACGAACAGGGGCGTTGCATTTACCTCAATAAGGCCCAGCGGGAGTTTTGGGGGGTGGACGAGGCGAGCCTCTCCAGCTTCGGTTGGAATTCGACGCTGCTTGCCGAGGATGCCGAGCCTCTCTTCGAAGTGTTCCGCATCGGAATGTCACAGCGCCAGCCCTTCACGGCTCAGGCTCGATATCGTCGCGCCGATGGGCAGATTCGGATTTTGCACACCAAGGCCGAGCCACGGTTCGGACCGAACGATGAATTTCTTGGCATGGTGGGTATCAATCTCGACGTCACCGACGACTGACGCTTCCCCGGGTCAATTGTGACCTGGCTCGCTCGTCAGCGGTCTCGGCGACATCCCGCCTGCGAGCCACCGGCGCCCTTGGCTCAACGGCATCCGCGCCTTGAGTTTTGGCCGCCCGTCGTGTACACGCGCCGCTTCAAGTCTCGGCCTTAGCGGGCCGGGCGCGAATTCGCTCCCGTAAGGGAGCGGGGCGGGGGCCTCTCAAGGCCCCCTCCTGTCCGAGAACTGCGGGGTTCGGGGGTCACCCGGACCATAAGCTTGGAAGAGCCCTTCCACGCCGTAGGGAGACGGGACGCAGAACGCCCCACGTCATCATCCTTTGGGATGGGCGTGCGGCCGACGCTCTCGGGACAGGTCGAACGGCAAAGCCGGGAAGGGCATCCTTTCCGGCCATAGCCGCTTTCGGCTGCCGGATAGTCCGGCCGCCTAACGTGAGTAACGGAGACCGCAATGGACCGCGCTCAAAAAGCTGAGTCGATCGAGACGCTGAAAGGCGTCCTGGCAGACTCCGGCGCTGTCGTCGTGACCCACTACATGGGTCTTACGGTTGCGGAAATGACTGAACTGCGCGGACGCCTCCGCAAGGAAGGCGCCAAGCTGCAGGTGGTGAAGAACACCCTGATCCAGAAGGCTCTGGACGGCGCGGCCGGCGAAGAGGGCACTGCCCTGTTCAAAGGTCCCGTCGCCATCGCCTACGGACCGGACGCTGTCTCCGCCGCCAAGGTCGTCACCCAGTACGCCAAGGACAACGAGAAATTCTCGGTGGTCGGCGGCTTGCTCGGTCAAACGACTGTCCTGGACCTCAAGGCGGTGAGCGCGCTCGCCACCCTGCCGTCCCTGGATCAGATCCGCGCCCAGCTTATCGGCCTTCTCAACGCCCCGGCCACCAAGGTCGCCGGCGTGCTGCAGGCTCCGGCTGGCCAACTCGCCCGCGTTTTCAACGCGTATGCGACGAAGGACGCCGCGGCGTAGTCGCCGGTCATCTCCTCAATCCGCACACACATCCCATCCTAGGAAAACATCATGTCCAAGCTCGAAAAACTCGTCGACGAACTGTCCACCCTGACCGTTCTGGAAGCCGCTGAACTGTCCAAGCTCCTGGAAGACAAGTGGGGCGTCTCTGCAGCCGCCCCCGTGGCCTTCGCCGCTCCTGCGGCCGGCGGCGGCGCAGCTCCGGCTGAAGCGGTCGAAGAACAAACCGAATTCACCGTCATGCTGATGGCTGGCGGCGACAAGAAGATCAACGTGATCAAGGAAGTCCGTTCGGTTCGTTCCGATCTGGGTCTGAAGGAAGCCAAGGACCTGGTCGAAGGCGCTCCTCTGGCCGTCAAGGAAAACGTGTCCAAGCAAGAAGCCGAAGAGATCAAGAAGAAGCTGGAAGAAGCCGGCGCCACCGTCGCGATCAAGTAATCAAGTCATCCATTTCTCCGCTCGTCCCGGCATTCGCCGGCGTGAGCGGATCAAATTTAAACGGCCCCGGCGGGAAACCTCCGGGGCCGTTTTCACGCCTGCTCGGAGGCGGTGGGCGCGGGGCTTTCGGTCAGGGCGAAGCGGATGCGGCCCCCCTCCAAGCGCGCGCTCAATCCGCGATAGCGCACCAGATAGATCAATCCCACCAGCGCCGCGCTGAAGCCTGCCGCGGCGCCCACGCACAACGCCCAGCGCGGGCCGAAACGGTCGGCCACCCAGCCGACGATGGGCGCCCCGATCGGCGTGCCGCCCAGGGCGATGGCCAGCATGATCGCCATAACCCGCCCGCGCATGGCAGGCTCGGTGGAGAGTTGGAGCAGACTGGTGGAGGACGTGGTGAAGGTCTGGGCCGCCACGCCAACCACCGCCAGGGCTAGGCCGAAAAACCAATAGTTGGGCATCAAGGCGCCCAGCCCCAGGCCGGTCCCGAACAATGTGGCTCCGACGATCAGCACGCCGATACGGGACTTGGAGCGCCTGGCCGCCAGGAAGGCGCCGGACACCGAGCCCACCGCCATCATCGAGGTGAGCAGACCGTACTCGCCGGCGCCCTTGTGAAACACCGTCACGGACATGGTGGAGATGAAGATCGGAAAATTGACCCCGAAGGTGCCGATCAGAAACAGCATCAACAGCACCGCCAAATGCTCAGGCCGCCGCCACACATAGCCGAACCCCTCCAGCAAACCGGACCGCGATGGGCCTGGGCGATTGCTTCGGTGCAATTCATGCACGCGCAGCAAGCATAGGGAGGTGAGCACCGCCAGAAAGGAGACGGCGTTGATCAGGAACACCCAGCCGGTGCCCACTGCGGCGATCAGAATGCCGGCGACGGCCGGACCCAGCATGCGCGCCGCGTTAAACGAGGTGGAGTTCAGCCCCACGGCGTTGGACAGATGCTCCTGACCGACCAGCTCGGATACGAAAACCTGCCGCGCCGGGGAATCGAAGGCGCCCACGCAGCCGAGCAGGAAGGCAAACACATAGACATGCCAGATCTGCACCACTCCGGTAACGGTGAGCAGCCCCAGGCCCAGAGCGAGGGCGCCCATGGCCGATTGGGTGGCGATGAGGATCTTGCGCGTGTCCAGACGGTCGACGGTGTAGCCGGTGATGGGCAGCAGCAGGACTTGCGGGCCGAACTGCAGCGCCATGACAATGCCCATGTCCGTGGCGTTGTTGTGGGTCAGCTGGGTCAGCACCAGCCAGTCCTGGGCGGTGCGCTGCATCCAGGTGCCGACATTGGACACGATCGCCCCGCCCGCCCAAAGCCGGTAGTTATAGTTGCCGAGGGATCGGAATGCGTTGGTCACGGAAGACTCACTGGGTTGAGAGGTCGGCGAGGCCGGTGCGCACTCATGGCTGGATCAGGCGTTTGAGCAGGTCGACGGCATCGGTCAGTAGTGTCTGTTCCTCTGCAGAAAGATGGGCCTGTATGGCTCGCATCAGCCAGTCCTGACGCGCAGCGCGGCTGTCTTTCATCATCTCGAGGCAGGCGGGGTTAAGCGACCAAATGACTTGGCGTCCGTCTTGGGGGTCGGGCGCGCCGCTGACCAAGCCTGCCGCCTCAAGAACCGCCACAACAGCGCCCATGGACTGCGGCCGCATACCTTCATCGCGCGCCAGGACGGTGACGGTTGCCGGTCCCTCGCGCTCCAGGCGCCGAAGCGCGGAGGTCTGGGCCCAAGTCAAGTCGCCCATATGCATCTGATCGCGCAGGCGCCGTTTGAGCTTGCCCAGCACGACGCGAAGCTCTCCTGCCAACGCCGAGGCGCGGGCGGCGTCGGAATCGTCGATCCGCTTGTCCATGGACCGCACCTAGCAGATATGAAGCTAAACTACAAAGTTTAACTTCATATCTCGTCCAACGGCGCACGTCCGTCCGACTGCTTACCGGCCCAACAGGGCGACGACCGCGCCTACAACCTGAGCGGTCAGGGTGTCCGGCAGCCGTCCAAGACGCTCAGCGCCTCGAACCTCGATTGTCGTAATCTGCATGGCCTGATTATGGAAGGCTTGGGCAGTCCGGCCTGCGTATAGGCCTCGATCAGGCAGTCTCCTGGCCATGACCGATTACGGGCGCTCGTCACCATCGCCACCAACGGCAATGCGCTTTGGATCAGTGTAGGGGAAGGGAACTCGGATCACGTCGCCTTGCTCAAGATCGGCATAGTCCTCTGTGTCTGCGTCCGAGCTCCACTCGGAGAAGGCCGCAAAGGGATCTCCGGCGAACGCGTTTGGACGTCTCTTGGTCAGGGTGACCTGATCCCCCTCAATCTGATAGGCGACCTCATCGCCTTCCTTCAAACCGAGCGCCACGCGGACGGCTTGGGGAATGGTCGTCTGGGCCTTGCTGGTGATCTTGCTGGTGATCATGGCGGGAGGGTCAGGATGTTCCTTACCGTAGGCAAGGCGGCCGCGGTCCCCGGTCAATCCAAAATCTTGAGGTCCGTCTCCACGCGGGCGACCCAAGCCTGCACTGACGGATAGCGTTCCAAGTCAAAGCCGCCCTCGGGCGCCAACCGCGTGTAGGCGACCAAGGCGATGTCCGCGAGGGTGCAGCACGAGCCGACCAGATAGTCAGACGCCGCCAGCGCCTCATCGAGGCGCTTAAGCGCGGCCCGGCCCCGTTCGACCAGCTTGGCGTCCAGGCTCGCGGCGGCCTTGCCGAGATACTTCACCTGGAAGCGCGCCACGGCGACGTAGGGCTCGTGGCTATTTTGCTCCCAGAACAGCCATTCAAGCATCTTGGCGCGCGCATAGGGCTCGCCTGGAATCAGGGCCGAGCCTTCGGCGAGATACAGGATGATGGCGTTTGACTGGGCCAGGGGCCGACCGCCCCGCAAAACCACCACCGGGACTTGGCCTGCGGGATTCAAGGCGAGGAAAGCGGGCGTGCGAGTATCGCCGTTCAAAACCCCGGTCTCGATCCAGCGGTAAGCCAGGCCGAGATAATCGGCTGTCCACTTCACCTTCAGGCAATTGCCCGAGATAGAGTCGCCATAGATCTGCATCATCGTGGGGAGCCCCTGCGGCCGGTTGTGAATTGATCCGCGACCGGCTGATTTGCCATCGCCATGAAGATTCTCGCAACAGGCGCATTTGCCCCTTTCCATCCTTGCGGCCATCGCCTATATCCCCGCGTTCACGAAGAGATTCGGTGGAGCGCGTCGGCGTGTCCGCAACCCAGCCCCGAGGCGCGGTCTACCGCCCTCTGACCTGCGCGAAGGGGCGCCCCTGTTCCCGTGAGGGAAAGGGTCACATTCCGGCGTCCGGCAGGACGGTCAGTTTTGACCGCCTGTTCCGAGGGTGGACGCTAGGACCTGACGGGCGGATTCCGCCCGCTGTTTTTGATCCGCGCCCAAGGCGCGCGAGGGAGCAACGATGCCTCAGTCGTTCACCGGCAAGAAGCGTATCCGCAAGTCGTTCGGCCGCATTCCAGAAGCGGTCCAGATGCCCAACCTCATTGAGGTTCAGCGTTCGTCCTATGAGCAGTTCCTTCAGCGCGAAGTGCGCCCGAATGACCGCAACGGCGAAGGCATCGAGGCAGTCTTCAAGTCGGTGTTCCCGATCAAGGACTTCAACGAACGGGCTGTGCTCGAGTACGTGTCCTATGAGTTCGAGGACCCCAAGTACGACGTCGAGGAATGCATCCAGCGCGACATGACCTATGCCGCGCCGCTGAAGGTGAAGCTGCGCCTGATCGTGTTCGAATCCGATGAGGAAACCGGTGCGCGCTCGGTCAAGGACATCAAGGAGCAGGACGTCTACATGGGCGATATCCCGCTCATGACCGACAAGGGCACCTTCGTCGTCAACGGCACTGAGCGCGTCATCGTTTCCCAGATGCACCGTTCACCCGGCGTGTTCTTCGACCACGACAAGGGCAAGACGCACGCCTCGGGCAAGCTGCTGTTCGCCGCCCGCATCATCCCTTATCGCGGGTCCTGGCTGGATTTCGAGTTCGACGCCAAGGACATCGTCTATGTCCGCATCGACCGCCGCCGCAAACTGCCGGCCACCACCTTCCTCTACGCCTTGGGCATGGACGCGGAGGAAATCCTCACCACCTTCTACGACATCATTCCGTTCGAACGCCGCGAAGGCGCGGGCGGCGTGCAGGGTTGGGCCACGCCCTACAAGCCCGAGCGCTGGCGCGGGGTGAAGCCCGAGTTCCCGCTGATCGACGCGGACACTGGCGAGGAAATCGCGCCTGCCGGCCAGAAGATCTCGGCCCGGGCGGCCAAGAAGTTCGCCGACAGCGGCGTCAAGACCCTCCTGCTGGCGCCCGACGCCCTGGCGGGCCGCTTCCTGGCGCGCGATGAAGTGAACATGCAGACCGGCGAAATCTACGCCGAAGCGGGTGAAGAGCTCGACGCCGCCAAGATCGCGGAGCTCGAAGCCCTGGGCCTGGCTACCATCGACGTGCTCGACATCGACCATGTCACGGTGGGCGCCTACATGCGCAACACGCTGCGTGTGGACAAGAACGCGGTGCGTGAAGACGCCTTGTTCGACATCTACCGCGTCATGCGTCCCGGTGAGCCGCCGACAGTGGAAGCGGCCGAAACCATGTTTCAGGGCCTGTTCTTCGACTCCGAGCGGTATGACCTGTCCTCGGTCGGCCGGGTGAAGATGAACATGCGTCTGGAGCAGGACTGCCCGGACGACGTCCGCGTCCTGCGCAAGGATGATGTGCTGGCGGTGCTCAAGGTGCTGGTTGGCCTGCGCGACGGTCGCGGCGAAATCGACGACATCGACAACCTCGGCAACCGCCGGGTTCGTTCGGTCGGCGAGTTGCTGGAAAACCAATACCGCGTCGGCCTGCTGCGCATGGAGCGGGCGATCAAGGAGCGCATGTCCTCGGTCGATATCGACACGGTCATGCCCCACGACCTGATCAACGCCAAGCCGGCGGCGGCGGCGGTGCGCGAGTTCTTCGGCTCGTCCCAGCTGTCCCAGTTCATGGACCAGACCAACCCGCTGTCGGAAATCACCCACAAGCGCCGTCTGTCGGCCCTGGGCCCCGGCGGCCTGACCCGCGAGCGCGCCGGCTTCGAGGTGCGCGACGTTCACCCGACGCACTACGGCCGCATCTGCCCCATCGAGACGCCGGAAGGCCCGAACATCGGCCTGATCAACTCTCTGGCGGCCCACGCCCGGGTCAATAAGTATGGCTTCATCGAGAGCCCCTACCGCCGGGTCGTCAACAATAAGACCACCGAGGAGGTGGTCTATATGTCGGCGATGGAGGAGGCCAAGCACACCATCGCCCAGGCCAACCTGTCGCTCTCGCCCAAGGGCGAATTGCTCGACGATCTGGTGACTGTGCGTATCAACGGCGAAGTGACCTTGGCCCTGAAAGACCAAGTGGACTTCATGGACGTTTCGCCCAAGCAGGTGGTGTCGGTGGCCGCGGCCCTGATCCCCTTCCTGGAAAACGATGACGCCAACCGCGCCCTGATGGGTTCGAACATGCAGCGTCAGGCCGTGCCCCTGATCCAATCGGATGCGCCGCTGGTCGGCACCGGCATGGAAGACGTGGTCGCCCGCGATTCCGGCGCCACCGTGGTGGCCCGCCGCTCGGGCGTGGTGGAGCAGATCGACGGCACCCGGATTGTCATCCGGGCTACCGAAGAGACCGACCCCACCAAGCCGGGCGTGGACATTTACCGTCTGTCCAAGTTCCAGCGCTCCAACCAGAATACCTGCATCAACCAGCGTCCGCTGGTGCGGGTGGGCGACCGGATTCAACCCGGCGATATCATCGCCGACGGCCCGTCCACCGAACTGGGCGAACTGGCCCTGGGCCGTAACGCCCTCGTCGCCTTCATGCCCTGGAATGGCTACAACTTCGAAGACTCCATCCTGATCTCCGAGCGCATCGTGCGCGACGACGTGTTCACCTCGATTCATATCGAGGAATTCGAGGTCATGGCCCGCGACACCAAGCTGGGTCCCGAAGAAATCACCCGCGACATCCCCAACGTCGGCGAGGAAGCCCTGCGCAACCTCGACGAAGCGGGCATCGTGGCCATCGGCGCCGAGGTCATGCCGGGCGACATCCTGGTGGGCAAGGTGACGCCCAAGGGCGAAAGCCCGATGACGCCGGAAGAAAAGCTGCTGCGCGCCATCTTCGGCGAAAAGGCCTCGGACGTGCGCGACACCTCCCTGCGACTGCCTCCGGGCGTGGCCGGCACTATCGTCGAGGTTCGCGTGTTCAACCGGCACGGCGTCGACAAGGACGAACGGGCCCTAGCCATCGAACGCGCGGAAATCGACCGCCTGGGCAAGGACCGCGACGACGAGTTCGCCATCCTGAACCGCAACATCAACGGCCGCCTGCGCGAAATCCTGGTGGGCAAGACCGCGGTGTCCGGACCCAAGGGCCTGGGCCGCGGCGTGATCACCATCGAGAAGCTGGAGGAAATCTCCTCCGGTCTGTGGTGGCAGATCGCACTGGACGACGAAAAGACCATGGGCGAGCTGGAGGCCATGCGCGGCCAGTTCGATGAGGCGCGCAAGCGTCTGGACCGCCGTTTCGAGGACAAGGTCGACAAGCTGCAGCGCGGCGACGAGCTGCCGCCCGGCGTGATGAAGATGGTCAAGGTGTTCGTGGCGGTGAAGCGCAAGCTTCAGCCCGGGGACAAGATGGCCGGCCGTCACGGCAACAAGGGGGTCATCTCCAAGATCCTGCCGATCGAGGACATGCCCTATCTGGCCGACGGTACGGCCGTGGACGTGGTGCTCAATCCCCTGGGCGTGCCTTCGCGCATGAACGTGGGTCAGATCTTCGAGACCCACCTCGGCTGGGCCTGCGCGGGCCTGGGCAAACAGATCACGACCCTGCTGGAAGCCTGGCAGAACGGCGGCCAGCGCGCGGCGCTCATCCAGCGTCTGCGTGACATCTACGGCCCGGATCAGGAGTTGCCCGAAGGGGACGACGAGGAACTGATCGAGCTTTGCCGCAACCTCGCCAAGGGCGTTCCCATCGCCACCCCCGTGTTCGACGGCGCCCGTATCGAGGACATCGAAGAGCACCTGGAAATGGCGGGCCTGGACCGTTCCGGACAGTCCATCCTGTTCGATGGACAGACCGGCGAGCAGTTCAAGCGTCCAGTCACGGTGGGCTTTATCTATATCCTCAAGCTGCACCACCTGGTCGACGACAAGATCCACGCCCGTTCGATCGGCCCCTACAGCCTGGTCACTCAGCAGCCGCTGGGCGGCAAGGCCCAGTTCGGCGGTCAACGCTTCGGGGAAATGGAGGTGTGGGCTCTGGAAGCCTATGGCGCCGCCTACACCCTGCAGGAAATGCTGACGGTGAAGTCCGACGACGTGGCCGGACGGACCAAGGTCTACGAATCCATCGTCCGCGGGGACGACACCTTCGAGGCCGGCATTCCGGAAAGCTTCAACGTGCTGGTCAAGGAAATGCGTTCCTTGGGTCTGAACGTCGAGCTCGAGAACAGCTAACCGGCGCTAGCCGCTTTCGCATCAAAGGCCGGGGAGGGGTTGTCAGCCTCTCCCCACCAGCCTCGGAAATTTCTGACGAACTGGAAGTTCCATGAACCAGGAAGTCCTGAATATCTTCAATCCGGTCCAGGTCGCCCCGACCTTCGATCAGATCCGCATCTCCCTCGCCAGCCCGGAAAAGATCCGCAGCTGGTCGTTCGGCGAGATCAAGAAGCCTGAAACCATCAACTACCGGACCTTCAAGCCGGAGCGCGACGGCCTGTTCTGCGCCCGCATCTTCGGTCCGACCAAGGACTACGAATGCTTGTGCGGAAAGTACAAGCGTATGAAATACAAGGGTATTATCTGCGAGAAGTGCGGCGTTGAAGTCACGCTGGCGCGCGTGCGGCGCGACCGCATGGGCCATATCGAACTGGCCTCGCCCGTCGCCCACATCTGGTTCCTCAAGAGCCTGCCCAGCCGCATCGCCATGATGCTGGACATGCCCCTGAAGGACATCGAGCGCGTCCTGTATTTCGAGCACTACATCGTCACCGAGCCGGGTCTGACTCCACTTAAGCAGTACCAACTGCTGAGCGAAGACGACTACATGCGCTTCCAGGAAGAATTCGGCGACGACAGCTTCACCGCCGAGATCGGCGCCGAAGCGGTGCGCGGCATGCTCAACGCCATCGACTTGCACGCAACCGCTGAAAAGCTGCGTGAAGAACTGGGCGTCACCACCTCGGAAATGAAGCAGAAGAAGGCGTCCAAGCGCCTGAAGATCATCGAGGCCTTCATCGAGTCCGGCAACCGCCCGGAATGGATGATCCTCACGGTCGTCCCGGTGATCCCGCCCGAGCTGCGCCCCCTCGTGCCGCTGGACGGCGGCCGTTTCGCCACCTCCGACCTGAACGACCTGTACCGCCGGGTCATTAACCGGAACAATCGCCTCAAGCGCCTGATCGAACTGCGCGCGCCGGACATCATCATCCGCAACGAAAAGCGGATGCTGCAGGAAGCCGTCGACGCCCTGTTCGACAACGGTCGTCGCGGCCGGGTGATCACCGGCGCCAACAAGCGTCCGCTGAAGTCCCTCGCCGACATGCTGAAGGGCAAGCAGGGCCGGTTCCGTCAGAACCTGCTCGGCAAGCGGGTCGATTACTCGGGCCGTTCGGTCATCGTGGTTGGTCCCGAGCTGAAGCTGCATGAGTGCGGCCTGCCCAAGAAGATGGCGCTGGAGCTGTTCAAACCGTTCATCTACGCGCGGCTGGACGCCAAGGGGCTGTCGGGCACCGTCAAGCAATCCAAGCGCATGGTCGAGCGCGAGCAGCCCCAGGTGTGGGACGTGCTCGAAGAGGTCATCCGCGAGCACCCGGTTCTGCTGAACCGCGCCCCGACGCTTCACCGTCTGGGCATCCAGGCGTTCGAGCCCAAGCTGATCGAGGGCAAGGCTATCCAGCTTCACCCGCTGGTCTGCGCCGCCTTCAACGCCGACTTCGACGGCGACCAGATGGCCGTGCACGTCCCGCTGAGCCTGGAGGCTCAGTTGGAAGCGCGCGTCCTGATGATGTCGACCAACAACATCCTGTCGCCCGCCAACGGACGCCCGATCATCGTGCCCTCGCAGGACATCGTGCTGGGGCTCTACTACTTGTCGCTGGCCAAGGATAAGGAGCCGGGCGAGGGCAAGCTGTTCGTGGGCAATGCCGATATCGAGGCGGCCCTGGAAGCCGGCGTGGTGACCTTGCACACCAAGATCAAGGCTCGCTTCACCGAGAGCGACGAAGCCGGGGTGGCGCACACCAAGGTGATCGACACCACCCCCGGGCGGATGAAGATCGCGGCCCTCTTGCCGCATCACCCGGCCATCGGCCACCGCTTGGTGGAAAAGCCTCTGACCAAGAAGGAAATCGGCAATCTGATCGACGCCGTCTATCGCCACTGCGGTCAGAAGGCGACGGTGATCTTCGCCGACCAGATCATGGGTCTGGGCTTCAAGGAAGCGGCCAAGGCCGGCATCTCCTTCGGCAAGGACGACATCATCATTCCCGAGCGCAAGAAGGCCCTGGTGGCCGAGACGCGCAAGCTGGTCGAGGAATATGAGCAGCAGTACGCCGACGGCCTGATTACCCGGGGCGAGAAGTACAACAAGGTGGTCGACGCCTGGGCCAAATCCACTGACCGCGTGGCCGACGAAATGATGGCGGAGATTTCCACCAAGAAGATCGGCCCTGACGGCCGTGAACTGGAGATCAACTCCATCTACATGATGGCCCACTCCGGCGCCCGGGGCTCACAGGCCCAGATGAAGCAACTCGGCGGGATGCGCGGCCTGATGGCCAAGCCCTCGGGCGAGATCATCGAAACGCCGATCATCTCCAACTTCAAGGAAGGCCTGACCGTGCTGGAGTACTTCAACTCCACCCACGGCGCCCGTAAGGGTCTGGCCGACACCGCCTTGAAGACTGCCAACTCCGGCTACCTGACCCGTCGTCTGGTCGACGTGGCGCAGGACTGCATCATCAACGAGGAAGATTGCGGCACCACGCGCGGCATCACTCTGCGTGCGGTTATTGAGGGCGGCGACGTGCTCGTGTCCCTCGGCCAGCGTGTCCTGGGCCGGGTGACCGCCGAGGACGTCAAGGACCCGAACGGTGACATCGTGTTCCCGGCCGACACCTATCTGGACGAAGCCCTGATCGAGCAGATCGAGAAGGCCGGCGTGCAGTCGGTCAAGGTCCGCTCGGTGCTGGTGTGCGACGCCAACCCCGGCGTCTGCGCCACTTGCTACGGACGCGATCTGGCTCGCGGCACCACCGTGAACATCGGCGAAGCGGTGGGCGTTATCGCCGCCCAGTCGATCGGTGAGCCCGGCACCCAGCTGACCATGCGGACCTTCCACATCGGCGGCGCGGCCCAGGTGGCAGAGCAGTCGTTCTTCGAAGCGACCAACGACGGCACCTTCCGCATCACCGGCGGCGCCAGCGTGACGGCGGCCGACGGCGACCTGATCGTCATGAGCCGCAACATGCTTGTGACCATCCAGGTCGATGGCAAGGATCGCGAGTCCTATAAGCCCCCTTACGGCGCCCGTTTGCGCTTCAAGGACGGCGCTCAGGTCAAGCGCGGCCAGCGCATGGTCGAATGGGACCCCTACACCACGCCGATCATCACGGAAGTGGGCGGCAAGGTGAAGTTGGAAGACTTGGTGGACGGTCTGTCCGTGCGCGAGGAAGCCGACGAAGCCACCGGCATCTCCAACCGAGTGGTCGCCGACTGGCGCGCCAGTCCGCGCGGCTCGGACCTGCGTCCCGCCATGGCGGTGCTGGGCGACGACGGCGGCTATAAGCGCTTGGCAAATGGCGGCGACGCCCGTTACCTGCTGCCCGTGGGGGCCATCCTCTCGGTCAGTGACGGCGACGTCGTGAAGCCGGGCGAGGTCATGGCCCGCCTGCCCACCGAAAGCGCTAAGACGCGCGACATCACCGGCGGTCTGCCGCGGGTGGCCGAACTGTTCGAGGCCCGCCGGCCGAAGGACTGCGCGGTCATCGCGGAAATGGACGGCCGGGTCGAGTTCGGCCGCGACTACAAGAACAAGCGCCGCATCAAGATCACCCCGGAAGCCGTTGATGGCGATCAGGGCGAGGCGGTCGAGTTCCTCATCCCCAAGGGCAAGCACATCTCCGTCCACGACGGCGATACGATCCGCAAGGGCGAGTACATCATCGACGGCAACCCCGATCCGCACGACATCCTGCGCATCCTGGGCATCGAGGCGCTGGCCGACTTCCTGGTCAACGAGATTCAGGAAGTTTACCGACTGCAAGGCGTGCCGATCAACGACAAGCACATCGAGGTGATCGTTCGCCAGATGTTGCAGAAGGTGGAAATCCTTGAGCCGGGTGACACCGGCCTGATCAAGGGCGACCATCTGGACAAGACCGAACTGGATGAGGAAAACGTCAAGGCGGAAGCCCGCGGCGGTCGTCCGGCCCTGGTTCAGCCTGTCCTGCTCGGCATCACCAAGGCGTCGCTGCAAACCCGCAGCTTCATCTCGGCGGCCTCGTTCCAGGAAACCACCCGCGTGCTCACCGACGCCTCAGTGCACGGCAAGGTCGACACTCTGGAAGGCTTGAAGGAGAACGTCATCGTCGGTCGGCTCATCCCGGCGGGCACCGGCTCCTACCTGCGCGGGCTGCAGCGCGTCGCCGCCAAGCGCGACGAGCAACTGGCCGCCCTGCGCGAGCAGGCTCTGCCGGTGGAGGCCCTCCCCGAGGAGATCGCCGTCCAGGCAGAGGAAGAAGCCAACGCCGAAGCTTAGGCTTTGTCTGAACTGAAATACGCAACGGCCCGGGAGCGATCCCGGGCCGTTTTCGTGGGTTGCGCCATGCCGTTAGTCGCGCATGGTCGGTCAGGCGGTTATGCTGAGCCGACCATTCCACCGGTCGTTCCCGCGAAAGCGTGAATCCAGGTCTTTCCAGTGGGGCGAATCCTGGACAGGACTGGGTCCCCGCTTTCGCGGGGATGAGTGGGTTATGGCTTAGAGATTCAACTGGGACGTCGAAGGCGTTAGATGGCTAGGTTCCAACTTGTGCACTGCTTGGGCGAGCACATCATGCACGGCCTCAACGGCTATAAGGAGGTCATCGACACGGTCCAATGGGGGCTACAGCAGTTGGGCCACGAGGCCGGCTATTCGGTCAATGATCTGTCGCCGGACGCCACCAACATCGTGTTTGGAGCCCAGGTAGTGGCGCAGGAAGCGCTGAACGCCTTTCCCGACGGGACGATCATCTACAATTTCGAACAACTTCGCGGGGCGCCCCCGCAGCAGATCCGGCCCTCGCTTCGCTATTGCGCGTCGCGCTTCAGAATCTGGGAATATAGCGCCGCCAATCTGGAGGCCTGGAAAGGCCTGGGCGATGTAGATGTCCGCCTCGTCCCCGTGGGCTATGCGCCCCTGCTTAGCCGGTTGAACAAGGTCCAGCCCCAGGACATCGATGTGCTGCTGTATGGGTTGGCCGGCCCCAAGCGGTTGGCGGCGTTACACGCCCTATCTGACTGCGGCCTGACCACGGTGTTCGTTAGCGGCCTCTACGGCGCCGCACGCGACGGTTTGATCGAGCGGTCCAAGGTGATCTTGAACATCAACCTGTATGACCACGCGAAGATTTTCGAGATCGTCCGTTGCTCCTATCTGATGGCCAACCGAAAGGCCGTCGTTTCGGAACTTGAGCCTGGGGTGTTCATCGAGGACGACATCAAGGACTACCTGCCGTTCGCGGGGAGGCGCGAGATTATCGGACTTTGCATGGACCTAGCCCGGAATGATGATCGGCGCGCGGCTGTGGAGGACGCAGGCTTCAACGCCATCTGTCGCCGTGACATCAGGGAAATTCTAAAGACCGCCCTGGACGGCTAGTTCGTCAGTCGGGTTGAGTTGATCCTCCCCCTCATCCGGTCGTTCCCGCGAAAGCGGGAATCCAGGTCTTTCCAGTGTGGCGAACCCTGGACAGGACTGGGTCCCCGCTTTCGCGGGGATGAGCGGAAAAGGTTACAGACTCAAATGGACCGTCAAAAGTTCTTGGCCTTACTTGGGCGGCAAGATCGTGATGGTGAGCACGAAGCGTCCAAAGGCGCCGTCGGCCATCAGGTTAGGGGCGAAGCGCAGAATATAGGCGCCGTTCTTGTCGATCGGGATGGCGTTGGGGATGCCGGGACCCTCCGCGCTGCCGTCAGGATAGGTGATGACCGCGCGATAGGCCGGGCCTGTGAAACGCCACTGTAAGACCTGCCCCGCGTGGGCCTTGATCCGATAATAACAACAATCGACGTTCTGCTTCAGCTCGCCGGTTAGCCGGATGCTGTCAGTTCCTCGCCGAAAATGCACATCGATCGGATGGGTTTGATCGCCCGGCAAAGCCAGGGCGGGACCGGCGACAAGGGCCGCAGCTGCAACCAGGGTCAGAGCATACCGTGCAGACATGGTTGTCTCCGATTTCGCCCACCACAAGAACACGGATCGAACGCCGCAGTCCAGTTCAGCGCCCTCAGGACTCCTCGAAGGCCGCCCCATGGCCCGCCATCGCCAGCTTAATCGGCGCCCATGACCTTCGATGTTCGGGACAAGGACCCAACCGTCGCAGGGCCTCGACATGCCTCTGGGCGTGATAGCCCTTGTGGGCGGAAAAGCCGTAGCCAGGGTAGAGTCCATCCAACTCCACCATCAGCCGGTCACGCGCGGTCTTGGCGAGGATCGAGGCGGCGGCGATGGAGCAGGACAGGGCGTCGCCCTTGACCACGGTCTTGACCGGGCAGGGCAGACGGAACGCGTAGTTGCCGTCCACCAGGGCGAAGGCCGCCGGCGTCGACAGCGCCTCCACCGCCCGACGCATGGCTAAGCCCGTGGCCTGGAGAATATTCAGCGCGTCGATCTCGGCCACAGAGGCGAAGCCCACTGCCCAGGCTATGGCGTGGGTCTTGATCTCAATCTCCAGGGCCTCGCGCTGTTTGTGGCTCAGCGCCTTGGAGTCGTTCAGGCCCTCGGGCACCTTGCGCGGGTCGAGGATCACCGCCCCCGCCGACACCGGCCCGGCCCAGGGCCCGCGTCCTGCCTCATCCACCCCGCACACGGGGCCTGCGCCGCAGGCTTGCTCCAGCATCATGTCTGGACCCTGTCTCATTGGGCTTGGCCCATGGCGCGCACCGGATCGTGGCGGAAACAGCCGGTCAGGTGGTCGTTGACCATGCCGGTGGCCTGCATGAAGGCGTAGACGATCACCGGGCCGCAGAACTTGAACCCCTTGGCTTTGAGCGCCTTGGCCATCTGCACGGATGCAGGGGTCTGGGCGGGAATCTGAGCCAGGGTCTCAAAGCCGTTCTGGATCGGCGCTCCGTCAACATAGGCCCACAGGAAACTCGAGAAGTCCTCGCCGCGCTCGCGTATGTCCAGAAAGATGCGCGCGCCTGAAATAGCGGCGTCGATCTTGGCGTTGGAGCGAACGATGTCCGCGTCGGCCATCAGCCGTGCGCGGTCAGTCTCGCCATAGCGAGCAACCTTTTCCGGATCAAAATTGTCGAACGCGGCGCGGAAAGCTTCGCGTTTCTTCAGGATGGTGATCCACGACAGCCCGGCCTGAAACCCGTCCAGCACCAGCTTTTCCCACAGGGCGCGATTGTCCCGTTCAGGTACGCCCCATTCGGTGTCGTGATAGGATTCATAGATAACTGTTCCCGCCATGCCGCCCCATCCGCATCGAATCAGTGGCTCGCCCATGGGGTCAGTCTGGCTCCGAATCGCCTGCCTTCGGAAGCACGTCGTGGGGCCACCAAGACGGCGCATCCAGTGTTACCGGGCGGCCCTCGACGGTCAGTTGACCACTCACCGCTCGGTCCAATCGCAGCAGGGCCATGGCGCGGCCGTTCGCGCCGGACAGCACCTCGCCCGCGCGCAGATCTCCGGCCATGACGGGCGCGCCATGGGCGGGAGCCGGCCCCTCAAAGGTGACCGGAGCCATGCGGGTCTTGACCGCGCTGCGCCGCTTCATGCGCGAAGTGGTCTCCTGGCCGACATAGCAGCCCTTGTGGAAATCGATGGCGTTCAGCAGGTCAAAGTCCGCCTCCAGGGGGAAGGTCTTGTCAGGCGTGCAGTCCAGGGCCGGATCCGGCACGCCCAGGCTCAGGGCCAGGGCGCGATAGGCCGCTTCGTCCGCGATGGCGGCGCCCGGCGGTGGGGCAATGCCGTAACCCCGCCAACCGAGCGCCCCAAGACGCGGGTCGGCGATCCAGCCGCCGCCCACCGGCGACACGCCCGTGGCGGCCCACACCGCGTCTTCGGCCGGCTCGATCTCGATTTTGGCGCGCAGGCGATACAGCTTGAGCCGCTGGATCAAGGCCTCGCGCCGCTCAGCCAGAACGTCGAGCAAGGCGCCGTCGTCTTGAGCGATGACGATCAGGTCGAACAAAAGCTTGCCCTGCGGAGTCAGCAGCAGGGCCGCGCGCGCTTGGTCGGCGTCCAACGCCTCCACATCGTTGCTCAACAGGTTTTGCAGGAAGGACCGCCAGTCGGCGCCGCGCACCGCCACGAGTGCGCGACTGGCCAAACGGTGGAATATAGGCAGGGTCATGAACCGTACGCAGTGCAAAGCTTGGGCGATGGCGGAGTACGCCCTATAGATGAAGCGATGACGCCCAAGGGTTTTCCGATCCTGTATATCAGTTCGAACCGCATCGGCGACGCCGTGCTGGCGTCGGGGCTGCTGAAGCGTCTGCACGACGAAATTCCCGACACCCGTTTCACCATCGTCGCCGGACCTCCCTCCGCGCCGCTCTATCGCGATGTTCCCAATCTGGACCAGATCATCGTGATGGAGAAATCCAAGGGCAAGGGCCATTGGTTCAAGTTGTGGGGCCAGGTGCGCAAGCGCCGCTGGGGCTTGATCCTTGATCGTCGCGGCTCCTCCATCGCCCGGTTCCTGTCGGCCAAGAAACGCGCCATCCACCGCGCGGGGGACCGCCAGCCGGTGCACAAGGTGATCGAAGCGGCGCGGTTGTTGAAGCTGGCGGAGGCCCCTCCGCCGCCCTTCCTGTTTACGAGTCCCCAGACCGAAGCCAAGGCCGAGGCGCTGCTAGGCTCGGGCGGTCCCATCCTCGCGATCGGCCCGGCTGCGAACTGGATCGGCAAGACTTGGCCGGTGGAACGGTTCGCCTTGGCGGCGGTCCAGCTGATGGAAAAGGGCGCACCGTTCGAGCATGGCCGCCTGTTGATCCTGGGCGGGCCTGACGACTGGCGCGCGGCCGAGCCGCTGCGTCGCTCCATTCCTCGGGAGCGCTGGATCGATCTGACTGGCCAGGGCGATCTGTTGATCACCTATGCGGCGCTCAAACAGGCTCGCCTATTCGTCGGCAATGACTCCGGCTTGATGCACCTGGCCGCCGCCGCAGGCGCCCCGACCCTGGGCCTGTTCGGTCCGTCCGACGAACGGCTCTACGGTCCTTGGGGCGAAAACACCCGTGTGGCACGCGGGCCTCGCAGTTTCTCGCAGATTCAGGCGGTCGATCCGGGCCTGTGCCAGCCGGTCTGTCATATGCTCGATCTTCCGGTCTCAGCGGTGGTGAAGGCCGCCAAGGCCCTGTTCGAGGCCACCGCCGACCATCCCTCCGACACCGTCAAGAAAGGCGCCCATGGCTGAAACCTATGACCTGATCGTCCGGGGCGGCGAGGTGCTTAATCATGCCGGCCGCGGCTTGGCTGACGTGGGTGTCAGAGCCGGGCGCATCGCTGCCATCGGGGATCTGGGCCAGGCCTCTGCGGGGGAGGTGTTCGACGCCCGCGGCTTGACGGTGCTGCCGGGCGTGATCGACAGCCAGGTGCATTTCCGTGAGCCGGGCATGGAATGGAAGGAAGACCTGGAGAGCGGTTCGCGCGCGGCGGTGCTGGGCGGGGTCACCGCGGTGTTCGAGATGCCCAACACCCATCCCACCACCAGCGACGCGGCGGCCATCGAAGATAAGCTGAACCGCGCCAAGGGACGCATGCATTGCGACCACGCCTTCTATGCCGGCGCGACCCACGACAACGCCGACCATCTGGCCGATCTGGAGCGCTTGCCTGGCGTGTGCGGGGTCAAGCTGTTCATGGGCGCGTCCACCGGCACCTTGCTTGTCGCTGACGACGAGGGCGTGGAGCGGGTGCTCAAGTCAATCCGCCGACGGGCGGCCTTCCATTCGGAGGACGAGTTCCGCCTGGCCGAGCGCCGGGCCCTGGCGCGCGAAGGCGACTGGACCAGCCACGAGGAGGTGCGCGACGCGCAAACGGCGCTGCTCTCCACCCAGAGACTACTGCGGCTGGCGCGCAAGCACGGCAAGCGCATCCACGTGCTGCACGTGACGACCACCCAGGAAATCGAGCTGCTCGCCCAAAACAAGGATCTGGCCAGCGTGGAGATCACGCCCCAGCACCTGACCCTGGCGGCGCCTGAGGCCTATGAGCGGCTTAAGGGCTTCGCTCAGATGAACCCGCCCATTCGCGGCGCCGAACATCGTGCCGGGCTTTGGCGCGGTATCGACCAGGGGGTGGCTGACGTAATCGGCTCCGACCACGCGCCTCACACCCGTGAGGAGAAGGCCAAACTCTATCCCGCCTCGCCTTCGGGCATGCCCGGCGTGCAGACCCTGGTCCCGCTGATGCTGACCCATGTGGCCGAGGGCCGGATGAGCCTGGAGCGGTTCGTCGATCTGACATCGCACGGGGTGAACCGAATCTTCGGCCTAGCGGGCAAGGGCCGCATCGCCGCCGGATACGACGCGGACCTCACTGTGGTCGATCTGAGCGCTCGCCGAGTGATCCGCCATGAAGACCAGGCGACCAAGGTCGGCTGGACGCCGTTCGACGGCTTTGAAGCCAAGGGCTGGCCAATGGCGACGATCATCCGTGGGCGGATCGTCATGCGCGAGGACGAAGTGATCGCCCCGTCGCTGGGTCAGCCGATCCGCTTTCAGGAAACTCTGGAGGGAAGCTGATCCGTCGCAGGCAAAGAAAAGCCCGCTGGAGCCAAGGCTTCAGCGGGCTGGTCTTGGGTTGGGCGGCGCCTATTTCAGCTTGCAGGCCCGCGTAGTGCCCGCAGTTTCCTTACAATCGAATACATTGAGCACTTTTTCGATGGGGGCGTTCGAATAGGCGATGACGAATCCGCCGCCGCCGCCGCAGGCGACTTCAACGAAGTCGTCGCCGTTCGGGTCCGTGACACCCTTCAAGTAGCGGGCGTTGGTCACGGCGCAGGTCTTACCCTTGGACTGAACCTGAGAGCCGAGGTCCAAATAGGTGTCCGTGATCGGGGTCAGCTTGCAGCTCGGAAAGCTGATGGACTCCGCGCGCACGCAGTTCATCTCGGTTGCAGCACCGCCTTCCGTCGGGATCAGGGTCCACACCGATCCGGGGTGCTCTTTGCACGCCAGCTCCACAATCTCGCGGTGAGGCGGGTCGCCTTCCAGGTTGAGGCTCTGGTACTTGGTCACGGTGCAGGGATAGCCCATCTTGGTCGACAGGGTGCTGTAGAGGCCCGCTTGCTCGGTTCTGGCCACGCTGACATTGGTCAGGGTGCAGCCGCCCGCGAGTTGTTCGGCGTTGGCGCAGGGAATGACCTGCTTCGCCTTGCCGGTCATGTCGGCTTGGAACATATAGCCAGACTTTCCATCCTGGCAGCTGATCTCATAGTAGCGGTCACCGCTAACGGCGGTCACCACCCAGCGGGCGTCAGCCGGCACGCAGGCCGGCGGGTTGGACGCTCCCGGCAGGGCCAGAAGCTGTTGTTTGATCTCCGCAGCCGAGGTGAATTCGCAATTGAGAGCGAATAGAGCTGATTCGGCGCAATCATTTGCGGACAGGGCGTGCTTGGAGTTGGCGGTGGGCGCGGTCAGCAGATAGCCGTGGCCGTTGGCGCAACGGGTTTCAAAAATGCTGATTCCCTCGGCGGTGCTGCTGCCGATGTATTTCGCGGCGGTCACGGTGCAGGCCGGCACGTTCGCCTTGGCCAGTAACGGTTCCAGGCCGCGCTTGGGGTCCAGGTTGTCGGGCAGTTTGCAGGTCTGGCCGATCCCACCCTTGCCACCCTTGGCCGCAGCGTCCGCGATCGACCTGAGCGACAAGCAATCAAAGACCTGGGGAGACGTCCCTTTCGGGGCGATGATGAAATAGCCAAGACCTTCCTTGCAGGCCACTTCATAGACCTTGCTGTCGATGTCCTTGCCGTTCACGCTGGCCGTTCCGTTGCCGACAAACAGGGCGTCGGAAATGGTGCAGCCCACGCCGGCGGCTTCCACCACCGGCGGGGCCTCCTTCATGCCCTGGGTTCGCATGGCCGGGTCGATCTTGGGCGCGTCGGCCGCCATCGCATGGCCGGCGAAGGCCATCATCACGGCGGCGACAAGGCCCATCCGTAAAAGTTTCATCCCTTAAGCTCCTGGTCGTGTTCCTTTGGGGCGACATAAGCCTGGGCTTTTCGCACGGGTCAAGATTGCAAGCCGATAGGGCGAAACCGAGGCATTGCCAGCATTGGGAGGTTCGTCGCGGCAGCTGCCGATGCATGCAGGCGAGGTCGTGGACCGTCCAGCTGTTGTAGCCTGTCCCAACGATCTTCGTAGCGCCACGATTGACGTGCCGATCCGTCGGCCCTATGGGCGCGGCAAAGCCAGGGTCTGGCTTGAGATTTTGCTGTGTTTACACCCAACTGATTGTCCACAGGCATGTCCGTTTCCAGCCTTCCACCGCGTTTGACCACGACTATCGCCGTCGAGCGGCCCCAGGACAGCGCGCGCGTGCAGGCTCTGATCGAGCGTGCGTTCGGGCCCGGACGTTTTGCCAAGTCGGCTGAGCGATTGCGCGAAGGCAACACGCCCGACTTAACGCTGTCGTTTGTCGCCTGGGCCGGCGAACAAGCCGTCGGCTGCGTGCGCATCTGGCCGATTGTGATCGACCAGACGCCGTCGATTCTCCTTGGTCCCTTCGCGGTGGACGACGCCTGGCGCGGCCAGGGCCTGGGCAGCGCGCTTGTAGAGCAGGCTTGCGAGGCGGCGCGGACCCGAGGGCACAAGCTGATGCTGCTCGTGGGCGATGAGCCGTTTTTCCGGAAATTTGGCTTCCAAGCCTCGCCGGTCGGTCAGATCAAAATGCCCGGTCCCGTCGACAGCCGGCGCGTTCTGTGGCGCCGTTTCGAAGATGGTCTCTCGCCGCCTTCCGGCGTCGTGACTCCGCCGCGCGGCGCAACTTAGCCTGCGGCGGCTACTGAACGGCCAATTGCGGGCTTCCCTCGCGACCATGGCTCGCTTACCTCTGGATCGATGGCGAGCAGAGGTATGCAGGATCAGGCGATTCTTTCGGGCGCGTCGGCTCTGCCCGAGGGGGCGGCCTTGCGTGAATTCATTTCCGCTCGCCTGGACTCCTTGCACGCCCACTTCGCTCAACCCGCCTTTCGTTCCGACCTGGACCTAAACCCTGGGATGACCGCGCCCTTGCTGGCGCAGGGCTATACGTCTGCGGCGGTGCTCATTGGCCTGGTGCAGCGGCCCGGGGGGGTGAGCGTCCTGCTCACACGCCGGGCCGACGGTCTGCGCCGCCACGCCGGCCAGATCGCCTTCCCCGGCGGGCTCAGCGAGGAGGGAGAAGCGCCTTGGCAGACAGCCCTGCGGGAGGCCTGCGAGGAAATCGGATTGCGTGAGCATCAGGTGGAGCTGGCAGGGCTTTCCACGTCATTTCGACTGCTCACCGGCTACGATGTCACGCCTGTTGTCGGCTTCGTCGAGGCTGATTTTGCACCGACATCCGATCCCAGCGAGGTGGCGGAAGTGTTCGAGGTCCCCTTTGCTTTCCTGATGGACCCGGCCAATCATCGGCGCAGACTGCGCGAGCAGCCGGGTCCGCCCCGCTGGCACTACGCCATCACCTATGGCGAGCATGTGATCTGGGGCGCCACGGCCGCGATGCTCAAGGCGCTCCTTGATCGCCTTGAGGGCCCACCGCATGGCTGAGTCTCCCATTGCCCCCCCTCCGGCCTGGCTGAGCGCTCCGGCGACGCGGGCGGTCATGTCGGCGCTGGAGGAATCCGGCGGCGCGGATTGCGCGCGTTTTGTCGGCGGGTGCGTGCGCAACACCGTGCTGGGACGCCCGATTGAAGATATCGACATCGCCACGGTCCTGACCCCAGACCAGGTCATCGCCGCCTTGAACGATGCGGGCATTCGTTCTGTCCCCACCGGCGTGGAACATGGCACGGTCACGGCCATAAGCGAGGGAAGGCCGTTCGAAATCACCACTTTGCGCCGCGACGTGTCCACCGACGGCCGCAGGGCGGTGGTGGCCTTCACCGATGATTGGCTCGATGACGCGCGCAGACGGGATTTTCGCCTAAACGCCCTGTACATGGACGCAGAGGGGCGCATTCACGACCCGCTCGGCCACGGCGTGGAGGACGCCAAGGCGGGACGCATCGTCTTCGTGGGCGATCCCCTGACCCGCATCCGCGAGGACTACCTGCGCATCCTGCGCTTTTTCCGATTTCTGGCCTGGTATGGGCGCGGCGATCCTGACCCTGCGGCCGTGTCGGCCTGTAAGGCCCTGAAGGGCATGCTATCGGGACGCGCGGCCGAACGCACCTCCAAGGAGCTCCTCAAGTTGCTGGCGGCGGACGACCCGCGTTCGGCGGCGGCCTTGATGCACGCGGCGGGGGTCTTGGCGGCGATCTTGCCGACCGCAGGTCTGGAACGATTTAACGCCCTGGTGGGGATTGAGCGCGACAAGCTGTACGAGAACGACCCGGAATTACGTTTGGCGGCCCTGTTGCCTGACGACGCCGCCGAAGTGGCGCGCATGGCGGAGCGGTTGAGGCTCTCCAACGCCCAGCGAGACCGCCTGATAGCCGCTGTGGCCCGTGAGCCACGCATCGTCGCTTGGCTTAGTCCCCGAGAGGCCAGACGGGCCGTCTATCGCGCGGGGGTGCGAGCTTTCCACGACCGGGTTAAACTGGCCTGGGCGGCCGCCGACCTGCCCAAGCTGGCCGGTCAGTGGCGCAAGCTCCTGGCGCTGGGCGAAAGCTGGACGGCGCCGGAATTTCCGTTGGCGGGCGAGGACGCCATCGCCGCCGGATTGGTTCAGGGTCCGCTCGTCGGCCAAGCCCTGAAGGAAGTCGAGGATTGGTGGGTGGACGAGGATTTCCCTACGGATCGCGCCCTGGCCCTGGCCCAACTCGATCACGTTGTCCTGGCCTTGGGGTAGGATTCACGGCTTTTTGATGCCTGCGCGCCAAACTTGGAGCGTCGCGACCGGCTGGAACCTTGTATAGACGACAGGAGTTAGGGGGATGGGTTCGCCTATGGGTCGAATGCTCTTTACGCCGATAAGCAATTGATCTTTCAACGGAGCAGAACGGGTGGTTGAGCCGATTTTGCATCAAGGAGCCCCATGATCTTATCCGCTAAGCCTCGCACCGTGCGCCTCGCCGCGACTGTCGCGGTGGTGTGCGCCGCCGCCTTGCTGACGGGTTTCCAGGCCGCTCCCGGTGCGGACCAGGCGCTGTCGGATGCCGCCTTCTCCGTCGCTTCCGGCGCGCCGGCCGTGACCTTGCCCGCCAAGGTGCTGGGGGCCGCCAGCGTCTATATCGCCTATGTCGACCGCGCCTCGACCGTCAGCCCCAACTTCACCGACGGCAAAGCGATCGCCGCGTCCCTGCGCGACACTGAGGCCTATGAGCTGCGGCAGATGCAGGAGGGCATGACCGCCTACGCCGCCATCGTCGCCCTGCAGGACAGCACCTTCGTCGCCTCGGTGCGCGCGTTCGGCGCCGATCCGCGTCAACGCGCCCAGGTCGCCGACGCCCTGATGGCCGATCCGCGCTACGCCACGGTATTCACCGGCGCCGACTCTGCGGCGGGCCTAATCATCACAGCTCTGAGCGAACAGGGCCAAAGGGTGCTCGATACAGGCAAGCGCGTGAAGCAGGCGGCCTACGACGTCCAGCATCAGAAATGGTCCGTCCAGTTCGTGCCCGACCGCGACGGCCGCCTGGCCCTGGCCAAATCCCTGTCCGATCAGCGGCTGGCCCCCCCGCCCGAAGAACAGGCTCGCCTGCAACTGGCGTCCACAGGGGCTACGCCGCTGATGATCAGCGGATCGCCCAATGCAGGTCCCTATTCCGCCATGGTGCAAAGGGCCTTGGCCGTGGCCGCTTTGGCCGCACTGGGCAACGGGAGCGAGGAATACAGCGATCAACTGATGGCCTTGCTCGATGAGCCCGATGAGCAAGACTGCCTGCATTCGGCCAAGCTGAATCTCTATCAGTGCCTGGCCGTCGCCAAGCCGCACTACGAGGACGTGTTTTGCATGGGCCAGCACGTGCTGATGGATACCGGACAGTGCATCATCAAGGGCGTGACTCCGGTCCTGGCGCAGGCCCCGGCTCTACTGAAGGTCGATGAGGTCAAGCCGGCCCCGGTCAAGAAGCCGGTCGCTCATAAGAAGAAACACAGGTCCAAGTCCTAGGTCCATGTCCGAGGTCCGCGACAGCGCCAATTGGTGCTGTTGCGGCCTTGGGCTTTAGCGTGTAAACAGCCGCACCCTATTTATCCGGTCTGAGACCGACGCCGCGCGGATTAAGGCGCGGCGGTTTCGTTTTGAGGCAATGGCTATGGCCGAGATCATTTTGAACGTCGAAGTGCGCGACAGCATCGGCACCGGCGGCGCTCGCGCCGCGTTGTTCGGCGGTGAGGTGCCGGGCGTGCTCTATGGCGGCCCGCGCGGTCCCGTGCCCATCGCGGTGGCGGCCAACGAGTTCCGCAAGGCGCTCTATTCCGGCAAGCTGCTGGGCCACATGGTCACGCTGAAGCACGGCGGCGAAAGTCAGTCGGTCATCGCCAAGGACGTACAATTTCACCCCGTCAACGACGAGCCGGTCCACTTCGATCTGTATCGCGTGGACGAGCACCAGCTGATCCGCATCTCGGTGCCGGTGCACTTCAAGAATCAGGACGCCTCGCCGGGCCTGAAGCGCGGCGGCGCTCTGAACATTGCCCTGCACGAAGTGCAGCTGATGGCGCCTGCGGACTCCATTCCTGAAGAACTGATGGTCGATCTGACCGGTCTGGACGTGGGCGATTCGGTCCGCACCCAGGATCTGAAGCTGCCCGCCGGTGTCCAGATCGCGCCGCACGACCGCGACTCAACCGTGGCCAGCATTGCGACCTCTTCGGCCATGACCGCCGAAGACGTCGCCGGTGAGGCCGCCCCGGCCGAGGCTTAAGCCCGGCCGGCTGGGCCCGGAGCTCGGCCATGCTGATTTTGGCGGGGCTGGGCAATCCCGGCCCCAAATACGAGCATAACCGCCACAACATCGGCTTCATGGCGATGGACGCCCTTGCGCGTCGCTGGGACTTCGGTCCTGAGCGCGCCAAGTTCCAGGGCCTGATCCGCGAGGGCAGCATCCCCACGTCGGACGGCCCGGTGCGCGCGGTGCTGCTCAAGCCGCAGACCTTCATGAACGACAGCGGCCGCTCGGTGGGCGAGGTGCTTCGCTTTCACAAGGTCGAACCCGAGAACCTGGTGGTGTTTTATGACGAGCTGGACCTGTCGCCAGGGCGCTTTCGCATGAAGGCGGGCGGGGGCGCAGCTGGCCACAACGGCATCCGTTCGATCATCGCCCATATCGGACCCTATTTTCGCCGCGCGCGCATGGGAATCGGCCATCCGGGGCATAAGGATCGTGTCATGGGCCATGTCCTATCGGACTTCCACAAGGTCGATCAGGAATGGCTCGCGACCCTGTGCGGGGCGTGCGCGGACGCCCTGCCGATGTTGGCGTCGGGCGAGGATGAGCGTTATCAGGCCGAGGTGATGCGGTTGGCTCCGGCCGAGAAATTCGACCCGCGCAAAGCGGGTAAGGCGGCGCTGGAATGAACCTTCAGCTGTTCGGTCTGTCGCTGATCTTCTCCATCGGCCTGTGTGTGCACGCGGTGCGAACGGGCCAGAACTATTTCTGGTTGTGGATCATCCTGCTGTTCCAGCCTTTAGGCGGCATCGTCTATCTGGTCGCCATTGTCCTGCCCTCGATCATGGGCGGTCCCACCGTGCGCAAGGCTGGGCAGGCCGCGCGCGAGACGCTTGACCCCGGCCGTGACTACCGGCGCGCCAAGGCTGACGTGGACGACACCCCCACCGTTCACAACCGCATGCGGCTGGCCTCGGCCGCTGGGGAGCTGGGCCGCTGGGACGAGGCGGAGGCGCAGTATCGCATCGCCGCCCAGGGCGTTCACGCCGAGGATCCCGCCCTGATGTCCGGCCTGGCCCAGGCCCTGACCGAGCTGGGACGCTTCGAGGAGGCCCTGCCGGTGCTCGAACGTCTGGGCCGGGAGGGCGCTTCGGGCCACACGCCGCAACTGGGCCTGCTGTTCGCCCGGGTCTACGATGGCCTGGGCCGCCTGCGCGAGGCCGACGACTACTTCCGCACCGGCGGCATGCGCGTGCCCGGCCTGGAGGGCCTGGGCCGCTATGCCGCCTTCATGGCCAGGAACGGCCGGCAGACCGAGGCGCGGGAGATGCTTGACGAGATCGACCGCCGTCTCGCCCGCACCAACCCTCGATTCCAGAGGGAAGGTCGCATCTGGCGTGATTTGGCAGCGAGGGCGTTGGGCTGAGCGACCCAATTCATCTCGCCAATCGCGCCCCTTGCGGCCATAAGACCCTTCACCCAATCCTGAGGACCTCATGGCGCTGAAAGTCGCGATCGTCGGCCTGCCCAATGTGGGCAAGTCCACCCTGTTCAATGCCTTGACCCAGACGGCGGCGGCCCAGGCGGCCAACTATCCGTTCTGCACCATCGAGCCCAACATCGGCGACGTGGCCGTGCCCGAGTCGCGCCTGGAACAACTGGCCAAGATCGCCGGCTCCAAGGAGATCATTCCCGCCCGGATCAACTTCGTGGATGTGGCCGGTCTGGTGCGCGGCGCCTCCAAGGGCGAGGGCCTGGGCAATCAGTTCCTGGCCAATATCCGCGACTGCGACGCGGTGGCCTTTGTGGCGCGCTGCTTCATCGATGACGACATCACCCACGTGGAAGGGCGCGTGGACCCCCTGTCGGACCTGGACATCATCGAGACCGAACTGATGCTGGCCGACCTGGAGAGCCTGGAAAAGCGCGTGACCGCGCTGGAGAAGCGGGCCAAGGGCGGGGACAAGGAGTCGATCAAGACCTTGGAGTTGGTCAAGCTGGCGCTGGAACAGCTCAACGCCGGCCGTCCCGCCTTCACCGCCAAGGTTCCGGCCGAGGACGAGAAGGCCTGGCGCATGCTGCAGCTTCTGACCTCCAAGCCTGCGCTCTACGTCTGCAACGTCGAAGAGGGCTCGGCCGATCAAGGCAACAGCCTGTCGGACCAAGTGGCCCAGCGCGCGGCCAAGGACGGCGCCAAGTCGGTGGTGATCTCGGCCAAGATCGAGAGCGAGATCGCCTTGCTTGATGAAAGCGAGCGCGCCGAATTTCTGGAAACCATCGGCCTGCACGAGCCGGGCCTAAACCGCCTGATCCGCGAAGCCTACGGGCTTCTGGGCCTGCAGACCTATTTCACCGTCGGGCCTAAGGAGGCGCGCGCCTGGACCATCCCGACGGGCGCCACCGCGCCCCAGTCGGCAGGGGTGATCCACACCGATTTTGAGAAGGGCTTCATTCGCGCCGAAACCATCGCCTTTGCCGACTACGTCCGCCTGAACGGCGAGACCGGGGCCAAGGAGGCGGGCAAGATGCGGCTCGAAGGCAAGGAGTACGTGGTGCAGGACGGCGACGTCATGCACTTCCGGTTCAACACCTGATGGGAGCAGGCCGTGAAGCTGAAGAGCAAGGCTGACGGATTCGAGTTTGAGACCTATCACGTCCAACCCACTGACGCCCGGCGCGGCGGGCTGGTGCTGATCCAGGAGATTTACGGCGTCACCCCCGGGATCAAGCGAATGGCCGATGGCTTCGCTGACGCCGGTTACGAGGTGCTGGTCCCGCACCTGTTCGACCGCTGCGAGCCGGGTTTTTCAGTGGAGCGCAATCCTGAGACCTCGGCGACGGGGTTCGGCTACGTCCAGTCGGTGGGATTTGACCGAGCGCTGGGCGATGTGGCGGCCTGTATCGAGGCGCTGGGGCCGCCGGTGTTCATGACCGGATTCTGCTATGGCGGCACGCTCACCTGGCTGGCGTCATGCCGCCTGGACGGCCTCACCGGGGCTGCCGCTTACTACGGTGGCGGCATCGCCGACTTCGTCGATGAGACCCCGCGCTGTCCGATCATCTTGCACTTTGGCAAGAAGGATCACTACATCCCCGCCGAGAAGCGTGACAGGATCGCCGCGCGCCATCCCGACATCTCGATCTATCTGTACGATGCCGACCACGGCTTCTATTCGGACGACCGGCCCGACTATCAGGTTGAGCCGGCCGCCTTGAGCAAGCTGCGCACCCTGCAACTGTTCCACCAGGCGGCCAGTGGCAAGGTAGAGATTTAGGCCGAAGGGTCTGGTCGGAATATCGGATTTAGTTCAGCAGCGCCCGTCACAAGAATGCACCGTCGGCAAAACCCCTACAGGGGCAGGCCCTTGCACTGATCGACCGTGAGAACAGCCACTGCGGGGGCCTTTTCCACGAAAGACTTCACTTCCGCGCGCGGTTTGCCCGTCTGCGCGGCATAGGCGTCGATGGCCTTGACGTTTAGGGCGTCCGAACGGCTGGACAAGGCTTTTTGCGTCTCGATTTCCTGAGCCCGCTGAGCGTCGCGAGCCTTGATATCCGGCAAGCCGTTGAGCGAACCGTAAACGCTGGCCGTGCTCGCATTGGCCTGACGGGCGGCGGCGGCCTGGCTGGCGGAGTCGGCGCCGGCGTTGCGCTGGCTCTCGGCCTTGATCATGGCCTTGAAGGCGTTGAGATTGGCCCAGGAGCAATCGCTGTAGACCTCCCAGACTGGCCGGCCATTTTGCGTGGCAAGCGGGCTTCCAGCGGGTGCCTTGAAGGCATTGGCGCCAGTCGCGGGCCGGGCTGCGGCGGGTGCGTCACGCCCTTGGCCCAGGGCTGGGGCGACGGCCGAAAGGCTGACCAGCACGGCCGTCATCAAAATCGTCGTACGCATTGGATGTCCCCTGAGAACTCGAAACCCAAGCGGTCGAGCTTAGGGACAGGGTCTTGAAAAAACAACGGCATGCAATTTTCTAAATCTGAGGGCCGCCGTCCATAGCTTCAATCTCGCGCCTGACCTCCGGATCGCGCTCCAGCGCCCGCACTTGCAGCGCCTGCGCCAGGATGATGCCGATGCCCGCCGCGTAACCTGAAAACACCCCGGCCGGATAGCGCCCGCCCTTGGCCACGCCGGCGACCTGCAGATAGATGAAGCCGGCCGCGAAAACGAGCAGGCCCAGGCCCCCCAGCACCGATCCCGCCGTCTGACCGAACCCGGCCTTAAAGCTCGTCCACACATAGCGGCGCACCCAGGCGCGGGCCGGTCCAACGGTGACGAACACCGCCAGGGTCACGGCGAGGAAGATACCGGGAAACGCCAGGGTGAACATGGCTTTGCGCGCGTCCGGGCCGGGTAGAACGCTCCAGGCGTGCAACACCGCGCCCAGATAGATGAGGCTGGCGAACAGCAGGGCGCTGTCTTGCATTCGCCTGAAATTGCGCCACGCGCGGGTGTGAGTCATGCGCCTGAGGCCTTCAGTGCCCCGGAAATTCGATCAAGGCCTTCACCGGTACGTCCAGCGCCCGCACGCGGTCGGCGCCGCCCAGATCGGGCAGGTCGATCACGAAGCCGGCCGCCACCACCTGGGCCCCGCCGCGGCGCAGGAGCTCGATCCCCGCTGTGGCCGTGCCGCCGGTGGCGATCAGGTCGTCGATCAGGAACACCCGTTCGCCTGCTTCGCAGGCGTCGCAGTGCATTTCCAGGGAGTCGACGCCGTATTCCAGGGCGTACTCCACCGCATAGGTTTTGTGGGGCAGCTTGCCGCGCTTGCGCAGGGGAATGAAGCCGGCCCCCAGCTGATGCGCGACAGCGCCGCCGAGGATGAATCCGCGCGCTTCAAGTCCGGCCACCTGGGTGATGTTCAGGTCCTTGAAGGGCGTAACGAGATCGTCCACCGCCTGGCGGAACGCCTTGGCGTCGCCCAGCAGTGTGGTGATGTCGCGAAACAGAATGCCCGGCTTGGGATAGTCCGGAATGGTGCGGATGGCGGTCGTCAGGTCCATGGCGTGCGAAGACTCCAATTGCGCGCGAACCTTAGCCTTCGTTGCCGTCTGCTCAAACAAAAAGGCCCGCCGTGAAGCGGGCCTTTCCGATGTCTATGTCGGTTCGGTCTAGTGACCGATCTTGCGCCAGATCATCCGGTAACTGGCGTACAGCACGCCGGCGAACAAGGTCAGGTAGATCAGCACCGCGAAGCCGGTCTGCTTGCGCTCATCCTGGTGCGGCTCGGAGGCCCAGGCGAGGAAGGCGGCCACGTCCCAGGCTTCCTGACTGACGCTGGCCTTGGTCCCATCGTCGAAGCTCACGCGATCGGCGGTCAGGGGCGGAGGCATGGCGATGACGCCGCCCTCGGGCGCGGGGCCTGTTCCGTTCCAGAAGCTGGTCAGATCGCCCGAGTAGTGGGGATTGTAGTACTTGCCCGGCGCCACGGTCAGACCCGCAGGCGGCGCTGTGTAGCCGGTCAGCAGGGAGTAGATATAGGCGGGACCGCCTTCGCGCGCCTTGGCCATCAGCGACAGGTCAGGCGGTGCAGCGCCGCCGTTGGCGGCCTTGGCGGCGTATTCGTTGGCGAAGGGCGCCTTGAAGTGATCTGACGGCGTCGCCGGCCGGGTGATGGCGTCCCCCGTATCGGTGTCGATATCGGCCACCATGAAGTCCTTGGCGATGGCCTTGGCATAGGGGCTGTCGTTCGGGTTGGGGTACTTGGCGCTGTAGAACGGCCCGCCCTTGTCCGCCAGATTGCGGTAGGACACGAGGTTCATCGCGTGACAGGCCGAACAGACGTCGTGATAGACCTTGTAGCCGCGTTGCAGCTGCGCCTGGTCGAACTTGCCGAACGGACCTTCAAAGCTCCAATGAACGTCCTTCAGCTCGGCCTGGGAGGTCTCGGCCATGGCCGGGGCGACGAAGGCCAACCCCAAAGCCGCTGCGATAATCGTGATCTTGCGCAGCATCGGGCTCACCCCTTCTTTCCGGCTTTGAGAACGGGCTCGGAGATCGATTCAGGCACGGGAAGGCACTTTTCCATCAGCCCGAGCAGAGGCGTGATCAACAGCCAGTAGGCGAAGTAGTAGGCGGTCATGAACCGCGATAGCCAGACAAAGCTGTTGAGGTTGGAGTCCAACAGCTGGAAGCCTGCGAGATTGGGGAACACCTTCTCGTCGGGTTCGTGGGCGCCGCAGAATCCAAGCACCACGGCGACGACGATGAAAATGAGGAAGAACAACCGAGCGGTCGGGCGGTAGCGCATGGACTTGACCTTGGAGGCGTCAAGCCAGGGCAGGATGAACAGCACGCCGATCGAGCCGAACATCATCAGCACGCCCGTCAGCTTGTCCGGCACCGCGCGCAAAATGGCGTAGAACGGCAGCATGTACCATTCGGGCACGATGTGCGCGGGCGTGACCAGGGGATTGGCCGGGACATAGTTGTCGGGGTGACCCAGGGCATCCGGCATGAAGAAGACGAAGCTGGCGAACAGGATCAGGAAGACCGCCATCGCGAACCCGTCCTTCACCGTGTAGTACGGGTGGAAGGGGACGGTGTCGGCCTTGGACTTCACATCGACGCCCTTGGGGTTGTTGTTGCCCGGAACGTGCAGGGCCCAGATGTGCAGCACCACCACGCCCGCGATCATGAACGGCAACAGGTAGTGCAGGGCGAAGAAACGGTTCAGCGTGGGGTTGTCGACGGCGAAGCCGCCCCACAGCCATGTCGTGATGGCCTTGCCGACGATGGGTAGGGCGCCCAAGAGGTTGGTGATCACCACCGCGCCGAAATATGACATCTGACCCCAGGGCAGGACGTAGCCCATGAAGGCGGTGATGATCATCAGCAGGTAGATCACGCAGCCGAGGATCCATAGAATCTCGCGCGGCGCCTTGTAGGAGCCGTAATAGACCCCGCGTAACATGTGGATATAGACGGCCAGGAAGAACATCGAGGCGCCGTTGGCGTGAATGTAGCGGATCATCCAGCCGTGGTTCACGTCGCGCATGATGTGCTCGACGCTGGCGAAGGCCAGATTGGCGTTGGGCACATAGTGCATGGCCAAGACCACGCCGGTCGCGATCTGCACGCCCAGGCACATGGCCAAGATGCCGCCGAAGGTCCACCAGTAGTTCAGGTTCTTCGGGGTGGGGAAGTCGACAAAGCTATCGTGGGCCAGCCGTACGATGGGCAGGCGCGCGTCAAGCCAGCGGGTGAAGCCGGTTTTCGGCTCGTAGGTTGATTGTCCGCTCATGATCAGCCGATCTTGATCTTGGTGTCGGAGGTGAAGGCGTATTCCGGCACCACCAGGTTGAGGGGCGCGGGGCCCTTCCGAATACGGCCCGAGGTGTCATAGACCGAGCCGTGGCAGGGGCAGAGCCAGCCGCCGTAGTCGCCCAGCCCGAAGTTGGGCACGCAGCCCAGGTGAGTGCAAACGCCCACCAGGATCAGGTACTGCGACTTGCCCGGCTTGTGGCGCGAGGCGTCGGCCGCAGGGTCCTTCATCGGGGCGTTGTCGTCGTGGACAGCCTCGGCGATTTCCTTGGGCGTGCGGTAGCGGACAAACACCGGCTTGCCTTGCCATTTGACCACGACCTGCTGACCGACGGTGACCTTGCTCAGGTCGAATTCGATCGAGGCCAGGGCCAGCACGTCGGCCGAAGGGTTCATCTCATCGATCATAGGCCAGGCGAATACGGCGACGCCTCCCACAGCGGCCGTCGCGGCCGCGATGTGGATGAAATCGCGCCGGTTCGGATCGTCCGCCCCATGCCCTGCGTTAGGGCTTGCTCCAACGACGGTGTTCGCCACCTCAGATCACCTCTAGTTCGATGCGCTCATCCGAAATCGGACAGGACGCGTTACGGTCGGTCTCGACCCGCGAGGGGCCATCTGTAAAAAGTCGCCCAAACGGATATGACCCGGGGTACTTTCGGCTTAATCGCAAACCCACTCCCCCAGGCGTGATCCGCCTAACGCCCCATGGACGGATCGCTTAGAATGCGTTTGGCCCTTTTTCAACCAGACATTCCGCAAAACCTCGGCGCGAGCCTAAGATTGTCCGCCTGTTTGGCGGTTTGGCTGGACGTGATCGAGCCTTGCGCCTTTCCATTATCGGATAAATCCCTCAAACGCGCCGCTCTAGACTATGGCAATAAGACGCAGATTCGCCTGCATGCCTCCTGGACCGATTTTCTTGCGGCGCCGGAGCGAACACAAGGGCGCCTGATTCTGTTCACCACCCAATCCGCAGAGCCCTTCCATCGCTTTGTGTATCAACCCGACGACACCTTGCTGTTCGGACGCGAAAGCGCCGGCGTCCCGCAGGCGGTGCATGACGCGGCTCAAGCACGGCTTTATATCCCTCTAGCGCCCGGCTTGCGTTCGCTCAATGTGGTCACTGCTGCGGCCATGGCATTGAGCCAGGCGTTGGGTTCCGCAGACGGCTTTTCAGGCGCTGAGGTTTAGAGGACGCCATGTCGTTGATTTCAGAGTCGCCCGCCGTATCGGACCTCGGCGTCCGCCAGGGCCGCGCACGCGCTTGGTTTGAATCCCTGCGCGATCAGATTTGCAGCGCCTTCGAGGCTTTGGAGGACGATGCGCCGTCTGTGCTCTACCCGGGCGCGCCCGGCCGATTCATCCGCACGCCCTGGATCCGCGAGGAGGGCGGGGGCGGCGTCATGTCGATGATGCACGGGCGCCTGTTTGAAAAAGTCGGGGTCCATGTCTCCACCGTGCACGGCGTCTTCCCGCCCGAGTTCGCCAAGACCATGCCGGGCGCCGAAGAAGATCCTCACTTTTTCGCCACCGGGATCAGCCTGATCGCGCACCAGTGGTCGCCGCGCACCCCAGCGGTTCACATGAATACCCGCTTTATCTGCACGACCCGGGGCTGGTTCGGCGGGGGGGGCGACCTGACGCCGTTGTTGACCGAGCAGCGTTCACAGGACGCGCCCGATTCCGTCCAGTTCCACGCGGCGATGAAGCGCGCCTGCGACCGCCACGACCCGACTTGGCATGCCAAATACAAGGCCTGGTGTGACGAGTATTTCTTCCTGCCCCATCGAAACGAACCGCGCGGGACCGGGGGCATTTTCTACGACCGACACGACAGCGGTGACTTCGAGCGCGACTTCGCCTTCACCCAGGACGTCGGCAAGGCCTTCCTGCAAGTCTATCCGGTCATCGTCCGGGGGCGGATGAACGAATCCTGGAGCGAGGCGGAGCGCGAGGAGCAACTGATCCGACGCGGGCGCTATGTGGAGTTCAATTTGCTCTACGACCGCGGGACCATGTTCGGCCTGAAGACCGGCGGCAATGTGGAGTCGATCCTGTCGTCTATGCCTCCCCTGGTGAAGTGGCCTTAGAATTGGCAGGCGGGAATGGTTGTCACCTCCCCATAATCTTTCGGCGCAGGGTGCAACAGCGAGGGCATGCGTCCGAAACTGACGTATGACGCCGTCATCCAGTTGGTGCGGTCTTATAGGGGGCGGGGCGAACTTGATGGAACGGCGTGACGGACAACCTCAGTGGGTCGCCTCCAACGGCGAGGTGAAGGCCCTGATCCGAGCTGACCTCGGCAGCAAGTCGGATGGCGGCTTTGACGAGAAATGGCTGCAAGACCTGCTGCACGCTCACCCCAAGATATTCCCGATCAAGCAGATCGAGTCAGCGTTCGATGATTTGATCCCCCTATGTATCGAACTGCCTCTCACATTTGGCGCGGGCAAGTCCGGGAACTTGGACAACCTCTATGTAACAGCCGACGGCGGTCTAGTGCTGATCGAAGCGAAGCTGTGGCGTAATCCGGAGGCTCGCCGGACCGTAGTTGCGCAGGCAATAGAGTACGCATCAGCCCTGTTTCGTCTGAGTTACGAGGATTTGGAAATGAAGGTGCTGCGCGCGCGCGGCGCCGATGGCGTCTCCGCAAAATCTCTGTTCGAAATCGTCTCCGCAGTGACGCAGGGCCTCGACGAAGCGGGATTTGTCGACGCGGTTTCTCAGAATTTGAAGAGGGGGAGGGCGGTGATCGCGGTGGTGGGAGATGGTATCCGTGAGGATATTGAGCCGCTGGCCGCACTGTTGCAAAGTCACGCCGGGCACCGGTTCACCTTCGCCTTGGTAGAGCTTGCGGTGTACGATGCTCCGCAAGAGGGGGCGCGCATCGTCTTTCCCTCTGTGCTGGCCAAGACTGTTCTGATCGAGCGTGGTGTTATCAAGATCGACGATACTCAAGGCGCCATTCGGGTGATGATGCCTGAGGCGGGCACTCCGGCGGGCGCCGGGAGAGCAACTTCATCCCGACCTTTTGGCATCGGCGAAGATGAATTCCTAGAAGTTTTGGATCGCAACCAACCCGGCCTAGCTGCGACGCTGAAGGCTTTTCTCAGTGAGGCGGACCAGCTAGGCGTCTATCCCGACGTTAAAGCCGGTTTGACCTTCAAGCATGCCTCTCCCTTGGGTCAGCCGCTGAATCTGGGTGGAATCGACAAGCAAGGCTTCGTGGACACGAGCCTCTGTGCCTGGTGGAACCGGCAGCAATGGGGGCTTCCGTATGTTCAGGCGCTCGCAGACTGCATAGACGGAAAGGTCATTGAACGGAGCGATAGCCCGGCCAACGTCGCGGCGGGGCTTCGCACCGCCGCTGGCAAACTACCCAAGCTTTCTGACCTGCTGCCAGCACATCAGCAAGCGTGGCTGGACGCTATGGCGCGCTACATTCACGACTTCAGTGCTGCCCACGGCGCCTGAGTAAGACGTCATATTCAGGCGTTTGGGCCGACAAGAGCGCTCTTGTCATCGGCGACGACTGTGAATTTCACGCCTAATGCGCGAAGAATCGCGCTGATGGTTTCATGGCGAGGATGGGCGCCTGCGCTCAACGCCTTGTAGAGACTTTCTCGGCCAAGACCCGACGCCTTGGCGATTTGCGCCACGCCCCGCGCCTTGGCGACATCCCCCAGCGCGATGAGAAACACGTCGGGGTTGGCGTCTTCCGCAGCGGCCGAAAGATATTCGGCGATGACATCTTCGCTGTCGAGATAGTCCGCCGCCTCAAAGGGCGCGTAGGTGGTCATGGCTTTGCCTCTCTCAGCGCCCGCGCCATCGACTTCGCCCGGCCGATGTCCTTCTTTTGCGAGGATTTGTCTCCGCCGGTCAGCAGGACATAAACCGTCATATCCATCCGTGTGAAATAGACGCGATAGCCCGCGCCCATGTGAATCCGCATTTCGGAAACACCCTCGCCGACCGGCTCGCTGTCGCCGAAGTTTCCCAATTTTGCCGCCGCAATCCGCGCCAAGATTCTAGCCTTGGCTTTGTGATCCGCGAGGACGGACAACCACAAGTCAAAGTCCGAAGACCGAATGATGGTGTTCATTCAAGCGCAGTACATTGTATCTAAATGGATACGCATTGCAAGGCGTATGTCAACGCGGCTCTACCATTCAGCTGCATGCGCTCGACTACCGATCACGCCAAGTGTGGTCCCACTCTCGCCAGGGACGCGGCGGCAATCCGGCCATTTCCTTGACGTCGCTGACCGGCGTCGGCGCGCCTGGAGCCATGCAGTCGAGTTCCTTGCGGGTGAACCAGAGGATGCCGTGGAACCGGCCGTCGGCTTGCAAGCCGGCGTGGAGCCCGCTCAACAGGTCTGTGAACACCTGACCCGGCGGTTTGCGGCCGAAATACCAGGTCCGCCCAGGATTGGCGTCCTCAATGATCAAGAGAATATCACCAACAGAGGCCGCTCGCAGCCAGATCTCCTTGCCGCCAAGTCGGGCGGCCAAATCCCATCCCAGCTTTTGCATGTCGACAAGCCCGAGAATTTCCCAACCCAGGGACTGGAGTATCTCAGCGGCCACCAAAACGTGGACGCGGCCCGGCCACTCAAGAAAATCGTCTCCGTTCTTGATTCCGTCGTCAGCCAAGTCTGAACGGAAAATGACCCAGTTCCGCACGGTCATGGCCGGCGTTCCCGATGTGCAATGTCCGCCGCGCCCGCGACACCGCCGAGTGCCCCCTTCGTCAGGGCTCGCTTTAGAGCCGGCGGAGCGCCCCGCACCACCCGGACCAAGAAAGGGTCCTTCTTCAGCCCCAGTTTCTCACCGCTCCAGTGTTCCCCGACGTGATCCGCCAGCCGCGCGCCCTTGAAATCCGGGTCGACTCGGAAATGCAGTTCATAGAAATCGCCACGGCTGATGCCCGGCGGCTTGAGCACATTGAAGCGACTGTCGCCAAAAGCCTTGGAAATACTCAACGCCTCAATGACGCTTCTCGGAATGTAATGATGGCCCATCCCTTTGTAAGGCTCGGCCAGGTTCCGCGCCATCGGCTCCGCCATCCCCTTAGCCATCCGGCTGGCCACCTGATCTTCGGCGAAAACAGCCGAGCGAGCGACTTCCGCTTCAGGCGCCAGCGCCGCCGTCCCTATGTCGAAGAGGACTTCTCCCTGGTTCATGCCGATGCCGAACCTGCGCCGCATTTCACCGGTCGCCGTGGGCGCGGCCGGCGTGGCTGACGGATTGAGGGCGGCGTTGGCGCGTGACGTCCCCGCCATGATCGACTGGACCGGGTGACGCGCCACAGACAAGCCTTGGCGGACCGCGTCATCGGCGCTCTGAGCGAGGGGAAGCCATGCCGGCTGGCCGCCATGCAACCATCCGTAGGTGGGATCGAGTAGGTTCTCGGTGAACTGCACGGCTCCGGCCGCATCCTGGGCAAGGCGCGCTCCGCCTCGCGCCAAACCGGCGACTGCGCCTGCCGATTGCGCCAAGGAGCCGGCGGCCCCCTTCACAACATCGTTGTGGTCAAGATCGCCGACGCCTCCGGGTCTGGAGGGGGATGCCGACGCCAATCGCTTGGCGCGCACCTCGGCGTTGCGCTGTCTTATCCAGGTCCTGGTGTCGTCTGCCATGCCTTCCCACCCGCTCTCCAGCCGGGAAAAGCATACGACCTTAACGCGAGTGCGTCAAGAACAAAAGATGAACAATACTCTAGGCCTTGATACGAAGCGCCGCCTTTTTCCCGCCAAATCCCGCGCCGGAATCGCTCTATCGCCCCGACGCGCCAGGACGAGCGCGTAGGCCAGCAGCACCGCATTGCCGAAGAAAATCACGGCGTCAAAGGCAGGGGCGGTCCGGACGGCGAGGCCGGTGGCCCAGGGGAACACGATCTGACGCGCGGTTTCCGCGAAAAGGCCGGGCAGCGCCATCACGACCGCCACGGTCACCGCCTCGGAGAGCCGCCCTTTGCGCCAGGCCAGGGTCGCGCGAAACGCGACGCAGACCAAGGCGGCAATCACCAGCCCGACAAGGACGCAGAAGCCCGGCCCGCTCTCGAACAGGAACCGGCCGCCCAGCCGAAAGGTCACGGCCCCGTTGAGCCATACGCTCAGGCCAACGGCGGCATAGATGAGAAGGTCCCAGTTGCTCATGCTTGGGCCTTCACCCGAGCCCGCTTCTCATAAACGCCCTGATCCACCCCCCCACCCGCGCCCGATCGTTGGGGTGGTTCAACGAAGCAATGGCCCCATCCGCCTGTTCATGCGGAAGATGCGAACCCTTCCGGCTCTTGAGCAAGGCCTGGGCATACGCCGGCTCGAACTCAGGGTGGCCCTGGAAGGAAATGGCCGGCTGGTCGTGATAGGCGAGACCGGCGAAATGGGTGAAGGGGTTGGCGGCGATCACCTTGGAGTCCGGCGGATGCAGGATCACCTGGTCTTGGTGCGACGCGGGGATCGAGAAACTGGTCGGGTGGTCCATCCAAGGCTGGGCCTCGACCACCTGATAGTGCTGCAGCCCCACGCCCCAGCCCTTGGGCGACTTGATCACATGGCCGCCGAAGGCCTCAGCCATCACCTGGTGGCCGAAGCAGATGCCGACCAGCGCCGCCTGTCCCTTGGCGGCGCGCAAGAAGGTCTTCAACTCGGCAATCCATGGCAGGGGGTCATAGACCCCGGCGGGCGAGCCGGTGACGACATAGGCGTCGAAGTCCGTGATGGCTTTGGGCCAACGCCCGCGATCAACCGCGAAGTAGGGCAGGGGGCCCATCTCCAGCAGGCTTTCGAACATGTCGGGGTAGCTGCCGAATCGGTCGGCCAGTTCGGGCGGCGGCTCGCCGGTCTGCAGGACCGCGACGCGCATCAATCAAATAGCTTGGACACGGATTCCTCGTTGGCGATCCGGCGAATGGCTTCACCCATCAAGGGCGCCACGGAGACCACGCGGGTCTTGCCGCAGCCTTGCACCTGATCGGGCGCGCCGATGGAATCGGTGATCACCAATTCCTTCAGCACCGACTTGGTCACCCGGTCTATCGCCGCGCCCGAGAGCACCCCGTGGGTGACGTAGGCGGAAACTTCCTTGGCGCCCTGGTCGATCAGGGCCTGGGCGGCGTTGCACAGGGTGCCGGCGGAATCGACGATGTCGTCGAACAGGATGCAGCAGCGGCCCTGCACGTCGCCGATGATGTTCATCACCTCGCTCTCGCCCGGGCCGGAACGGCGCTTATCGACGATGGCCAGGTCGGCGTCCAGGCGCTTGGCCAGGGCGCGGGCGCGCACCACTCCGCCCACGTCGGGCGAGACAATCATCAGGTCGCGCGATTTGGCGTAATGCTCCTTGATGTCTTCGGCGAGCACCGGCGTGGCCAGCAGGTTGTCGGTCGGGATGTCGAAGAACCCCTGAATCTGGCCCGCATGCAGGTCCATCGTCAGGACGCGATCAGCCCCGGCGCGGGTGATGATATTGGCCACCAGCTTGGCGGAAATGGGCGTGCGGCCGCCGGTCTTGCGGTCCTGCCGGGCGTAACCGAAATAGGGCATGACCGCCGTAATCCGCTTGGCCGAGGCCCGCGTCAGGGCGTCGATGCAGATCAGCAGCTCCATCAGGTTGTCGTTGGCCGGGTAGGAGGTGGATTGGATGATGAACACATCCTCGCCGCGCACATTCTCTTCGATGGCGACGAACACCTCATTATCGGCAAACCGCCGCACCTGGGCCTTGGTGAGGGGCGTGTCGAGATGGTCGGCGATCGCCTCGGCCAGGGTGCGGTTCGAATTGCCGGCGAGCAACTTCATCAGGGCCTCGATGCTGTTTGCTGGCTTCTAGCAGGGGCGCGCCGCAGGACAAAGCCCGCAACGCCGCCGATGACGCAAGCTTGGCAGGTGTGGCCCATTGGCCGCGATCTGCGGTTGGCGATTGGCCGCTAAACCAAGGTGATGGCCGACAGCAGGCGGCCGTAGTCGGGCTCGCCGCGCAGCACGGCGCGGCGGTTGGAGAAGAACAAGCTCTCTTCGGCGCAGGTGTCTCGCCCGATCCACTCGGCCTTTTGCACGCCGGCTTGGGCCAATCGATGCAGCACGAAGCCGGGCAGGTCGAACTGACGTTTGTCCGCCGCGCGGCCCGGGGCGAAGAAGATCTCGGATCCCGGCGCCTGGCCGGTGAATCGCTCGACGAACTCCATGCCGACTTCATAGGAGGCCTGGGCGATGCAGGGGCCGACGGCTGCGACGATGTGGGATCGTTCGGCCCCCTTGTCCTGCATCAACTGAACCGCCGCCTCCACCACCCCGTCCAGGGCGCCGCGCCACCCGGCATGGGCCGCGGCCACCACCCCGGCGCGCCCATCCGCCAGCAGTATGGGCGCGCAGTCGGCCGATAGGGCGCCGCACGCCAGGTTCGCCGCCGTGGTCACCACCGCGTCCGCCTCGGGCCTGGCCGCCCACGGCCCGTTCGCCTCTACGGCGCGGGCGGAGTGAATTTGATAGGCGGTAAACAAGGCGTCCGCCTCTACGCCCAGAGCCGCCGCAGCCCGCGCGCGATTGGCCTTGACTGCGGACGGATCGTCCTTGGAACCCAGGCCCACGTTCAGGCTGTCATAGACCCCGCTGGACGTGCCGCCCCGACGGCCGAAAAAGGCGTGCCGCACGTCGGCGACCTCGCTCAGCAGCGGCGATCTCAGGATCGCGAGATGGCTCATCAGCTCTCCTCAAAACCCGGAGGGGTCGCGCCCGGCGTGTGAATCGCCAGCACCTTGAACAGACTCCCCATCTGGTCGGGCGCGGCCAGACGCGCAAGCTGCCTTTGCAAGGTCGGTTCCCGGTCAGGCCGCGCTGCGATCAGGGCCTGGGTTCGCGCGCCCAGGCCGAGGCGCATGAGAAACGTACCCTGTGTGAGGATCGGGGATGCCTGGGCGCCCGCCGCGCGCGCCGCTGCGGCCACCGCCGGAAAGTCGACGTGCACGGTCAGATCCGCTTGCCCAGGGGTCTCCAGCGGCGAGACCTTATGGTGGCCCTTCAGCGCCTGAAGCGTATCGCCCAATCCAGGCTCGTCGCGGCCGTAGTCGATCAACAGCCCCGCTCCCCCCTGGCGAAGGACGCATGTAGCCAGTTGCGCGGCGAAGGCTTCCTGGGCGGGAGAAACCTCCAGGACCGCGCCGGGCTCCGCATGCTGAAAGCCTGGGCCGACGACACTATCCACCGGCCGGGCGGCTAGACCGAAGGCCAAGGCCCCATGGTCGTCCAGCCCGACCATGCGCTCGGCCCATCCCTTGTCGGTGCGGACGAACTGACGGACGGGAAGGCAATCGAGCAGCTCGTTGGCGATCAGGATCAGAGGCGCGTCGTCCGGCAGGTCGGCCAGGGACCCTATCCAGCGCGGCGAGATGGGGCCGACTCCTAGCCGTTCAGCCTGGGTCCGCATCAGCACGGGACTGGTCTCGATCAGATAGAGGTCGGCCGCCGCCAAGAACGCCGGCTCCAGCCGCGCGGCGCGCAGGGCGTCGCTCATCAGAGCGCCGTCTCCCGGCCCCGCCTCCGCCAGGATCACCCGCGCCGGTCGGCCCATGCGGCTCCAGGTCTCGGCCGCCCACAGGCCCAGCAGCTCGCCGAACATCTGCGAGATCAGGGGCGCGGTGATGAAGTCGCCGCCTTCGCCCAGGGCGGGCCGAGTGGCGTAGTAGCCCGCCTGCGGATCGTGCAGGCAAAAGGTCATGTACTGGGCGACCGTCACAGGGCCCTGAGCCAGGATCTGGGCCTTCAGACGGTCTTCCAGACTCATGCGGGAAGACTCATGCGGGCGAAGCGGGCGCCGGCGCGCGGAAGGCTCGCCAGATCAAAAAGGCGCCGATCAGGATCATGGGGGCGGACAGCATCATGCCCATGGTCAGGCCCAGGGGAAAATTCGGCAGCTGAGCATCCGGTTGCCGCACGTTTTCCAGGGCGATCCGACACAGGCCATAGCCGAGTAGGAACAGGCCGGTCACGGCGCCTTCTCGCTGCATCCATTTGAACCGCCAGGCGGCCAGCCCAAGGGCGAGGAACAGCACCAGACCTTCCAGGACGGCCTCATAAAGCTGGCTGGGATGGCGCGGCGCCAGTCCCGCCGGGCAATCCCCGTTGTAGAGCTTGGCGATGGTGCGGTTGCAGAACACCACGCCCCACGGAACAGAGGTCGTGCGTCCCCAAAGCTCGCCGTTGATGAAATTGGCGATGCGGCCGAAGAACAGGCCGATAGGCACGGCGGGCGCAACGAGGTCGGCCAAGCTGAACGGGCGAATCTTGTTGCCCATGGAAAAGCCGAGCAGGGCTAAGGTGACCCCGATCAAGCCGCCATGGAACGACATTCCGCCGCGCCAGACTTGCAGAATTTCCAGCGGATCGGTCCAGATGACCGGCGTGTCGTAGAACAGGACATAGCCGAGCCGCCCGCCGACAATGATGCCCAGGGTGATCCACAGGACCAGGTCGTCAATCTGAGCGGGGGTGGCTGGGGCCGTCAGCGGCGCCCACAGCCGGGGGGTGCGCGCCAGGGCTATGATATAGCGCCAGCCGATCATGATGCCCGCGACATAGGCCAGGGCGTACCAACGGATAGCCAGGGGGCCCAGATGCAGGAGCACGGGATCGAAATCAGGAAAGATCAAGGCGGGCCTCTAGTCTCTGAGTGCGCACGATAGCCTTGCTTAGCAGCACCTGTGGGCGACGCGCGACCCCCTCGCTGCGGTTCTGCGCAACAGAGCCGTTCGCCTTGGGCCGAGTTTGCCCTATATGAGGTCCAAGGCTTTCCCTCCGACAGGTTTCGCGATGCAGACCAACAATCCCTTTCTCGACGAATTTTCCAAACTGACCACCGCCGCCATGGGCTTGGCCCAGGCCGCGACCGAGGAGGCCAAGGTCGCCATGCGCGCCCAACTGGACCGCGTAGTGGCGGAATTCGATCTCGTACGCCGCGACGAGTTCGAGGCGCTACAGCTTGAAGTTGTCGCCTTACGGGCGGAAATAGCCCGTCTCACGAGCAAGCCGGCCAAGTCTGCTCGCGCCAAACAAGAAGCCGGTTGAGACGAAGGGCGTTTCACAGGTTAGGCTCTAATTGAAGTCAACGATTCCCCACTGCGAGTGCAGTGGCGGCGTCCATTATGGAAGCTCCGAGGCATGGACATTCCCCAGCCGGATGAAGACGTGGACTTCGCCCTGGACCCCCTGGACGTGGTCGAGCGTGTTCTGGCCGCCGAAAACCTCAGCTTCGACCGAACTGACGACGGCGATCTCGCCTTCGCCTTGGCGGGGGATTGGAAAGATTACGAGCTGTGGTTCGCCTGGCGGCCAGAGGCCGACTGCCTGCAACTGTGCCTATCGCTCGATATCCGCGCCCGCAAATCCAAGCGCAATCAGGCCTACGCTCTGCTGTCGATGATCAATCAGCGCGTTTGGCTCGGCCATTTCGAGCTGTGGCCCGAGGACGGCGAAATCGTGTTCCGTCACGCCCTGTCCCTGTCCTCAGGTGATCGGCCGACACTGGCCCAGGCCGCGTCGATGATCGATGCGGCGGTGGAAGGGGCGGACCGCTTCTATCCGGCCTTCGACTTCCTGCTGAACGGCGGCAAGAATCCCGAAGAGTCCATCGCCGCCTGCATGTTCGAGACCGTCGGCCAAGCCTAGCAGTTTTCAGCGAGTGGCTTTAAACCTCCAGATGCAGATTTGGGGGCGGCCGTGGCCTTAGACTTCAATTCCATTGGGCCCATCGGTCTGCTCGGCGCTGGACGCATGGGCGGGGCGCTGATCGAGGGCTGGGCGCGCGCCGGCGCCATCAATCCCGCAGACCTGATCATTATCGAGCCCCACCCGTCCGACGCCATCAAGGCCGTCGGCGCACGGCTTAACCTGCCCTCCGGCGAGCTGGCTCAGGTCCGCACCCTGCTGCTGGCGGTCAAGCCCCAGGTGTGGAAGGCCGCCGCCGCTGACGTAGCCGCTCATCTCGCGCCGGACGCGGTGATCGTATCGATCGCGGCGGGTGTCGCCCTGGCCGACATCGCTGCGGCCTTCGGCGGACGCCGTGTGGCGCGGGTGATGCCCACCACGGCGGTCTCCATTGGCAAGGGCGTCGCCTCGATCTACGCCCCAGACCTGGAAGCGCACGCCCGCGCTCACGCCCTGTTCGCCCCGGTGGCGACCACGGTCGATCTAGCCCACGAGAGCTTGATGCACGCCGCTACAGCGGTGTCCGGCTCCGCCCCGGCTTATCTGTATGCCTTCATCGAGGCGCTCGAGGGCGCGGGCGTGAAGGCGGGGCTTTCGGAAAAAGCCGCCCGCCGCCTCGCCCGGGCCACCATCGCCGGCGCCGGCGCTCTGCTGGAAGCTTCTGGCGAAGAACCCGCCGAACTGCGCCGTCAGGTGACATCGCCCGGCGGCACCACTCAGGCGGCGTTGGAGGTCTTGATGGGCCAGGGCGGCCTTGGGGACCTGCTGGAAAGCGCCGTGGCCGCCGCCGTGAGGCGCTCGCAAAACCTGGGCGGCTAGAGCGTGTCGGACCCCCAAAGCCCCTGGAGCCATCCGCCAACCAAGCCAAAGGCCCCGCGGCCTCCGCTGCCGTCTCGGCGGTTTGGGCTGCTGATTATGATCGTCGGTCTGGCGGGCCTGGGCATTTGGGCCCTCAGTCAATATTTCCCCGGCGGCGGCGATTGGCAAAGCGTGGCCCAGGGTCTGATGATGGTGACCATCGTCGCCTCCTTGCTGCTGCGCCTGCGGCTTCAACCGCATGAGGCCTTGCGCAATACTCTCGTTTGGGTGGGCATCGCGGCGGTCCTGGCCGTGGGCTACAGCTTCCGCTCCGAGATGACCTCCGCCTGGACCCGCGTCCGCGCCGAGTTCGCGCCGGGCTATCCGGTTCAGCTCAGCGCGCACGAAATGGTCGTCACCCAGGATCAGAACGGCGGCTTCTATGTCATGGGCCAGGTCAATGGCGAGCCCGTGCGCTTCCTGGCCGACACCGGCGCCAGCGACATTGTGCTCAGCCCCGCCGACGCCCAGCGCTTGGGCGTTGATCTCAAGGCCTTGAAATTCACCGACGTGGCGGAAACCGCCAACGGTATGGGTCGCGGCGCGAGCTTCAAGGCGGCCAGCCTCGCGGTCGGGCCCGTGCGCTTCGACGACGTGCCCATGCAGATCAACCAGGCCCCCATGAGCACCTCCCTGCTTGGCATGGCCTTCTTCCGCCGCCTGGAGTCGTTCCAGATCAAGGGCGGGAAGCTGTATATGCGCTGGACCGCTACCCCGGCAGCGTAACCACCGCCCTCAGCCCGCCCAGCGGACTGCGATCCAAGGTCACATCGCCCCCATGCCCCCGGGCCATGTCGCGCGCCAAGGCCAGCCCTAGGCCGACACCCTTCTCATTCTGATTTCGCGCATCGTCCAGGCGGCTGAACGGCCTAAAGGCCTCCTCATAGCGGTCCGGCGGAATGCCGGGGCCGTTGTCATCCACCAGGATTTCCACCCCGCCGCCCGGCGCCTTGCGGGCCTCGACCTCGATGCGCTCGCCGTGGGCGGCGGCGTTCATCACCAGGTTGGACATGGCGCGCTTAAAGGCGTTGGGGCGTACGGCGGCCATCAGGTCCGGCCCGGGCTTGAGGCTGACCTCGGCCCCGGCGCGTTTGGCGCCTTCAGACACCTCTTCGATCAGGTTGCGGACCGCGACGGTTTCCACATTCTCGCCGCCCTGACCCCGGGCGAAGGCGAGGTATTCGTCGATCATGTGCTCCATCTCGGCCAGATCGCGCTTCATCTCCTCCAGCCGGGAACTGGGCTCGGCCAGGGCCAACTCCAGCTTCAAGCGGGTGAGGGGGGTGCGCAGATCGTGGCTGACCGAGGCGAGCAGGGTGGTGCGCTGCTCGATATGGCGTTGCAGTCGGTCCTTCATTTCCAGGAAGGCCTGGGACGCCTGTCGCACCTCGCGCGCGCCATAGGGTTTGAAGTCGGCGTCCGCGCCCCGCCCAAAGGCGTCCGCCGCCTCGGCCAGCCGTTCGATGGCGCGCACCTGGTTGCGGATGAACAGCACCGCTATCGAAGTCAGGATGAAGGTCGCGCCCGCCAACCACATGACAAAAATATGGCCGTTGGTGGCGAAGGCGCGCTCGCGTGGGGCGAGAATTCTCAAAACGCCGCGCTTAACCTTCACCCGGATGTCGACATAGGCAGGATAGCGTGTGGCGTCGAACCAAAAGGGATCGTTCACCCGGTCCGTCAAGGCCTGCTGCATGGATTGATCCACGGGAAGGAACAGGGCGTTGCGCCGCCCCCTTGGCAGGTCTCGTCCGTCCTGCAGGGCGACGGACAGGTCCAGCGATTGCTCCGCCCGGTCGGCGATGCGGCCGAGCGAGGAGGGGTTGGTTTTGTAACTGTCCACGATCCAGGCGACGTCGCCGGCCAGGCCGTCCGACAGGCGGCTGGTCACCGTGCGCCAGTGGGCGTCGAAGAAGGCCCAGGTCACTGCGATCTGCATCACGCCGATGGGCAGGACAATGATCAGCAGAGAACGCGCGAACAGGGAGGTCGGCACCCGGCGCTTGAGCATCCGGGGCAGAAGCAGCTTCGGCCACAGCCGCAGCCAATTGCGTTTCGCGGAGGCCCTAGACGTCATCGGGCGCCAGCATATAACCGACGCCGCGTACTGTCTGCAGATAGCGGGGATTGCGCGGGTCCAGCTCGATCTTGCGCCGCAGCCGAGTGACGTGCACGTCCACGGCGCGTCCGCCGCCTTCTCCCGCATCGCGCGCCAATTCCAGGCGATCCACCGGATGGTGAGGGCGTTCGGCGAGGCGCCGCAGCAGCTTGGCCTCACCCTCAGTCAGCCGCACCGGCTCCGATTGCCGGGTCAGCTCGCCGCGCCCCGCGTCAAAGGCGCACTCGCCCAGCGAAAGGCGCGCGGCGGGGGCCGGTCGGGTCGCCAAGGCTCGGCGCAGAATGGCGCCGATTCGCAGCAGCAGCTCCTGCGGCTCGAAGGGCTTGGCCATGTAGTCGTCCACGCCCACCGCCAGCCCCTCAATGCGTTCGTCCGCCATGCCTCGGGCGGTCAGCATCAGGATCGGCGTCTGGGCCTTGGCGCCGACCTCTGCGCGCAGCCATCGGGTGAGCGAAAGGCCATCCTCGCCCGGCATCATCACGTCCAGGATCATGAGGTCGAAGTCGATCACCGCCAATACCCGGCGGGCCGCGGCGGCGTCGGCGGCCGCTGTGACGCGAAAGCCGGCCCTGGCCAGATATTCTTTCAGCAGATTGCGAATGCGGTCGTCGTCGTCGACCACCAGCAAATGACGCTCTTCGCTCATTCGCCGTCCTTGTCGCCGGGGGCGGAGACGGTCAATCGCGAGCCTGCCACCGAGGCCAGAATGCGCCGCGCGCCCGGCACCGCGTCCAGGCCGCCGGACCGATAGGCGAAGGCCAGGTGGTTGCGCAGGCGCTCGGACACCTTGGCCTCGAAGGCCCGGCCCGCGGCGGTGAGCTGGGCGGGCCGACGGCGCGCATCGTCCTTGCCCGCGGCCTTGGCGACGAAGCCGCAACCTTCCAGATCAGACAGCACGCGGCTGGCGCCCTGCTTGGACAGGCCGGTGAGCTGGGCCAGTTCGTTCACCCCAATGCCTGGCCTGCGCTTGAGCAGGAAGGCGGCGCGATAATGGCCGCGTCCAAGCCCCGACGGATGGCCTTGCAACGCGGCTTCGGCGGTGGACCACAGGGCCGCTTCGGCCAGGACAAACAGTTCGACCGAGGCGTCGAGTTCTTCCTCGCGCAGAATCAGGCGGGTGTCTGGGGTGGGGCTCGGCGGTCTCATGGGCGATGAGTTTGGCCGCGCACGGCCCGCCTGGAGTTGACGATGGCGGTATGGCGGCGTCTAAGACCGAGACGGAAGGAGTGACCCATAATGTCTCTATTGCCCTACGATGATCGCGACGGCTGGATCTGGCTGGACGGACAATTCGTACCGTGGCGTGAGGCGAAGGTTCACGTACTGACCCATGCGCTGCATTATGCGTCCAGTGTGTTCGAGGGCGCGCGGATGTACGGCGGCGAGATTTACAAGCTGCGCGAACATTCCGAGCGGCTTCATCGCTCCGCCAACATCCTGGACTTCCAAATCCCCTACAGCGTGGAGGAACTCGACCGCGCCTGCAAGGAGACCGCTGCACGGATGGGTCTTGAGGACTGCTATGTGCGTCCCATCGCCTGGCGTGGGCCCGAGGCCATGGGCGTCTCAGCCCAGGCGACCCACATTCACACGGCGGTGGCCGTGTGGGATTGGCCCAGCTACTTCAGCCCGGAGGATCGCAAGCGCGGCGTGCGGCTGACGCGGGCCAAGTACAGCCGTCCGGCGCCGTTCACCGCGCCCACCGAAGCCAAGGCGGCGGGCCTGTACATGATCTGCACCATCTCCAAACATCTGGCGGAGAAGGAAGGCTACACCGACGCCCTGATGCTGGATTGGCGCGGCTATGTGGCCGAATCGACAGGCTCCAACATCTTCCTGGTGCGCGATGGAGCGATCCACACGCCCACGCCCGACTGTTTCCTCAACGGTCTGACCCGCCAGTCGGTCATCGGCCTGGCCCGCAAAAAGGGCATCGAGGTGATCGAGCGGCACATCATGCCCGACGAGTTGGGCACCTTCAGCGAGGTGTTTCTCACCGGCAGCGCCGCCGAGGTTACCCCCGTGGGCGAGATCGCCGAACACATCTACAAGCCCGGGGACATCAGCCTGGGTCTGGCCGAGGACTATAGCCGGATGGTCAGGCGTCAGCTGCAGCCGGCTTAAGGCTGTGCTGCGAGTTGGGTGTGCGACGGGGAGCGGACGACATCGTCCGCGGTCTTTCCGCTGACACGAGCGCCCCAGGTCAATAACTGCGGAATCCGCTGCACGAGCGAACCGGCGAGCGCAGCGCCCGCCGGCTGCATCGCGACATGGGCCAGAACCGCAGCGGCGCGCAGGCGCAGGGCGAAATGATCGCGCCAGTCCCGGGCATAGGCCATGCCGATGTCTTGAGCGCCGCGTCCATCGATGGCGCCCTGATGGTCGATCAGCCGCCGGCACAATAGCCAGGACGATTGCATCGCCATGCTGATGCCCTCGGCGATGATGGGGTGCGCTTCTGCGACCGCATTGCCGACGCGGAATACGCCGTCGAGATGAGCCTGGCGAATGCCGGGGCGGATCGGTCCGGCCGATAGAATCGGCCCCGCGAGTTCGGCCCCCTGAAGGGCGGCGTCCGCGCCCTGACAGTGACGGCGGATATGCGCCAGCACGGCCTCTCCGGCTGACAGCGAGGCAAAGACCTGCCGGGCTTGCTTGAGGGTGTCGCGGCGCACGCAGCATGACAGGCTTAGCCGGTCCCCATCCGTGGAGGCCATGCCGCCGTAGCCGCCTGGAAACATCAGCAGAGGCATCAGATCGCCCGGCAGGTCGTCGGCGTAAAAATGCGCCTTGAAGGCCAGCAAATCGTCGGAGCGATGGGCGCGCGCCGGAATCGACAAGGCTCCGCGCTCCCACGAGCCGTTGGCCGCAATGACGATACGCGCCGCTATGGGCCGCACGCCTTGATCGCCTTCGATTTGCGCCAGATGAATCCCGTCGGTTCGTTGCAATCCCACGAGTTTGAATGGCTGGAACAGCGTAGCGCCGGCGCGAACGGCGGCGTCTCGCAGCAGGCCATCCAAATGCTCGCGGCCCAGCGCCCGGCCCCAGGCCCCGGCGCCGTGCTGGACCGGCGGCATGGCCGAGCTGACCGTGGTGGCCCCCGTGAACAGGGCCACGCGGCGGATTTCCGGTCCGGCCGCAGACCGGAAGCCGTCGCCGATTTCCGCGCTGTCCAGCAGCGGAAGGCTGGTGGCCGATATGAATTCGCCGCAGACCTTACGTCGGGGAAAGACGCTCTTTTCGACCAGCGCCACCGACCAGCCGGCCTGGGCCAGCACGCGGGCCGCGGTCGATCCGGCCGGGCCGGCGCCGACGATGAGCGCGTCGTAAGTCATCTGCAAATTGGCGAGAAAGGCCGGGTCATAGGGCCATGGTCTTGGAGACACACAGGCGGAAGGGGAACCGGCGTCGAACGCTCGCCCCTTCAACCCCCGCCTCGGCCAGATAACCGCGCCAGTCCTGGGGAGAAAAGGCCCGAAGGATCGAGACCGGCCCGTCATGACGCACGAACGGATGCCAGCGCATGACCTGGGCCAGGGCGCTGAAGCCGAGGTAGGCCACAGGGTGACGCAGCAGGTCGTTCACGTGCCAGCCGATCTGCGCGCGCCGGTCCATCAGGCCCAAGAAACGTTTCAGCTGCCAGTCGTCCAAATGATGGGTGAACAGCGAGCTGATGATCACGTCCGGCTCGCCCGCGTAGTCAAATATGTCGGTCGTCAGCCAGGCGATCGGCGGGTGCGGCCCCGAGGCGGCTTGCGCGGCCTGCGCCGACCAGGGATTGCGATCCAGGCCGGTCAGGCTGATGTCCAATGCGCGCCGTGTCGCCCATTGTTGGATGGCGCGAAGCCCATCGCCATAGCCTGAACCCACGTCGAGCAAGGTCAGCGGCCGGTCCTTTGGCCATCGCCCCGTTCGCGCCAACTGCTCAAGATAGGCCAGGGTCGGGCGGTGGGCCAGGGTGGCCACATTGACCTTGGCCAGATCCCTCAGGCATCCGGCGAAGGTGTCGAAATCCACGGCGTCGTCGTCCATCCATTCGCGGAGCGACGCGCGGCTTGAGAAGTCGGGCAGGCCCATATCAGGCGCCGCTGAACAACATGGTTTCGGCGGTCAGGCCCGGCCCAAACGCCAGGGCGCAGCCGCGGCGGCCGGCTGTGGGCCCCTGCATGAGAGCCTTGAGCACAAACATCACTGTGGCCGATGACATGTTGCCAAAGCCGCTCAGAACCTGGCGCGAGGCGGCCAGGGCCTTGGGCGGCAGCGCGTAGGCCAGCTCAACGGCGTCCAACACAGTGCGCCCGCCGGGATGAACAGCCCACATGTCGATGGCGTCCGGTTCGACCCCGCCCAGGATTTTATCCTTGCCGGCTTTGAGCGCCCGCCCGATGGAGTTGGGCACCTGGCCTGAAAGGAACATATCGAAGCCCTGATCGCGAATATGCCAGGTAATCTGGTCCTGGCTGTCCTGCGCCACCTCGGCATGGAAGGCGTCGAGCGACAAGCCTTGGGGCTCGGCCGTGACCAGGGCCGCCGCGCAGCCGTCGCCGAAAACCAGGAAGGTCAGGGCCTGCTCAATGTTTTCGGTTTCCTGCAGATGCAGGGTGCATAGCTCCAGGCTGACCACCAGCACCTGGGCCTTGGGTTCGGAGCGAACGATGTGGCGCGACAGCTTCAAGGCGCTGATGGCCGCGTAGCAGCCCATGAAGCCGACAATGGTGCGCTCGACGGACGGGTTCAATCCCAGTCGCGCGGCGATCTGAAGGTCCAAGCCCGGCGCGGCGAAGCCGGTGCAGCAGGTGATGATCAGGTGGGTGATCTTGGCGGCCTGATCGCCCAATTCCAGGCCCTCCAGGGCTTTGATCGCCAGATCCGGCGCCTTCGCCTCGAACAGGCGCATGCGCTGGGCGGTGGAGGGAAAGGCGCCGGGCCGATAAAAGCCTTCGGTATCCAGGGCCATGTTCGCCCCCGGAGCGGCCGCCTTCAAACAGGACCAGCGCTGATCGATCTGGCTGCGCTCGGCCATGCGGCGAAACAGCCGGCGTTGACGGAAGTCGGGGAGCAAGCCTTCGGCATAGGCGGCGAACGCATGGTGGATGTCGTTTGACGGGACCGCCGTGGCGATGCGGTTGATATAGGCTGGCACGAACACCTCATCGCTTCGAAAGGGGAACTCCCCTCACGACTAAACGTTGCCATAGCATGTGAAGCTCGGCCTTGCTTGGGCGCCGGCGCCTATCCCCTGGGCGAAGGATGCCCTTAACGCCCGTTGAGTCGGCGCCCAGGGCGGCGAGCGGGACCGATGGGGACTTTGACTCCCCTTTTAGGCGTACGAGGGGAACGCTGGCGACAGCGCTCGCTCTTGTGGGGGCGCACACGAGGGAAGCCTTCATGGCCAAAGCGGTGTTGAGTTCCCCCACATCCCATTCCGGGCAAGCCCTGCACCGGCCGCGAACCTCCACAGTTCTCGCCGTTCTGGCGTTCGCGTTCCTGGCTGTGGTCGGCGACCTGGGCGTGGACTGGCGTGAAGGCCCGGCCATGGTGTTCGGCGAGGTCATGGGCATTGCGGCGCCGGTGGCGCTGATCGCTCTCGCCGGCCTGATCATTTACAGAATCGGTATTCGGTCCGCCGTCGGCTGACGGCCCAATCGCGCCTGCCGCTACCGGCCTTTCGGCGCGCGCGCGGTCATGCTAACCGCATGCGTGCTTCGGAGGCCCGTAGCTCAATGGTTAGAGCCGGCCGCTCATAACGGTCTGGTTGCTGGTTCGAGTCCAGCCGGGCCTACCATTTTCCTTCACCGACACGATCAAGTGGGCGTAATCGTGTCAGCTGGCGAGCGGAACAGGGCCGACACCGTCCAGATACAGTGACAATTCCTCCACCCATTTGCGCGCTGCTTGCAGGTCGCCATTGTCTGCGGCTTGTTCGATGGCGGCGCCCAGGTCGGTGATGGGTTGGAAGCCAAATCCGCCGCCTGACCCCCGCATATTGTGCGCCAGGATCACTACGGCCTCGAAGTCAGCCCTATCCAAGGCGTTCTGAATCGCGAGGACATTCTGTCTGCAGTTCTCCAGATAGGCGGGCGTGCGGGCCGCCAATTTCTGAGCGGCGGTGGCTCTGCGGACGAGCGCCTCCGCTGGGGGGAGCAGCGCCACCTTGGAATAGTCCTTGATCGCCTGCAGCAGCACGTCCTGCTTGATGGGCTTGGTCAGATAGGCCGTGCACCCGGCCGCCAGACATGTCTCCCGATCACCCTTCAGCGCCGAGGCGGTCAGGGCGATGATCGGCGTCGGCGCCCGACCTTGGGTCCTTTCCCATTCCCGGATCGTGCGCGTGGCGGTGAGGCCGTCCATGACCGGCATTTGCCGGTCCATCAGGACCAGATCGTAGTGGCCCGCCATGAACAGTTGGCAGGCAATGGCGCCCGTTTCGGCCACGTCGATCTGGTAGGGCGTGGACTCCAGATAGGCCAAGGTGATGGTGCAGTTGTCTGCAGAGTCCTCGGCCATGAGGATGCGTAGGGCAGGCAAGGCTGTCTCAGAACCTGCGCTTTCCGGCGCGCTCACCGGCCGCACGCTGGCCGCCCAGACCTCAAACGGCACCGCGAAGGCAAACTTGCTTCCCTTGTCGACCTTGCTTTCGACCCAGATGCGCCCGCCCATCAATTCGACAAGACGCTTGGAAATCGTCAGCCCCAGGCCCGAGCCGCCGAACCGCCGAGTTGTGGAAGAATCGGCCTGGGTGAAGCGTTCGAACACGCGGCCCAGCTTCTCTTCGGCAATGCCGATTCCGGTGTCCGCAACAGTGAACCGCAGAGCAGTCGGAACCGAGCTGTCCGCATCGGGCTCGACTCTCAGCGACACGCCGCCGATCGTGGTGAACTTGATCGCGTTGCCGAGCAGGTTGAGAAGCACCTGCCGCAGTCGAGTCGGGTCGCCGACCAGATCGTTACTCACGCTCGGGGCGATCTCGCACACTAGCGTCAGGCCTTTCTCATGGGCTCGCGGCGCCACCATCTCGATCACCTTCTCCAGGTGGTCGCTCAGCGAAAAGCCGGTTTGCTCCAGGTCTAACTGCGAGGCCTCCACCTTCGACAGGTCGAGAATGTCGTTGATGAGATTCAGCAGATTGTCGCCCGAACGGCGAAAGATCTGCACGAACTTGTCCTGTTCGGGGGTCAACACAGTCTTGGCCAGCAGATCGGCGATGCCCATGATCGCGTTCATCGGCGTTCTGATCTCATGGCTCATACTGGCCAAGAAATCTGACTTGGTGCGACTTGCGCTCTCGGCGGCGGCCTTGGCCTGCTGCAGTTCCGCCTCGACCCGTTTGCGCTCGGTGACGTCGCGCGCCGCTGCGAAAACGCCCTGAAGCTTCCGGTTGCGGTCATAGAATGTTGTGGCGTTGTAGGAGACGACTGTCTGCTTGCCATCTCGGGCGCGCGCCGTCAGCTCGTAGTCGGTGATCGACTTTTCACTCAGCACGCGGTTGATGCCCGCCTCGGCTCGGCCCGGATCGGTGAAGCAGTCCTTGAAGGGTGCGCCGATCAGTTCGTCGCGGGTGCAGCCGGTGAGCGCCTCCATTTGCTTGTTGACGTCAGTGATGATGCCGGAAGAGTCGGTGGCGATCAGCGCGTCGATGTTGGATTCGATCAGCGAGCGGGTATAAAATTGCTGGTCCCGGAGACGCTGGTCGGACTTCTTCTGTTCTTCCTCCACCAGCTTACGCGCGGTGTTGTCGGTGCCGATCAGCAAGTAGCCGATGATGGCGCCCTGGGCGTCACGTAGCGCCGTGACCGAGACCACGGCTGGAAACCGAGTCCCATCCTTGCGGATGTAGGTCAGCTCGTAGATGTCCTCGATGCCGCGTGAGGCCTTGAACACCAAAGCCTCGAAGCCGGGCGTAATCGCGGTCGCCAGCTCGGCGCTCAAGGCCTGGGCGCGCGCGATCAGCTCCTGTGGGTCGGAGATATCGGCGGGGGTGATCGTATTCATCACCTCGGCGGCGGTATAGCCCAGCATCCGCTCGGCCCCGACGTTGAAGATCTGAATCACACCCTTGGCGTCGGTGGCGATGCTGGAAAAGTTGGCGCTGTTGAAGATCGCGCTTTGCAGGGCCCCCGCCTGGAGCAGGGCTTCTTCCGCCGCCTTACGCGCGGTGTTGTCGGTGCCGATCAGCAAGTAGCCGATGATGGCGCCCTGGGCGTCACGTAGCGCCGTGACCGAGACCACGGCTGGAAACCGAGTCCCATCCTTGCGGATGTAGGTCAGCTCGTAGATGTCCTCGATGCCGCGTGAGGCCTTGAACACCAAAGCCTCGAAGCCGGGCGTAATCGCGGTCGCCAGCTCGGCGCTCAAGGCCTGGGCGCGCGCGATCAGCTCCTGTGGGTCGGAGATATCGGCGGGGGTGATCGTATTCATCACCTCGGCGGCGGTATAGCCCAGCATCCGCTCGGCCCCGACGTTGAAGATCTGAATCACACCCTTGGCGTCGGTGGCGATGCTGGAAAAGTTGGCGCTGTTGAAGATCGCGCTTTGCAGGGCCCCCGCCTGGAGCAGGGCTTCTTCCGCCGCCTTACGCGCGGTGTTGTCGGTGCCGATCAGCAAGTAGCCGATGATGGCGCCCTGGGCGTCACGTAGCGCCGTGACCGAGACCACGGCTGGAAACCGAGTCCCATCCTTGCGGATGTAGGTCAGCTCGTAGATGTCCTCGATGCCGCGTGAGGCCTTGAACACCAAAGCCTCGAAGCCGGGCGTAATCGCGGTCGCCAGCTCGGCGCTCAAGGCCTGGGCGCGCGCGATCAGCTCCTGTGGGTCGGAGATATCGGCGGGGGTGATCGTATTCATCACCTCGGCGGCGGTATAGCCCAGCATCCGCTCGGCCCCGACGTTGAAGATCTGAATCACACCCTTGGCGTCGGTGGCGATGCTGGAAAAGTTGGCGCTGTTGAAGATGGCGCTTTGCAGCGCGCCGGCCTTGACGATCGATTCTTCCGTTTGGCGGTGCGCGGCGTTGTCGGGGCCCTGGGCCAGCAGGCCCTCCGCGTCGTCCTCTGAGTGTGAAATGGTAATTGGGCGCCCTAACTAAAGTTTACGAACAGAAGCCAATTGTATTGCAAAGTACATCAGATTTTATTGAAAAAGCTGACCAAAAGAAATCTCAAGTTCATCGGGAGAGTAAGGCTTTTGAATAAATTGTCCGCCTTCGACAAATAAATCTTTGATTTCATCAGTGAGGGTGCTGCCGGAGGTGTACAATACCCGCAATTCCGGCCGAAGCTTGACGGCTTGGTTGGCGATCTCATAGCCGCCGAAAGCCAGTTCGCTCAAACGTATATCGACGAAGAGCGCGTCGATGCGTTGAGACGCTGAAAGGTGCGCCAACGCTTCATCCAGGCTGCCCGCCAAAAGAGTATTGTGGCCCATATCCTCAATGAGACACTCGGCATTTTGCCGGATAAACACCTCATCCTCGACGATGAGAATAACCGCCATCAAAACGCCCTGCTCTGAACTCGGCACAATTGCAGACCCCCGACGCCGCCTTGTTGGAATTCAGCATCTGAGACTAAGCGTCCTTTGGATGCGAAGGTTCCGCCGAGCGCTGATAATTTTCAGGTCTGGTCCTTGAGGCGCTCAAACAGCGTAGGCGCCGCTGGCGGCGGTTGGGGGAGACGAACGGGGATCGATCGCGCATCGGCGGGCTTCTGCGTCGGACCCAAGGCCCTCAGAGGAGGCCAAATTCACGCAGGGCAGGAATGAAATTGTCGTTGTCGTGACCGGGACGCGTGAGCTTGAACAGGGCGAAACGCTGCAGCGGCGTGAGCGCCGTCCATGACCGCAAGGTCGGGGGAGCCAGACCTAACCCCGCCGCGTAGTCTGCGATGCGCTCGGGCACTTGCTCGACAACGCTCCACGCTGGAGACGGATCGATCACCAGTTCGCTCACCCGCTCGAATGAACCGTATTCAATCAGTTCGATGAGATAGCTTCGATAGTCGGATGTCTCTTGCGGCGTATCGCAAAATTGGCCGATCAGTCGGGCGCGATCACGCAGGGCAAATCGATTCCACTGCTTGAGGCTCAGCTTCACGCCGCACTGGTCGAGATTGAAGCGAACCACCATCGGAATGCAGTGAAGCGCGCCGGCGAAATCGGCCTCGAAAGCGAAAATGGGCCCATCAGCGTCCATGGATTACCCGCACCCCGCAAGCGACGCGACGCCGGCGTCACCGTCCAACCGCCCCGCCTGGGCCGCGACAGCGCCCACGATCAGTACGACGGGACCCATTGGAGCCGCTTGAGCAACGGTCGCGCCCAAGTTGGCCAAGGTCGCCTTCAACAAACGCGCGTTCGGGCGCCCCGCGTTTTCCACGGCCAAGGCCGGCGTATGGGGCGAGCGGCCTTCGGTGATCAGGCGGCGACAGACCAGCTCTGCGCTGTCGCGCGCCATGTAAAGGGCCAGGGTCGTGCTCGGGTCGGCGCAGAGGGGCCAGCCGTCTTCCACGATCGCGCCGTCGCGCACCCGGGCCGTGGCGAACATCACCCTGCGCGCCGCGCCGCGGTGGGTCAGGGCAAAGCCGAACTGGGCCGCCGCAGCGCTGGCTGCGGTCACGCCGGGAACGATTTCGACCTCAATGCCGCGCGCTTGGAGAAAATCGACTTCTTCGCCGGACCGGCCGAAAATCGAGGGATCACCGCCCTTGAGCCGCACGACATTGCGACCCTGGCGCGCCAGCTTCAGCATCAGGGCGTTGATCTCCTCCTGACCCATGCTGAGACCGTTGGCGCGCTTTCCGGTGCGGATGCGCAGGCAGCGCCTTGGAGCCAGATCGAGCACCTCGGCCTCCACTAGGGCATCGTAGAGCAGGGCGTCGGCGCCTTGGATGACCCGCAACGCGCGCAGGGTCAGCAGATCCGCCGCGCCCGGTCCGGCGCCCACCAGCATGACTTTTCCGAGCTCACGCGGCATTGGCGATCCTCTCAATGGGGCGGCCGGTCAGGAGTCTCGCGATCTCCGGTCTGCAGGAGCCGCAATTGGTCCCGGCCCCGGTCGCGGCGGCGACTGCGGCCAGATCGGACGCGCCGGCCTTGATCGCATCGCCGATGGTGTTGGCGCCGACCTTGAGGCAGGCGCAGACGATCGGACCGACTTCGGGCATGAGCGCGGCGGGCCGTCCGGCCAACAGGGTCGCGCGATCCTCGACCGAGATCTCGTCGCGGGTGAAGAGATCGGCCAGCCAATCGCGCGGGGGCAGTCGGCCGCCCACGGTCACCAACAACACCTGCTCAAGCCGACCACCCTTGAGGACCGCGCGTCGCCGCGAACCGGTCGCCGCGTCATCCAGGCTCAACACTTCGCCATCGAGCGGAACGCCCACGGCGGCTGACAGCGCATCGCGTTCAACCTGATCGCCCCGTCCCGCGAATTCGTGCAGGTGGCAGGCGTCCTGCGGTGTGCGCCGCCAGACGAGTTCCAACCCGCCGGGGGACTGGCGCGGCTCGCGCGACAGCAGGAAGCCGCGCCAGGTTTCGCGGTAGGCTGACAGCCGCGCCGGCGCGTGCTTGAACTCAGGCTGCCCGGAGACCGGATCGACATGAGGTCCGATCAGCGGATTGGCGCGGCCCGAGGGTGCGAAGGCGTCGGTCCAGTGCATGGGCATGAACAGGCCGCCGCGCCTTTGCCGGTCGGACAGGCGCGCCACCGCGACGGCCTCGCCATAAGGCGTGCGGACCCGGGCGAGCGCGCCGTCGCCAATGCCCAGGGGCTCGGCGTCGAGGGGGTGAACCTCCACGTAGGGCTCAGGCGCATGGCGGCATAGGTCGGCGGCCAAGCCGGTGCGTGTCAGGGTGTGCCAGTGGTCTCGCACCCGGCCGGTGTTGAGCGAAAAGGGAAAGCCCCCGCTGGTCGGTTCGGCGGGAGCCCGTGCGATCGTCGGGACCATCCGCGCCCTCCCGTCCGGGGTGGCGAACACGCCATCGGCAAATAGGCGCGCGGTCCCACCATGGAGGCCGACGGGCCATTGAATGGGCTGCAGGTCGTCGTACTGCTCACGGGACAGGCCCGACATGGGTCCCAGGTTGAGCACGCGAGAGCGGTTCTCATAGGTGGTCAACCGGGCGTATTCACGGAATACCGAGGCCGACGAACGCCAGTTGAAACCGTCGGCGTAGCCCATGGCGGCGGCGACATCGGCGATGATCCGCCAGTCCGCGCGGGCCTGACCCGGCGGCGCGAACAGGGGCCTCTGCCGCGAAATGCATCGCTCGGAATTGGTGACTGTCCCATCCTTCTCGCCCCAGGCCAGGGCCGGAAGTTTCACATGGGCCAGGGCCATGGTGTCGGTCTGCGCCATGCAGTCGGACACGACCACCAAGGGACAGCCGGCCAGGGCTTCGCGCACGCGCGAGGCGTTGGGCATGCTCACCGCAGGATTGGTGGCCATGATCCAGATCGCCTTGATCCGGCCGTCATGCACCGCCTCGAACATGTCGACGGCTTTTAGACCCGGGCGCGGGGCGATCCGCTCCGAGCCCCAGAAACGGGCCACGCGCGCCCGGTCTTCAGGCTCGAAGTCCATGTGCGCGGCCAGGGTATTGGCCATGCCGCCGGTTTCGCGTCCGCCCATGGCGTTGGGCTGGCCGGTGATCGAGAATGGGCAGGCGCCCGGCTTGCCGATGCGCCCGGTCGCGAGGTGGGCGTTGATGATCGCTGCTCCCTTAGCCACGCCCTGGGCCGACTGATTGGCGCCCATGGAGAACAGACTGACGGTCTGCGGGGTCTGGGCGAACCAGAGGTAGAAGGTCTCCAGATCGGCGGGCGAAACGCCGCAATCTTGCGCCACGGCGGCGATGGACTGGTCGGTCTCGCCCAGCCCGGCGAGGGTCTGCTCCAGGCCCGAGACGTGGGCGGCGACAAAAGCACGGTCCACCGCACCACGCCGATCCAGATCCGCCAGCAGGCCATTCCATAGGCGCACGTCCGTTTGCGGCGCCAGGGGCAAGAACAGGTCGCAGCCCTCCGCCGTGTCGGTTCGGCGCGGATCGATCACCACATGGCGCTGGCCGCGCGCCTTGGCCGCCTCCATCCGTCGAAACAGCACCGGATGGGTCCAAGCGGCGTTGTGGCCGCAAAAGACCACTAGGTTAGCCAGATCCAGGTCTTCATAGCAGCCCGGCACGAGGTCGGCCCCGAAGGCCTGTTTGTGCGCCGCCGCCGCCGAGGCCATGCACAGACGCGAATTGGTGTCGATATTGCCCGAGCCGATGAACCCCTTCATCAGCTTGTTGGCGGTGTAATAGTCCTCGGTCAGTAGCTGGCCCGAAACATAAAACGCCACTGAATCCGGGCCATGTTCGGCAATGGTCTTCTTGAACCCCGACGCGACCCGCTGGATCGCCATCGCCCAATCTACTGCCCGTGACCCGATCATCGGCTCAAGCAGCCGGCCCTGTAGGCCCACCGTCGCGCCCAGCGCGGAGCCCTTGGAGCAAAGCCGGCCCAAGTTTGCCGGGTGCTCAGTGTCTCCGCCGACGGCCAGGCTTCGATCCGTTTGCGGCCTCGCAGACACGCCGCACCCGACGCCGCAGTAAGGGCAGGTCGTGCGAATTGCCGACAAGGGAGCGCAACCGTCCGCCATCGCCCTATGGCGCTCTTGCCGTGGAGGCCAGAAACACCCGCCCCTCGACGATCCTGACGGGAATGACCGGAGCGCAGCCCTTGTCCCGATCAGCGCCCATCGGCTGACCCGTGGCCAGATCGATGTTCCAGTTGTGCAGGGGGCAGGCGACCGAATGGCCGTGGACCAGGCCCTGGCTGAGCGGTCCGCCCTTGTGTGGGCAGGCGTCGCGCAAGGCGAACACTCCGCCGTCGCCGGTGCGGAACACGGCGATGTCGCCGCCCGGCGCCGGGACCCGCCTGGCGCCGCGCAGAGGGATGTCGGTCACGGCCCCAACGTCTGTCCAAACTGAGGGCTTCATGATCGCGTTCATGCGGGCTCGAACTCCATGCGACGGCTGAGGGGCGTGAATTCTTCGGTATGCCGACCGGCGACGCGCTGCGCCCAAGGGTCGATGCGATAGAACCTTTGGGAATAGGAGAACCGGTCGTAGAGGGCGCGGCGCTGCTCCGGGTCCTCGATCCGGGTCCGGATTGAATCCAAGCCGACACGATCCATCCACTTGTAGATCCGCTCCAAGTACCAGGCTTCCTCGCGGTAGAGCTGGGTGATGGCGCAGATGGTCCAGACCGCTTCGTCCTCATCGGCGACCTTGGTCAAAAGCTCCGTGCCGCGGATATGCAGCCCGGCGGCGCCGCCGATGTGAATTTCGTAGCCGCTGTCGACACAGACCACGCCGATGTCCTTGCAGGTCGCCTCGGCGCAGTTGCGCGGGCAGCCAGACACGCCGAGTTTGAGCTTGGCGGGAGTCCAGGAGCCCCACATGAACTTCTCGAGCCGCACGCCCAGGCCCGTGGAGTCCTGGGTGCCGAAGCGGCACCATTCGGAACCGACGCAGGTCTTCACCGTGCGCAGGGCCTTGCCATAGGCATGACCGGACACCATCCCGGCTGCGTTAAGATCGGACCAGACGGCCGGGAGGTCGTCTTTCTTCACACCCAAAAGATCGATGCGCTGGCCGCCGGTGCATTTGACGGTGGGTATGTCGAACTTGTCGACCACATCGGCGATGGCGCGAAGCTCGGCCGAGGAGGTTACCCCGCCCCACATGCGCGGCACCACCGAATAGGTTCCGTCCTTCTGGATATTGGCGTGCACTCGTTCATTGATGAAGCGGGACTGCTTGTCGTCGCGATATTCTCCGGGCCAGGCGCACAGCAGGTAGTAGTTGATGGCCGGTCGGCACGAGGCGCAGCCGTCGGGCGTGGTCCATTCCAGGGCCTGCATGACCGCCGGGATCGACTTGAGCTCCTGCGAGAGGATGCGTCGGCGCACCTCGTCGTGGGGATAATGGGTGCATTTACAGACGGATTTTGGCCCCTCCATGGGCTTGAAGCCGTCGCCCAGAGTCAGCTTGAGCAACTGCTCGACCAAGGGGGTGCAGGAACCGCAGGATGCGGAAGCCTTGGTCACCGCCCGCACCTCATCGAGCGTGCTCAAGCCCTGGCCGGCGATAGCGCCAGTGATGGCCCCCTTGCACACGCCGTTGCAGCCGCAGATCTCCGCGGAGTCCGCCATGGCCGCAACGGCCGCGTTAGGGTCCAAGCCTCGAAGGCCCTCCGTGATCGCCTGGCCGAACACCAGGGTCTCGCGCATTGCCGATACGTCGGCGCCTGTGCGCATCAGGTCGAAATACCAATTGCCGTCGCTCGCATCCCCGAACAGGACCGCGCCGGTCAGCTTGCCGTCCTCCAGCACCAGACGCTTGTAGACCCCGCGGCCTGCATCGCGGAACACCACGTCCTCGCAGCCCGCCCCGCCTGAGAATTTCCCAGCAGAAAACACGTCTACGCCCGACACCTTGAGTCGCGTCGACAGCACAGAACCGGCATAGGCGGCATCGCCGTCGGTCAAGGTTTCCGCCAGGGTGCGGCACATGTCCCAGATCGGCGCGACCAGGCCGTAGGCGACGCCGCGATGCTCGGCGCATTCGCCGACGGCGAACACGGATGGATCGGACGCGCGCATCTGATCGTCCACCACCACGCCGCGATTGACCTCCAGGCCTGCCGCGCGCGCCAGGGCCGCGTTGGGACGGATGCCGACGGCCATGACCAGCAGGTCGCAGGGCAGGACTCGGCCATCCTTGAGCTTGAGGCCGCTGACTCGTCCGTCTTTGCCGAGGATCTCCTCGGATTGGGCGCCCAACACCGTCGCCACGCCGCGCGCCTTGAGGGCCTCCGCCAACATGAAACCGGCCGCCTCGTCGAGTTGGCGCTCCATCAGCACGTCATTCAGGTGGACAACGGTGGCGTCCATGCCGCGCCGGGCCAAACCATAGGCGGCCTCCAGGCCCAGCAGGCCGCCGCCGATCACGACTGCCTTTGACCCGGGTCGCTCAGCCGCCGCCAGCATCGCCTCGACGTCGTCCAGATCGCGGAAGGTGACCACGCCCTTCAGGTCCGCCCCCGGCAGGGGCAGGCGCACGGGGTCGGAGCCATTGGCCAGGATCAGTTGATCATAGGCCTCCGTCAGCCCGCCTTCGGCATGAACCCGCCGATGCTCCAGATCGATGGACAGGACGGCGCGGCCGGCGTGAAGGACGATGCCGTTGTCGCGGTACCAAGCCTCATCGTTGATGATGATGTCTTCGTAACGCTTCTCGCCCGCCAGGACCGGGGACAGCATGATCCGGTTGTAGTTCACCCTGGGCTCGGCGCCGAACACCGTGATGGCGTAACGGTCGGGATCGCGCTTGAGGATTTCTTCCACGGCCCGGCAACCGGCCATGCCGTTGCCGACGACGATGAGGCGTTGCTTGCTCATACGCTTGTCCTCACGCCTGGGCCTGGGCGACTTGGGGGGCGGACCAGGTGGTCCAGCGTTTGCGCACGGCGCCCAGGCCCAGCAGGGCGACGAAGGCCAGACCGGCAAAGATCAGGAGCCCGGCCTGATAGCTGCCGGTCGCCTGCTTGGAGACCCCCAGGCTGGAGGCCAGATAGAAACCACCCAAGCCGCCGGTCATGCCGATTAGGCCGGTCATCAGGCCCATTTCGCGGCGGAAACGTTGCGGGGCCAGTTGGAACACAGCGCCGTTGCCCATGCCGAGGGCCAGCATGCCGACAATGATCGCGCCCAGCGCCAACCCCACGCTCGGCATCCCTAGACTGACCACGGTCAAGGCGATGGCGGCCACCGTGAACACAATGCGAAGGGCGCGCACCCCGCCGTAGCGGTCGGCCAGGGCGCCGCCCACCGGCCTGACCATCGACCCTGCGAAGACGCAGGCGGCAGTGAAGAAGCCGGCGGTGACGGGGCTGAGGCCGTACTCGGTGTGGAAATACAGCGGCAGGGAGGACGACAGGCCGACGAAGCCGCCGAAGGTCACGGCGTAAAGGCCCATGAGGCCCCAGGCGTCGCCTTGGCCCAGCACCTTCAGGTAGTCGCCGACGGATTTGATCGGCGCGCGGCCGGGTGCGTCCTTGGCTAGCAATACGAAGACCGCGAAGGCGACGGCGAGCGGAATCATCGCCAAGCCCAGGACGTTGGTCCAGCCGAACCGGGCGGCTAGGCTCGGGGCGAACAGGGCGGCCAGCACTGTGCCGGAATTGCCCGCGCCGGCGATGCCGAGCGCCAGACCCTGATGCTCGGGAGGATACCAACGCGAGGCCAGGGGCAGAGCCACCGCGAAGGCGGCCCCGGCGACGCCGAGCACTGCGCCCAACATCAGCACTTGAGTGAAGCTATGCACGCCCAGCCGCCAGGCCGTGAACAGGCCCGCCAGCACGATGAGCTGGCCAATAATTCCCGTGCGCTTGGGACCAATCCGATCGACCAGCACGCCGTTGACCACGCGCAGCACCGCGCCGGCTAGGGAGGGAACCGCGACCATCAGCCCTTTCTGGGCCGCGTTCAGTTGCAGGTCGGTCCCGATCAGGACCGCGAGAGGACCCAACAGCACCCAGACCATGAAACTGAAATCGAAATAGAGGAAGGCGGAGAACAAGGTGGGCGTGTGGCCCGACTTCAACATCGCTTTGATCGACATGCGATCTCCCAAAATGCAAAAAACGCCCGCCCAGGGTGCGATCCCCAGACGGACGTCGTTGTCCGAAACGATTCCCCGGCAACCTTGCCAGGCTGGCCTCTCGGCCGCGCGAAACGCCATTGCTCCGCGATGTCCGATCCAAGATGCGCCAACCGGCGGCCGCCGATTAGGCCGTTTAGCGTCTCGTGGCCCGATTGCGCTGCGCCGCACAATCATTGGGCGCCTACTGTTCAAATCAACGGCTTTTAGGCGTCCGGGCGCCCCAAATTCCGGCGCCGAGCCGTCTAGGCGGCGTCCATGGCCGGCGCGCGCCGGGCGTAGAGGAACTCCAGAACCGCCGCCCGGGCCAGCATATAGTCCGGGGAGTTGGCCAGTTCGAGCCGTCGGCGCGGGCGCTCCAGCGGGACGGCCAGGATTTGGCCGATCGAGGCAGCCGGACCATTGGTCATCATCACGATCCGATCGGACAGCAGCGTGGCCTCATCAACATCATGGGTGATCATCAGCACCGTATTTTTCAGCTTGGCGTGGATGTCCATCACGCTGTCCTGCAAGTGGGCGCGGGTTAGGGCGTCCAGGGCGCCGAACGGCTCGTCGAGCAGCAGCACCTTGGGCTGCATGGCCAGGGCGCGGGCGATGCCGACCCGTTGTTTCATGCCGCCGGATATCTCGCTTGGGCGTTTGTTCCGCGCTGCGGTCATCTGCACCAAATCCAAATTATGCAGGGTCCAATCGTTGCGCTCGGCGCCGTTCATCTTGCCCGAAAACACCTTGTCCACCGCTAGGCGGACGTTCTCATAGACCGACAGCCAAGGCAGCAGGCTGTGGTTCTGAAACACCACCGCCCGCTCCGGTCCGGGCTCATCGACCGATTGGCTGTCCAGGATGACCGCGCCGGTGCTCACCGGAAGCAGACCGGCCACCACATTAAGCAGGGTCGACTTGCCGCAACCGGAATGGCCGATGATCGAGACGTACTCGCCCCGGTCAACCTGAAGCTCAATATTGCGTAGCACCTCGCTGTGGACGGTCCCCTTGGTGAAGGTGACGCCGACAGCTTCGATAGACAGATAAGCCTTGGACATTTGGGGCGCCTTTCTAGACGGCCGAGCCGCGTGAGATGAGGCGACCGGTGAGGGCCACCATGCGATCGAGGATGAAGCCGATCACGCCGACCCAAATCAGAGCCACGACGATGTCGCTGATGCGTGAGGCGTTGTATTGGTCCCAGATAAAGAAGCCGATGCCGACGCCGCCCAGCAGCATTTCGGAGGCGACAATGGCCAGCCAACTCATGCCGACTCCGATGCGCAGGCCGGTGAAGACGTGCGGGGTGGTGGCCGGCAGGACGATCTTGAAGAAGAACTCCAATGGCGACAGCCGCAGCACGCGCGCCACATTGATGTAATCGGGGGGGATATTGCGCACCCCGGCGGCGGTGTTGATGACGATCGGCCAGACGGCGGTGATAAAGATCACGAACAGGGCCGAAGGCTGAGCCTGGTGAAACATGGCCAGGGAGATGGGCAGCCACGCCAGGGGCGGCACGGTGCGGAGGATCTGAAATACCGGATCGAGGCCTCGGTGAGCCCAGATGCTGACGCCGACCAGAACCCCCAACCCGACCCCGACCACGGACGCCAGGGCGAAGCCGATGGCAACTCGCTGGAGGCTGGTCAGAATGTGCCAGAACAGGCCCTTGTCGACCCCGCCATGATCGAAGAAGGGATGCAGGATCAACTCCCGTGAATCGGTCCAGATGGTCAGGGGCGCCGGCAAGCCGTCAGAGTGTGATCCGGCTGCCAATTGCCAAACCGCCAGGATCACCAGCAGGGTTAGGCCGGGCGGGATGAGGTTGCGCCCGAGCGCCGCGCCGGCGAGGCGCAGCCTTGCGGCCACGCGGCTCAGAGCGCGAGGGGCGGCCGAAGGGGCGGCGGACACAGCCTTGGGAGCCGCCACCGGCGTCGCCTTCTTGAAGCTGTGAGCGGAAGTGGTCATGCAAGTCTCCTGCGGGTCGATCCCGACGGCGGGGGGATGTCCGCCGTCGGGACCATACGGAGCCGCGCTTAAGCGGGCTTCCGGATCGGCTGGCTGGCGAGATAGGCGTCCGGATTGGTCGGATCGAACACCTTGCCGTCGAAGAATTTCTCGATGCCGCGGCTATCGCCAGCCGGCGCCGGGGCGTTGAGGCTCTTGGCCGCTTCGCGCCACAGGTCCGAACGGTTGACCTTGTTGATGAGCGCCGCCTTGTTGGTTGAGGCGGGCAGGGCGCCCCAGCGCTGGTCCTCCGTCAGGAACCACAGATCGTGGGATTTGAACGGATAGGAGGCGTTGTTGGCCCAGAACTTCATGATGTGAGGCGAGGCCTTGAGCGTGCGGCCATCGCCAAAATCGACACTGCCCTGCAGGCGGGGCAGGATGTCGCCCATGGGCACGTTGATGTACTGGCGTGCGGAGGCGACCGAACACATCTGGGGGCGGTTGCCCATCTTGTCGCACCAGATCTGGGCCTCCATCACCGCCGCCAGAATGGCCTTGGCGGCATTGGGATGTTTGTCGACCCAGTCGGCCCGCATGCCGAGCGCCTTTTCCGGATGATCCATCCAGATTTCACTGGTGAGGCAGGCGGTGTAGCCGATTTTCTGATTGACCGTCTGGGCGCCCCAAGGCTCGCCCACGCAAAAGGCGTCCTGCGTTCCCGCCTTGAGATTGGCGACCATCTGGGGCGGGGGAATGACGATCATCGAGCAATCCGTTTCCGGATTGATGCCGCTGGCCGCCAGCCAGTAGCGCACCCACAGATCGTGGGTCCCGCCGCGGAAGGTCATGGCCACCTTGGCGATATTGTTGGCCGCCTTGAGCTGGGCGAACTTGGCCTTGGCGCCGGCGCTGTTGAGCCCGACCTTGACTGCTTTCAGGTCATTGCCGACCGAGATCGCCTGGCCGTTCAGATTGAGCCGCGCCAGGATGTACATGGGCACGGGCCGGCCCCCTGTCGCCGCGCCTGTGCTTAGCAGATAGGGCATGGGTGACAGGATGTGGGAGCCGTCGATGCCTCCGCCGTCGGAACCCAGCACGAGATTGTCGCGCACCCCCGCCCAGGAAGCCTGTTTCAGCACCTCCACGTCGGGCATGCCGTATTTGGTGAATAGGCCCAGTTCCTTGGCGATGATCAGGGGGGCGGAGTCGGTCAGGGCGATGAAGCCCAGCTTGGCCTTGGTTGTCTCAGGTCCGCGGCCCGCAGCGAAGGCCCCGGCCGGAAACGCGGCCTTGGCGGCGGCGAGGGTGGCGGCGGCGCCAAGCACGCCGCGTCGGGTGAGGTCCGTCTTGCCGGACATAGAATCGTTGCTCATGGCGTAATTCCTAAATTCGGTTGCGACGGGATCAGAAGTTGTAGTCGAGCTGCAGCCATAGCTTGCGGCGGCTGGGACTTCCGGCGACGCCGGAATAGTCAGCGTATTTGACCAAGGCGATCAGCTTGGTGGTGATCGCCGCCTGGGCCGACGCATCCCATTCGGAGCCCAGCTTCGCGCCGCCCAGGGCAGTCTTGAAGTCGTTGTATCGAGCGAAGATTTGGATGTTCTGCAGGTAATCCAACTTGAAGCGGGGATTGATCGTCAGCGACAGATTGGTGTCGTTGATTCCCTTAGTCGGGGTGGTCAGGAAGGCGTCGGCCCAGCCTTGGTAAAGATGCAGAGTGGCCAGGGGGGTGGAGAATCCGCGTTTACCGTCCCCGCCTAGGGACTCGTAGTTCAGCTTAACGGTATAGATGTCGTATGTGCCCGAAACTTCCCCAGTCCAGTATTTCAGATCGAACGAAGCGGGATTGATCCCGTAGGGCCTCTGGTCGGCGTAGCCGCCCATGTAATTAAACTTGAACAGCGAGAGCCAGGCCTGGCCCGATAGGCGCGCGCCCACGGTTATGGTCGATGCAGCCGGCGACGGCTTCAGGTCGAGGGCGTAGACATAGGCCTGGGGTTTAAGGGCTTCAGATACCGTGTAACCCACATTGAACAGGTGGCTCTTGGAGTCCCAATCGGCGGACTGGCCGACGGTACGGTTGATCTTGCCGAGATAGGCGTAGCTCGCCTTCAGCCGGCCATAGCCGCCGTCCAACTTGATCGCGTCGAACGTCTGTTCATCCTGGCGCCAGTTGACGTTGCCGATGAAACGCTGGTCATCCAAGGCGATCCGTTGGCGGCCGACCACGGCGGAAAAATCCGGGCTTGGCGTCCAGGTCAATTGCAGCCGATTCAGTTCGGTCACGTCCGGATCGGCGACCGTCGGGTATGTTGTCTTGCCGTTGATGCTCGAATTGTAGCGGACCGTGCCCGCGTGCCGGATATCCTCGAATTCGATCAGGCCCTTGACGCTGTTCCAGGCGCCTGTTTCCCAACCCAGATGGGTGCGCAGGGTGAAGGCGTCGGCATTCCTGGCGAAATTGGCCTGGTCCACGCCCTCATATCGCGATCGGAACTCCAGGATCAGCTTGCCGGCGCCGATGGCGTCGCTGATTTCGGTCGGCGCGGCTTGGGCCATGGCCGCCTCGCCGGTTGCGAGCGTCGCCCACGCGGCCACGCCCAGAAACACTGATCTTGTCTTCATTCGGACCCCCTCAGGCCAAAAAAAAACGCCCGGGCCGGGGCGTGAACCCCAGCTCGGACGTCGATGTCCTCAATTAAATTCCGGCAATCTCGCCGGACCGGCTTCTCAGCCGCGCAAGGCCTCGTTGCCTCGCGATGGGCCAACAGTGAGCTCGGGGCTCCGTCTGTCCATGCGATCTGGTCGCGCCCTAGGTATATTCGCTGCAACGCACAATTATTGTGCGAATGCGAAGGGCTCTTGCCACCGCCGCGCCTTGCTTTTGGTCAATACTTGGCGTGATCGCGCCGAACAGGCGGGAAACCCGCCAAATAGTCCAAGGGCTGGGACGGATCGAATCGGCGGCCGTCCATGAATTGGTCTGGGGCCATGGCGATGGGGCCGAGGGAACCCTCGACAGTCCAGGGCTGGGGGTGAGCGCCTTCGATCTTCTGATCGGCGGTCGGCGCCGATAGCCCCAGGTCCGCTGCTGCGAGCCGATAAAGATCTGGCCGATAGACCGCACGGGCGAGGGCGGACATGTCGCCAGGATCACCGACCTGACCCCATCGCACCATCTGCGTGAGGAACCATTCCGCCTGGCTGACCCATGGAAAGGTCGCCGCGTAGCGGTAAAAGACAGTGAAATCTCTATCGTCGTTCGAGGCCTCGCTCAGGGCATAGGCGGGAGACCCGAGAATCGATTGCCGGATCACCTCTCTAGGTGCATCGACGTAGGCTGGGCCCGACAGAATGTCGGCGGTCTCATCCCGGTGGTCCTCTTCGGCCAACCAAGCGGCGGCGCGCAGCAGGGCTCGGATGAGCGCCTGCAAGGTCATGGGATGCCGCCGGGCCCAATCGGCCGTCACTCCGAACACCTTGTCCGGCTTGGCCCGCCAGATCTCGTGCGATCCGACTAGGATTTCGCCAATACCCTCCTGCACCGAAAGCCCGTTCCAGGGCTCTCCCACGCAATAGCCATCCACGCCGCCGCTCTTAAGTAGTTCGGCCATGCGCGGTGGCGGCGCCACCACCAGACGAAGGTCGCGGTCGGGGTCTATCCCCGCCTCCGCCAGCCAGTAGCGCAGCTCGTAATTGTGCGCCGAAAATGAAAACACGGTGGCGAACACCAGGGATGGCAGTCCCTCGGCCTTGCGCGCCTCGATCAGGCGCTTGAGCGTCGTCGCGCGGCGCGGCCGCTGCTGCATGGCTTGAGGATCGATCCGCCTGAGAGCCTGCATCAGTTCAGCCGAGACGGTGAACGCAGCGCCGTTCAAGCTGAGCGACAGGGGAACGATCATCGGCGCCGTTGGGCCTTGCAGGCCCAGGCTGGCCGCCAAGGGCAATGGGCCCAGCATGTGCGCGCCGTCCAGGGTGCCGACCGCGACCCGATCACGGATATTGGCCCAAGACACCTCGCGCACGAGGCGGACGTTGGCGCCTTCCTCCTCAAAGAAGCCCTTTTCCAGGGCGACGGCTAGAGGCGCACAGTCATTGAGCGGAATGAACCCCAGTCGAATGTCCGACAACTCGACCATCGCGCTCATGTCTTGCCCCCCTTGAGCACGCCGGCGAAGGCGACGAGGTCGGCGGCGACCGCGCCCAGGGGCCGACCGGTGTCCATGGCCAGCTTGCGCAACAGTCCATAGGCGGCTTCCTCGTCCAATCCGCGCTCCTTCATCAGCAGCCCCTTGGCCCGGTCGATAACCTTGCGCGCCGAAAGATCGGCCTGGGCCTTTTCCAGGTCCGAGCGAAGCTTTCGCATCAGCTCGAACCGACGCATGGCCACCTCGAGCACCGATCGAACCCGGGTGGCGGCCAGACCATCGACCACATAGGCCGCCACGCCGGCCTCAATCGCGGCGTCGGCCAGCCCTGGAGCTGAACGATCAACGAACATCACCACGGGACGCGGATTATGCTCCGTCGCCTCGCGCAGGCTCTCGAGGGTGTCACGATCGGGACTGTCGCAGGCGATCACGATGACGTCGGGCGCAAAGCGCTCGAGCTCATGTTCGGCTTCTTCAAATGACGGCGCGCTTCGCACTTCCAGCGGCTTGACGTCCGCAAGGCCCTCGGTGACCAGGGCGGCGCGCGCTTTGTCGGGGTCTATTACCAGGACGCGCATAGGTTCTGCTTTGACGTCAGGATTCCGCTTCGTCCGAATATTTCCTGCCTGATCCGAGCGTTAGGCGAAAAACGCCTATATTTTGGGCGCCGGCGCCCGGACCAATAGCGGTGACTTGGCGGATGATCACGCCTAAGCGACAATGCCGAAATGGAGAGTCCAGCACCCGACACGGCCGCCGTTGGCCTCATTCTGGCCGGCGGCCGCTCCGGTCGTTTCGGATCGGACAAGGCTACGGCCACGCTCAAGGGCCTCTCCTTGCTGGAAATCGCGGCCCAAGGGTTTAGAGCCGGTTGCGGGCATATTGCGGTCAGCGCCCAGCCCGACTCGAGCGCGGCCGAATTGGCCGGCCGCTTAGGCCTGACGGTCTTCGGCGATCGGCCGGGCGATCCCTCAGGCCCCTTGGCCGGGATCAGGAGGGGGTTGGATTGGGCGCGAAGCCTGCACTCTCCCTGGCTCGCGGTGCGGGCGGTAGATACGCCGTTTCTTCCAGAAGGCATCCATGATCGACTGATCGACATCGCTGTTCTCAACGAGGCCCCCGCCGCGTTCTGTTGCGCCGTCGACGGTCCTCAGCCCCTTTGTTCCGTGTGGCGTCCAAACCTGATGGCCACACTGGATCTCGCCCTTGCCGACGGCCGCCATCCGGCGGTGCACGCCTTTCTCGAACAGGTCGGCGCCGCCCAATTGGGAGTCGAATGTGGGAAGGCCTTCGCTAATCTGAATACGAGTGAGGCGTTGGCGCGCGCGCAATCGCAATAATGTGGGCGCGGTCTGTAATCAGGCGAAGCCATTGCGAATTCGACCTCCATGGCGCGCGATCGGATTAAGGAGATCGCCCGGCCTCTTGTGGGTCCGCCCCAATGCGTCCGGTCAAGCTCTTGCGGCCTGCCTCATCTGACGTATGAATACCTAACCAATGAATCTGCGGGCGCGACTGCCCGTCGGGCAAGGCGTCAGACATCAATAATCGGCGCGATTTTGGGGGAGACGCCATGGATGAATCGGCCCGAATTTTGTCTGAAAAAGCGCACGCCGAGGGGGCCGCAGGCCTGCCGGAGATCGGCGCTCGTCTGGATCGCCTAGCGTCCAGCCGAACGGTTTGGCGGATTCTGCTGCTGGTGTCCTTCGGCGGATTTTTCGACGCCTTCTCTGCCTATTCCGGCAGCACGATTGCGCCGGGCCTGTACCGCAGTCACATCCTGACCCCTACGACCACGACGTTTTTCAGTTTGCACGGCTACGCCGGCTACACCTCCGCGACCTTCGTTGGATTGCTGCTTGCCAGTTCCTGCTGCGGCATCCTGGCGGACCGGTTCGGACGACGGGCGATCTTCACCACGTCCTTACTGTGGTTCGGCGTGTCGGGATTGTTCATGTCGATCCAAACCACCGCCATAGGCGTGATCTTCTGGCGCTTCATGGAGGCGATCGCCGCCGGCGTCGAAGTCATCACCGTTGACGCCTATCTCAGCGAAATGGTGCCGAAAACCGCGCGCGGACGGGCTTTCGCCCTGAACAGCGCTATTCACTCCGCCGGCCAGCCATTGGCTGCCTTGGCGGCTTTTTCGCTCGTGCCCTACACCTTCTTCCACATCGACGGGTGGCGTTGGGTTGTCGCCATAGGCTGCATGTCGGCGATCATTGTCTGGCCGTTGCGGATGTTCATACCGGAAAGCCCTCGCTGGCTGGCGTCGCACGGCAAGCTGGCGCAGGCGGACAAGATCGTGTCCGACCTGGAGGCGCGCGTGGAGCGCGAAACGGGCAAACCGCTGCCCCCGCCCGAGCCCGTCACCCACAGGCCGCCGCATATCGTGGGGCGCTACCGCCAGATATTCAGCAAGGAATATCTGCCGCGCACCCTTATGCTGAGCGTCTTTCACATGTTCCAGGCCATAGGCCTTTTCGGCTTTCTCAACTGGATGCCGACATTTCTGATTAGCCGGGGCGTCAGCGTCACCCACAGCTTGGCCTACACCTTGGGCATGACCTTAGTCGCGCCCCTCGGCCCGCTGCTGTGCCTTTCCTTCGTCGATAAGGTGGAACGTAAGTGGCAGATGGTGGCGTCGGCGCTCGCGATCGCGGGCGCCGGGATCGTGTTCGCCATTGCGCGCAGTCCCTGGGTCATTGTGCCCATGGGTGGCCTGGAGCTGCTGTGCGCCAGCATTCTCAGCTTCAATTTCCACGCCTATCAGGCCGAACTGTTCCCCACCCGCATCCGCACCCAGGCTATCGGCTTTGTTTATTCCTGGAGTCGCGTCAGCGGCGCCTTCACCGGGTTCCTGATCGCCTGGGTGCTGGGGGCGTTCGGCGTGCCGGCGGCCTTCCTGCTATTCACGGGCAGCATGGTGATGGTGGCGTTGTGTGTCGGGATTTTCGGCCCCCTGACACAGGACCGTTCGCTGGAACATCTCTCGCCTTGAGACTTGCGCGATCGGCGCGAGCGGAGGGACGACCGCTGACCGTCCAGACGGGCGTTGTCATTAAACCGTGACAAATATGTCGCCAACTTCGGCGGTCTCGGATCCGTCGTAAAAGCGTCATGGAACTTTGTCAGATCTGTCATGAAGGCGGAATAGTCCCTCGCTGCCTGGCGCGCAAAATCGCGACCAGATTCGTCAGAGGACTGATCTCATGCGGACTCAAACGGTTCTACTCGGCGGCGCGGCTATCGGCGCCCTAATCGCTTTGTCCTGTGGCGCTCCGGCCGACGCCGCGACGAACACACGCCACAAGGCCGCTGCGTCGAGCATGCAGACTCAAATCAATGAACTGGAAGCCAAGGTTCAATTCCTGACCGACCGTCTGGACGAACAGGCGGCCGTTTCGCGCGAGGCCCTGGCCCAACTTCAGGCCGCTCAGGAGACCGCCGCCCAAGCCAAGGCGGGCGCCGACGCCGCGGTGGCGACAGCCAAGGCGGACGACGCCAAGATCGAGACCATTCCAATCCAGGTCAAGACCGCTGTGGCGGCCAATAAACCCGCTCCGAGTTGGACCGACGCGACCTCTGTCAGTGGCCGCATGTATTACAATATGAGCGACGTCGAGGTGAAAAAGGACGGCGTTCGCCAAGCGCCCAGCGGCTTCGGCTTTGACGTGAAGCGGTTCTACATCGGCGTCGACCACAAGTTCGACAACGTCTATTCGGCCAATGTCACCACCGACTTCACCTATAATTCCGCCGCCGGCCAGAGCATCGTCTACATCAAGAAGGCCTATCTGCAGGCGCACTACTCCGACGCCTTGACCCTGATCGCCGGCGCCGCCGACCTGCCCTGGATCCCCTTCATGGAGGACCTGTACGGCAACCGCTACGTCGAGCAGACCGGCGTGGAACGGCCCAAATACGGCACATCGTCTGACTGGGGCCTGCAAGCGACCGGGAAGTTCGGCGACAAGGGCATGTTCAACTACAAGGTCGCGGTCATTGACGGCGCCGGCTACAAAACGCCGGTGCGATCCAAGGGCGTGGACGTGGAGGGCCGCTTCAACGTCAATATCGACAAACTGACCCTGGCGGTCGGCGGCTACTCAGGCAAACTCGGCAAGGACAATGTGGTCGTGGCGCCCGCCGCGCCGCCCACCTTCCATACGGCGACGCGCTTGAATGCCGCTGCGGCCTGGGTTGATCCCATGTTCCGGGTCGGCGGCGAGTACTTCCAAGCCGCCAACTGGAACAACATCACGACCGCAGCCTCGGATAAGGCCCAGGGCTATTCGATCTTCGGCACATACTATTTCGCGCCGAAGTTTTCGCTGTTCGCCAACTGGCAGTACGTTCAGCCGAGCATGACCATCAAGCCGTCGACCAAGGACAACTATTACAACATCGGGGTGTCCTACAGCCCGGCCAAGATCGTCGATTTCGCCCTGGTCTATAAGCATGACCGAGTCGACAACGGGGCTATCGCCACGGCCAACGGTACGTTCGGCGCAGCAGGCGCACACAATGGCATGTACGACGAAGTGGGCGTGTTCAGCCAACTGCGCTGGTAAACTGTCGGGCGGCGCACAAGCGCCTGCAATTTCGACGGGATAGGGGCTGCTTCGGCGGCCCCTTTTTGTTTGTGGTCGGGGTCGACGACTATGGCGTTCGGCAGCGCTTTGGTCCCAAATCAGGAGAAGATTGAGCGCGGGAGGCGTTGATTGATGAGTGACCGGCGCTGGTGGAAAGAAGCGGTAGTCTATCAAATCTATCCACGCTCCTTCATGGATTCCAACGGTGACGGGGTAGGGGACCTTGCGGGAATTACCGCCAGGCTCGACCATCTGCAGGCCCTGGGCGTGGACGCAGTTTGGCTGGGCCCCCACTACGACAGCCCCAACGCGGACAACGGCTACGACATTCGCGACTATCGCCAGGTGATGCCGGCGTTCGGCTCAATGGCGGACTTCGACGAGATGCTGGCGCAGATGAAGGCGCGAGGGCTGCGCCTGATCGTCGACCTGGTGGTCAACCACACCAGCGATGAGCACGCCTGGTTCGTGCAAAGCCGCATGGGCAAGGACAACCCCTATCGCGATTTCTACATCTGGCGCGACGGGCGCAACGGCGGGCCGCCCAACAACTACCCGGCCATTTTCGGCGGCCCGGCCTGGACCCATGACGAGGCCAGCGGCCAATACTATCTGCACAGCTTCACGCCGCAGCAGCCGGACCTGAATTGGGACAATCCGCGGGTGCGAGCGGAAGTCTACGACATCATGCGGTTCTGGCTCGACAAGGGCGTGTCCGGCTTTCGCATGGACGTCATCGCCTTCATCTCCAAGCGACCGGGTCTGCCCGATCTGGCGCCGGCCGAACTGGCCCACCCGCAACGGGTCTATGCCTGCGGTCCCAGGCTGCATGACTATCTGCGCGAGATGAACCGCGAGGTTCTCAAGGCTTATGATGCCGTGGCCATCGGCGAGGCCTTCGGCGTCACGCCTGAGCAAGCCCAGGACCTGACCGATGACCGTCGCGGCGAACTGAACATGGTGTTGGACTTCGCCTTGGCGGACCTGCCCCGCCTCGGCGGGCCGGACGACTGGACCTTGCCCCAGTTCAAGGCGGTCATCGCGCGCCAGGACCAGTTGGCCGGCGATCATGGCTGGAACGCTTTCTATCTAGGCAATCACGATCAGCCGCGCGCGGTATCGCATTTCGGCGACGACCACCCGGACTGGCGCATGGCCTCGGCCAAGGCCCTGGCCTGCGTGTTGCTGACCCAAAGAGCCACGCCGTTCATCTACCAAGGCGAGGAGATCGCCATGGCTAACGCGCCCTTCGAGGATATAGCCGACTTCGACGACGTGTGGGCCAAGACCCTATGGTGCGAGCAAGTGCTGAGCGGACTCCAGACGGCGGCGGCGATGCTTGACCGTCTGCGCCACACCAGCCGCGACAACGCCCGCACGCCCATGCAATGGAGCCCAACCCTGCACGGGGGGTTCACTAACGGCGAGCCGTGGCTGAAGGCCAATACCGATTCCGTTGCGATCAATGTGGCGGCCCAGGCCATGGACGACCTTTCGGTCCTGTCGCACTACCGGCGCCTGATCGCCCTGCGTAAAAGCGAGCCGGCGCTGGTCTTTGGCGACTATGAGGATATCGATCCGGATCACCCGGCGTTGTTCGCCTACACGCGGCGGCTGGCCGGCAAGGGCTTCCTCATCACCGCCAATTTCGCCCGCGCGCCGGTGGACTACGTCTTGCCGAAAACCGTCCGCCCCGCGAGCTTGGTCCTGTCCAGTGAAGACGGCGTGATTGTGCCCGGCCCACAGCTGAGTCTGAGCGGCTGGCAGTCCGTCATCTTTGAGATCGAGCCGGACTGATCGTTCCCGCCCGAGCTTATGAGTAACCGGCCATTGACTTGGCCGCCCGGTCCCGACATGGCATGACGCCTTGAAAACGCCGCCGCCGCGCGGCGCCTGGAGAGACGACGTATGAAGGTGTTGGTGCCGGTCAAGCGCGTGATCGACTACAATATCAGCCCTCGAGTGAAGGCCGACGGGTCAGGCGTGGACCTGGCCAACGTGAAGATGTCGATGAACCCCTTCGACGAGATCGCGGTGGAGGAGGCCGTGCGCCTGCGCGAGAAGGGCGCAGCGACGGAAGTCATCGCCGTTTCCATCGGCCCGGCCAAGGCGCAGGACACCTTGCGCACGGCCCTGGCCATGGGCGCGGACCGGGCGATCCTGATCATGACCGACGAGCTGGTCGAGCCCCTGGCGGTGGCCAAGCTGCTGAAGGCTGTGGTCGATGAGGAACAGCCCGGCCTGGTGATCCTGGGCAAGCAGGCCATCGATGACGACAGCAATCAGACCGGCCAGATGCTAGCCGCCCTGATGGGCCGCCCGCAGGGGACCTTCGCCAGCGCAGTGAGCGTGGTCGGCGACAAGGTCGAGGTCACGCGCGAAGTGGACGGAGGGCTGGAGACAGTGAGCCTGTCCTTGCCGGCGATTATCACCACCGACCTGCGCCTGAACGAGCCGCGCTACGCTTCCTTGCCCAACATTATGAAGGCGCGGTCCAAACCGCTGATCCAGAAAACCCCGGCTGACTACGGCGTAAACATCGCGCCCCGGCTGACCACGCTCAAGGTGTCGGAGCCGCCCAAGCGCGCAGCGGGCGTGATTCTGCCGGACGTCGACGCCCTGGTGGCCAAGCTTAAGGCTCTGGGAGTGTCGGCATGAGGACGCTGGTCTGGGTCGAACACGAGAACGGCGCCGTCAAGGACGCGACCTTCGGCACGGCCGCCGCAGCGGCCAAGCTGGGCGAGGTGGACCTGCTGGTCGCAGGATCGGGTGTCGGCGCGGTCGCCGCCGCTGCGGCGGCGATCGCGGGCGTGAGCCAGGTGCTGGTGGCCGACGATCCAGCCTATGCCCACGCCCTGCCCGAGAACATCGCGCCCCTAGTGGTGCAGCTGATGGCCGAGCATGACGCCTTCCTGGCTCCGGCCACCAGCCACGGCAAGAACATCGCCCCGCGCGTCGCGGCCCTGCTGGACGTCATGCAGGTCAGCGAGATTCTGTCGGTGGAGGGGCCTGACACTTTCACCCGGCCCACCTACGCCGGCAACGCCATCGCCACGGTCAAGTCCTCCGACGCCAAGCTGATCATCACCGTGCGGGCCACCGCCTTCGCCAAGGCTTCCGCGACGGGCGGCTCAGGCAAGATCACGGCCGTCAGCGGACCGGGCGACCAGGGCCTGTCCAGCTTCGTGCGCGCCGATATTCCCCAGTCTGCGCGGCCGGAACTGACCTCGGCCAAGATCGTGGTGTCAGGCGGCCGCGCGCTGGGCTCGGGCGAGCAGTTCCAGGCGGTGATCGAGCCGTTGGCCGACAAACTGCGCGCGGCGGTGGGCGCCAGCCGCGCGGCGGTGGACGCGGGTTTCGTGCCCAATGACTATCAGGTGGGCCAGACCGGCAAGATTGTCGCGCCGGAAGTCTATTTCGCCATCGGCATCTCGGGCGCGATCCAGCACGTGGCCGGCATGAAGGACGCCAAGACCATCGTGGCCATCAACGCCGATCCCGACGCTCCGATCTTCCAGTTTGCCGACTTCGGCCTGGTTGGCGATCTGTTCGCCATCGTGCCCGAGCTGACCGCCAAGCTCTAGGGGCGCTGCCACGCCGCTCCGATGGAGCAGTTCAACCCCCCCCAACCCCGATCGTTCCCGCGAAAGCGGGAATCCAGATCTTTCCAGCTTAGCGGGTCCTGGACAGAACTGGGTCCCCGCTTTCGCGGGAACGAGCGGAATAAAGGAACCGATTCAAGTCGGCTACCGAAGGCTTTAGTGCGCTGCAGCAACAGCGGCTGCGTCAACCGGCTCAGTTCGTCAAAGTTTCGCACGAGTGTCACCTAACTGACGCGTGTTTCGTGTGTTTTCCGCCTCATCAGACGTAAACTGAGGGGCTATCCAATGAAATCATATCTGAACGGCGCGGCTATGGCCGTCCTCGCTTTCGCCATCGCCGCTCCGGCCATGGCCGCCGAAGCGACTTCGACAACTGCGCCCGCTGCAGCGCCCGCTGCGGCCAGCGCCGGTCTGTCAGAAATCATCGTCACCGCGACCAAGCGCGAAACCAACCTGCAAAAGACGCCGATCGCGATCTCCGTGATTGGGTCCGAAGCCATGGCCGACCGCCATGTGGGCAGCTTGATCAACCTCGCTGACGGCGGCATCCCGTCCCTGCGAGTCGCCACTTTCGAAGCGCGCCAGTCCGCCCTGACCATCGGCCTGCGCGGCATCGTGCCGTTCGACGCCAACCAAACCGCCCGCGACCAAGGCGTCGGCGTCTATCTCGACGGCGTCTATCTTGGCCGCCAGCAAGGCCTGAATGCGGCCCTGTTCGACGTCGAGCGTGTTGAGGTTCTGCGTGGTCCGCAAGGCACCCTGTTCGGCCGGAACACTGAAGGCGGCGCCTTGAACATTGTCACCAAGGCCCCCACGGGCCGGGGCGGCGGTCAGATCGTCGCCGGTGTCGGCAACTTCGGCTCCTACGAAGGCGAGCTGCATCAGAACTTCCAGGAATTTAATAATCTCGCGATCAAGTTCGACGGCTTGGTCCAGCACCAAGACCCCACGACGAAGAACCCGCTGTCGGGCCAGGCGGGCTGGAACCAATATGACCGCAAGGGCGGCCGTATCACAGGGCTCTATCAGCCGACCGACGCCTTCAGCGCCCAGCTCTCGGTCGATTACCTACGGGATGAGAACACGCCGTTCTTCAGCCAACTGGTCAGCTACAACCCCGATGGCAAGACCGTCCGCGCCACGGCTACGGGCTCCCCTCCCGCAGGCCAGATCAATCCGCTGGCGCCCTTTCAGAAGGTTCACACCGAGCGCCAGACGGTCTCTGACGTCGGCACCATCCAGCAACCCAGCATCGACGTCACTGGCGGCGTTTCGCTGACGCTGAAATACAAGCTCTCGCCCGATCTGGAACTGCGGTCGATCTCGGGGGGCCGAGGCGTGGCCACCAATCAGTGGGACAACTCGGGCGTCGAAAGCCGCGTCGCCAACGTGTCCGGGACCAACTTCGGCCGCTACAGCCTGTCTGATCTGTATCAAGATCAGTTCAGCCAGGAATTCCAAGCGGTCGGCAACGCCGGCTCCAGCATCTCCTATGTCGGCGGCCTCTATTACTTCAAGGAACACGTGAAGGAATCGGCGGCGACGCCGTTCACCAATACCTTTAACGCTGACGGCGTGACCTACTCCATCCGCTCGCCTTACGGCGTCGCGCCTTACAATAACGCGGCCAATGGCGGTTGGGAGCGCGGCACCCGCTTCAACACCCGCGCCAGCCACGCGGACGCCGAGAGCTATGCGGTCTATGGCCAGGGCACATACACGCCGGACGCCTTCAGCAACAAGCTACACCTGACCGTCGGCGGGCGTTTGACCAACGACAAGCGCAACGGCATCCTTTATACGGTCAATGGCAAGAATACGAACTTCACCTTCACCTACAACAAGTCGCGCTTCGACCCGCTGGTGAACCTGGCGTTCGACCTGCAAGATAACGTCAGCCTCTACGCCAAATATTCCACCGGCTACCGCGCCGGCGGGGCCAACGACCGTTCCGCGACATTCGCCGCGTTCGACGCCGAAGAAGTGAAGGCCTACGAAATCGGCGCCAAGGCGGACCTGCTCGACCGTCGCCTGCGGGTCAACCTGGCGGCCTACGCCATGGACCGCAGCAACAGCCAAATCGACTTCGACAGCATCGACCAAACGCCGGGCAGCCCCACCCAGGGCTCGCACACCGAAGATACTCGCAACGCCGCGGGCGTGTCCCATATCCGGGGCTTCGAAGCCGACATCACCGGCAAGGTCACGGACGCCATCACGGTGGGCGTCTCCTACGCCTATACCGACGTGAAGATCCCCGCTGCGCCGTTCCCCTTCACGGGCAACCCGCTCTTCCCGCAGGGCTCGCCGTTCCCGGTGCAAGTGGTCTACACGCCCCCGAACGCCGCGTCGGCCTACATCGACTATGTGCAGCCCGTGGGCAGCATGACCCTTCGTGCTCACCTGGACGCCAATTACGCTGACCCGCAGTACTCTTTCCAGGCCGAGTTCGCCGATGTGTCCGCTACCGCGGTGCAGAACGCGGTGGTCGCGGTCAAGGGTGGCCGCAGCTTCATCGTCAACGGTAACCTAGCCCTCGGCGATATCGCCATGGGCGGGTCGACCGCGACCCTGTCGCTGTGGAGCCGCAACCTGTTGGATGAGACGAACATCTACCGCATCTCGGCTGCTAACCGCGGCACCATCGGCGACTACGCCAACTTCAACCCGCCTCGCACCTTCGGCGTGCAGCTGCGCGTGAAGTACTAAGATCGCCGATCGGCCCCGGCCCGGTTGGGCCGGGGCGTCGCGCTCGGAAGTCCAACTCCACCTGCCCCTCGGGACGGGTGGAGTTTTCATTTGTCGGGTTGAATCAAGCCGGACAGAGCGCGCGACAGGCGGTTCATCGACCGGATCTTGTCGGCCCAGGACAGGGCGATGACGGGGCCAAGGTCGGTCTTGTTGACGTCGACGATGTAGATGCGACCGTCATGCCGGTCGCGCAGGATGTCCAGGCCGCCCCAGTCTAGCCCCATCCGGTCGATGAAGACGGCGATCATCTCAAGCTCGCCTTCGGAAAAGACCTCCGCCGGATCGCGCATCACGGCGCGCTTGTTATGGATGGCGAAGCGCTGGCCGGCGGGTTTGATCTTTTCCCAGACCAGCACGGGACGCCCGGCGACACACGGCGTGCGCAGGTCGTGCGCCATTCCCTGCTCGTCGGCGGTATCGACCAGCCGCTGATAGACGTAACCCGCCTTGGGCGCTAACGGGGCCTGCACGACCCGGCCGTTGTGCACGCCGTTCTTTTCCGCCTTTTGCACGATCTCGCCGACGCTGCGCTGCGGATCGAGCAACAGGGGATAGCCAAACACCTCCATGAAAACCTTGGCCACATGGCTCTTGGAGATGTCCGTGCAACGGCCGTTGAAAACCCGCAGCTCGCCGGCCGCCGGCGCGGCCCCGCGCGTGGTGTCGTCGAAATAGAAGGCCGCATCGGCCTGGGCCGGGTTGCCCGCCGCGCGCATGCCTCCCCACAGGGCGGCGCCGTGCAGCAGGTACCACGGGCGGGGGCGATCAGGGGCGTACCAGATCGCCAGGGCGGGCTTGCGTTGCAGGCGGGCGATTATCATCGCCGCCCCCAGGACCAGCAAATACATGGACCAATAGATGACCTCATGGACCAGATTGAAGTCGATCCTCAGCTGCACGCCTGTCTTGCGCACCTCGATCACGCGATCGGTCCAGGTGAAATCCGAAAGCCAGCCGGCATGGGCTGGCTCGGCAAGGGCGCTTTTGGCCTTCGGCCCCGGTCCACGGGTCGAGATCTTTCGCAAGTCTACTGAAGCAGTCACGTGCCAACCTCCCGCGCCCAAAGGCGCCGCCTGCTAGCCAAACGCCTGCAGTTGGAAAACGATGCTTGCGGCAACCTGTCCGCGCGCGCGGCGTTAGGTCCAAGCGCCGTCACGGTCGGCGTCTGACCTTTGTAGGCCGACCTTGGACCTATCTGCCGACAATTCTCACCCTCTGGCGCACCAGTTCAGACAGTTCATTGCTGAGCCTGGGTTTCCCTGCGTCGGGGCCAAGTCGGCCTCATCGCGCGGCCAGCTGAGAATTGTGATCGCGCGCGACATTTGCTCGGCGTGGGATGACTTGCGCATCTATGGAGCGCTGCTGGATTTCGCCCAGGCCTATAAGGAAGACAGCTGCCTGTTCCAGAGTTTGGCGGTAATCTTCGCCCAGGGCCAGACGGCGTCGGAAGACGATTTTGAAGGCGCCCTGTGGAGCCGGCTGCAATCGCTCGCCGACAAGGATCTGTGGCATGGCCAGCGCTACGATGAACGGGTCAGCCCCGATCCGGACAACCCCCACTTCTCCTTGAGCTTCGGCGGCGAGGCCTTCTTCGTGGTGGGCCTGCACCCCAACGCCAGCCGTGCGGGGCGACGGTTCGAACGGCCCGTCCTGGTGTTCAACCCGCATGATCAGTTCGAGCGGCTGCGCGAGGAAGGCCGCTACGAACATATCCGTGAAAAGATCATTGCTCGGGATGTGGCCTTGACCGGCTCGGTCAATCCGATGCTCGCGCGCCACGGCGAGAAATCCGAAGCCCGGCAATATAGCGGGCGCGCCGTGAGCGAGGACTGGACCTGTCCCTTCATCGCCCCAGCCCTGGAGACCAAGCGTGCTTCATGAAATCCCGCCGCGATCGGGCGCCGCCTTTCGCCTGCCAAAGGGCCGGCGCCTACGGGTGGTCGATCCCCAAGGCGAGCAGGTGTCAGACCTCCTAGCGTTCAACGCCGACGACACGGCGGAGGCGATCTCGTCCGGCCGGACCTTGGACTATGCCGGCAAGCTGTTCCTGACCACCGGCGATCCGCTCTATTCCAATCGCAGCAACGTCATGTTGCGCATCCTGGAAGACACCGTCGGGCGACACGACTTCCTGTTGACGCCCTGTTCCAAAGACACCTTCCGCATCATCTACGGCGACAAGCATCCTCACCGAGGCTGTTTCGGCAATCTGGCCGAGGCTCTGGCGCCCTATGGCGTCGGTCCCGACCAAATTCCCACGGCCTTCAATATCTTTATGAACGTGACGATCGCGCCCGACGGCGCTCTGAGCGTTCAGCCGCCCTTGAGCCGCCCCGGGGACCACATCCTGTTTGAGGCCGAACAGGACCTGATCGTCGCCCTCACGGCCTGTTCGGCGCCGCAATCCAACAACTACGCCTTCAAGCCCATTCACTACGCGATCGAATAGGTGACGCCCGTGCACGCCATCCTCCGAGCCCCAGCCTCCGTCGCCTTTGTTCTGGCTTTAGTAGGGGCGGCGCCTGGACGGGCGGCGGGCCCTGTTCCGAGCCTGGAGCCGGCTATCGGCAATACGATCGTCTCTACGCATCCCGATGGGCGAAAGGCCAAGCTCTGGCTCAGACGCGACGGCAGCTACGATGCGCAAGGGCGGGCGGGTGAGAGGTCCGGCGGCGTTTGGGCGGTGAAAAGCGAAAAGCTGTGCCTCACTCAGCGCCGCCCATGGCCCATTCCCTTCTCCTATTGCAAGCCCATCCCGCCCGTGGCGGTGGGCAAGCCTTGGCGCGATAAGGCCGTCAACGGCGACCAGGTGACCAACGAAGTGGAGGTTGGGTCGGGACGCCGTTGATGCTCGAGATCATCGACGGCCGGGCTAGGCCGCAGAGGGTTTGGACAGGGATGCTGCGGCGAGCGGCTCGAGCACCATGAGCCCTGCTGCGGTATTGGAGATAGGAACATGGTACTGGCCATGCACCCGATGCACGTGCTCGCCGAGCGCGCCGCGCATGGCCAGCCACATCAGGAATTCGACGCCCTGCGACCCGGCCAAGGCCACGAACTCCCGGATCGTGTGATGCGCCAGGAACTCCGGGTCGTCGACCAGGCGTTCCATGCATAGTTTGTCGAACGCCGTATTGATGAAGCCGGCGCGTTCACCTTCCAGCTGATGAGACAGGCCGCCCGTTGCGAGCACCATGACCCGGATATCCTTGGGGTAGGCGGCGATGGCCCGTCCGATGGCCTCGCCCAGACGCAGGCACCGCTGCGGCGACGGCAAGGGATGCTGCACGGTGTTGATCGAGATAGGAATGGTCTTCACCGGTCGCTGGTCGCCCGGCCACAACAGCTGCAAGGGGATGGTGAAGGCATGATCCACCAGCATGTCCTGGCAGGTGGTCAGGTCGAAGTCCTCGCCGACCAGGGACTCAATTAAGCTCCAGGATAGGTCGGGGTCGCCGGGGAATGGGGGCGCGACCGGCAGTCCCCATCCCTCGTCGGCGGTGTGGTATTGGCTGGCCGCGCCAACCGCGAAGGTAGGCATCTTGTCGAGGAAGAAGTTCAGGCCGTGGTCGTTGTAGAGCACCACGACCACATCCGGCTTGGCCGTGGCCAGCCAGTCGCGTGCGCCCGTATAGCCATCGAAGAAGGGCTTCCAATAGGGCTCCTGCTGGCGACCCTGCGCGATGGCCAAGCCGATCGCGGGAACGTGGGAGGTGCCGATGCCGCCGACGATGATGGCCATGTTATGCGCCCGCCTGCAGCAGCTTGGCCTTGAAGGCTTCGACGGTGACGCCCGTCTGCTGGGCGCCGATGTCCTGCACGTTCAGGCCGAATGCGCCAGCCAGCTTGCAGAGGTAATAGGCATTTCCGCCGGCCCGGAGCAGGGCAAGGACATCGCGGCGACGCACGGCGTCACGTTGCTCGGCGTTCAGGCCGAACTCGGCGCAAAACCCGTCCTCGTCAGCCAGTAACCGCGCGCGGTTGGCGGCGTCATTGAGCGAAAAGCACATCCGGTTCAGCGCATAGCCACGCTGAGCGGCGGCGCTGTCGAAGATGGGCGTGCCGGGGATGTCCTGATCCTGGCGCATGCAGACTCCTATCAACAGCTACTGGACCATATCTTCCAGCATCGCCCGATTGCTCAGGACGATCCGGCGCGTCGTCGGGATTTCAATCACCCCGTCGCCCTGCAGCTGGGTCAGGGTGCGCGATACGGTTTCGATGGTCAGGCCCAGGTAGTCGGCCATGTCCTGACGCGACATGGGAATCTCGAGCGTATGCGCTGTTCCGCAGCGCTCGGAGAGATCCAGCAGCAGGCTGGCCACGCGTTCGCAGGCGCTCTTGCGGCCCAGCAGGACCACATGGTCCTGGGTGCGCTGCAGGCCGGCGATGGTGAGCTTGAACAACTGGCGCGCGACGTCCCCGCGCTGGGCCGCCAGGTCCTCGACACTGATCCGGCGGGCGACGAGCACGGTAGAGTCCGCCATCGCCTCGGCGGTGGTTCGGTGTTCGGCGCCGGCCTCGATGCCGAAGTAACCGCCGGCGAAATGGAACTCGTCGATCTGGCGGCGTCCGTCGCGCAAAATACGGTAGGTCCGCACCGCGCCGGACAGCACCTTGTAGACGTACTCCGCCGGCTCGCCTTCACCGAAGATTTCTTCCTCGCGGGCGTAGCGGATTTTCACACCGCCGGAGCCTGGCTCCGAACCGCCGTCAAACAACACACCGGCTGCGGGCGTTTGCTGGATTTCTGCGTCGAAGGGCATGTGAGGACTCCTGTGCGGCGGGTGTGGCGTTCAGAAGTGGGGCGAACTTCAAAACTCAGCACACCAGGCGCTAGTGGTAACCAAACCATCGCGCATGAAACATTCCGGGCGGACGCATAAGGGGAACTACCTATGTCGCCCCGCTTGGATCGGTTGCGATGAATCAAAGACGATTGGGCGCCTTGCGGACATTCTGGGTGGATGACCGACCACCCGCCTTCTCAACGTCGCTCCGCCACGGGGTCCGCCAAACGACCTTGCGTGGCCGTCATAGAGGACGATGGCGCGCTGTTGAGCGCGCTGCGGTTCTCGCTGGAAGCGGAAGGTTACGACGTTCGCACCTTCTCGAACCAGATCGATGTGCTGGCGCATCAGGATGCGGTGCACGGCATCGCCTGTTTGATCACGGACTACCGGCTGACGCCCCTCAACGGCCTGGAGCTTCTGGCCCTTCTGCAGAGCCGAGGCATGACGGCGCCGCCCATTCTGGTGACATCCAATCCCGATGAAGACTGCCGCCGCGAAGCCGCCCGGCTGGGCGTGCCCATCGTGGAAAAACCACTGCTGACCGATGCCCTCAGCCGCCTGGTCGGGGAGTTGGTGGGGCTAGGTCGAACGCGCCTTTCCGGGGCCGGCGTCCACTGCTAGGGCCATGCGAACTAGGCTGGCCAGGTTATCGGCCTGCATCTTGGTCATGAGCTTGGCGCGATAGATCTCAACCGTCCTCGGACTGATGCCCAGATCTCGGGCGATGATCTTGTTGGGGGCGCCCGCGATGACCCTGTCCAGCACCTGACGCTCCCTTTCAGACAGGCTTTCCAAGCGCGCCATGATGTCCGCGTGCGACCCTTCCGGCACGGAAGGGTGAGGGTCGGATGACTTGGCCGCTCGGTCCAAGGCCTCCAAAATACGTTCGTGCGAGAACGGCTTTTCCAGGAAATCGACCACCCCGGCGCGCATCGCTTCAACCGCCATGGGGACATCCCCATGGCCGGTGATGATGATGACCGGAAAGCCGCTGTTGTTGGTGTGCAGCCGCTGAGCCAGTTCCAATCCGGTCATTTCGGGCATGCGGATGTCGGAGACCACGAACCCTGGCCGCGCGTTAGGCAGGGCCGCCAGGAAGGCCGGCGCCGACTCATAGGCGACCACCTGAAAATCGCTCGACTCCAGCAGGAAGGCCAAGGCTTCGCGGGCGTCATCGTCATCGTCGATCAGGTGAACGACCGGCTCACTCATCGTTCGCATCCTCGGCGGGGGCAGTGGGGAGGGTGAGTGTGAAAATAGTTCCGCCCTCGGGATTGGCTTCGGCCCAGATGCGGCCTCCATGGCTTTCGATGATTGACCGGGAAATGGACAGGCCCACGCCCATGCCTTGCGCCTTGGTGGTCATGAACGGCTGGAACAAGGTTGCGGCAACCTCTTCGCTGATTCCGACGCCGGTGTCGCACACGCTGATCATGGCCATGCCGTCGGTATCGATGCCGGTGGAGATCGTCAAATCACGCCGTTGGCCCTGGTGCATGGCCTCTATGGCGTTGCGGATGAGATTGAGAAGCACCTGCTGGATCTGCACACGATCCGCGAACACCGTGGCGGCGGCCGGGTCGAGCGCGAAGCGGACGTCGATTCTCTGTTCCTTGGCGCCGATCAGCGCCAGGGCGCTGGCTTCCTCGATCAACTTGGGCAAGCTCTCCAAGGTGCGCTCGCTGTCGCCCCGAGCGACGAAGGCGCGCATGTGATGAATGATGTCGCCGGCGCGGATGGCCTGGGCCGCCGCCTTGTCCATGGCGTCGTAAATCTTAGGCCTGTCCTCTTCGCGGCCCCGTTCGATCAAACGCCTTGAGCCGGTCAACAGATGGGCGATGGCCGAGAGCGGCTGGTTGATCTCATGGGCGAGGGTGGAGGCCATTTCGCCCATGGCCAGCAAGCGTGAGACGTGCACCAGCTCCGACTGCATGTCCTGCAGCCGCGTTTCGGTCTGTCGCCGCTCGCTCAGGTCCCGCACGAAGCCGGTGAAGAAGGATTGGGCGCCGGAGGTCTCACCGACGGACAGTTCCATGGGGAAGGTGGCGCCGTCCTTGCGCGCGCCGACCGCCACCCTGCCGATGCCGATGATGCGGCGCTCGCCGGTCCGCCGATAGCGCTCCAGATAGCCGTCATGCTCACGCCGATAGGGTTCGGGCATGAGGATGCTGACGTTCTGTCCCACCACCTCGTCCGCGGCCCAGCCGAACAGTCGCTCGGCGGCCAGGCTGAACGAACGGATCAGCCCCTGGGCGTCGATCACCACCATGGCGTCCGGCACCGTGTCCAGAATGGATTGCAGGTGATTGGTCGCCGCCGTCGCGCGGCGGCGCATGGCGTGGAACCAGCCGCCGCTTAGCGACAGGCCGATGCCCGTGCCGGCGAATATCAGGCCGCCGATCATCACGGCGTAGCTAGGCGACGCCCGGTCCGCAGCCCATGGCGCGGCGATGGTCGCCAGCCCCGTCGCCAGCAGGCCGGGCCAACGGCCGCCGATCGCCGCGCTGGCGAACACCGCCGGAACAAAGATCAGGAAGATGGATTCGTCGCGCAGAAGCCCATTGAGCAAACGGCGCGCGATGATAGTGGAGAGAACGAGGGCGAGCGGCGCGAGATAGGCGGGCAGGACCCCGTCCCAACTCACCGGCATCGTCCGCCCAGTCGCGCCTGCAGGGGTTGGTCTAGTCATCGGCGGCTATCCCGGTCGGTCGCCCGCGATGAATATGCTCAAGCTGCGCCATCGCTCGATATTGGCGGGGGAAAGACCGTTTGTCCCTAATCTTTTGGAGGGATGAGGGGCGTGCACCAGCGACGATGTTGGGGTGCTGGGCCTTAAGCGCATGGTGGAACAAGGGCCGGGTTGCGGACGGGCAGTCAAGGGTGCGCGCCTGCGGCGCGCATCGCGCAGCGACGGCCCAGCCGCCCTTGACAGCCCGCCCCCAACCCGGCGGAGGATGGACATGCGCTTAAGGCTCTATTTGCCCTGACGCATCCGACCGCCTCGTTCGGTCTTGGGTTGGAAGAACTAATTCCAGCCTGCTATCGGAGGATGAGGGCAGGGCTTTGGGGGCGAGGGTGGCGGTCGGAATCAAAGCGGGAAGCATCATTGATGAGATCGGCACAGCCGATTTCTTCCACGCCTTCTTCTCTACGATTTCAGCGAACCTGGAGAGCAGTTGGGGTGCGCGCTTCCCAAAACCAATGCGGGCGCTCTAGCGAGGTGAATTGCCACAGTCGCACGCTGAAGCGGCTCTGGCCGAACTGAAGCCCCCACGTCGGCTCGCGCGTCACATCATGGTCCGTTCAATTTCTTCGAAATCAACGGATGCTGGGTGAGCGTCGTCTGAAGGTCGCACCGGGGGCAAGGTCAATCGGAACCATGTTCCCACTGGGCTGGAGTCGAAAGCGATCGTAGCGCCGAGCGTCTTGGCCAGCCCGCGAACCATGCGAAATCCCAGCCCGCCGGCGCGCGACGGATCGAACGACTCGGGAAAGCCCGGCCCGTTGTCGCCGACAACCACTTGAATGGTTCCGGCCGCGTCCTTTCGGCAACGGATGAAGATCGTGCCCGGTGCGTCCACGCGACAGCCGTGCTTTACGGCAAGGGCATGTATGTTCTGGTGACAGACGTCACCGCCCTCAAGGAGACTGAGCTCAACTTGGAGCGGGCCAACGCCCAGTTGAGCAAGGCGCGGGACGAGGCCGAGGCGGCAGCCGCCGTCAAGAGCGAGTTCCTGGCCAATATGAGCCACGAACTGAGAACGCCGTTGACTAGCATCGTCGGGTTTACGCAATTGGCCGCCGAGCAGGCCGATCTCACGGAATTGACGCGGGACTATGTGGGCCGGGTTGGCGACGCCAGCCGGGCGCTCCTTTGCACCGTCAACGACATTCTCGACTTCTCCAAGCTGGAGGCCGGACAGGTCAGCATCCAACCTCAGCCCACCGATCTAAACAGACTTGGCCGCGCGACGCTCGACCTCTTCACCCCTCAAGCCGCCGCCAAGGACCTGACGCTGGTATTGGACGCCGCCGCCGATGACCCTGCGATATCCGTCGATCCTGACCGCATCCGGCAGATCCTGCTCAATCTCGTCGGAAACGCCGTGAAGTTCACGGACGCCGGGGCCGTGACGCTCCGCATGAGGTATGAGGCCGAGGCAAGTGAGCTGACCGTCGAGGTCATCGACACCGGTGCGGGCATCCCGCCTGCGAAACAGGACCTATTGTTCAAGCGATTTTCTCAGGTGGACGGCTCGCCGAGCCGCGCCAAAGGCGGCACGGGACTGGGACTCGCCATCTGCAAGGGGCTCGTCGAGGCCATGGGCGGCGAAATCGGCGCTGATAGCGAAATCGGCGAGGGCAGTCGATTTTGGTTCAAGATTCCGGCGCTTCGCGCGAAACTGAAGCAGTCTGCCGAGAGATCGAGCGCCGGCAACGTGACCTTTGACGGTGTGCGGGTGCTGGTCGCCGACGATCACGCCGCCAATCGCGAGCTGGCGCGTCTATTCCTCGCCGGCGCCGGTGCTGAGGTTTCCGAGGCTGGCGACGGCCAGGAAGCAGCGCGAATGGCGTCCGAGCTACGCTATGACGTCATCCTTCTAGACATTCACATGCCCAATCTCGATGGGCCGGGCGCCCTGCGCCGCATCCGCGAAATGCCTGGACCGAATGACGGCACGCCGATCCTCGCATTCACCGCGGACGCAGACGCCGAGACGCGGCAGCGGCTCCTCGCGATGGGTTTTCAGGACGTCGTCGCCAAGCCCATCGATCCGGGAGCACTGATCGAGGCCGTCGCGCAGTCGGCCGCGTTCCAAATGGATCCGGCCGCGCCCGTCTTCGAGTAAGACCGGCGGCCTGGAGCATCGGTCGCTGGGCGGCATGCGTCGAACCGGTCCATGGGCGATCTTTAGCCCCATTGTGGTAGGCAGATTTGATTGGATGAAGACAGTTTGCGCGCGCAGGAAGGTTATGGCGGTATTTTTCACCGGCCCTTGTTCCGAATGCTCGATGACACCGCCAAGGTGAAGTTTGGCAATGGTTCGGCGGACCAGGGCGAGGATGCCGCTCTCAGTTTTGTTTGCCGTTTTCGCCATGAAGTCGGGTCCAAGATAGCTGGTTCTTCGGCAGCTTCCCGGTCGGATCATACACCATGACCCGGTGTGGCAGGTCGGGTCCCCAGCGCCACAGCACGAGGTTCTGATCGTCCGCCGTCGCGCCGTTGGCGAAGCTGGGGACAAGCACCCCCGCACAGCCGTCCTTCACCAGCCGTCGCACCACCGCCCAGGACTGCGGTTCTCGCCCCGCGATCAGCGCATCGCCCCACGGGCAGGATAGATCGCTCAGTTCAACGCCCATGGCCGCGAGGTTCGCGTCGGTCCTAAGATCGGCGATGTCCTCGCAGTCAACGTCGTAGCTGCACAGGACATAGGGCGTCAGCCGGTGGGCAAACCCGCCGGACACCTCGCGGAACACGGTGTTGAAGTTGAGCGAGAGATAGAGCGTCTGGAGCCCAGGCCAGTTGAAGCGACGCCCCTTGAGCGCGGCGCCCGCGCCCGACAGCGGGCTCCAGGCCCAGGTGGGGTCATGGGCCCGGAAACACTCGCCCCTAAACCTCAAGCGTATCCGCCGGTCGCCAGGTGATCGACATAGTCCCGCACCGCTGTGGCGTTGCCGGATTTGACCAGCGCCTCCGCCGTGCGCCCGCCAAAGGCCGGGATGGGCTCGGCGCGATACCAGGCCATGGCTTGCGCCGCGCCCCCGGCCCAGCCCTGGACAAGATTGATGATCTCCAACATCTCGCGCACCCGGCTCTGCGCCTTGGGCCCGTCGCGCCGGCTGGCCTTCTGAAACACTTCGCGGGCAAGACCTGCCGTATCCGCCAGTTGGGCCTTGGACATGCTGAAGGCCTCGGCCACCTCATCGACCTTCACGGAACCGCGCTCATCCATCAGGCTGGCGATGGAGAAACGGCCCGCCCCGGACGAACGGCGGACAAACCTGCCGCCGGGGGACGCCTTCTTGGCTGTCTGCGTCATATGCCGCTCTATTGACCTATATTACGGTCAATATGTAGGTGGACGGTTCGGGTTGCAAGCGCGCCGTCATTGCGCGGGCGAACGGGAACGACTGGAGCCGAGGCCAGCCTGCCAGGAAGTTCCTGCGTTGTGAGATTTCAAATAAATGATTGAATAGGTGTGAGTGTTCTCGCGCCGAGGGAGCCTTGGTGGAACAAGGGCCGGACTGGGGACGGGCAGTCAAGGGTGCGCGCCTGCGGCGCGCATCGCGCAGCGACGGCCAAGCCGCCCTTGACAGCCCGTCCCCAGTCCGGCGGAAGCTGGCCATGCGCTTAAGGCTCGTCCCAGCCTGACGCGGCTTGGATCGACAATTCCCTCGCCATAGAGTGGTGATCTTGCCGGGGGATGGTTCGATGGAATGGCTTGCTAAACTGGTGGGTAAGGGCGGCAAGGCAGGCGCTGCAGATCCATCGGTTTCCAGCGCCGCAGCTCAACATTCGCTCGAAAAGTTCATCCGATCTCAATTTGCGCCAAGTTTGAGAGAGGATGGGTTTTCTGGGTCGGGCAGGACGTTCCGTCGGCTCGCTGGCGACATGATTCAAGTTGTCCAAGTGCAAGGTTCACGATGGGGTGGCCAGTTGCCATTAATCTCGGCGTCCATCCCACTTGCGTCCCGGTGATGGGAGATCAGCCCTTTCAGGCGATGAAGCCGGAGCTGTGTGTATTTCGGCGCCGGCTATCCACTGGGGGCGCGGATCAATGGTGGGAGTACGAGACGACCGCCGAAAGCATGGATCGAGCGGTGGCTGCCGCAAATCGCGTCTATGTGGATGTTGGGCGGGCGGCGTTCGCAAGGCTGACCGGCATGGATTCGCCGCTCCGTACCCTGCGCCCCCAGGCCTTTGCGTCCGGCGAATTCGACTTCGCCGGATTCGCCAAGACGGATGTTCTGATGGCGAAGGCCCTCGCCGTGATTAGGTTGGCAGCCGGTGAAGACGAGGTTGCGAAGTCCTTCGCACGGATCGCTCTGGATCGGGTCGGCTCCGCGTCCGGTCTGAAGCGTGAGATACAAGCCCTGGTCGATGGGACTTGGCGCAGAGAGGATTGGTGACTGAGCGAGGGTTTCGCTAAGCTATCGCCCGCAGTCCCTTCGCCCTCACCAGATTCAGCAGCTTCAGCGACGGCCCGTCCGGTCGTTTCTCGCCGCGCTCCCACTTGCTGACCGCATCCTTGCGGACGTTCAGGTAGTGGGCGAACACCGGCTGGGAGACCTGCTCGCGCTCCCGCAGCGCCTTGATTTCCTCCGGCGCCATCGGCTGTACCGGCGTCAGGCACAGGGCGTCAAACTCGCGCATGGTCGCCTTGTCGATAACCCCGGCGCGACGCAGGCCGGCGGCGGCTCTGTGCACCGTGCCGAGGATGCCGCTCTCAGTCTTGCTTGCCGTCTTCGCCATCGTTCGTAACCTCTGCAATCTCACCGGTGGCGCTCACCTTCTTCAAGGCCTCTGCGTCGAGGCCAAGGAAGCTGACGGCCAATTTCTTCAGCGCCTTGAGTTCCTTGGGCGTGATGTTCGCTTTCTCGTTCTTGGCAAAGCCGTGGACGAAGAAGCTGTGTCCGCCGACCTTGAACAGGATGATCGTCCGAAAGCCGCCTGACTTGCCGCCGCCTTCACGGGCGATCCGCTGCTTGAAGACTCCGCCTCCGAGATCGGCGTCCCATTGCCCGGACGCCACAGCCTTGGCCGCTTCGAGCAATTCCAAGCTGCCCAAATCCGCCTTGCGGGCGAACCTCGAAAAATCCTTAGTCTTGTAAACGCTCATGGGTCACGACACCCGGCGATATATAGCTCTAAGAGCTATGGTTTTCAAGCACACCATCACGTGGCTTCAAATCGGTGTACAAAGGCGCGGTCTGCCCCAACGATTTTATGGAAAAGTGTCAGAATTCCAATCCCATAGGCTATCCGTAGCCCCCATGATGGACTGGATGGAGTTATTCATTAAATCAATTGGTTAGCTTGGGGCGAGTGCAAAAATAGTGCACCGCCGTTCGCGTTTTCGTTCGCCTTCGTTCACCCGATCAGGGCGTAGTATGCCCGATAAGTTTCCCCTCCCGACCCTATAGCGGGCGGTCGCACGGCGACCTTTTCGGTCATGCGCCACACCGCGCTGTCGCACGCACTGTACGTGCCGCTCACGCCATGCATGGCCAGCTATGGGCTACGGTTTCATCTATCGGGCGTCGCTCTTTTGTCGCGCGCCTGAGCGAAATTCAGGCGATGGCGTGCGCCAGATCTTCGTGCTCGAAGGCGCTGGCCATGCGGTCGATCTGGTTGGCGGTCAGGCCATGCTGACCGGCCACCTCACGCCAGGTGGCGACCACGCCGCCGACCGCCTTGGCGATGGCCGTGGCCTCGGGCTTGTCGAGCCGAAATTGGGCCGCGACGCCCAGCACCGTCTCTAGCGACGCGTCCTGGTCGGTCTCGTTGAGAGCCAGCGCGTGGATCCTGGGCCTCACATCGACCGGCGTGGGGTTGAGGTCGTAGGCCGGTGAGAGACGCCAGCCGCCGGGCTCGCGCAGGAAGCCATGGTTGCGCAGATGGTCGTCGGTGTTGGAGATCAGGACGTTGAACACCATCCGCCGCCAGAGTTGGGCCGCGTCACCAGGAGCGTCAGCGCCGCCTTGGCGCAGGACATCGACCAGTTCCAGGTAGCTGCGAGTCTCGCCGTCAGCGGCGCCCAGGGCTGTGAGCGCTGAGCAGAATGGCCGGCGGCGACCATCGGCCGTGCGGTCGAAGCGCGATATCATCAGCACGGGCCGCTTGGCCACCTGGCGCAGCTGGAAGGTCGGCACCACGATCCCGGCCCGTTCGGCGAGTGTCATGGCCACCGACTCCCAGACGGGAATCGGCCAGTCGTCGGCCTCGCTCGGGAACTTGGCCATCAGAAGCTGGCCACCGGCGCCGAGCACCGAGGCTTTCGGCCGGGCGCCGCCCAAGGAACTGCCGGGGGCGAGCAGCAGGCGTAGGTCCTCGTCGGTCTCCTTGTCGTCGAGGACGCGGCGGGCTGCCCCCAGCAGCTTCGGCAGGGCGACCAGCGTCGGAATCGGATGGGCGTCGGCCGCCTGAAAAGCCTCTGCGCCCTGGTCGCGGAAGCGCAGAGCGCCCAGGCGCGTCTGGTCCTCCACCAGCATCAGGAAGTCCGCCTCCATCAGGGTGCGGGGCGCGCGTCCCTCTGCCTTGGCCAGCGCGCGCTCGCGCCGGCCCATCAGGCTGCGGCCCCAGCGGTCGGGCGCCGGGTCGCTGAAGGCGTTGAACAGTCCGCCGTCCCAATGGGCGTCGCCCCGCACCAACGGGAGGTTGGGGTCGAGGGGAAAAGCGCCGGGCAGGCCCAGCCAGGCCGCGTCATAGGCGAACGAGCAGGTCTGGCGCGCGCCCTTGGCCCGGGCCCACAGGCGGCCCACCGGCCGCGTCGCCCCGTCCCAGTCGATGTGAACCTCGATCTCGCGGTCCATCTCAGCGGGCTTCCGCCTTGGCGCGGACCCGCTTGGGCAGTTGCTCCTCGGCCAGCGTCAGTCCCACCTGGTCGGTGGTGGGGTCGGCGAGGCTCGCCAACCGGTCGGCCATGCCCAGGACGAACAGCACGGTGGCGTAGATGCCGAGCGCCACGCCGGGGTCGCCGCGCTCCACCCGGGTGACGGTGTTGCGCCCGATGAAGGCGCGCTCCGCCAGGGTCGCGATGGTGATGCTGCGCCGACGCCGCGCCGTGGAGATATCGCGGCCGAGCGTCGCCAGGGCGCGTTTGACGGGCAAGGGCAGGGCGGACTGGGCTTTGGAGGCCTTCATGATTGCACCAAAATTAGGGGCCGGATAGTGATAACGCACGATTTATGGTGCATATATCCCCTTTGCAAGCTTAACGACGGGGATGGTACGCGATAAAGCATGCGCAAAGCCGATTAGCGCGCTTTTTATGGTGCAATTTTCGCTTCCTTCAGATCTTCGGTCTGAAGCCGCGTTCTACCGGCGCGACACAGTTCTATGCTACACATCCGCGGCCGCACATAATGTTCCTATTTTGTTCTTGACGCACACCTTCGATTGTGAGATGGTGCCGAGGCGTCGATCACTGCCGCGCGCCACCCGCCGCTGAGCGGACAAGGCGCCGCACCAAGAGCCACGCACTCCCGATCATTGTTCGCAGCGGCACAGCCGCTACGCGCCCGCCGCCGCTGAGCGCGGGTCATTTCCATGAGGAGAGCACCCATGCCCTATGGCCAGATCGATCCCGCGCGCCTCAATGGTGACGCGCTTACTAAGTGGTACTTGCGGTCGCCGGCGGAAATCGAAGAGGAGAAGCGCCAAGCTGCGAGCCGCGCCTACGACGCCTTCTTTTCTCAGCCTGACGATCCTCAACCCCATGGCGATTCAGAAGCCGCATCAATGCCCGCGGCGGCATCAACCGACGCGGGCTCAAGCCATGCCGATGTCATTTCGCGGCAGACCGGCCCCAATCGGCTTCGGAGCGAGCGCGCATCCGTCCCACTGCCGATGTCGGATGCCGACACCAGCGGCTTTCAGCTCGCCGCGGCTACGTTCCCTGCTTGGGGCCGCTGGCCGATCAATGGATGCATCAATTGCCACAATCCGCAAACAGGAGATCTGCTGCCCGGTAGAAGTCCGGCTCCCCGCCCACCGATGTTCAGTCCTAGAGACGGAGGCGCAGGGGGAGGATCGTCGTCACGGAGGGGAGAGTGGAGCGACAAGCCTCAGTGCAACCAGCAATTCAACAATGATCGCAGGATCTGTCAGCAAGCGAAGTCGCCCAAATGCTGGGAGAACCAAATGGAGCGCCTAGCCACGTGCAATCGCACGGATTTGATTGGGATACCTCAGCTCGGGTTCGGCCCGCCTGGGCGGTGAGGGCGCGCGCATAACGGCGGGTCCAATTCCGGACCCGCCCATTCGGCGATGTTCGGGTGGATCGCTTCGGAGAAGCTGTAGATCGTGACGGCGCTGTCGGCTTCGTTCGTTGCGGTCCAGATGTCCAAGAACTTCCAGGTCGAACTGAGGCATATCAGCGCGTGCGACAAGGCATCTTCAGGGAGGCGAAGGCTCGCTTCGAACGGCGATCCTTCGTCGCCCATTCGATTCCGGTAGAAACGACCGACGTCCCCGCTGCGGGCGTTGAACCGAACCTTTCGGCCAAATGTAGAGATCCAAACCGAAATCTGCGCGCCACGATGGGGGCTCGGGGCGCGGATTCGGCCGGTAACGACAACGGGCCGAGTGTACATAAGACCACCCTGGAACCGTTGGCTCGCGATCGCCCGCGGATGGCTCAGACCGACCGTCAGAGCCCAATTCCATTGTTCGATCTCGACCATGAACCGGCCGTTGAAGAATGAGGGATCGGGAGTTGTTCTCGAAGTGTCGGTCGACATGGTGAGTCCAGCGTCGGGAAAGGAGGTTGGCTAGCCGACCCAGAGTATTTGTTTTGTTCTACTCGATCCAGCGGTGTCAACTGCTGTGTCCAAAGTCGGCGCGATGCGGGGCTCGCGTCACGTTTCGCGGCTATGGGAGAGCTGCGCCGTTAGTCCTTGAGTTATCGTCTGGCTGAATTTTTATAACCTAAAGGTTATGGGCGGGGGCCTGCGATCGCCTGTGTTCACATGTGACTGGATGCACGGGTGGCACATCCTAACGTCGATCTGCTCGATTTTCCGCGAACCGGATTGCACGCCCGTGCTTCTAAGTGCATGAAATTATGCGTGAATCCGTCCAATCACACATCGGCTCCATTTCAGCCTAAATTCATCTATAAAATCAATATGTTATCCGTTGCGCCCATGATGGACTGGACGGAGTATTCAGTAAAAACAATCCCTTAGTCCAGGATGGGTGCACGATTTGTTCACCGATGTTCGCGTTTCTTTTCGCTATCGCTCGCGCGCGGACGCTCGACCAGGACCGATGAAGCCGCGATCGATGCGCGTCTGCGGCCGAGTCTCCTAGAACCTGTCCGATGCTTCGATGCGACCGCCGCGCCTTGGGGACCATCAACCTGTGTCGAACCCATTGCTGCGTGACTCGCGCCCGATTGACGCGCGCTTCTGCCTCTTTGTCCGCTCCGGTCCCGCTCCTTTGGGGGATACGCGAGGTCAGTGAAGCGCTCAGTCATCCAGCAGATGGCCGGAGAAACGGTCGAGGTCGGCCCTGTTCACGAAGGCCCCTGTATATCCCTCGGGGCTGCCCCGCATCGCACGCTGCAGCACATCCATGAAGGTGCAGAGCGCACGCTGATCTGACGCGTCGGCGATCAGCAGGGCCTGTCCGGGCGACAGGCCCGCGCTTTCGGGCGCCGCATAGAGGGCCAGGATTTCCCCATCGTCGAGATGGAGGCGGATACAGTCCCTTTGCCCGGGCGGCGTGCTCAGGCGCATTGGGCCTCAACCGGCGTTCGGATCGCCCTCAGTCGGTCTCCAATCGTCGTGGCCACAGCGGCGGCTTGCACCCGAATGTCGGGCACGGACACGATCTCCCAGAACTGACCACGGGTGAGGGCGCCGACGGCGAAGAGCCCAGCCTGCACTGTCCAGTCCGCGCCCATGACCTGCGATCGATCATCGACATCGAGGCCCAGGCCGAGCGGGTCCGCTCTGATCATGCCGCGTTGCAGGAGCGACCGAATGAGCCGCTGTCCCGATGTCTGGATGTCCCCGCCCAGTCCGGTGCAGTTTATGACGGCGTCGACCGTCAGCCGGCGCTGATATCGGGCTCCCCGGGGTATCCAGGTCGCTGTGACCTTCCGCTCGGTGACCGCGAAATCGATAATCCGTCCTGAGAGGACAGTGAGTTCCTTTCGGGCGACCAGGTCCTGCACCCTGTGCGCCACGCTGGGCGCCAGCCGATGGCGGTGAACATCCCACCAGCCATCGCTCAGGCGCGCGCGAAGCTGGAGAAGGCGATGGGCCGCAGAATCGAGACCGCCGCGCAGAGTTTGGAGACCTTCACCAAGTCCAACGAAGCGCGGGAGCACGCAGAACAGACCCGCGCGAACGCCCAGCTTCAGCCTGCCGCCGCCGCGGCCCCAGCCCCAGCGGCCAACCGGCCGCGAGCCGCGGCCCCCTCCGCCAAGGCGCAGACCCTGGCCCAGAAGGCAGCCGATATGTTGAAGGGCATGGTGATGAGCGAGGAGACCCGCACCCTGATCCAGCCTCCGCCCAAACCGCGCGCCGCGTCGGCTCAGCCGCTGTCGCCGTGGTCCCTTATTTGGCCCGTGCTCGCGCTTCTGGGTCTTCTGGCCGGCGTGCGCTGGCGCGGCGTGGCGCGTGCACACGCCTAGCCTATCGTGGCTGGCGTCAGGTTGTCTCCTGCTGCTCGCGGGATGCAGCGCGGCGCACAAGGTCAGTCCCACCGACATGAAGGCCTATGAGGTCACGGTGGCGACCTCGGGCGATCAGGCGGCCATCGCATGGCATGGCGACCGGACCGGCCGCGATGCAATCCACTTCGAATGGCTGACGGCGAGCGGCCGACCTACGGCGACTTCCGTTCAGGTCACCGACGGCTCGCACGCCGCCTATGAGCCGGACTTGCAGTTGGCCGACGGCGACCCGGTACTGGCCTGGTACGAAAAGGATACGGCCACGGGCGCGCTGAGCGCCTGGCTCGCGCGGCTTGATCGCCGGGGCGTACCGGTCTGGCGTGTTCGTTTGGACGGGGCCGGCGGTCGAGCCCGCAACCCGGTCGTTAGGGCGCAAGGAGGCAGCCTGTTTGCTGCCTGGATCGAAAGCCCGACCGACGATCCGGATGCGGCGCAGGTATGGACCCAGACTTTCGCCCTGGATGGCCGTTCGATCGAGGCTGCCCGGGCGGTTGCTCCAGCGAGCCGCAAGACGTGGAATCTCAATGCCGCCGTCGATGCAAGGGGCGTATTCTATCTGGTCTATGACAGTGCCGCGGGTGCGGCCCCGCACGAGCTTCAACTCGTCGCCGTGGACGGCGCGTCGATCCGGCGCCGGCAGCTGACGGCCAGCGACGGCAAGGCCTCGCTCTACCCCGACCTGCAAATCAGCCGCAGGGGGCAAGCCGCCGTGACCTGGTTTGATGAGCGGGATGGCAATCAGGAAGTCTATCTTGCGGTGCTGCCGGCGGCCGATCTGCTGCGGGGCGACAAGCTGCCGGCCCGGCGGATCACCCACACCGACGCGCCATCGATCGGCGCCTATCTGGCCTGGAATGGCGACCGCCTGGCCCTGGTCTGGTGCGACGCGCAGGCCGGGCAAAACGAACTCTACGCTCAGTTTTTCGACGCCCGAGGCAACCCGCGCCCCGAGATTTGGCGGCTGACGTCGACGGCCGCCGAGTCCTCGATCCCATCGATACGCCCCATCGAAAACGGCTTCCTCATCGGATGGAATGAATATTCCCGGGCAGGCGTCGAAGGTCATGGCGAAGACACTCCCTCAGAGGCCATGACGATGCGGCTAAACTAGGACCTGTGCCGTCCGCTCCCCTGCGTCGAAACGTTGCGCGTACGATGGTCGTCAGCAGGCCGTGATCTGGAACGATGCACAGAGGCGGTCGCCCAGTCGCCCGCCGCAGGAACGCAAGACCCGCACCCTAGGAAGACCTTGGCGATAACCCTTAAGTTCTAATATCTCCGGGGTTCTATAACCCTTAGATTATCGTCGGAGCTCATACTGGCTGGCGCCACGTCGACACGAGAACATGCACACCCGTGCGCGTGTTCATGCGCATTCACTCGACTTTTTCCAACCGGATTGCACATCAGTGCTTCTAAGTTCATGAAATCCCGTGTGAATCCGTCCAGTCGTGCATAGGGCCGATTTTGTCCGAAAAACATGAATAAAATCAATAAGTTATCTATTGCGCCCATGATGGACTGGACGGACTTTTCATTGTTTTCAATAACTTAGTGGTGCTCGCGAGCAAATGCGGTGCACGCGGTTCTCGTAAAATCTCGCATTTGTTCGCGCGTTCGGTGGTTCAATCCGACCCTTGAACTTCTGTAGGGACGGCTGCACCTCACTGGGGATGCGCAAGAACGCGAAGGAGTCTGGGTTTTCGACATTACGATATCGGAAGCACTGGGATGACTGCTTGTGGCGAAGCGGAACATCACCTCCGGACCGTCAGACTCAACAAGATAGTCCGGGGCCGTGCAGGGGTGATTGTCTCGACAAGATTAGAATCTTCCGCCCGGCCTGAAAGCGGGCTGAAGCTTCCGAGGACATTGTCGACGTCCAGCCCCAGCTGCCACGCAGTTCCACGATCTAACCTCAGGTGCAGATCGAGGAGGGCATAGGATTTGATCACAAAATATGCTGGATTTTGCGGGGTCACGAGGCTCCCACGTGAGGACTGGTAGGTCCCGTCCAGCCGGGTCGTGAGGTGGAGGCTGCGCCCCAGGTCCGTCGTGTACGACGCGCTGGCGCTTGCAGTCCAATCGGGGACGTTGGCGAGTTTGTCTCCGTCAGCGGTTTGGGACAGAGGGTCGATCGAAGCAGGCTGCGCACCGACCAGCCGGGCGTTATTGTAGGTCATCCCGCCCGTGAGGGTGAGGTCGCGGGTCGGGCGGTAATTGACCTCAAACTCGACACCCTGCGACCGTGCGCGGCCGCCGTTAGTGATGTAGCTGAACAGCGCTTGGGGCACGAGTTGCTGCAGGTTCGTCCACTCGATGTCGAACATCGCAGCGTTCACGAACAGTCGGCCATCGAGCAGGCCGGCCTTCCAGCCAGCTTCATACCCACCGGTGTCCATCCTCACCTCCGTAGGATGCGTCGGGTCATCCTAAGGCCCTAACGCCGCGACGCCCGACGATGATGAGGGCGGCTCTCTGGAGCCGGTAGAGGGCTAAGCAGGCCGGTTTGTCGCAAACGGACACAACCGGCCCGCGGTCTGTCCGTTTCCGGCAAAGCCCGGAAGCCACGACCGCGGTGAACCCGGCCTCTTGGCGATTTTCGGTCAGATGCGGCCAGGACGTCCAAGAGTCGGTGCGTCCCTCGTCCCAGTCTCAGGCGTCAACGTGATCACTGCGGGGAGGTCGATATGTCGTCGGCAATAGCTATTCAGGACGCCGAAGAGTCCTCACTCTGGATTCTTCTGGAAGAGATCGAGCACAGGGTCGGCAATGAATACGCGATCGCAATCGCGTCACTTCATACGCTTGGATTGAGTTGCGAGGCGTCGGCAAAACCGGTCCTGGCGCTGGCGGCCTCGCGGCTTCGGCGGCAGTTTGAAGCGCACCGCGCGCTGCGCGCGCCGTATGGTTCTGAGGGCGTCGATCTCTCGGCTCATCTGCGGATGGTTTGCGGCGCGCTAAGCGAGGGGTGTCTCGCGGAGCGTGGCATCACCCTGACGCTGGAGGAAGATACCGTGGTGATCGCCGGCCCGCGTGCCTGGCGCATCGCGCTCATAGTATCCGAGCTAATCATGAACGCGATGCGCCACGCGTTTCCCGGACGCGAGGAGGGACGCATTGTGGTCGCCATGTCGGTTGACGACCGGGGTATCAGTTGTTGGGTCGCGGACAATGGCTCTGCGCCCATCCCGACGAGCCTAGGCCGGGGCAGCCGCATCGTCGATGCGCTTACGAGGGATCTTGGCGGGCGGATCCACCGACAGTTCACCATGACGGGCGCCACGGCGTTCTTGCGGGTGCCTCACGAAGTCGAAAAGACGGACGACGTCATCGATGCTGGCCCCTGGCGCTCTCCCTGCAGGAGCGCCAGATGACGGGGCAGGATCCCAAATCCCCAAGGCCTCGGGCGTTGGAAGGGCAGGGCTCGGCCGCTCTGCGGGACATTACCTGCGCGCTGACCACGCTGGCGGCGGATTTCTTCGCCCTCTACCTGAAGACCAAAAACTTCCACTGGCACGTGAGCGGGCCGCATTTCCGGGACTACCACCTCCTGCTCGATGAGCAGGCGGATCAGATCCTGGCCTCGGTCGACCCACTGGCCGAGCGGGTCCGTAAGCTGGGCGGAACGACAATCCGCTCCATCGGCCACATCGCGAAACTTCAACGCGTGCGCGACAACGACGCGGAGTTCATCAACGCGAGGCAGATGCTGATCGAACTGCTGGAAGACAATCGTTGCCTGGCGATCGCGCTCGGCGAGGCTCACGACGTTTGCGAAGTGCACAGCGATCTTGCAACAACAAGCTTGATCGAAACTTTTATCGACGAGGCCCAGCGCCGCGGGTGGTTTCTCCTCGAATGCAGCCGGGGCCCCGAGCCCCGATCGCCACGGCCAATCAGATCCGGCGCAGGCGTCGCCAGGCGCCGGGGCTCTGCCCGACACACTGGGTAAAAACTCGTGTGAAATGGCTCTGGCTCGCAAAGGCGGACGCGTGAGCGATTTCTTCAAGCGTAAGGTGGGACGACAGCAGCAGGTCCTTGGCCCTTTCCACGCGCCGATGAAGGAGCCAGCGATACGGCGGCATGCCGTTCGATTGCGCAAATGCGCGCGCAAAATGACGCGCCGAGAGATTGCAAACGCTAGCGAGTTCGTTGAGCGTGAGGCCTCCGTCGAGGTTCTCGTCGAGGAGTTCCAGCACCCGTTTCAGCTGCCAAGGCGCGAGGCCACCGCGAAACTGCCGCTTCGCACGGATTGCTCCGCCGTGGCGCACCAGAAGATGCAGCGCGCCCGCCATCAGAATGTGGTCCAGGAAGGTTTGGCTGGCCTCCTCTGGCCGATCAAACGCCTGTCCAAGCGACGACGTCAGCTGGGCGAAAGTGGACTCCTCGAACAACATGCTGAGCGGTGACTGTAATTCGTCGATCCGTGTCAACTCATTGGCGGCCGCTATGGCGTCCAAGGTTTTCCTGGGGAAGTAGAGTTGAACCGAATTGACGGGGCTCTTGAACCGGGTCTCGTTCACGCGCCGCAGGTCCATGAGCGACAAGGATCCAGCTGGCTGTGGGGGCTGGTAAGGCATCGGGCGGCCGTCGAGCCAGTTGTCTCGGTAGTAGCCCTCGTGGAACGTGACCGCAGCGATGAAGGCGTCCTCGATCCCCAACGGGTCGGTTTTCTCGGCGCTAGGCTCGGCTACACGAAGTCTGGTCGCCACGATGGAAGTGTTGCGAAGGGTCTGTGCGATCACCACGGGGGTCGCCTCCGCACCGCACAGGTCGCCCAGACGCCGACCGAAGGACCCGTCTAAACCGATTGCCCGCCCCCCCATCTTTCAGCTCCGAATGACCGCGCGCCACGCTCGCGGAGTCAGGGTGTGCGCCCGACGGAACACACGGTTGAAGTGGTTGAAGCTCGCAAAGCCGCTCATTTCGGCGATTTCCGTGACCGACAGGCGTGTCGTCCGCAGCAGGTCTCTGGCTCGGTCCAACCGGCGTTGCATGAGCCAGCGGTGAGGCGCCATGCCGGCGGTTTCCTCGAACGCGCGCGTGAATTCGGTAACCGCCATCCCACATTCCCCCGCCAGCAGCGCGATAGGCAGATCGCCTTCCAGCCGCGCCGACAACACCTCGTCGGCGCGCTGGCGCTGACGGAGCGATAGCCGCGAGATCTCGCCAATAGGCCGGGCGCCTCCGTACTGGCGAAGGATGTGGGCCGAGAGCGCCGTAGTGATGTGGTCGACGAAGAGATGATTGGCCTCCGTTGGACATGCAAAGGCGGGCTGCAATGTCTTGGCCAGACTCCAGATCGTGGGGTCCTCGTTACCGCCGCAGTAATCGTTCGGGAATTCATCGGCCGCGACAACCCCCTCTATGTCGCCGATCTCATCGAGCGCCGGTCGCGGCAGGTAAAAGCACATGTAATGCACAGGAGTGGTTCGGACGCCGTGCCAGGCCTTGCGCAGGTCGAAGATCGTGACCGCGCCGGCTTTTAGCCCCGAAGCATTCTTGGCTTGGCCGTCCTCCCATAGGACGCGTTCGGGCCAGTCGCGCATCTGGGTCATGACGAGCAGCCCATCCTCCGGTTTGACCGGCGTGGTCTGCTGCGGGTCGGAGCCCTCATATATGATGTCTGTGACGGCGATCCGCGACGCCCGCAGGGTGCGCTGCGATACGAAGGATGTCGCCGAACGCACTTTCATCGCGTCGGCCAGACGCTGTCCGTAGGCGCCGTCTTCAGCCATCTTCGGCTCCGAACTAGGAGGACTTCAATGTAGCCATTTTGACGCGGCCGATCCGGTTGGAAACGCCGCCTATTTGCCTGAAATGGACATGAAGTCGCTGACGTGCGTCAGCGGATGAGTTTTCAGCCGGCGAACCGTCGGACAAAGGCGAGCGCGGTTTCCGCCACGTCCCGCCAGCCGCTGTCTATCGTCAGGGCGTGGCCGCGGTTCTTGATCTCGATGAACTCTGTCACGCTGGCGTTGTGCTTCTGCAGGTTGAATGCGGCTTCGGCGACGGCGCGGGGAACGGTGTGATCCTTCTCGCCTGAAACGATCAGCAGCGGGCCGCGCTCTGGATTGTGGGTATCGACCTTGGCCTCGCTCCATGGATTGAAGTTGGCGACCGCGGCCTGGAATAGCGGGGCGCCGGCGGCCGGTACGGCGAAGGTCTCATAAAGTGAGCGGGCCTCATCCTCGCCCACTGCGTTGGCGAAGGCGTAGCGGAACTGGTCGAAGGTCAGCGGTACGGCGCGGCTGCGGTTGGCGGGGTTACCCAACACCGGAAATGCCGATTTCAGCGCTGAGAATGGCAGGGGCAAGACGCCCTGAAAGGGTGCGGGATCGATCGCGACAGCGCAGGCCGACAAACTGCGACCCGCCAGGATTTGGGCCAGCAGGCCACCGAAGGAATGACCCACAATGACGGGACGGCGGTCGAGGCGTCGCGCGATATGAGCAAAGTGGTCGGCCACCTCGCCGATGGTTTTTCCGGCCATGACGTCCGGACGGGCGTTGGCTTCAGCGACGGTCGGCGGATCATCCGGCCAGCCCGGTGTCAGGGGGACGTATCCAGCGGCCTCGAACAGTTTCGCCCAACGGTCCCAGCTGTTTGGCAGCAGCCACAGCCCATGAATGAAGACCACGGGCTGCAGGCCGGTGGAATTGGCTCGTTCGACATCGCGCAACTCATCATCGGTGATCGACGGGCGCGGTTCTTCGTAGTGGCTCATGCTGCGGCCTCCAGCTTGGCAAGGGATGCTGGCGGGCGGCGGAAGCTGATCGCCAGGCGATTGTAAACATTGATCAGGCCGATCGCGAGGGTGAGGTCGGCCAGTTCTTTCTCAGTAAACGCCGTGCATGCCGCGGCGAACGCGTCGTGGGGGACGTGGCTATCGGCGATCTGGGTCACGACTTCCGCCCATGCCAACGCGGCGCGTTCTCGCGGTGTGAAGTAGACCCCGGCTTCGCGCCAGGCGGCGACCAGCATCAGTTTCTCGACGCCGGCCCCTTCGACCACGGCGTCGTGAGTGTGCATGTCGATGCAGTAGGCGCAGCCGTTGACCTGAGAAGCTCGGAGATATGCCAAGTCAATCAGGGATTTCTCCAGCCCACAGCGCAGGATGTAGCCATAAACGCCGCCCAGGGCCTTCATGCCTTCAGCGGCAAGTTTGTCGTAGGGCAGTCGCATGGTCAGGCGCCTTCTACAGCGAAGAGGATTTTCGAGAATTCCGGCACCGTCTCCTTGCGACCCCAATCCCGTTGCAGTTCGCAGATGAGCTGAGTCCAGGTAGTCGGCTGGGCGCCGGCCTGCTGCATGCGTTTCAGACCCGCATGGTGTGCAGGCTTGGAGGTCCCGCCAACGGCGTCGACCACGGGATAGACTTCATAGCCGTCTCGCAGGGCTGAGAGCGCCGGGAAGGCCAGGCAGACCTCCGTCCAGATTGCGCACATGATCAACTTCTTGCGGCCGGTGGCCCTCACTGCGGCTTGAAAGCGTTCATCCTCCCACGCGTTGAGCGTGGTGCGGTCGATCTGCGGAACCTCCGGGAAGACGTCGGTGATCTGATGGATCATCGGCTTGTTGAGTCCCGTCGTGACGTTGACTGTCGAGAGTACGACCGGAACGCCAAAGAGCTTGGCCGTCCTGGCCACCGAGGTGACGTTCTGCACCATCTCGCGCCGGTCCATGGACGCGACCGAGGTCACCTGCAGCGGCTGGAAATCAATGATGATGAGCGCGGCGTTCTGCGGGGTCAGCAAATGGTCGGTCGTAGGATCGACGGCGCGTTGCTTGGCCATGGGAAATCCTTCTGAGGTCGGCGGCGGTTAGCGGCGAGGCGCAGCCTTGGGATCGACGTACTGGGTGTCGGTGGGGCCGAAGCCGGTGATGAACACCACGACGGCGCTATCACCGGTCTGCGCGAAATGCGGCTGACCTGCAGGCTCCGTGTAGAAGCTGCCGGCTGGGAGGATTTTCAGCGCCTTCGGATCAGCGACGCGGCCGTATCCGAAGCGCCACGTGCCGGAAACTACGGTTGCGGCGCGGTCATCGCGGTGGCTGTGGGCGGGGATCGTTGTCAGCGGCGGCACGAAGAGCCTGACGGAATAGCTCCCCGGTTTAGCCGGGTCACCCGACAGAACCGTCGTGGTGATACCCGCGATGCCGGACGTTCCGGGGCCGGCCCGACCGACGGGAACCGCAGCGATCTCCTTGGGCGTCAGGCGGACCTCGGGTTCGGCGGCTGCAACGGCGGAGCCGAGACATACGGGCGCGATGATCGCGGCGAAGCCCAATATGAAAAGACGCATGGATTGCTCCTGCAGGTGGGCGGGTCAGGGTTTTGCAAGGAAGCCGGTGATCGCTGCGACTGTGGCTCTGGGCTGTTCTTCCATCAGCCAGTGGCCGGAATTAGCGATCGACACAGCTTGCACGTTGCTCGCGGCGAAACCGATCTCGATAGCGAGTTTGTCGCCGTAGGACGCAGCCCCACCAATCGCCAGGACGGGCAAGGTCAGCTTGCCTTTGGCGGCCAGCGCTTGGTTGTCCACGGCGTCCTTCGGGAAGGCCGCGAACTGCTCCAGCGCGTCGTGCATGGCGTGCGGTCTCGCATAGAGCGCGGCGTAGTGGCGTCGCGTCGCTTCGTCGATGTGCTTGGGGTCGGCGGAAAGCTCGTTCCAGAACCGGTCGAGAAAGATCCGTTCACGGCCCTTGACCAGGCGCTCTTCGTCGGGGCCGTGGAAATTGAAGTGCCAGGTCTTCGGGTTCTTCAACTGGTCGTCCCAGTGGCCGATGCCCGGTAGAGGCGCGTCCATCGCCACCCACTTGCTCACCCGCCCGGGGTACTGAGCGGCGAAGGCGTAGCCGACCATATTGCCAATATCATGGGTCACGAACTGCGCGTCTTCGACGTGAAGAGCGTCCATTACGCGCGCTATGTCCTCGGCTTCGGCCGTCTTCTCGTACCCCTGGCTGGGATGGGAGGAGAGACCCATGCCGCGGAGATCGGGGACGATCACGGTGTGGTCTTTGACCATCAATTTGGCCAATGGCGCCCACATGTCGCCGGTATCGCCGAAGCCGTGCAACATCACGACCGCTGGCCCGCGACCGCCGACGCGGACATGGAGCGTCGCACCATCGGTTTGTATCTCTCGGATCTTGAAGGTCGCTGGAAAAGGTTCAGGCGCCGCCAACGCTGCCGGAGCCCAGGCTAGGGCGGTAAACAGGCACAAGGTCGAACGCAGCATGCATCGGCTCCACGGCTGGCACCGTCGTGGCTTCGCTTGATGTGGCGAGGCAGGACGGCGAACAATGACGTGGAGGATCGCCCGACGGAGCACTGGTTAGATTGTCGATTTCGGATTGCGGTTGCCGCAAAGGGTCATTGAGGCGCGGCCTGGCGAACCCCACGCCCGTCCTGTGCCGTGACTACTTGCCGCGACACGCGCGCGGGTGCAGCGACGGCTCAGATTTGGGGCGAGCCTCTAATTATCAACAGCTTCAGGTTGATTTAACCGGGGCGGCGATACAAGGATATCGGAACGAAAAGAAGGCGGTGAGGCAGCTATTCTCATGCCGTTTGAGTCCTTGAGGATCGCCTGTGCCTGATCCGACCGATCTGCGTTTAAGTCCTCGCCAAATCGAATGCCTACGCTTGGCGGCGGCCGGCCAGACGTCACTAGAAATTGCAGCAAAGCTTGGCCTTTCCTCGCGCACAGTCGACCAGTATGTTGGTGAAGCTTGCGAACGATTGAAGGTCCGCAACCGCGTTCAGGCCGTCGCGAAGGCCTTTGAACTCGGGCTTTTCTCCGAACCCCCTCCGTAGATTTGCGGACCGCATTTTTGCGGAATTGACCGCCTCTGAGGTTGTCGGGAATCAATCAGTAGTGGTGCCACTGGCGTTGCTTACGAGTCCTTGCGGCTCAGCTAGTTGATGGTCCGCCTATAGCGCCGCTTAGCGCTCAATCGGTCTAGTTAGGGGGGCAGACCTTAACTAGGAGGTCGGTCAATTGGCCAGCCAGAGCAACTCCTCATACCGGGAAGAACCCCGGTCTTTTCGCCTTCAGCCTGACAGCGAGACTTACTCGGGTTCGGCGCGTCTGATCACCCCTCGCCAACTGGAATGCCTAGCCTGGGTTCAGGAGGGCAAGAGCGCGACTGACATCGGCGGCATACTCGGACTGTCAGGCCGCACGGTCGAGGGCCACCTGATCAAGCTCTGTGGCCATCTGGGGGTGAAGACCCGCGTTCAGGCCGTGGTGCGCGCCCGCGAGCTCGGGTTGATCGGTCAGTCGCACCCGTAAGGTGTGAGATCGCCTGCAATGTTGTCCCCCTGAGGGGCGTTTTTCGCGTCGAAGATTAGCCCCCTGATCTGTGGTTTTGGATGCCCCTTCCTGGTGCTGGA
>JBEHYN010000002.1:0-183886 GCA_048498155.1 Pseudomonadota bacterium | reverse complement strand
ACCAGAACAACACAGCCAGACGCCCGCCCTAAGCGTCACACCAGGCCCATATCCATCAAGACCAGGGCGTCGGGCAGCGACTATCGCAAAGCTCCCGCCGGTGGGTGGAGGCGACGGCGGGCAGCGGTTAGGTCATAACGGCGCGGACGACGGAGACGGCGACCCTACCGGCTGAGAACGACGTGGGTGGCGTGATCGGTGGCCTGATGTTCGGTGACTTGGTAGCCAAGCGACGGCAGGTCGATCCCGGTGAATATCGCTTCGCCTTGCCCGAGTACGACCGGGGACAAAGCGAAATGCAGCTCGTCGATCAGACCGGCGCGAAGATACTGGCGCACGGTCTCGGCGCCGCCGCCAATCTTCACATCAAGGCCTTTGGCGGCGAGCCTTGCCTGCTCCAACGCCGCCTCGATTCCGTCGGTCACGAAGATGAAGGTCGTGCCGCCGTCCATCTCAATCGGATCGCGCGGATGGTGCGTCAGCACGAAAGTCGGCGCGTGATAGGGCGGATTGTCGCCCCACCAGCCCTTCCAACTCTTGTACGGCCAGGGACCGCGGATCGGCCCGAACATATTACGGCCGAGGATAAACGCGCCGAATCCGTCCATCGAACGATGCGCATAGGCTTGATCGACGCCATCCGAGCCGCCGTCCTTACCGATCATGGCCCGAAACATGCGGGTGCCGAACATCCACTCGTGCAGTTCGCGCCCGCGCTTGCCGAGCGGGTTTTCAAGACTTTGCTCAGGCCCTGCGCCGAAGCCGTCAAGCGAGATCGAAAAGCCTGCAACACGCACTTTTGTCATGACGACCCTTCCCTTTTTTGCGGGATCGAGGATTGAAGCCACATCGACCCCGACATCAGGAGGAAACTATTCTGGAGTTTTCCGCCTAGCCGGGCACAGCCACGATCGCGCCGTTGCGACGCGCATACAGCTTCGGCGAAAGCAGGTTGAAGTTTTCCTGGAAGGTCGCCGCGATAAGCTGGCGAGCATGGGCCCGCGCCCTGGGGTTCCCATCTTCGAAGACGAAGAGCTGATCCTTACGCGGGATAGCGATCAACGCATCGCCTGGAAATCTCTTTGAGATGGATTTCCAGAATTCGTCCAGGATGATCAGGCTGGTCGAGAGCGTGGGATTTTCGTAAACATAATAAAGAACCCCGTCGCCTAACTGATCGTCCGAGCGGATCTTTGGGAGCCATTTTCGCACATTGCTCAAGGCGAGCTTTCTTACGAGAGACAGGGGCTTTCCAGGCAAATCTTCTGATTGAATAGTCGACAATGAATCTGGCCGGTCGGCCATAAAAAGGACCACTAAGTCGGCGCCCAGCGGTTCGTACAAGACGTCCACACCCGTACCCAGCAAGTCATCGACATAATCCCGAGTACGTATAACGGCGACGATCATATCGTCGACGACGGTGCTCGACCTTCTTTCCATAAGCGAGTTTATGAAACGACTTACGGCCTTATCGACATCCTCGTCGGGATAGGCCCTCAGATAGCCGAAGAGATTGGTCACATCGCCTGTCGAAGACCAGTCACACATGACGATCTCGAACTTCGCAGGATCTCCGGAATCCCCAACGACGCTGTCGATACCAGGGCGCTTTCGAAAGGCCGCCATAACAAATTCGCGAAATTTAGCGATGTCGGACAAAACGATAGACTTCGCCCTCGCAGGGGTGACCCAGGTCGAGAACCAGGAAGCGATCGTCGCTGCTAAAAGTCCTCGCCGTATCCTAACCATCGTGGTCTCCCCAGCGCCAGACGACTTCGACAACATGGTTGATCCTAGGCGCCGAGCCATGGTCATTAGCGAACCCGGCAGGGTGTGTACTCAACGATGACCGCCGCAAATGACCTTTGCGGTCGTCGTTTCAGGACAGCCCACGTGTTGTTGTTTTGTTCTTAATTCCCGAGAAGGTCAACCATATCATCTGAGCCATGGTCACGCTCGTAGACACCTCCCGCTTTCCCGTGGGTCGCGACATCGATTACTTCGAACCTGGCGGGAAGCCGGAGGACAGGGAACGCTGGCTCGTGGTCGGAGACCTGCCCTCAATGCATTTCGAAACGGATGACACGCCAGAACCTTGGCTAGCGCTGAAACTGTACTGCGCCATTGGCCAAGACTGGGCTGACAACGTTCTAGCGGGGCGCAGCCTATCGGACAGCTACCCGATCAAAGTTGCGCCCACGGCTGAGCATGCGCAGATGCTGCTGGATCGGATTGATTTCATTCGCCGCAAACTCATCCCCCTCGCTCGGTAAACGTCCGATCATGCGAAGGCAGCGCTTTGCGCAAAACGGTATATTTTAAGCCAAAGTCACTCCCACTCAATCGTCCCCGGCGGCTTGGACGTCACGTCATAAACCACCCGGTTCACCCCCCGCACCTCATTGATGATGCGGGTGGCGGTTTTGGCCAGGATGGGCCAGGGGAATTCGAAGAAGTCGGCGGTCATGCCGTCGGTGGAAGTGACGGCGCGCAGGGCTAGGACGGACTCATAGGTGCGGGCGTCGCCCATGACGCCCACGGTCTTGACCGGAAGCAGCACGGCGAAGGCCTGCCAGATGGCGTCGTAGAGGCCGGCCTTGCGGATCTCGTCCAGATAGATGGCGTCGGCCTGCTGCAGCACAGCGACCTTTTCCGGGGTGATCTCGCCGGGAATGCGGATGGCCAGGCCGGGACCCGGAAACGGATGGCGGCCGACGAAAGCCGGCGACAGGCCCAGTTCCACGCCCAGGGCGCGCACCTCGTCCTTAAACAGTTCGCGCAGAGGCTCGACCAGTTTCAGCTTCATGAAGTCCGGCAGGCCGCCGACATTGTGGTGGCTCTTGATCACGGCGGAGGGCCCGCCGCGCGCGGAGACGCTTTCCACCACGTCGGGATAGAGCGTGCCCTGGGCCAGGAAGGCGGCGCCTTCGATCTTGGCGGCCTCGCGGTCAAACACCTCGATGAACAGTCGGCCGATGGTCTTTCGCTTGGTTTCCGGGTCTGAAATTCCGCTGAGCTCACCGAGGAATTGTTCACCGGCATCAACGTGTATCAGCGGAATATTGTAGTGGTCTTGGAACAGAGTGACGACCTGTTCGGCCTCGTTCAGGCGCAGCAGTCCGGTGTCGACGAACACGCAGGTCAGTTGCTCGCCGATGGCCTCGTGGATCAGCACGGCGGCCACCGAGGAATCCACCCCGCCCGACAGGCCGCAGATCACCCTGCCCTGCCCGACCTGGGCCCTGATTTTGGCGACCATCTCCTGGCGGAAGGAGGCCATGGTCCAGTCGCCGGTGAATTCGGCGATGCGGTGGGTAAAGTTGCGCAGCATCAGAGCGCCGCGCGGGGTGTGGGCCACTTCCGGGTGGAACTGTATGCCGTAGAACCGGCGCCCTTCGTCGGCGATCACCGCATAGGGCGACCCTTGCGAGGCGGCGACCACTTCAAAACCCAGGGGGATGGCGGTGATTTTGTCCCCGTGGCTCATCCACACCGTTTCGCGATCACCTACGTCGCCCAGGCCCTCTAGCAGAGGACTGGCCCGCTCGATGAGTATTTCGGCCCGTCCGAACTCGCGGTCGTGACCGGCTTCCACCGCGCCGCCGAGCTGACCGCACATGGTCATCTCGCCGTAGCAGATGCCCAACACCGGAATGCCCAATTCGAACACGGCCTGATCCACGCGCGGGCTCTCGTGATCGGTTACGCTGGCCGGGCCGCCGGACAGGATCACCGCCTTGGGCCCGAAGGCCTTCAGGGAAGCCGCATCGACCTTGTCGTAGGGATGAATTTCGCAATAGACGCCGCTTTCGCGCACCCGTCGGGCAATGAGCTGGGTCACCTGACTGCCGAAATCGACGATCAACAGTCGCTCATGGCCGGGTTGAGACGGGGCGTTCATGAGGTCCTCTCAAATAGGCAGATGTAGAAACCGTCGGTCTGGCTGCGGAGCGGCGACAGCTGGACGCTGTGACCGCCCCCGGCCAGAGCCGCGAGCCTCAGGCGGCCCGGAATGGTCAGCATGGGCGGCTGGGCGGCGCGCTCAATAGGCAGGGGCGAAAAATCCGGCCGGGAGGCCGCGAACGCCTCGGCCACGGCGCCGTTTTCCGCCGCCAGCACCGAACAGGTGACATAGACCAGCCGCCCGCCGGGCCGCACCAGATCGGCGGCGCGGGTGAGAATCTCAAGCTGGAGGGCCGCCATGCGCGCCAATTCGGCCTCTGTCAGCCTCCAGGCCTCTTCCGGACGGCGGCGCCACGTGCCCGAGCCTGAACAGGGCGCATCGACCAGCACCCGGTTGGCCTGACCCTGCAGGTCATCCAGGGGGTCGCCGGTCGGCCCTACGCGGCGGAACTCCGTATAGACGCCCGCCCGCTGCAGGCGCGGTTTAATGGCGTCCAGCCGCCGGGGATTGAGATCGCAGGCGATTAGCCGGCCCTGGCCGCGCATGGCCTGACCCAGGGCCAGGGTCTTGCCGCCGCCGCCGGCGCAATAGTCGACCACCGTTTCGCCGCGCTCAGCGCCCACCAGCCAAGCCGCGATCTGGCTGCCCTCGTCCTGTACTTCCAAACCGCCGGCCTTGAAAATATCGAGTGGTGCGAGATCGGCCGTCGCCGCGGCAAGGCGCAGGCCAAAAGCGGACCACGGGGTCGGTTCGGCCTTGAGGCCGGCTTCGCTCAAGGCTTCAGATACGGCTTCGTGAGTGGATTTTACGCCATTGATTCGAATGTCTAAGGGCGCGCGCGATGACATGAGCGCTGTCGCCTCAGCCTGCCATTCCTCCCCGAAACTGATCCGCAGTTGCGCCTCGATAAACCCAGGCAAGGCCGCCGGGGTCGGCGCGGTAAGGGCCAATGCCTCATCAGGGGTCAAGGGCGTGGGCGCGTGGCCTTGGCCGGTGAACAGCTCGACGATCTGGGCCTCATCGAGTCCGTCATTCAGGGCCAGTGAAGCCAGAACGCGCCCTCGCCCGCCCTCGCCCATGCGGGGCGGTTGGCGCAGACATAGGTAGACCCGCTCGGCCACGGCCTTGCGATCCTTGGAGCCGGCGTAGCGATTAGCCCCGCCCCAGGCTCGCAGCACCTGATCCGCCGGCTGACGCGAGGAGCCAATCTGGTCCAGCACTTCGATAGCGGCTTGAAGGCGACCCGCCGGCGTCACGCCTGGGACGGGTGGTAGTTGGGCGCCTCGCGGGTGATCATCACGTCATGGACGTGGCTTTCACGAAGGCCCGCGCCGGTGATGCGCACGAACCGCGCCTTGGACTGGAATTCCTCGATAGTCGCCGCGCCAACATAGCCCATGGCCGCGCGCAGGCCGCCGACCATCTGGTGCAGGATCGGCGCGATGGAGCCTTTGTAAGGCACCTGGCCCTCGATTCCCTCAGGCACCAGCTTCAAGGTGTCGGCCACTTCCTTCTGGAAGTAGCGGTCGGCCGAGCCTAGGGCCATGGCGCCCACAGACCCCATGCCCCGGTAGGATTTATAGGAGCGGCCCTGATAGAGGAAAACCTCGCCTGGCGCCTCGTCGACGCCGGCGAACATCGAGCCCATCATGGCGGCGGAGGCGCCGGCGGCCAGAGCCTTGGCCAGGTCGCCGGAGTATTTGATGCCGCCGTCAGCGATGATCGGCACGCCGCTGCCCAGGGCGGCGCGGGCGGAATCGGCGATGGCGGTCAGCTGGGGCACGCCGACGCCCGCCACGATCCGCGTGGTGCAGATGGAGCCCGGGCCGATGCCGACCTTGATGCCGTCGGCCCCTGCGTCGATCAGCGAGCGCGCCGCGTCATAGGTGGCGACATTGCCGGCCACCAGCTGAACGCGGTTGCTCTCGCGCTTCAGCCGCTGGACCGCATCGAACACTTGAACCGAGTGACCGTGGGCGGTGTCGATCACCACCAGATCGACCCCGGCCTCGATCAGCGCCATAGAGCGCTCGAAACCCGCATCACCCACGGTGGAGGCTGCGCCCACCCGCAGGCGGCCGCGTTCGTCCTTGGCCGCGCTGGGGAAGGCCTGGGCCTTTTCCATGTCCTTGACGGTGACCAGGCCCACCGCGCGGTAGGCCTCGTCCACCACGATCAGGCGTTCGATCTTGTGCCGCCGCAGCAGGGCCTTGGCGTCCTCCGGATCCACCCCCTCGGCCACGGTGACCAGATTGGCGGTGGTCATGATGGCGGATGCGGGCGTGGACGGATCGGACTCGAAGCGCATGTCGCGGTTGGTCAGGATGCCGACCAGCTTGCCGGTTTTGCGCTCGACCACCGGGAAGCCGGAAATCTTGCGGCTGGCGGTGATAGCGCGCACCTCCGCCAGGGTCGTATCGGGATTGATGGTCAAGGGATTGATGACCATGCCGCTCTCGTAGCGCTTGACCTCGCGCACGTGGTCCGCCTGTTCGGCCACCGACATGTTTCGGTGCAACACGCCCAGCCCCCCGGCCTGAGCCAGGGCAATGGCAAGCCGGCTCTCGGTGACCGTGTCCATGGCCGCCGAGACGATGGGTATGCTCAATCCAATTTCGCGGGTCAGGCGCGTTGAGGTGTTCACCTGGGTAGGTGCAACCTCGGAACGGCCAGGTTCCAGCAAAACGTCGTCGAAGGTAAGGCCTTCGCGAATCTCCATAGGGGAGTCTCCGTCTTGCGGGCCGCCTATATCGTGAGCTTGGGGATAGGGGAAGGGGTATGAGCGGAAGTTTCGCCGCCGTGGCCGATTTGCGTCGCTATTTCGCCTCGGGCCGGAACAAGGCCAGGCTCCAGCGCAGGGAGTGGTCGAACAGAGCGGCGGACATCATGCCGGGGGTGCGCGCCCGGCCGAACTCGCGGATCAGCCGGCGGAAGCTGGGTTCGGCCACCAGGGAGGCGGCGCGCTGATAGCGGAACCAGCGAAATTCGCGCTGCCCCTGCTCCTTCCAGCTGTCCACCTGAGACTGCACGCGCAGGGGAAACAGGATCACCTGCACGGCGATGGCGTTGTTGGCCTTCAGTTGCTTCATATAGCGATAGGAGCCGATGGGGCGGCTTTCGACCTCGCCGATTAGGCCCGCCTCCTCGGCGGCCTCGGCGGCGGCGGCGTCCTGCGGCTTGAGGCCCTTCATGGGCCAGCCCTTGGGAATGACCCAGCGGCGGGTGTCGCGCGAGGTGATCAGCATGATCTCCACCCGGCGGCGCACGATGCGATAGGGCAAGGCGGCGTACTGGATGCCGACGGCCTTGACCTTTTTCACTGGAACACCCGTCCCGACACGGCGAAGGCCAGGGCCCCGATCAGGCCAGCCATAGGCATGGTGACGATCCAAGCCACAACGATGCGGCGCGCCAAGCCCCACCGCACGGCGGCGGTTCGCCGCGCCGCGCCCACCCCGACGATGGCGCCGGTGATGGTGTGGGTGGTCGACACCGGCACGCCCATATAGGTGGCGGCGAACAGGGTGATGGCTCCTCCCGTCTCGGCGCAAAAGCCCTGCATGGGACTCAGGCGCGTGATCTTCGCGCCCATGGTGTGCACGATACGCCAGCCGCCGGCCAGCGTGCCCAGCGCCATGGCGGCCTGACAGGACAGAACGACCCACATCGGGATATTAAACGCGCCCTTGCCGCCGGAATGGGCAAACAGCAAAACGGCAATCACCCCCATGGTCTTCTGGGCGTCGTTGCCCCCGTGGCCGAGGGAATAGAGCGAGGCGGAGACAAATTGGGCCGAGCGAAAAACGCGGTCCACGGCCCCCGGCCGCATTCTCACGAACAGCCAGGACACGACCAGCACCAGCAGCAAAGCCAGGATGAAGCCGAACATGGGCGAGGCCACGATGCCTGCGGCCGTTTGGCTGACGCCGCTCCAGACGATGGCCGAGAGCCCCGCCTTAGCCAGCCCAGCTCCGACCAAGCCACCCACCAGGGCGTGCGATGAGGAGGACGGAATGCCGGCCATCCAGGTGATCACGTTCCAAACGATGGCGCCGGACAGGGCCGCGAAAATCACCCGATCGGTGACGATCTGCACCGACACAATGCCCGAGCCCACCGTGTGGGCCACGTGCACGCCAAAAAACAGAAAGGCGATGAAGTTGAACAGGGCCGCCCACATCACCGCGTAGCGCGGCTTGAGCACCCGGGTGGAGACGATGGTGGCGATGGAATTTGCCGCATCGTGCAGGCCGTTCAGAAAATCGAACGCCAAGGCGACCGCGATCAGGAACCAGAGCGTCAGGGTGGCCGATGAGATATCCACGGCCGCCCCTAAAGATGTTCGAGCAGGATGCCGCTGATGTGGTTGGCCACATCCTCGAACCGGTCGATGACCTTTTCCAGGTGATCGAGAATGTCGGCCCCGGCGATAAAATCCATCGGCCGGTCGCGACCCGTCTGAAACAAGGCCTTCATGCCCAGGTCGTAGACCTCGTCCGAACGGTCCTCAATGCGGGTCACCGCTTCAGCGATGGCGTTCAAACGGGCGGCGTTCTTGCCCATGTTCCTGAGCAGTTCGGTCGCCTCCAGGGTGAGATAGGCGGCCTGGATCGCCAAATCGCCCAATTCCCGCATCTGTGGCTGGAATTCGCGGACCTCGAACAGGGTGATCGACTTGGCCGTCTTCTGCATCTGGTCGATGGCGTCGTCGAGCGACACGGCCAAGCTGCGAATGTCGCCGCGGTCGAATGGGGTGATGAAGGTGCGCCGGACCGCCAGCAGCACCTCGCGCGTCACCTCGTCGGCCGCCTGTTCCTGGCGCATGATCTCGGCGCAGGCAGCCGGGACCCCGTCGCCTCCCGCCAACAGCTCCCGCAGCGCCTCGGCGCCCTTCAACAGGATCTGGGCATGCTCGACGAAGCGGTCGAAGAAGCTGTCCTCGCGCGGCAATAGGGCTTGAAACCAACGCATGTCTGCCTCCCGGGCGCGCGGACGCGGGACCTCGTTTAGCCCGAATCGGCCCGTCCCGAGGGGGATTATTCCATCCGGCGACGGACGATCCAAAGAGGAAGGAGTCGCCAACGGCGTGCGTGCGGAGTCAGGGGCCTTTGAACCCCGTCGCCACCAGGAAAAGCTCAGAGGAATCCTGCCGGCTAGCCTTGGGCTTGACGAAGCGGACCTGAGCGAAATGCCGGCGCAGGCGGGCGAGAATTTCGTCGGTCTGGCCGCCCTGGAAAGCCTTGGCCACGAAGGCGCCGCCGGGTTTCAACGACCCAATGGCGAAATCGATGGCCGCTTCCACCAGGCCGGCGATCCTCAGATGGTCGGTGATGCGATGGCCCACGGTATTGGGCGCCATGTCGGACAGCACCAGGTCAGGCGGGCCGCCGAGCACGGCCAATAGGCGCGGCCCACAGTCGGGGTCAGTAAAGTCCATCTGCAGGATATGCACGCCGGCGACCGGCTCCACCGGGAGCAGATCCACTCCGGCTATGGGTCCTGACTTGCGCCGAACCGCGACCTGCAGCCACCCGCCCGGCGCGCAGCCCAGATCGACGATGCGGCCTCCCGGTTTGATCACATGAAAGCGGTCGTCGATTTCGGTCAGCTTGAAGGCGGCGCGCGCGCGGTAGCCTTGGGCCTTGGCCGCTGTCACGAAGGGATCGTTGAGTTGGCGCGCGAGCCAAGCCTGGGACGACGTGGTCCGCCGCTTGGCGGTCTTGACCCGCACCGATTCCCCGCGCCCCGTGGCCTCGCCGCCGGTGGGCGCGCGCACCATGCGTTTGCGCGCTGGCTCAGGCGGTTTGTCGGGTGGTTCCTTGCTCATGCGCCATGGTCCTGTTGGGCGCCCTGACCCTGTTTGCCGCCCCGTCGGCGGCCGCGATGGCGGCGACGGGGAGGATCGGCCATGAGCGACAGCAACAGGCCCTCGCGCAGGCCCCGGTCGGCCACCCTCACCCGCTCGCAGGGCCAAAGCTCCTGCACCGCTTGAAGGATTGCTGCGCCCGCCAGCACCAAATCGGCCCGGTCCGGGCCGATGCAGGGCTCCTCGGCCCGGCCTGCCACGTCCACCGCCAGCAGGCGCTGGGCGACCTGCTCGCATTCGGAGCGGGTCATCCACAGGCCGTCCACCTGCTTGCGATCGTAACGCTTTAGGCCCAGATGCAGGCCGGCCAGGCTGGTGATGGCGCCCGAGGTGCCCACCAAATGGGCCCGTCCGGTCTCGAACGACGGACGCAGGACCTCGGCCTCTTGCGTATCGACGAGATGGCTCTTCAGCGCCTCCACCATGGCGCGATACCAGCCTGGACGATCGGCGGCATCCTCCGGAAACCGCTCGGCCAGGGTGACCACTCCGATCGGGACCGACAGCCAGGCGCGCACTGGCAGACGCGAGGGCGCAAAACGGCGCAGATGCTGATCCAGCCCGGCCCCTCGCAGATCGACCCAGGACAGCTCCGTTGAGCCACCGCCCACATCTATGACTAAGGCCGCCTCGGCTGTGCGGTCTAACAGATTCAGGCAACCGGCCACCGACAGGCGAGCCTCTTCGTTGGGGGTGATGACCTGCAGGACCAGGCCGGTTTCTTGACGCACCCTTTCCACGAAAGCCGGACCGTTTTCCGCCGATCGGCAGGCCTGGGTGGCCACCGCCCGAACGCGATAACAGCCTCGCCGAGCGATCTTCTTGGCGCAAATCCGCAAGGCGGCCATGGCCCGGTCCATGGCGCGATCCTGCAGCCGCCCGCTTTGGGTCAATCCTTCCCCCAGCCGTACGATGTTGGAATAGGCTTCGCTCACCCGAAAGCCGTCTTCGGACGGCCGGGCGATCAGCAGCCGGCAGTTGTTCGTCCCCAGATCGAGCGCGGCGAAATACGGCGCCTCGCCTCCCTCTGGTCGGCCGCCCCTGCCCCGGCCGGGCGGCGGGACGTTAGGCGGCTGGTACGCCTCAGACATTAACTTGATCCGCTGCGGGCCGGATGGACGCCGCATTTTCGGACAGACTGTAACAAGGGCGCACGGTTCTCGAAAGGACATAGCCGCCCGAACCCTTCGTTCACCTTCCGGTCAGGCAGCCACGGTATGCTGTGGCCATGACTGATCATCTCGCCCGATTCGCCCTCGGCCAGATCGTCCGCCACCGACTATTCCCTTTTCGGGGCGTGGTGTTCGATGTGGACCCTGAGTACGCCAATACCGAGGAATGGTATTTGGCCATCCCCGAGCCTGTGCGTCCCAGTCGCGAACAGCCGTTTTACCATCTGCTGGCGGAGAACGATGAGGGGACCTACCTCGCCTATGTGTCCGAGCAGAACCTTCAGCCGGACGAGTCGGGCGAGCCCATCGGCCACCCCCAGATCGAGGTCATGTTCCAGGGCTTTAAGGATGGCCATTATCTGCTGAGGCCGCACAGCGCCAACTGATCAGAAAATCCGTCTGCCCGGTTGAATCCTGCCGCGCGTCGGATAGCTTGCGCGCCGCCCCGCCTAGCATGCGGGCTCGGAGAGTCCTCATGTCCCGTCTCGTTAGCTTGATCGGTCTAATCCCTCTGGTCGGTCTCGTCGCCTGCGGGCCTTCGACCCCCTCCGCGCCCCCCGGCGATCAAGGCGCATCAAGCGCCCCCGCAACGCCTCCGACTGCAGCGGCGCCCACGCCCGAGCAGGTTGCCGCGGCGCTCGCCGCCCTTCCCGCGCCGTACAACACAGGCGATGTAGACAATGGCCACGCCAAGTTCGCCCTATGCCAGGCCTGTCACACGGTAATTGCGGGCGCGCCAAATACGGTCGGGCCCAATCTGCACGGGGTGTTCGGTCGGAAGGCCGGCACACTGGCGAACTATAACTATACCGACGCCATGAAGGCGGCGGGATGGACCTGGGACGCGGAACACCTGGACACTTGGCTGACCAATCCCGCCAAGACCGTGCCCGGCACCAAGATGACCTTCGCCGGACTGCCCAACCCCAAGGACCGGATCGACGTCATCGCCTATCTGAAGGTCGCATCGGGCGATTAAAGTAAGAGCACGTTGGGCAACGAAACCGGTATCCACTTTCGCCTGACATGCACTAGCGGCTGCGAATGCGGCCTATGGCCTCCAGCCACCGCGCATAGGCGGCGTCGCGCGCGATTTCAGCCAGCTCTGGGGCGACCACCGGCGAGTCGATTTGGGCGGCCACGGCTTCCGCCGCCGACATGAAGAGGCCCGCCCCGATCCCCGCGAAAAGCGCCGCACCCAAGGCGGTGGCCTCCAGGGTTTGACTGGGCTGAACGCCCAGGCCCGTCAGGTCGGCGAGGCGTTGACGAAACAGGCCGCTGGACGCCATCCCGCCATCGATCCGGAGCGCCGTCCCGTCGGCGAACGCCTCCGGGGCGTCCGCGCGCATGGCCTCGATCAAATCGCGTGTCTGCAAGGCGCAGCCATCATAGGCCGCCGAGCAGATTTCCGGCAGGCCGCTGTCGCGAGTGAGGCCCAGGATCGCCCCTCGTGCGCCCGCGTCCCACCAGGGTGCGCCCAGACCGGTGAAAGCCGGCGCAAGAATGACCCCATGGTCCGGTTTCGCCTTAAGAGCCAAGGCTTCGACACCCTTGGGACCGCCCGGCACGCCCAGCCCTTCGTTGATCCACTGGATGGCTGCCCCGGCCACGAACAGGGCGCCTTCGAGGGCGAAGGTGGTTTGGCCGTTGATCCGCGAGGCTATAGTGGTCAGCAGACGCGACCTGGATAGGTGCGCCTGCGCGCCGGTGTGCAGCAGCATGAAGCAGCCGGTGCCGTAAGTCGCCTTCATCTGGCCTGGGCCGATACATCCCTGGCCCATTAAAGCGCCCTGTTGATCGCCGACCACGCCCCGGATCGATAAGGGCGCGCCCAGCACCTCGGCCGTCATCTCGCCAAAATCGCCCGTAGTGTCACGCACCTCCGGCAAGAGGTTCATGGGCACATTGAACAGCTCCGCCATTGTCGGCGACCAGGCGCCCGACCCGATGTCCAACAGCAGAGTGCGCGACGCGTTGGTCGCATCCGTGGCGTGGGTCTTTCTGCCCGTTAGGCGCCAGACCAGCCAAGCGTCAATGGTTCCGGCTAACAGGTTTCCGGCCCGGGCGGCGGCGCGCGCGCCGGAAACCTTGTCCAGGATCCAGGCGATCTTGGTGGCCGAGAAATAGGGATCGAGCAGCAGGCCGGTGGTGGCGCTGACTTCGACCTCGGCGCCTTGATCCACCAGACGTCGGCAGGCGTCCGCGGTGCGTCGGTCCTGCCAGACGATGGCGGGATGTATCGGCCGGCCGGTGGTCTTGTCCCAAACCACGGTGGTTTCGCGTTGGTTAGTGACGCCCAAGGCGGCGAATCGACTGAGCGGTTGGCCGCAGGCCTGGACCGCCTCGCGCATCACCGCCACCGACGATTGAAGTATCTCCTCGCCGTCGTGCTCGACCCATCCGTCATCCGGATAGGATTGGTTGAGTGGGCGCGAGGCCTGGGCCAGAATGTCGCCCCGGCAGGTGAACACCATGGCCCGGGTGCTGGTTGTTCCTTGGTCCAAGGCTAACAGCAAGGATTGCGTCATACGTCGGTCCGGAGTCGGGTTTTGGGCCAGTGCGCTGAATTTAAAGTTCGCCCGACTGTGGGCGACGATTAACGCGGTATTCATAGCGCTAGCGGAGCCTTAGGGCTAACGGTGCGAAGCGGAGCTAGCCTTGTTGCTGGACAAGTCCGACGACCTGATAGCTCTGGCCAAGAGCCGCCAGCCGCGCGATCGCGAGCGTTTGCTCATGGGCGTGGTGGCCTTGTGCGAGCGTGGCGGCGGCGTCGACGAACACGCCCGCGCCCTGATCGATCAGGTCTTCATGGCCTTGGTGGTGCAGGCCGAAAGCGATGTCCGAGGCAAGCTAGCCGCCCGCATTGCTGACGCGCCCTGGGCGCCCAAGGCCTTGATCGACATCCTGGCGCTCGACGGGATAGAAATTGCCCGCCCGATCATCGCCGAAAGCCCTTTGTTGGCCGACTCCGACCTGATCCGCCTGATGGTCGAAGCCACGCTCGAACACCAGATCGAGATCGCGCGCAGACCCCACATCGACGAAAATGTGGTCGATGCAATCCTGGATCGTAGCGATCCGGCGGCCCTCGCGGCCCTGGCGCACAACGAAACCGCGCGGATCGCGCCGGAGGGGATGACCCGACTGGTTGACTCCTCGCGCCGACTACCGGCCCTGCGCGCGCCCTTGAGCCGCCACCCCAAACTGACGGAGGCGCTGGGCCTGCGCCTTTACGCCTGGGTGGGCGAGGCCTTGCGAGCTTCCTTGGCCGCCCGCTTTCAACTGGATGAGAAGACCCTGGCGGCGGCCATCGCCCAAGCGGTGCAAGACGCCAAGGCCCAGCCGCCGCCCCAGGCCGCGCCGGCGCCGATCGACCCCGAACAGGCGGCGGCCCAACAGAGCCTGGTCGACAAGCTCGACGGGGCCGGCCAGCTCAAACCGGGCTATCTGTTGCGCGCCCTGCGGGAGGGTAAGTTGTCGCTGTTCGAGGCGGCCCTGGCCCGGCTGGGCGGCCTGGACACAGCAGACATGCGCCGAGCGATGAACAGTGATCGACCTGAACTGCTGGCCTTGGCGTGCATTTGCGCCGGCGTGGACCGCGGCGTGTTCTCCGCCCTGCTCGGCCGGGTGCGTGACCTGAACGGCGAGCACCCGGGGGGCGGCGCCGACGGTCTGGCTCGCGCCCAGGCGACTTTCAGCCTTTGTCCGCCAGAAGCGGCGGCTGAGAATTTCCGGCGCATGCTCTCCGCCATTTGACTTTAGACTGCCGGCAAGCTTGTTCTGCGCGCATGGACACGCCCGTAACGCCCAAGCTCACATTTCTTGCCGATGAACGGCCGGAATCGCGCGACGCATGCGAGCGCCTCACTCAGCGCTATGCCGGGGTCGATGAGCGCGACGCGGACGTCCTCATCGCATTGGGGGGCGACGGCTTCATGCTGGAGACCCTGCACCGCCATTTGCCGGCGACCAAGCCCATCTACGGCATGAACCTGGGCTCGGTGGGCTTTCTGATGAACGACTACAACGAGGACGCCCTGCTGGAGCGGGTCGTGGCGGCTGACAGGACGGTGATCTATCCCCTGGTGATGCGGGCGGTTTGCCATGACGGCCGCGAAGTGAAGGCCCTGGCGATCAACGAGGTGTCCCTGCTTCGCCAATCCCACCAGACCGCCAAGCTGCGCATCCTGATCGACGGCAAGGCGCGGTTGGAGGAGCTGGTCTGCGATGGGGCGCTCGTCAGCACCCCGGCGGGATCGACCGCCTACAACCTGTCCGCACACGGCCCGATCATCCCGATTGACGGCCAGGTGCTCGCCCTGACCCCCATCAGCGCATTTCGTCCCCGTCGCTGGCGCGGCGCTCTGCTGCCGCACACGGCCAAGGTCACATTTGAGGTGCTGGAATCCATCAAGCGCCCTGTCAGCGCCGTCGCAGACAACTTCGAGGTGCGTGACGTGGCCCAGGTGCATGTTTCGGAAGACCGCCTCCAACCCTTGGTGATGCTATTCGACGCGGGACGCAGTCTGGAAGAACGCGTCTTGGTTGAACAGTTCGCGGTATGAGGCACGAGTTGTTAAAGGTGCTGCGGTAATCTCGCATCGGTGGCCGGGAAACTAACCCGGACGGCAGAGCGACGGAGGCTCCCATGAGCCAGGACTTTAAGGTGCAGACGACCCAGCCTTCCAGCGCCTTGCGCGACAAGGTCGGTGGGCGAGTGACCGGCCTAGACCCCAACATGCTGGCCCGGGCCGAAGCCGCCCTAAAATCACTTTCGGGCCAGTTCTCCCAGTGGTTGAACGACGAAATCGTCAAACTGGACGCGGCGCGAGCGGAGGTTGGGGCCAAGGGCCTGAACCCCGAGACCTGCGAGGACCTTTACATGCGAGCCCACGACCTGAAGGGTCTGGGCGGCACCTACGAATTTCCGATCATCACTCGGCTGGGAGGCTCGCTATGCACCCTGCTGGATGACGAGCAAAAACGCAGCAATGCGCCGCTCTATCTCGTGGACGCCCATATCAACGCGATCAAGGCCGCCGTCCGCGACAATGTACGCGACGACAGCAATCCGGTGGGCCGCGCGCTGGCGGAAGCGCTTGAGGCGCAGGTGCGCGCGCATTTCGGCTAATTATCCAGACCGTACGGAAAGCCGGATACCGCTCTAAAGTATTGGAATAGAACAGCTTTACCCTAGCTGGCCATGGCGCGCGCTTCGGCGGCGCGTGCCGGAGTTCGCGCCGACTTGGTTGTGGCGGCTAAGCGATCCATCTTGTCCAGAAGATAGTCGATATCGTCGCGCGCGACGGTCTGGGGCAGGGTCAAGAACCGCTGAAGCATACGCTCCTGAAACCGTTCGCGGTCGCGCGGCGCCCCGTCCAAGGTCATGGAATGGTAAGTGTCCACCCCGGCGCGGAAAGCCGGGAAAAGACGCATGGGCAGACCCGCCCGTTCATAGATGGCCTTGAGCCCCAGGGGCCCCGCATCGTGGATCATCAGCCAGGTGCGGTGGTGGGGCACGCCTGCCAGCTCAGCTATACCCCACTCCAAAAAGGCCATGTGGCCCTGCGCCAAACCGCGCAGCAGCAGCGAACCGGACAATCGTCCGCTGCGCTTGAGATGAGAGACGAAGGCGCCGATATCCTCGCTCTTGCCCGCCTGGTCCAATAGGTCGAGCGTGGCCCGCTCTCCGCCGCCAGCGGCGATCTGGAGCGCCATCTCCGGCGGCAGGGCGTGGTGTTCGATCAGGTGCTGGCGAATGGTGTCCGTCACCATGTTGATCAGCTTTTCCGTGACGGCCAATGGGAGCGCCTTGCGATAGGCGATCGCGTTCAGCACATCGGCGGACTCATCGAAGCGCTCCATCGCCCGCTGCATGGACTTGGCATTGAGGGCGGCGTTGTCGTTGGCGCAAACCAGCCGCACGGCCTCTTCACAGCCGACCTCCACCAGCGTTCCGGCAACGGCCTCGTTGAGGATCGGGCGCTTGGCGATTGCGACTTGCCGCACGGGGCCGCCACGTTTGGCGATCTCGATCAAGTCTTCGTCGGCGAACACCGGCGAGAAGTTGAGCACGGGCATGGCGATCGTATCGAGATCGCGCGCCAGGCGCATGGCGACGTCGCGCGGCAGCAAGGGTGAACTTTTCAAGGTCACGGCCATCGCCCGGCGCACCAGATCGGTGGCGTCACGCGCCATCATCCGCAGGATTTCCTGGGCCTTGGCCAATTCCTCAGCCGGGAGGGACTCGCGATCGATGGCCCGGCAAAGCTTGTGGGCCGCAAGGGCGCGCTCATCCGCCGTGGCGCCCTTGACCAGGGTGCGCAGATCCTCGTCGGTCAGGGCGGCGCGCACCACGGACATCGGCTTTTCCCCCGGCAATCAAGCATGGCGTTCAGTGTGGCCTGAACATCGTCAACGGCGGGTTAAGCTTAAGACGCCGGCGCTTCCGCGCGCGCTGAATTTGAAGTTCGCGCGTCAATGCGCGGCACGATCAGAGACCACTTCAAAATCCAAAAAGGCGCAAGCCAATCAAATATTTCCATTCTGGTTTGAGCTTCCGTACTGCGCAGCTGGCCCGCCGATGCATTCGCTCCAAGATCTGCATCAGCGCCCGTCGCGTTAACGAGATTGCGTAACTCGGCGACAACTGGTGGCAGGGTAGACTGCGTCACCCCACCGGAGTGTATCTTGTGAACCTCAAAGACCCATGGCGCGACGAAGCCTCGGCTGCTGATCTGGCCAAGGTTGAGATGCTGGCCCTGGACGCCCAGGCCTCACTCCTGCCCTACGCCCTTGTCCTCTTCGCCTTCAGCCTTCCGCTGTTCGTCTGGACGGCGGCGATGGCGCAGAACGCGGTGTGGATGTCGGCCCTGTTCATCCAGTTCGCGGTCAATTGGGCCGCCTTTTACGGCCTAGTGGAGTGGCTGAATAGGCGGCCGGATCTGGCCGGAGACCTGGCGACGCGCACGCGCCTGCATGTGTTCGGCGGGCTGTTGTGGGCCGCCGCCGTGGCGCAACTGGCCGCCTTTGCCCTGGGGGCGGGTCCTGCGCGCGAGCCGCTTCTGCTGATGGCCGCAGGCGCAGCGGTGGTCTGTTTCTTCTTTACCTGCCCTTCCCTGCCCTGTCTGTTGATCGTGGGGCCGGTGGCGGCGGCTCCGCCTTTGATCGGACTGTTGATGGGCCGCGGCGACCCGATCACCTTCAACGGCGCGTGGGGGGCGATCGCCCTGGCCATGGCGCTGAGCCTGATTATGAACCGCGTGATGCGCCGCCAGTTCTACATGACCGCTGAGCGCGAGCGGCTGGTCGCTGAGCGCGACGAGGCCTTGGCGGACGCACGTCGCTTGACTGCCTCCAAATCCGACATCCTGGCGACCTTATCGCATGAAATCCGCAACGGCCTGACCGGGGTCAGCCACGTGCTGGCGGCCGCCGCAGGCCTGGTGGGTCGAGTTACGCCCTCGCGCGATCAAATGACCGCCGCCCTCAGCGCGTCCAATGACCTTCTGGGCGTGCTCAATGCCACGCTGGACAGCGAAAATGCCCCATGCGGCCGACTAGTGATCGACCAGCGCGCATTCGACGCCTGCCGGCTCGCCACGCTCGCTCGCCCTGCTGGCCCGGCCCGAAGCCGCTGCTAGGGGACTTGAAGTGACCGTCCACATAGACAAGGCGCTGGAAACCGAACCTGGAGCGGCGGTCGCTGATCCGGTTCGGGTGCGACAGATCCTGGGCAATCTGATCGGCAACGCGATCAAATACACGCTGCGGGGACGGGTTGAGGTGCGCTTGCAAAAGGCGACGACCGGGCGGCTTCAGATCGAGGTGGTGGACACCGGCCCCGGTCTTGGACCTGAAGAACTGATCCAGGCGTTCGAGCCCTTCCGCAGGGTCGAACGGACCAGCGTCGGAATCTCTGGCGCGGGCCTGGGTCTATCTATATCGCGCGATCTCGCGCGGCTCATGGGCGGCGATGTCTTCGCGCAAAGCGCTCTGGGCGTGGGCAGCCGCTTCAGCCTGGAGCTACCATTCAACCCCCACGCCAAGGCCCCGTCCGATCCAGCGGAAAGGGACGACCATCACGCCCTTTCGGCGGCGCGCTCCATGCGCGTTTTGATGGCGGAGGGTGACGCATTGAACGCGGCGATGCTGCGCTCGGTGCTGGAACAGTTAGGCCACCAGGTGGCCCATGTGACCGACGGACGACGCGCCCTGGATCTGGCGCAGATTTGCGATTTCGACCTGATGATGATCGACGGGCGGATGCCAAACCTGGATGGCGCCCAGATCATTCAGGCCGTGCGCGGCTTTGCGGGCGCCGCCGCCCGCGCACCGATCGTCGCGGTAATCGGCGGCAACAGCGAGGACGCCCAGGCCTGTATCGACGCAGGCGCGGATGTTGTATTGCGCAAACCGGTATCTGTGTCCGGTGTGGCCCGCGCAGTTGCAGCGGCTCTTAGCGCGCGCAATCTGGCGCCGGTCGATGTTCCCGCCAGGACCGCCGGCGCGGCCTGATAGAGCTTCAGATGCGCTGTAGAGAGCGGAAAACCAACGTCCGTTATGGGCCTGTCAGCCCCGATAGAGGCCTTGGTTGGCCTCCGACAGGACACGCAGCATCTCGGAGGAAAACATCGAACCTGTGAGCCCCGCAGCGCCATCGCCGGGGCTCTTCGGGCCGCGTAGCAGGAAGTCGGTCAGCACCCTCTCCTGCTCCAGCCGCTCAGAGCGTCTGGCCATCGCGTATTGCACGAAAGGCCCGTTGGATTCGGCCGGTTTAACCGTCGGCGCGACAGAACCGCCGCCACCGGTCAAATTCGAATAGACCTCGGCGATCGAAAGCGCCCGTCCCTGACGATAAAATATCGACGGGTTGGCGCCGGCCGCGTCGGGGAACAGGCCGGCAGCTGTTGCGCGCGGCTTGGATTGATAAGCCTCGATCAACTGCGCCGATCCCTTGGGACCCAGGAAGTGAGCGGCGTACAGCTCTCCGCCGGTGGGCTCGCGCCCCACACGCCCGCGTAGATAGGAGGCATGATCCGACGTCAGTTCGCCCGCCATAAGCGAAGCCGCCTGGGGGTCCAGCCTCAGCTCCATCACGGTCTTGCGTGCTTCGGCGCCCCTGACTTCATAGCGTCCACCCGGCCCCCGCTGGATCAGGTCGGCATAGCGGGCATATCCGTATTTGGCGCCGTGCTGCTTCAGGGCGCCCAGCCAGGTTTGATCGACGAACTGGAATAGGCCAGCAGCCGACGAGCTCGGCGCCTTGGCGGCGGCGTTGTAACCGCTCTCGCGTTTCGCCGTGCGCAACAGGAAACCGAAGTCGACCCCGGTGGCCTTGGACGCGCGCTCTATGGCCAAACTCACGACTTCGCGAATGGACTCAACGGGCATGGATTCATGCTGGCCGTTTATGGTTAACGAATTGCAAACCGCGCCGGGTCAAACGCCGCCCCGAACGCCCCCGCGTCCAAACCGCGAAGGCGCGCGGCGACGACGTCCGCCATGGCCGGCGCCAATAGCCAGCCATTGCGTCGAGCCCCCACCGCCAGCATCACCCCCTCATGCTCGGGACTGGCCCCCACTAAAGGCAAGCCATCAGCCGTGGCCGCGCGCACCCCGGCCCGAGCGGTCGGCTTGGCCCCGAGTAAGGCCGGAAACAACCGAACCGCCGCCGCGTGCAACCGGCTCACAGCCTGCGGCTCGATCCTCAAATCGGCTTGTCCCGCCTGCATGGTCGCTCCGACCACCGCTCCGCGCGCCGATGGCGCCACATATATTCCCGTCGCGCGTACAGACGGGCCGACAAGTGGAGACTGAGCCTCGAAACGCAGGATCTGCCCCTTGATCGGCGTCAACTGGGCCAGTTGCGCGATAGCCGGAGCGGGACCGGCGGCCGAACCCGTGGCCAGCACCAGCACATCGGCGTGGTGTATCTCCCCGGAAGACAGCCTGGCCTCGCCCAGCGACCAACCTGCGACCGCCATGTCCGCCATGCGGCCGCCCTCCGCCGCGAAGGCGGCGTGAAGGGCAGCCAGGGCCGCATCGGGCTCCAATCGCCAATCCAGGGCGGAGAACAACACCGGACCGCCGCACGCCAACCCCGGACAAAGGACAGCGCCTTTGGCCGCCGACAGAACTTCGCTGGACGGATCCAACGCGGCCAGTCTCCGGGCCCGACTTTCCAGGTCGTCCTCGTCCTCAGGCACGTACAAGGCGCCGGCCCGTTCGATGACTCGGACGCCGACGCCCAGGCTGGCCTCTAGGTCTCGCCAAAAGTCGCGCGCGACGGCGAGCAAAGGGAATTGGTCATGAGCGACCGGATCGAGCAGGGCTTCAAAGGCGGGCGCCAGCATTCCCGCAGCGACACCGGATGCATTGTCACCGCGCTTAGCGGGATCCGTCAGCAGCACGTCAGCGCCGCACCGCAGCAAGGTCAAGGCTGTGACCGACCCCACCGCGCCCGCTCCCGCGACCACGATGCGCCGGCCCTGAAGATCGTTCATCGTATTGGGTTAGCCGCCGCGGCGGCGACTGTCGAGCCAGGCCTGTCGTTTGCTCAGCTCGCCTTCAGAACACCTGACGCACGACAAGCCTTGGTCCAGCCGTCTGAAAATGCAGCTGCGGCGCTGGAATCCTGAAAAATCAACACCTTCATCTCAGAATCCGGCATCGGATCAGAGCGCACCATCAGATAGGGCGCATCGCTGTCGGCGGCCTCAATGACGGCCAATGAGCTGGAATCCTGGATGAATCGGTTGAGGTAGTCGCCGAACAACGCGGCCTCGGCGCCGTCACTAACCGGCAATTTGATGACAACGTCCGTCATGCCATGTCCACCCAATCCAGCGCTTCGCAACAAACGACTTTGCTGCGAAGCTTTTTCACCTACAAAACATTTCGCACCGCAGCAAATGTGTCAACAAAACTCAGGTTCCAGCGCAAAGCCATACACCATTGTGATCAGGCTAAACGCACCATCCAACGCAAAAGGGCCAGGCTTGCGCCTGGCCCTTGATCATGATGCGGAAATTGAATGGAAACTTAGGAGCTGCTCAGATCTTCGCTGATCAAGCCGATCTTGTAGTAGCCGTCCTTTTGAAGCTCGTTCACAACGGCCATGAACTCCTTGTAGCGCACGTCTCTGTCCGCGCGGACCAGGACCGTTTGGTCGGCCGGGTTGCCGGGCAGTGTGACGCCCAACAACACACCGAGCTGTGCAAGCGGCGTTTCCGTGGTCTTGTCCGGTGCGATGAGATACAGGTCGCCGCCGCGGCGGATCGACAGGAAGGTCGGCTTCTTGGCGTCCTTCGGCGGCGCAGCGGCCGGCGGAAGGTCGATCTTGATCGCCACCGTAGCCAGAGGCGCGGCGACCATGAAGATGATGAGCAGCACGAGCATGACGTCCACAAAGGGTGTCACATTGATGTCGCTGTTCTGGCCCAGCTCGTATTTACCGCCGGATTTACCACCAAGCTTAGCGCCCATTCGGCTATCTCCAATCGGGTCCCGTCTAGGACCGAGAAATCGTTTCAAACTCAGCTTTGGCGCGGTTAAAAGCGGTTGTAAAGCGCCATCAACCTACGACCGATATCGCGGCCTTTGCCGGACTTTACGCCCCAACAAACACCCCGTGGTACCACCTCTCGGGCTCGAACCGAGGACCTCTAGATCCACAATCTAGCGCTCTAACCAACTGAGCTAAGGCGGCATCGCGGGAGGTCTGGTTCTAGTCGCGCCGCTCCGGGTGATCAAGGCGGCGGCGGCGAGAAAAAGGAACGCCCCAGAGGCTCTCCCCCAGGGCGCTCACTAGCAGTCAAGCCTTTAGTCTTGCAGGCGCCATTGAACGACGGTGGTGAACTTGCCACCCTCGACCGCTTCGCCATCCGCAGTTTTGGGCTTCATCTTGAACAGCTTGGCGATGCGCAAGGTGGCGTCGCCGAAGCCATATCCGACCGGCGATTCTTCAACCGAACAGTTGGTCAAAGTCCCGCTTTCCGACACCACGCAATTCAAAGTCACCTTGCCTTCCTTACCCAACTGCATGGCGCGAGCCGGATAATAGCTGACGAAGTCGTCCCCATTAGGCTTACGCAGCCAGTCCGGGTTAGTGACCCGAGCCACGTGCGGCGGAGCCGGCGGCGGCGGCGGTTCGTGGTGTTCCACCGGTGCGATGTTGATCGGCGGCGGGGGCGCGACATCGACCGGCGGCGCAACCGAGACCCGCGGCTGCACCGGCGGAGGCGGGGGCGGCGGCGTGTTGGGCGGCGGCGGCGGCGGCGGCGGCGGCGGCGGCGGCGGAGGCGGTTTGACGAGGTCAACCTTCACCGCTTGGTCCGAGTACTCCTTGTAATGCACCACGAACTTATTGAACCAAAGATAGGTCAACAGGGCAGTGTGCAGCACGACCGAGATAAGGACCGCAGTGCCCGCGCCGCTTTTCTTGCGCGGCGGCTTGTCGACCAGCGGGTCGTAGTGTCGATGAGGCGCGTCGGTCATTGGCTATCACCCGGTCGGCTGGTGTCTTGGCCGATCAAAGCAACGCTATAGAAGCCGTTGTCCTGTAGCGTGTTCATGACGCCCATGAAGTCCTTGTACTCCATCTCCTCGTCACCGCGGATGAAGATACGCTCCTTGGTCGGATCCCGCTTGCCAATTTCCTTGCGCAGCGCGTTGCCGATATTGGCCACGTCCGTGAACTTGTCGCCAATGTAGGTACTGCCGTTCTGCTGGATGGAAATGTAGATCGGCTTGGGCGGATTGGGCGATGGTTTGGCCACCGCCGGCGGAAGTGTGACGTGGACCGACACGGTGGCGAGCGGCGCCGCCACCATGAAGATGATCAGGAGAACCAACATCACGTCCACGAAGGGGGTGACGTTGATCTCGCTGTTCTGCTCGATGTTAAATCTCGAGCCCCCGCCACCTGCAAGTTTGGCGGCCATGGGAGATTACGCTCCCTTGTCGAGCTGACGGGAGATCGCGTTCATCAGTTCGGCGACAAACCCTTCCGTCCGCGTGCCATAGGCAGAGATGCGGGTTTGGAAGTAGTTGTAGAAAATCACCGAAGGGATGGCGGCGAACAAACCGATGCCGGTGGCCAGCAGCGCTTCGGCGATACCGGGAGCGACGACGGCCAAGTTGGTCGTGTTGGTGTTCGCGATGCCGATGAACGAGTTCATGATCCCGTAAACTGTGCCGAACAGACCGATAAACGGACCGGACGACCCCACAGAGGCCAAGAACTGCATGCCGGCCGACAGGCGCTTGGCCAGACCGGCTTGCACGGCGTTAACGGCTGAAGACGCGCGAGTGATAGTGGAGTCCCTATGAGCTCCGACCACTTGCAGGCCAGCTTGGCGCGACACTTCCACTTCCGTAGAGGCGGCGGCGGCCATGTCAGCCATCGGGTTGCCTTCGTGTTCCTCGGAGGTGGCGATCTTGGCGATGTCCGCGATCGAGCGCGCGCCGCGGAAAGCTTCGAGGAAGCGATCCGAAGCCCGGTTCAGAGAACCGAACTCGAGTATCTTGGTCACCAGAAGGGTCCAAGAGAAGACCGAGCAGAGCAGCAGACCGATCATGACCACCTTAACCACCGGCTCGGCGTCGAGGAACATCTGGATCGGGGTAAGCTTACCCGCGTTCTTGATCTGGGTCGGCGCCGCTTCAGCGCCGCCATTGCTAAGGCCCGACGCCGCAGCGTCGGAGACTGCGACCGCATCCGAAGCCGCCGCCGGAGCGGGAGCCTCAGTTTGCGCGAGCGCCGGTACGCCCATGGTCAGCGCAATAGCGCCGACGAGGGCCGCAAGAGAGTGATTGGGTTTGAAATCGAGCATCTTTCGCCAGTTCCTGGTTGGTCTAGCACATTGGGGCCAGGGTCGTCGCGCGCGAGCGTCTCTTCCCTACTCTAAATAGTTCTTCGGCTGCCCCGCAGGGAGCTGCTTTCCGAACCGCTCTCGCGACGCCTTGTTCACAAAACTGCCCACCAATCGCGGGGGACAATATAGGCGAGGGCGCCGGTTGGACGTCACCGCCTCATCGTGAAGCGAAGGTTCGCCGTCTATTAGACTTGCGGCAAACGTCCTTTGACAACCCCTTATCGCAACGTCAAGGGGCGTCGAATGCAATTCTGCTTTCACGCGAAAGCCAAACATCCGGTTTTATTGTGCGGCGCACAATAGAAATCTGTTTTCGTGGAAAATCGGGTCGTACAAATCGACAAGTTATCTTGCAAGCCAATATGACGTTCACCGCATGGGAGCCTGACAGGGCGGGCGCCTTTGGCCAAAAACAGAAAAGTCAGCTCCTCAACCTGTTAGCGTGGCTGAAACTCGACGCCGGTCGACACGCCAGGGTTCGTCAATTCCCTGTTGGCCCGGCTCGGGCGGCGCCTCGTGTCCGGATTTCGCGTAACGATGTAATCTTTGCGGCGCTGCGGCATAATTCCTGTGTGAAGGGCGGAGAGGCGCAAGGCGCGTCGCTGTGCGGCGAGGTCCGTCAAATGGCCGCAGCGAAATTCAAATGGGCGCAGAGAAAGATGGCGGTGGTGCCTGGGGGCGGATTCGAACCACCGACACGCGGATTTTCAATCCGCTGCTCTACCAACTGAGCTACCCAGGCCCGAGCCACGGCCTGGAATTTATGCCAGCGCCGATTTCGGAGCGCCGTCTATACGAAAGGCCAATCGGACTGTCCAGCAGCGCTCTATTCGTTATCTTCCTTCGAATGCTGACGGGGCTGCGGGTCGTCATCGACGCCTGACGCCACATAGGCCCCAGTCAGCCAACGCTGCAGATCTACGTCGGCGCATCGCTTGGAACAGAACGGGCGGTAGGCCTCCGTCACGGATTTACGGCACAGGGGGCAGCCCGCGCCGGCGGGTTTGAGTGGGGTCATTGGCTGGCCGTCTCCATGGCTTCCAGCCTCAAGGCCGGATCGGCGATCAATTCAAAGCGCGCGCCGATCCGGGCGCGAAGCAGCTCGGCGCGGGCCAGAGCGACGGCGACGACCTGAGGCGATGCGCGCGCAAGGATTCGACCGCCGGGGTCCGCTAGAGCCTCTCGCTCGACAGCCCGCAGGAGGCGCAGCGCCAGGGTGGTTGGCGACGGCCTGCCGTCCGGGTCGCACAATATATCCGCCAAGGGACGATAGCGGCGAGGGAGCGCCAATTCGATGGTTCCGAACCGGCTCACGGGACCGAAGGCAAGCCCGGGCTGTTCCGGCGCAAAGGCTGTGCGAAGAGCGTTAGCGAGAGCCTGGCCGTCGTGGCCCCGCCCGATTAAATCAAACACAACCAAACCGCCCTGCGCCTTCAAGCGCAGGAGCCTCGCCGTTTCGCTGATAGCCGCCAAATTGGCCTGCCGCGCCGCCCGTTTGGCGTCACGCCCTCCGGCGGATCCCAAATCCACATCGACGGCCACAAGGGCGCGGGTCGTCTGGATAGCGATGGAGCCGCCGGCTCTCAGCGAATGTTCCACGGCCAGCCCCTGGGCCTCAGCCTCATCGGCCATGTCTCTGGCCTGACGCCCGCCAACAATCGGCAATCCGGGGCCCCAGACTGACAATTTGCGCGCCAGATCCGGCGCCGCGCAAAGCAAACCGGCGGAACTGGGCCCATCGCCCAGAATCCGCGCAACAGCGGCCTTGGAGCCCTGGGGCTCAATCGTGATCTCAATTTCGAACTTCTGTCCCTCCGCCGGGACCGCGCGGTCGGCTTTTAGGCGCAGAACCGCCTCGTCCCCGCCGCCAAGATCGAGCCACGCCAGGCCAACGCCTCGATCAACCCGTGTGACCCTGGCGGCATAGCGCGCGCCCAATTCGGGATAGAGCTCGCCGGCCCGCCGGATCAGCAGACGCTCAGGCGCATCATCCAAGCCGACGACGGCGCGGGTCTCACCAGGCCCCTCGTCAATATAAAGCGCCCGCTCGGCCATCAGGGACGCCGGAACCCAAGCCCGGTCAACAGCGACAGGGTTTCGTAGAGCGGCAATCCGACCACTCCGCTGTAGGACCCGTGCAGGCTCAGCACCACGCCTGCCGCGCGCCCCTGGATGCGATAGCCGCCGGCCGCGCCGCGCCATTCCTCGCAGGCGATCAAGTCGTCCAGCTCCCCAGGCGTGAACCGTTTGAACGTCACCCGGCTCTCAGACAGGCGCGAGGACAGCCGCCCGTCAGCCCCAGCCACGGCCACTGCGGTCAGCACCCGGTGAGCACGGCCGGACAAGCGGGCCAACATTCGCCGGGCCTCGCCGTCGTCCTCAGGCTTGCCGAACACCCGCCGGCCCAGCGCCACCACCGTATCAGCGCCGACGACAAAGGCGCTCGGCCATTGCGCGCCTACGGCGCGGGCCTTTCCTTGGGCCAATCGCAAGGCAAGCCGGCGCGGCGTTTCCTGGGGCTGCGGCGTCTCATCCAGTTCGGCGGGGACGATATGATCCGGCTCAAGCTGAATCTGGCGCAGCAGATCGAGCCGGCGGGGACTGGCGCTGGCCAGGACAAGGGCGGGAAAAACTGATGTTTGCAAGTGCGCCCTTGTCGAGCCGGAGATAGGAAGCGGCCTTGTCGACCGGACGCCTCCTTAGCATGGCCCTGGGCGGCTCCGAAATGGACAGTCAGGCCTGCGCTGGGTCGAAATGGTCGTGGATTAGAGTCCGGAGCGACTCGCGCGTTAAGCGATAGTCCTCCAGCCGTGTGTCGCGGGAGCCTTCTCCCTGGGTAGGGTCGGGCACCAGCCAGTGCAAGGCGGCCAGTTCGGGCCTTGGCTGAAGCCGACCCCAGGCTTCGTCGCTGAGGGCGACAATATGACTGAAGCGCCGCTCGGCGAGCATATCTTCCAGCAGTGCGGGCGCATGATCGCTCAAGTCCGCTCCGATTTCGGCCATGACCGCTGCCGCCAGCGGATCAACCTCTACGCCGGGCTCTAGACCGCAACTGTCAGCGGGAACGCCCAATAGGCGCATCATCCCCGCCGCCATGGGCGAGCGCACGCGATTGAACGTACAGACGAATAGGACCGCCGGTGAGTCCTCCGCCGGCACGTCAGCCTCTCCAGTGCAAGGCGCATATCAGGGTGAACAAGCGTCGCGCTGTGGCTTCGTCCACCGCGACCTTTCCGTGAAGGCGTTCCTTCAGCAGGGCCGCGCCTTCGTTGTGCAGACCGCGCCGCCCCATGTCCAAGGCCTCGATCTGGGTGCTGGTCGCGTTGCGCACTGCTGCGTAATAGCTTTCGCACAGCAGGAAATAGTCCTTGATCACCCCGCGCAGAGGCGACAGCGACAATAGGAATCGGCGCTCATAACCTTGACCTGTGATGTCCATGACAAGGCGCGATTCCGCCGTGCTCAATTTCAAGGCGAAGGGGCCCCTGTCGGCACCGTCCGGCCTGAAACTGTTGCTGGCGATCAGGTCGACAATGGCGACCCGGCGTTCGTCATCCTGTTCGGCCGACAGTCCGGCCAGGGAGCTCTCGTCCAGTTCCACGCGCGCAAGACGCTGGTGATCGTCCCGATCAGTGATGCTCATCACCCGCCATGCCCATTACTGATCTTGGTTGAGACGGATCGAAACCGACCGGGCGTGGGCGGACAGGCCCTCGGCCTCGGCCAAGGCCAGGGTGGCGGGCGCGAGCCGCGCGAAGGCCCCTTCGTCGCATCGGATCAGCGAGGTGCGCTTGAGAAAGTCATAGATCGACAGGCCCGAGGAAAAGCGTGCGGATCGGCTCGTCGGCAGGACGTGATTGGAGCCGGCGACATAGTCGCCGATGGCTTCGGGGGCATAGCGCCCCAGGAAGATCGCTCCGGCGTGCCGCACCCGGTCGGCCAGGGCGTCCGGCTCATCCAGGGCGAATTCAACGTGCTCGGGCGCGATAAGGTCAATCAGGCTCGGCGACTGATCAAGTGGCGCGATGATGATCGCCCCGTGGCTGTCCCATGAGGCGCGCGCGTCTGCGCCGGTGGCCAGAGTCGCGATCTGTCGGTCCACCGCCGCCGCCACCGCTGCCGCAAAGGCCTCGTCGTCTGTGATTAGGATCGATTGCGCCGCCGGATCATGCTCGGCCTGGGACAGCAGGTCGGCGGCGATCCAGTCGGGGTTGTTGAGCTTGTCGGCCACCACCACGATCTCCGACGGGCCGGCCAGGGAGTCGATGCCGACCACCCCATAGAGCCTGCGCTTGGCGGCGGTGACATAGGCGTTGCCGGGTCCGACGATCTTGTCCACGGGCCGGATCGGGCCTGCGCCATAGGCCAGGGCCGCCACCCCGTGCGCCCCGCCGATCCGCCAGATTTCCGTCACCCCCGCAGCCGCAGCGGCAGCCAGAACGGCCGGCTCCATCCGGCCCGGCGGCGTAATCATGGCGATACGGTCCACACCCGCTACAGCAGCGGGCACCGCGTTCATCAGAACGGTGGATGGATAGGCCGCGCGCCCGCCCGGCACATAGATCCCAACCGACTCCAAGGGCGTCCAGCGCCAGCCCAGCTCCGCCCCGGTTTCATCGACGAAGCGCTGATCGGCCGGTCTTTGACGTTCGTGATAGGCGCGGATGCGGGCGGCGGCGAAGTCTATCGCCTCGCGCACCTTGGGGTCAGCCTCCGCCGCGCCGCGCGCAATGTCTTCGCGTGTGACCCTCAGGCCATCGACGTCCAGCTTGGTCTTGTCGAACCTCTCGGCGAACCGCAGCACAGCCGCCACGCCCTCCAGGCGCACCGCCTCGATGATATCGGCCACGGCGGCGTCCACATCGGCCGGAGAGCCGCGACGCTCGTCAAGAAACGCGGCGAAGGCGGTTTCGAAAGCCGGGTCCTGCACATTAAAGCGACGCATCTTCAGCCTTCAGCGCCATCGTGCGACGGCCGGCGCGGCGTCGGCCACGGCGCCGACAAATCCGCCAGGATCGCATCCAGGCATTCCACTTGCGCCCGCATGGCCCCGCCGCCGGCGAAGGTCAAGATCACCGCGCCCGCCGGCGCCTCGCCGGGTTCAAAAGCCACCGACAGCAGCGACAGAACCCCCTGCTTGGCGCCCGGCCGAAGGCGCTGGGCCTGAACCTTGAGAACCCCGCCAATTTGCAAAGCCGCGCGCACGCGCTCGCCCCCGCGCTTGGGGCCGGATTGCTCCCAACGAAACCGATTAACCGCCACGGTCAGGCGCCGGGCGTGCGGCTCATAGGCAACATCCCCGACCACGCAAACGGCATCCTGCAAGGCCGACGAAATGACCTTGAGGTCCTCTGCGTCTTCGGCCAGCAACCGTAGGGACCGAGCTGGAGTCTTGGAGTCGGCGTTCAAGATGAAGTCTCCTCGCCGTCATCGTCGCGTAGACGCCGGATGTTCGCCCCGCAGGCGCCGAGCTTTTCCTCAAGCCGTTCAAACCCGCGATCGAGATGATAGACACGGTGGACCACCGTCTCGCCCCGCGCAGCCAGGGCTGCCACCACCAAGCTGACCGAAGCGCGCAGGTCCGTGGCCATCACTTGGGCCCCGTTCAGCTGGTCCACGCCCCGCACCTCCGCCTCCCCCCCGCGCACGGTAATCTCAGCGCCTAGCCGGATCAGTTCTGGGGCGTGCATGAAGCGGTTCTCGAAGATGTTCTCGCGAATGATGCTGACCCCATCGGCCATGGTCATCAGGGCCATGAATTGAGCCTGCAGATCCGTGGCGAAGCCGGGATAGGCTTCGGTTTCGATATCGACCGCCTTCAGCCGGACGCCATCGCGCCTGATGGTCAGCCCATCGTTCGCGCGCGTGACCTCAACGCCCGCAGCCTCCATCCGATTGAGCAGGGCCTCGATGAAGTCGCTGCGCGTGCGCGTCAGCCTGACCTCGCCTCCGGCCATGGCCACCGCCAATGCATAAGTCCCTGTCTCGATCCGGTCGGGGATGACCGCGTGAGTGGTCCCATTGAGCCTGGCCACGCCCTTGACGCGCAGGGTCGGCGTGTCCTTGCCCTCGATTTGAGCGCCCATCTTGGTCAGGCACTCGATCAGATCGCCTATTTCCGGCTCGCAGGCGGCATTGTGCATCTCTGTCTCGCCGTCCGCCAGCACGGCGGCCAGCAAGGTGTGCTCGGTGGCGCCCACCGAAACGAACGGAAAATCGATGCGCGCGCCTTTCAGGCCCCTGGGGGCCTGAGCATAGACATAGCCTTCGTGCAGATCGATCGAGGCGCCGAGGGCCTCCAAGGCCTTCAGGTGCAGGTCCACCGGCCGAGCCCCGATGGTGCAGCCGCCCGGCAAGGAAACCTTGGCGTGGCCCGCCCGCGCCACCAGCGGCCCGAGTACATTAAAGGACGCGCGCATCTGGCGCACCAGATCGTACGGGGCGATGGCGCTGACGATTTCCGGGGCGTGCAGAACGGACTGCGGGCCGAACGGGCCCTCGCTCTCGGTCACCTCCGCCCCCAGGCGCCGCAGTAGGCGGGCCAGGAAACGCGTGTCAGCCAGGCGCGGCATATTGGTCAGGCGCAGGGGCTGATCGGTCAGCAGGCTGGCCGCCATCAGCTTGATCGCTGAGTTCTTGGCGCCGCTGATGGGGATTTCACCCACAAGCGGTGCGCCGCCGATGATGGCTATGCGATCCATTGCGCCCCTGATTCCCAAGCCGCCCGCTCCGCCTTCAGTCGGCGGCCAACGGGATAGATGGAGGCGGGTTTCTACAGGACGCAAGGGCCCCACGCAAAGTTCCCTCAACGCTCCGGTTTGTCGGGCTTCATTTGCAGCGCGTCCTCGCCCGGCCCCGCCTTGCGACGCCGCAGATTCTCGCGCAGGGCCTTGGCCAGCCGAGCCTCTCGGACGCTGGGCGAATGGCCGGGTTTTGGGTCTTTGCCGCCGGTGGACATGACCGACTGTGTGTTGCGCCCCAAGGACCGCGTCAAGTCGCCTGAATCGCGCCAATCGCATATACGCGCTCCCGTGATCGCTTTTAAGCTTCACGCCGCCGTCCGCTTTCGCTAGAACCCCGGCCTTCGCCGCCGTAGCTCAGTGGTAGAGCGCATCCTTGGTAAGGCTGAGGTCCGCAGTTCGATCCTGCGCGGCGGCACCAGCTTCTTGAACTTGAAGCGTCGTCAGACGCAAAAAAGCCCCGGCGTTCAGCCGGGGCTTTTTATTGTGTTTGATCTTACGGACCACGCCTAAACGTCCTCGTCCGCCTCATCCTCGAACTCACCCCAGGCTTTCAGGCTCTCGATTGTGGTCGCGCCATCCGTCTTGACCACGGTGCGCACCTTTGCGCCACCGGCGGCGGTTACTGCCTGCGCCAGTCGTTCGGAGTGGGTGACCAGCCACACCTGGCTGCGCTTGGCGGCGTTTACCACCATCCCGGCCAGCGGTTCCATCAGGTCCGGATGCAGGCTGGCTTCAGGCTCATTGAGCGCGATGAACGGCGGTAATCTATAGGCCAGCAATGCGCCGGCCAGGGCCAGGAACCGCAAGGTCCCGTCCGACAGCTCCGCCGCCGCGAACTGCCGCTGTGGAAACTCCGGAAATATCATGGCGAAGCTGGCATCTCGCCCCGGCTTGGGCATGACCAGCCTGGCGCCCGGGAACGCCGCCTGAACGGCGCTGTCCAGTTCCGTGGTGTCCTGCCGCACATGGGCCAGGGTCGCGAACACCGCCGCCAGGTTTGAACCGTCCGAAGCCAGGGACGGCGTCGCCACCGCCACACAAGGTCGGCGCAGATGCGAATCGGCGTCGGTGCGAACCTGATGATAGAAGCGCCACGCCAGCAGGGTCCGGCGAACCAGATCGAGCTCGCTAAACCGCGCCGAATCCTCAAGTCGCCCTAAAACCGTCTCTGACTCCAACAGGTCGATATCGACCTTGTCCCAACCCCTGTCTTCGGTGCGCGCCATGACCGAGCGCCCTCGGCGTTCGAGCAGTCGCGTTCCCCGCCCCCGTATCAACAGGGCTAGGGATTCCGCCTTGATCTGCGGCTCCAGGTCGAACGATGCCGTGGTGTTCCAAGGCGGCGGCGGCGGCAGGCCGATAACCACCTCGTATTCATAGCGGAACTGATCTTTTTCGGACGCCATCAAACCCACGGACAATGTGATTTGCGCCGGAGCCTTTGCCTTGCGGGGGCCGGCCCATAGCGCATCAGGCATGCCTTCCTCCGCCAGGGACCGCCCGAGGTCGTTCATGGCTGCAAACCGTAGAAGTTCCAGGCCCCGATAAAGGTTGCTCTTCCCGACCCCGTTGGCGCCGAGGAATACGTCGAGGCTCGAGAGGGGATACGATAGGGATTTCAGGGAACGAAATCCCCTGACCCGAAAGTCTGTGACCGTCAGTGTCATCGGATAGCTATCCGCCCCGCTCCCAAACGCATAAAGGTCCGCGCAGCCTAACGTTCTTGATTTGTTCAGTCTACCCTACCCGGCCTTCCCATTCGGGATAGCTCGCCCTTCCTCGGCACTGATTCATGCATCGCTGGAAAGCCACACCGAAGTTCCCGGTCGGCAAAGCCAGGCGAGAACACATGTCCAGACATTGTTTCTTGGTTAGCGCGACGTCTGACCACGGAGATGCGCCAGTGGACTGGGTTGTGCTCGAAAACGCTTGTTGATCGCCATCGCGGCTGACCCGACGCCTACCCGGCGGAACCATTCCCAGGAGGCCCAGGCCATTCTGGAAATCTCCCGCCTGCCAGCCCGAGTTCCCGACGTTTACTGACCCGGATGATGGCGTCGGCTGGCCACCGCTGAAACTGCCGGTGTCGTTGCCTGACATCAAAACACCTCTCGAAAAGGCGCACGACTCCGCGCCCCCGCGAATGCGTGCGTGGCTTGGGATCGAGCTGGGTTGATCTGGAAAAGCCCGCCTTCAGCCGGCGCGCGGGCTCAGAACTTCAGCCGGCCGAACAGCCCCGGCCTCGCCCCTGCCCTGGCCTGTTCCGCCTCGCAGCGCTGCTGGATCTCCAGCACGTCGGCCAGCCGGCCGTTGGCCTGGTCCAGGCGCGCGGCCTGATCGTCCAGAGCGATCCACAGGACCCCGGCGGTGGCATCAAGGGGCGGCAGGGGCGTCGGCGCGATCGCGGTTCGGGCGCCGGCCGGGATCAACGCCGCGCAGCTGAACGCAGGCGGGATCGGCCCAATAAGCCCTGAACTGACACAACCCGCGACGGCCGGCGTCATTGAGAGCGCGATCAAGGCCCTGGCCGGACCCGGGCGCAGACTGGATGGCATATTCGTTCTCCGTGTGAACCGCGCCGGTCGCCGCGTCGCGCGCAGCCCCCGCGAACAGGACAGCGCCGGCCGCCCTCGCACTCGCAGCCTGGGCCTGAGCCAAAGACTGGGCCGCCTGCGCCTGCTGCAACGCCGCCTGAAAGTTCGCTGCCCTGCCCGCCTCCAGCCGCCACAGGCCCGCCAGCACGGCAATCGCTGCGCCCACGCCGGCCCAGGCCATCCAGCGCCATGGCGTCAGTAAAAAGCTAAGCGGCATGGGATCCTCCTTGCGCCTGCGCCAAGGCCGCAGCAGTCACCGCATCCAGCCGACGCAGCCAGCCTCGGCCAAACACCGCAAAGCCCTTCAGCGCCCTGTACCGGCCCCGTCGCGCCGCGCTCATCTGGCCGATGGCGCCGGCCGCATCGGCCCCATCGTCCACGGCGCCAAGCATTGCGCGCGCCACGCCCACCCCCATATTGACCGCCGTATCGAACACCAGCAGATCCAGCCCCGGAGCCACGGCCTCGCATCCCGCTGCGGTCCAATACAGCCGCCGATAGATCGGCGCGGCGCCGTGCGGCGTCAGCGCCCTCAGCTCGTCCACCGAGGCCGGCCGTCCCAACGCCCGCGACAGGGTCGCCAGGGTCACCCCCAGATTGGTCACCCCGCCAGGGTCACGCGGGTCATTCACATAACCGCCCTCATGCCTCAGCACCTCGGCAAGGCAGGCGTCGAAGCGGTCTTGGGTCACGCAAGGCGCCGTCAGATCTTCGGCGGCGGCGAAGCATCCTTGCTCCACCACCGTCCGCCGCTGTCGGCCGGAGCTATGCCCAGCACCAGGGCGATGCAGGTCGCGCCCGTGGCGCCCTGGAACCCAGCTACCGCGGCGAAGAAGGTCATCCAGTCCGAGGCATTGTGCTGCAGTGGCAACAACGCCCCCGACACCCGCACCACCAGCCCCTGGGCCACGGCGAAGGTGGCGAAGGCGAACACCCGCCCCGGCGCCCAGCTCGTGCCGTCCGGCCCGGTGAACAGACTCTGCACGATGCGGCAAAGACACAGGAAAGCTGCCGCAATCCAGTGCAGACGCGCGGGCTTAGCCGGCGCGATGGCGTCGTGAGGCATGGGAGAGCTCCGATCAGGCTAAGGGAATTGAGTGAGCGGACCGTGTGCGCTGGCCCGCAACATGTCGCCATGCTGATTTGTCAGGACATCAACCTTGAGGGGCGATGGATACAGTCGTTAGAAGGAACTTCCACACTTTGGACGCTATGCGCGGCGTGGCCGCAGTGCTTGTGGTTTTCTACCATTTGAGTTGGGGACGGTTTCCTGGCGCCTATCTGGCTGTTGACCTATTTTTTGTGCTGAGCGGGTTTGTGCTTGCCCACGCCTATGACCGGCGATTTGAAGCCGGTCTGAACTGGGGCGAATTTTTTCTACAGCGATTGATCCGGCTTTGGCCGCTCTATTTGGTAGGCGTCGCTGTCAGCATCGGCCTGCAGATTTGCCTGATGCCCCAGAGCAGCACGCTCCGTATCACTGGTCCTTTACAGATCGCCATGCTTCCCGTTTTCGGGCCGCCATCCGCGCCGCTCTACCCGCTTAACGTACCGGCATGGACGCTACTGTGTGAGCTGGTGGTTAACGTCACGTGGGTCTTGGGTTGGCGATTTCTCCGCAGCTGGCGCCTTGGGTTAGCGATTTGCATTTCCGCAGCCGCCCTGCTCCTCGCCATCTGGTGTTGGGGGTCGGTAGACGTTGGCCCCTTCTGGAAGAATGCATTAGGAGGAGCTCCCCGGGTCACATTCAGTTTTTTCGCTGGCGTAGGCCTCCACCGCTGGCGCCCCGAAATGAGACCCAAAAATTCCCTGGGGATCTCACTGGGGCTTCTCGCTATAGTAGCCGTTTGCCTGCTTGTACGCGCCGATGGTACCGTTCGAACAGCTTACGATGCGACCTTTGTACTGGCCGTTTCGCCCGCACTGGTCCTGCTCGGATCTTATGTCGAACCGCCGCGTGCCCTAGTCTCAATCTTTCTGGGCCTTGGACTTCTTTCGTACCCGATCTACGCCATCCACTACCCGCTCATGCAAGTCGTCAGCACGATTGGCGACCACTTTCACGTTTCGCAAGCTGTGCAGCATTTTGTGGTCTTCGGGGGAGCAGTTCTACTGGCGCTGGGCCTAGCCCGAACTTACGACCCCTGGGCTCGAAGCATACTCAATGCCACGTTAACTTCTGGCCGAGAGGCTGCCTCTAATCCAGGTTAGGTCCATTCTATGGCCGGCTAACGAAGTGTTGTTGGTAGGATCAAGAGCGATTGCTATCCTACAGGCACGTAGACAGAGCGGTTTATGGAACCAACAATGGGCGGCTCTAGAAATGAGCTGGGCGGTTCCTAGCCTCCTCGGCCAACGCCAGAGCGGCATCGGCCAGCGGGCGGCGCGGTCATCATCTAGAGCTCCGAGATCGCTTCGGCTAGAATGCCGCCCTTCACGTCCCAACCGGTAGCGGAGTAGTGCACGTTATCTGAAGCGCCATATCCCGCTGCCCAGCCCTGCGGACCACTCCCCATCAAATATCGGATGTCTACTAGTGGCACGGAATACTTGTCGGAAATCGTTTGTAGTCCAGCACGGAATTGCGCGTCGTTGGTCAGAGTCCAAGTATAAGGCTCATGATCCACGATGATGATGACGTCGCCGAATGTGCGCCACTGAGCAACACAAGCATCGAAGTTTGCCTGCCAAGTCGTTGGAGCGACGGCGTGACTCTGATCGTTTCGGAAACATTCGAAGATCGTCAGATCGCCACCCATGACCGGCAGTGCAGAAAAGGCGTGATAAGGGAACGTGTTGCTAATCCAATCCGACGCCTGCGAACCGGACCACCCCAAACCCCGCACCCGAATGTCGTTCACAGTGCTGTCCCAAAACTCGATCATGGCTGGGTAAACCGCGCCACCGGTAGTGCGCTTTATATTCAGAGTTTGCGCGGTCCGAGGAACGCTATTGCCTGGGCCAATCGACACCGAGCCTAGGCCAATTGACCCCGCAGTCGATTGCGTTGCGTAGACCGTCCCGCCGATATCCAGCGTAAACGTGCCAAGTCCTGCGTTCACACCGTACCAAACGCGCGCGCTGTCCCAAACCATAGAGCTCCCATCGGGAGCTGTGGGCGTGATGCTGAACGCCCCTGTGCCGGAAGAGTTCATGAATAAGTAACCGCCTGTTCCGACACCGGCATCGCCGGTCGCAAACGTCCAATCGGACGTCAGCGTGCACCGGGAGTCATATGCGGCAAAGTCAGCTCGAGACGGGGTCTTGAGAGCGGAATTTACCGAGGCCAGCCGCGCCCGAAGGCGAGGACAGGCGTTCAGGTGCTTCGAAAGGACGGATGCCACCGAAAAGGGTTGCGCGCCGCCAGTAAGCGCGCCCGCTCCGCTGGTCGTGCCAGATCCCTCGCCCATCAACGCAGAGTGGCCAGCGACGTTGATGGTCATGGAGCCGGTATTCGACCTGACCTTAGCTAGTGCCGCGATGGCCTTCCGCAGGTTGGCGCGATCCCAGTTGCGAAACCCCGGAACGGAGTTTGCCGGGCTGAGCGGTATTCCTGGAGGTATGGCCGGCGCGGCCGCCCTTGCCGCCTCACCAAACGAATAAAGCGCGCTCGCACCCGCAAGCGCCAAGGCGCTGGTCAACAACTTTCTCTTGTCGACGGCCTCGCCCATGATCAATTCCCCTCGAAATAAACAACGTCCCCGGCCGTGCCGATGACGTAGATGGCGTTGGTGTTGGATACCGCGAAGCTGGCCGCCTCTCCGGGCAGCAGCTTGTAGCCGGCGCCGGTTCCGTCGTCTGTCGCAGTCACCCCCGCCGCGCCCACCCAGACAGACCCGGCATTGGTGCTCTTGGCCTTGATCACCACGCCGTTGACCAGAGCATTGGACGCCAGGGCGGCCGCGCTGGCGGCCACGGTCTTTTGCCCGGCGGCCACGGCGGCGGGCGCGGGGGTGGTCACGGGCAGGGGGGCGTTGGCGGTCACCGCCACGGCGTTCACCCCGTCGGGCGCGGTATAGCCGATGGGCTGGGCGGCCAAGGCGGGACGCGCCAGGCAAGCCCCGGCCATCAGGGCGAGGATCAATCGCTTCATTGTCAGTCTCCGTTAGGAAATTTCAGGCGGGCGGCAGGTCGATCTAGGTCGCTGACCGTTCAGCCCTCGCCGGCGCTCCGGCGGGGGCGGGCCCGCATCATCAGGCTCGTCACGCTGTCCTCAACCGCCTCGAACCGCCGGCCAAAGGTCGCCCGGATGTCGTCCACGCTGTCCTTCAGGGCGTGCAGGGTGGCGGTGATCGCCGCCAGTGCCGCGCTGCTGTCCTGGGCCGCCCCCGCGCGCGCGTCCAAACCGTCGACCCGCGCGCTCAGCTTGCCGAGAAAGAAGGCGAACAGCGCCGCCTGGATGAACAGGCCCAGAGCGGTCAACCCGACTCCGGCCAGCGCGATACCGTCGAGGGACCCGATCATGATTTGAATGGAAAGCTGATCGGCGTGAAAATCGAGCCCCAATCAAAGCCCGCGCTATCGCTCGTCCCGCTGCTGGAGCCCGTCGTAGATGTCGTTCCATAGTTGCCCGGAAACGTCCCCAGGGTCTGGTTCATCAGGGTCTGCATAGTGATCGGATACTGCTGAGCCAGCAGCCACTGCTGATAGGCGGCGTTCAGCTGGGCCTGCTGGTTCTGCTGCTGCGCCTCACCCGCGCTGTTCAGAGCGCCGGCCTGCTGCAGCGCCTGGTTCAACTGCACATTCCCCAGATTGCCCAAGGTGTTCGCCGCGTTCAGGTTCAGCCCCTGGCCTTGCAGGCCGGCGCTCTGGTTGGCCTGGCTCGCGGCCATCTGCCGGCTCAGGTCACCTTGCGCCGCCGCCTGGGCCTGGCTGAAATTACCTTGGTTCAGATTGGCCAGTGTGGAGGCCAAGGTTCGGTCAAAGCTGTCGTCGCTCAGGTTTTGCAGCACCGCCGAGCGCGAACCGCCAAAGGCCCCGGCCGCCGTGGCCTGGGCGTTGTTGGCTGCCCCCTGCATCCTCCGCTGCCGCTCCAGCTCGCCCATGGTGCTGTCGATCACTCCGGACTGATAGGGGTTCATATAGGGCGACAGATCAATCTGCTTCAGCAGGGGGGCTTGGATCATCTGCGGGGCATAGCCGGCCACGCTTTGCGCCGTGCTGATCGCCGCGCCCACCGGCGCCGATCCGGCGTGACCGGCGCCAATGGCGGCCAGATCCCCTTGCGCCTGTGTCTGGTAGGGGCTGAATCCAGCGGTCATCTGCCCGGCGTAGGGCTGGAACGGCGTGTTGGCTAAGGCCTGAGCGCGGCCCAGATTGCTGTAGAGGTCGCCGAGCAAGGTCGGGTCAGGCGCATAGCTCGATGCGCCGGACGAGGTCTGCTGGCTACTTTTGGACGAAAAGCTCATGGATTCAAATCCTTGCAATAGATGGTCCAGCCCGGCCGGTAGCCCAGCGGCGCCAGCGCCCTCGCCCACCCCGCGCGCGGCCCGCCGCCCAACATGCGGGCGCAACCCTGCCCACGCGCCCAGGCCTCGATCACCGGCTCAAAGGCCAGAAGCTCGCGCAGATTGCCGCCCAGCAGCCAGATATTGAGCGCCCGCATCCGGGGAGAGTCATAGAATTCGGTGACCGCCGCACACCGCGATCCGGGCCAGAAATGCGCCGCCCCCCGCTCGATCAGCCGGGCCACGTCCTCAATGCCGTGCGTGCCCCCGGCCTTCTCGAGCGCCGCTTCCAGATAGGGCCGACACCGCGCCCAAGCTTCAGGCCCGGTCTCCCGCGTGCTCCGCGTCAAAACATCGTGCTTCATCGTCCGATGCCGGGGTCGCTCCAGTTTACGAGCGGCGCCGGATAACGTGATCGGCGCCCCGTCGCTCATGTTTAGCCCGCCCGCAGCCCTCACAACGCCGTCCACACCAACACGCCGGACCCGTCCACCGTCACCTTGCCCACCGTGCCGTCCGGCTTGCTCAACAGCAGATACGGCTGCGCCGCGCCGCGTTTAAGGTTCTGTGCATCCGCGCGTTCCAACGCGCCGCGCAGGCGGGCTTGATCGGCGGGATCGTAGCGGGCGGGGGCTGCGGCCAGCTTCACAGGGGATCTCCCGCCACCAGGTCCAGCCGCATGGTCCCAATCCGCCAGCTGGCGTTGGCCGCGCCGGTGAATCGCACGCGGATTTCCCGCGCCTGAAACAATAGGTCCGTTGGGCTGGTCAACGCCATCGGCCCCAGCGTGGTCTCCGGTGCGTTGGGCCACAGGCGTCCATAAAAAGTCGCCGTCACCTCGCCGTCGGCCCGTTCGTCCGGGACCAGCCGTTGCACCTCGGCCTGCACGTCGCCCAGGCCTAGTTCGATGGGACCGCTTTCGATGAACGGCTCGTCGCCGCCATAGGCCACGCCCGTCTCGTGCTCATATAAATAGCCTGCCGCGTCCACCATCAAGGGCGTGGGATAGACCCCTCGCCCGCTGCCGCTCAGGCGTGAGAGAATCCCGAGCGTCCACACATTCCGCTGCTGGCGCACGCTCTCCCGGTAAGCCCAGGCGACGTAACGGTCGCATTCGTCGGAGCCCCCCGAGGGATAGAACCACCACACTTCGCCAAAGTCAGCTAAGTGCACCGCGCTGACCTTGCTGACCTGATCGGCGTTGATATCGCCGAAAATATGGTCCTGCACCTCGCAATCCAAAGGCTGCACGCTCTGGCCGTCGAACAGCCAAAATCCTCCTCGCCCCATCCAGGCGGCGATGGAATCCCGCGCCGCGACCGCGCCCTTGCTGATCACCCCGCAGCCCGAGCCCACGCGGCTGAAGCCGAACACCAGCGGCGTCCCCACATAGGCCGCCCGCCATACGTCCACATCGGTGAAGGCCAGCACCCCGCCGGCCACAGCCTTGCCGCATTGCAGCGTGCCGGCGGTGGCAAGGTCGTAATCTCCCGCCTGGTTGGTCGCGTCGGCGGACCATTGGGTGATGTCCTGCTGGTCGCACCAGGCGATCTTTCGCCCGTCGCCCCCCGCGCCCAGGACGAACAGAAACCCCGCCTCGGCCACCACTAGGCCCGCAGCGTCCACCGGCGCCCCACTCACCGCTGCTGCCGCGCTCGCCGGATCCAGCGTCCACAGATAGACTTTGCCGTCCGTATCGCAGCAACCGACCAGGTCCTCGCCCCAGGCATCCAACGACCAGACCGTCGCCGGCAGATAGGCCACCGTGTTGGGACGCGGTGAGCCATAGGCGCCCGCGCCGAAGGTTCCGCCGCCATAGCCCAGGTTTTGCGCTGCGTCGGGGCGGCCCACGGCAAAGCCGCTGGGTGAGATGTCGTGGTTGGTTCCCGCCTCGTCTTGCACATAAAGCTTGGCGTGGGTTCCCACCGCGATCCAGCGGCTGTTGGAATTGTCGCGCCAGTTCAGCACCGCCCGGGCCGCGCCGGAAAAAGCCGCAGCCGAGGACCTCAGTTGCCAGCCGCCCACCGGCTTGATCTGGTCCTCCTGAAACCGCATCAGATTGGCGTCGCGCCAACGACCCTTGGCTTGGTACGGGGTGCCGTTGCGAAAAACGCCGGGCGGCGGCGCCAAGGTAATGAACGCCACGGCTCAGGCCGTCTTCATGATGAAATAGAGCCCGTAATAGGGCGGCAGGTTGGTCGAGCCGCTTGCGGTGTGGCTGTGCCCCCCACCGCTGCCCGCGTTCTGGGTGCTCAAGCCGGTATAGGCGCCATTGATGCTCACCCCAGTCCCTGCGGAGTCGATCGAGACGCCCGTGTTGGCGTTGTCCGTATTGATCGAGCCGGGCGAGAGGTTCGCCGTGGGCGTGCCCCCAATCTGACGATTGTTGCCGCCGCTGACATTGCTGACCGAGTGATAGTGACCCGGATCGCTTACGCTGTGGCCGTGACCCGGATCGCTTAACCCGTGGTTGTGACCTGGGTCGTTGACGCCGTGGCTATGTGAGGGAATTTCTGCGGTGGTCAGGGTGTGGGCGCCTACCGTGATCGTCTGGCTGACCGATCCGCCTCCGTCGCTCAAGGCATAGCTATTGCCCGCGCCGACAATAAATCGGTCGCGCAGGTCAGGCGTGCCGCCAGTCCCGTCGCAAATGCGCCAGCCGGAAGGGCAGTCTGCCGCCAGTCCGTACCAATGGATGATCATGCCGGGCGACAGCAGGGCCGCCCCCGCGCTTTCCACGGCCTTCAGGTCCATATCTATGCTGTCCAGGTCGGCGTTCAGCTTGGTCCCCCAGCTATCGGAAGACGCGCCGACCTCCGGCTTGGTCCAGCCATAGTTGGCGGTGGTGGTGTCGCCCATCTCAGCCTCTAATGATGTCGAAGCGCTCGCCTGCGGCGATGGGCGCGTCGGTATGGAGTTTGGCCGCCGCCCCGGCGCGGTCGGCGGTCTCGATGTCCGCAAGCACCGCGCCGAACAGCGCGGTCCAGGTCTGAAGCCGCTCATCCGCTCTCAGATACGGAGCCGATTGGGTCAGGGCCCCGTACAGATAGGCGTCCGGATGGCTCGCGAGCAGCCAATTGCTCGGGTTGGAGTTCGACAGGGCCGGGATGGCCTGCAGATAAACCAGCTCGGCGCCATAGGCTTGGTCCGGGGCGGGCTGAAGCCGCAATTCACCGCCGTACAAGCCATAGGATCGCGGGCGGCCAGTGGCTGTGGTTCCCCCGGAGGCGTCCATCTCGTCGGGCGTGCGATAACGCAGCACCATCGAACCCCCGCTGGTGAGCTTAACCAGCCGCTCGGACAGGAAATCGGCGGGCAAGGCGACATATTCGGCGTCCCAGGTTAGGGCCAGCCGCGTCGTCATCGGCCGCACGCGCAGCCGCCGATTCATCTGCGCCTCGGCCAAGGCGATGAACGCGGGAATCGCCGCCGTCAGGTCCGAGCGCCGCAGCCAGTCGGCGATCTCGGCTTTCAGGCCGTCGTAGGTATCAAGCGACATGCGTCACCCCCAATGAAACGCAGCGGGCCGCCAAAGCCGCCCGCTGCTCAGTTCCAGTTTGCTTAGGCGGTGATGCGGCAGGCCATCTGGGGACGGATGGTCTTGTAGCCGTAGAAGACGTCGATCCGGCACGGGAAGGCGTCGTTGTTGATGTCGTAGGCGCGCACGATGCGCATCGACACCCCGTCGTAAACTTCGCGCGCTGCGAAATCGACGCCCTTGGGCAACACTAGATCGGCCGTGGCGAAAGCGAAGGCGTCCCGGTGGAACGCCATTTCCTGCTCATAGCCTGTCGAGGCCGCCCCGGTGATGGTCAGGGCCGCGCCGTTAGCCGGCGAGGCGCTCACATTCTGCTGCGCCCCGCTCGTGACAATCGCCGGACTGATTGAAAGCTGGCCGGTGGTTCCGGCCATGGTCGCGTCCGCCGCAATCACGAAAGGCTGCAACCGCGGCGTGACCGCCTTGGTTTCGGGGTGCACTTCATAGACCCCCGCGATGGTGAAGGTGGTCCCCCGGTTGAAGGTGTTCGTATTGGCCACCCCGCCGATGTTGAGCGTCGAGCCCGTCTGGCCCGCGCCGTTCACCGTCACCCCCGCCACAGTGTTGCCGTTGGTATGGGTAGGCGCCAGCGGGTTCTCGAACCAGTCGAAACCGGCGGTGCGCCCCATCGACCCTTCGCGGTACTGCTCGCGAATGGCGTTGGAGTCCTGGAACAGACCCTTTAGCGCGTCGACGATGGTGGCCGTCGCCAGGGGCGACAGGTGCGTCGTCCGGTTGGCGTCCATCGGCGTCAAGCTGTTGTTCAGCCGCGCCCGCGCCTGCAGATAGGTCAGCAGGGTGTTGGGCGTGGTCCCCGCCGTGCCCACCTGCTGGTAGACGTCCTTGTACATGCTGAAAGCGTCCGCCTCGAGCGAGGCGGCCAGCACGGCCATGGCCGGCTCCAGGATGCGGCTGGAGAAGTCGTCCAGCGACATGGTCAATTCGGCGGACGAGAAATTCACGTCCACCCCCTTCTGGGTGGCGATCTGCAGCGACACGCTCTGCTCGGCGGTGTCCTGCGCCGACAAGATCTTGCCTGTACGCACGGTGTACTGATTGGGCAGACGGATCTTGAGGGTGTCGCCGATCTTGGCGCCGGACTTGGCGAAGCTGTCGTCGTACTGCCGGTTGATGTTGCCGATGAACGTCAGTTTGTTGTGCAGCACGCGCAAGGCTTCGCGGGTGATCTGCTGGGGTGTGAGGAAGGCGTTGGCCATGGTCTATCGAACCTTTTTGCGGAGCTGGCCGCGCCGGTGGCGCATCCAGTCATCGGTGGACATGCGATTGGGATCATTGGGAGCGGAGCCGCCGCCGCCGACCTGAACGGCGGGGCGCACGGCCTGGGCTTGGGCCAGTCTTTGGCCGGCGGCCTTTTGCTGACCGGCCTGATGGCCGCGATAGGCATGGTGCAGCAACACCACGAGGCGCGGGTCGCTGACCGAGGAGACTTCCTCCGGCGTCAGTCCCTGGCTCATGGCGAACTGCCCAAGCTCTGCGGCGTATTCAGGCGACCAGCCGTCTATGTGATGGCCGAGCAGGGCCTTGGCTTGTTCTACCTGCGTGGCGTGCTGACGCTGCTGGTCGAAGGCCTGGACCTGTTGTTTGTGGGCAAGTTGGCTGGCCTCGACCTCGTGGGCCTGCTTCATCTGAAAGAGCTGGGTCAGCAGCTGTTGGGCGCCGGCCGGGTTCTGCTGGTGCAGCGCCGGCCAGTTTTGCTGCTCCAACCGCGCGATCTGATCGCCGAGAGCAATCAGCCGGGCATGGTCGGCCAGGTGTTCGCCATGCGCCTCGGCGATCTCATGCAGAGCCTGATGACCCGCTTCAAGCGCCCGCCGATGCTCGGCCAGCTCCTGGGTCTTGCGGGTATAATCCGCCTGGCGCATCAGCGCCCCCTTCAAGGCCGCCGGCACGGCGTAGGTCTGGCCCTCATGCTCAATCTGGACCAATTCGTCCTCATCAGGTGGGGGCGCTTCGACGATATCGATCTCTCCAGGCGCGCCAGGGTCATAGGCGTCCGCGCCCGCATCCGGCTGAGCCGGCGGGTTCTGTTTCATGGGGTCCTCAATGTGGAAGAAAGATCGAGACGCGTTACCGCATCAGCGGGCGCAGGTGAGACGGCTGCGCTCTGAGCCTATGGTCAGCGGCCCAAGGGCAATGAGATCGAAACGAAAATGTCTTGAGCCCGCAGCAGGCCAGTGAGCGGAGAGCTGCTGGAGGTGGAGCCAATTACAGACAGATTTCGCGATCCTGTCTGTAATTCCTCCCGAAGGATTTGCGCCTTACCCAGCCGGCTGCAGTTTATGCACGGCTTCCATCCGCTCCGTGCCGGCGCGGAACTGCTCGACATCCAGCTTCTGCGCCTGCAGATCTCTAGCGCCCTGCAGAGCTGCGAGCTGTTGATGCAGGGCCTGCACCTGCTGAGCCAACACCGCGACCGGACCGCTATTCCCTCCCTGCAGTTGTGGCGGCAGCAAGGTCTTCAGCCGCTGAGCGATCTCGTCTGCGCCGGGCCAATCCAGGTTCTTAGCCAGTAGGTCCCCCAACACCGGAGCGGCCTGGGGGAAGGCCCGGATAAGTGCGATCATTTGGTTGGCCGCCTCCTCACGCCGGGTGGTGAAGCTCGGGCCTGCCTCCACCGTCAAGTCGTACTTGCCGACAGACAGGTCAAACACCGCATCCAAGGGCGCGGCGCCGGGGAGCGATTGCCCGGGCTGGTTCACCGCAACAGTCGACGGCTCACCGCCCGACCCCAGCACCCGCAACATGCGCGGGGTCGAGTAAACCTGCGGGATCAGATCGATCATGATCCGCCCGGCGTGACGGATGGCGCGCGACAGATTGTCGATGAAGTGGAAGGTGGATACGTCCCCTTCCCTCTGTCGCGCCAGGATCGCTCGCCCTGAGCTCTCGTTGGAGGCCGCCCCCAGCGAGGCGTCGTACAGACCCAGGATCGACTTGATGTCGTCCGACGCGTTCAATGCCTCCTGAAGGGCGCCGGCCGGAACCCCGGCAAAGGCCTGCCGTTCGGGCGGGACCTGACCATCGTATTCGATATAGGCGTGGGACTCCGTATTGGCGCTGGCCCACTTGTCCGCATCGCTCTTGAATGCGCCCTTGGGGCCAATGAACGGCGCGCGCGGCGCCAGGGCCACCAGCTCGGTCGATGTCGTGCGCCAATAGTTGAACATCCGCTGCGGGTCCTTGGCGTCGCGCACCAGCGAGCGAAGGTGCCGCCGCCCTTCCATAAAGACCTCGTCGCCATAGACCGGCACGATGGGAATGAACCGTCCAGCCCAATCCACCGTGTCGAGCACTTCGGCGCCCGTCAGCACATGCTGCCTGACCTGATGGCTGCTCACCTCTCGCGGACGGCCCACCACGCTTACGCCGGAAGCGTCGAACAGGGCCTTGTTTCGAGCGTATTCGTCCGCCGCCACCAGCTCACCGTTGGACAGGGCCAGAATCTGCCGGCGCACCTCATGGCGCACCCAATATTCGGCCGCCATCACCCGCTCGTCGTCCAGCCAGGGCGCGCATAAGGCGCCATAACCCAAGCCGTCCCAATCGACCGCATCCGCGCCCTTATACCGGCCGGCAAAGCGAGCCTTAGGCATCAGGTCGATTACGAAGGCGATGTTCCAGTCGGCGCTGTCGGCCGCGGTCGAGTATGGATCGCCATAGATGCAAAACGGATCAGCCACCCTCTGGATGACGATGTCCTGATCGAAGCCGTCGTCCGTGGCATAGCGCGTATTGATCCGGAAGTAGCCCAGGCCCGAGGTCACCGCCGCATCCAGCGCGGTGTCGTAGGCCACGTCCGCGTCGGAGGCATATTCGATATTGCGGATCAGGCCGTTGTAGATCTGCGCCACATGCGGGTCGGCCTGATCGTCCGCAGGATGCACCTTGATCGCCGGCCGGTTCTGCCGCGCATCGTTCACCACCTGGCGAATGAAGGCTGGCAGGCGGTTGATAGTCAGGTACGGCCGGTTGTCCAGCTCGCGCGCCCGACGCACATCGCTCGGCCACTGCTCGGCTAGCCGTGCGAAGCGAATGTCGTCCAGAGCCTGCGCCCGGTTCTCCTCCTCATGCGCCACGCACACCTCAAAGGCGTCCTTCGCCTCTTTCAGAAGGTCATCCATCAAGCCATCCGTGCGTGAGGTCGCCCTAACGGCGTCCCGCTCTCGCGGAAATGCGCCGCCCACGGCCGTTCAAGCGGCCGGGGCAAGGGAAATGTGGTCGGAGACCCCAGCGCCGCGCCGCCGGGCGCATCTGTCTGGAGTAGGAGAATGATGGTCGAACCTGCCCGACTCGTCAAGCCATAGTTCTTGTTTTGTTCGATTTGGCGGCAATCTTCATCTCATCCATCCTCCACCATGCACCCGCGTCGTCCGCCGCGCCGCGCCCTTTGCCTGCGGCTCCTCATAAGCCGTCATCAGATAGCGCAGGGCGTCCGCTGGATGACTCGTCCAGTCATGCCTTGGCCCCAGGGCGACGCGCCGCTTGGCGTCCCAGTGCTCGCGGTAGTCGCGTAACGCCCTCAGCCCGGCCTCGCACCGCCCAGCATCGATCCACGTGCGCGGCAGCAAACGCCGCACCGCCTCAATCCCGTCCAACGGGCTAAGCCGTGGAGCCAGACGCACCGAAAAGCCTAGCCCCTCCAGCATCTCCACCCGGCTCTTGCCCGTGCCCAACTCGCGCGCCCTGGCGTCATGGGGCAGGATCAATGGGGCGTAAGTGAAGGGCCGTTCGCGTAATGCCCGCGCATACCAATCCAGGGCCACGCCACTGTTCTCGATGTAGTCGATCAGCCTGATTTCCCGGCCGATGAACTGCGACAGCCAGATCGCCGTGGCGTCGCCGATGCCCAGGTCGAAGGCGGCGTGAACCTCCGCAGCAGGGTCATGCGGCGCGCGGCCGATTCGCCCTTCACTCTGAGCCCGCGTGAGGGCTTCGGCGTAGTAGGCGCCCGCCACGGCCGCATCGAAGCTGGTCTCCATCTCACGGGCGTATTCGTCCGCCGACAGCTCGCCTCTGAGCGCTTCCAACTCAGTCGGAGCGACCAATCCTGTCTGAGACGCCTTCAGGCGTAACGCGAACCAATCTCGTGAAACTCGCGCCTTTTCATAGACTTCCCAAAAACCGTTGCGGCCTTTGGGCGTCCCGATAAACGTCGCCCAACCCTCGCGGTCGGCCAGGGCGGGCCGGATCACCTCGCTCCAGGCGCGCGGGTCCATGTCGGCGAATTCGTCCAGCACCACGCCATCCAAATAGATGCCGCGCAAGCGGTTGTAGTTGTCCGCCCCATATAGCCTCACCCGCCCGCCATTGGGCAAATCGACCCGCAGCTCCGAGACGTTGGCGCGCACGCCGGGAATGGGCGCGGTAAATTGTTTGAGATATCCCCACGCGAGGTCCTTGGCCTGGCTCGTATAGGGCGCCACATAGGCCAGCCGAGGCTGCGGTCGCTCGCAGCGAAGCGCCGCGCGGATCAACTCATTGATGGCCGCGACCGTCTTGCCGGCCCGCCGATGCGCCACGATGCAAGCCCAGCGCTGATCCCGCTCGTGAAACCCGGCAAAGGCCGGGCGTGGCGCGTAGGGAATTACGACTTTTCGGGACTTTGCCATACGACACTCACCTCCACGCCCTCGGGGTCCTCGCCCCCGGCGGAGCCGCCGACCCGCACCGCCTGCGCCGCCCGTCCGTGCGCTCTGTCGATCACCGAATTGGCCGCCGAAGCCTTCACGGCGTCGGACGAACTCTTCTCCATCAGCGACGCGAGCACCTCTAATGCCTTCAGGGCATACCCTTGGGCCGCTGATCGAAACTCCAGGGCCGGGTCAACCGTCTCGGCAGCCGCCCGCGCCGGGGCTTGTTCGGGCGGGTGCGGTGCGGCCACTTCAATCAATTTCGGCTTCACCGCCTCAACCCCCGCTCCCGAGCAATCTCGCCCAACACCGCCATTAGCGCCTTGGTATTGGCCGCCCGGGCCGAGCCGCCCGGCGCCACCGAATTGATCGAACGTCCCTGTCCGGCCACCAGCCGCAGAATCCACACCTGGCGTCCGGTTTGGGCTTGCCCCTCCCATAGTCTCAGCTTTTCGGCGCGAAACGCGCGCAGCTCTGCGAACCCCTCTGCCGGCCCCTCGGCGAACCCGCGTACGCCAGAGCTGAAATCACGCGCCAGGTTCGAGCGCGGACCCGCATGCAGCGTTTCATAGCAACGGCGATACATCAGCCCGGCCTCGTACTCAGGCCGCTCCAGGCCGCCCCGCTCGAACAGACTCTGCAGTCCGTCCCGCGAGGTTATCCGCAGCCGACCTTGCGCCTCCTCCACCGTCTCCCCGCGCTGGCGCGCCAGGGTCGCGGTCTGGGCCATCGCGTTTTCAAGCGCACGGGCTTCAGCTCGGGCGGCGGCGCGCTGGACAGTCAGGCGGGCCAGATCCTCTGCGCTCATGCCCCTAGCCTTGCGCCTGACCGCCACGGTCACGCCGCGCGCCTAGCGATGGCGACGATGGCGTCCAGTTCGCGTTCGCTCAAAGCGCTGTTGGCTTGGGCCATCAGCTCCCGGTGCGGCGGGCAATAGATTCCCCCTCCCGTTGGCGCCGCGCAGCACATCTGCAGGCCAGGCCCCGCTGGTTCTCCTATGGGGTAAGCGCACTCGAATCGTCCCCGCTGCGTCCATGGCTTGGGCGCGACTTGCATTTGAATCTCTCGCAAGGGCGGCAACAGCCGCTCCGACATGGGTCTTGGCCATTGGACCGGCCCTCGCTTCGCCCTGGGAATTCTGAGCGCCGGAGGGACCGGCGCGCGCTCAGCGGGCGGTTTCAGCCAGCCCATCCGCTGAGCCTTGCCCAGCACCGCATTGCGCGTGGGCGCATCGCCCAATTCGCGGCCCAAGGCGGCGGCGGTTTGACCCGCGCTTAAGCCTTGCTCCACATAGAAGCCATGAAGCAGGCGCACAGCCGCCTGCGACCAAAAAAAGGACATACCGACGCCTCTCCAAAACAGGGCGAAAGGGGATGGGATTTTTGAGGTCGACGTTGCACCCTGACGGGGTCCACAACGCCGAAACCGGAAGGCCTTGCCTTCAGTATGTTTGTATACTATGCATTATTGCATGGCAAGCAAAATTGCATGCCGTGCCGTTCCGGCCGAATTGTCCCGGGAGCATGATGTCGCCATGCCGAAGAAACCCCGCCCGCATCCCAAGCCCGTCCGCAGGGCCACCTTTATCCGCTCATGGCGCAAGCACCGCAGCTTGACCCTGGCCCAGTTGGCGGATCGTCTGGACACCGAGCTTGAGGTCAATATTTCTGAGGGTCAGATTTCACGCATAGAACGCGGAGAAACCCCTTATTCACAAGATATTCTTGAGGCAATCGCCGCCGCCCTGCGTTGCGAGCCGGCCGATCTTCTCGTCCGCGATCCCGCAGCCCCTGACGGAATCTGGAGCCTGTGGGACACGCTACAGCCGGTCGAACAAATGCAGGCCGTGGAGATCATCAAAACCCTTAGGCGAACCGGCACAGACCGCTAACGCGGCTATGCCCTGGCCAAAAACTTGTATCAAAAGCAATAAATATTGCGCGACTCATGTTGCGTGAGGTACAATATTCGGCTTTGAATAGGGAGGCGCTTGTTGTCGCCGCTAGACCTGTCCGCCGCCTCCATCGTCCTCCTTTTCGCCCGAGCCGGCCAACCTCTGGAGTCCGCTCGAGCCCATGCCCTGTCGTGCGAAATCCAGACGTACGGCGACCTGGAGCGGGCCATCAGCGCCTTGAGCCATGACCAAGCCTATGCAGCCTTGGCCGATGCCTTGGCCTATCGCGCGCTGCTGATCGAACAGTACGATCCTGAACGCTTGATTGCCCGTTTGTTGCGTGAGGCCAAGGATTTGGACGCCCGCGCCGAACCGGCCTGGGCGGAGGCGGCGGATTTCAGTGGCCGCGCCGCCTATTGCCGCAGCCGGGGCGATTCTGATTTGGCCGACCAACTGGACGGGCGCGCCCGCGCATCACAATCTTTGGCGGTCGAATGTGAGGAACAGGCCTTGCTTATACGCCTCCAGGTCGCCGAGACGACCGCCCAATCCACCCTTCCTCGAATCCTACGCAGTCTGGCCGCCTAAATCGGCTCTGTGCAAAGTGGCGCTTGATTGAAATGAGCCTATATTGAATAGGCCTCGCCCCCTGGCGGGCTGAACAGGAATACGTCTTGGCTCGCAAATCCAGTCCGCCGGATACGCCTGCCCCCGCCCCCACCGAGCAGGGACGGGGATTGGACGTGGCCACAGTGGTGCCTTGGATCGCCTTTTGGGGCTGGGTCGCTCTGGACAGCGCACTAGCCTACCGCAAGAGCCAGACCGCGCAGGAGCCGCTTGAGGACAGTGTTGCCGTCCCGGAAATCCCGGACACACCCCGATCCGATGAGCCCCGCCGCCGCCCTTGGTCGAACTGGTCCGTCGGCGCCAAGGCCGCAATGATCGGCGCACCCATCGTTGCCATGCTCGGCCCCATGCTGCTGGACCGGCTCATGCGTCGCCGCAAGCCCTAACAGCAGATTGGTCCGACAGTGACGAAAAGCCTCCTGCGATCGCGAATAACCAGCCTAACCCTTTGAACGAAATGCGGCTGGATGTCTTGACCTGACCGGGAAAGCCGGTCATTCGCCACTCAGTGCCGCCGTTCGGTACGCCTGCGGGCATCAACGGCGGGACATCAAACAGGTTTTTGACGACGAGCCGTAGGTTGGCGCCGGGCGGGGCAGCAGTTCGCACCGTTTCTGGACGTCGCGCGCCGCTCGCAAAGGAGGCGCGCATGGTGTTGCTGCAGCCCCGAGGGCGCTTAAACGCCCATCCAACCCTGTCTGCGCTGGGCCGCCGTTATTTGCCCAACGCCTTCGACCTCCTGGCTTTTTGCCTGATCGGCGGTGTCGCCGCCATGATCGCCCACGGCGGACATGAGATGGACCGGCCCTTGTCGGTGCTGCGTTCGACCATGCGGCTCGACCTGGCGCAACTGCCGGGCTATGCGGTGCTCACCACCCTGCGGATGTTCGTGGCCCTGGCCGCTTCGCTGCTGTTCACCTTCGTGGTCGCCACCCTGGCCGCCAAGAGCCGCAAGGCCGAGTTGGTCATTGTGCCCATGCTCGACATCCTGCAGTCGGTGCCGGTGCTGGGATTTCTGGCCTTCACCACGACCTTTTTCATGGGCTTGTTCCCCAATCGGGAGCTGGGCCTGGAGTGTGCCTCCATCTTCGCGATCTTCACCGCCCAGGCCTGGAACATGACCTTCAGCATGTACCAGTCCTTGAGAACCCTGCCCGCCGACCTGGAAGAAGCCAGTCAGATGTTCGGGCTGTCGCCCTGGCGGCGCTTTTGGCGGCTGGATCTGCCGTTCGCCATGCCCGGACTGATCTGGAACATGATGATGTCCATGTCCGGCGCCTGGTTCTTCGTGGTTGCGTCTGAAGCCATTACTGTCCGGGGCCAGACCGTGGCTCTGCCCGGCATCGGATCGTGGCTGTCCTTCGCCATCGAGCGGCAGGACTTCAAGGCCGTGGCCTGGGCCGTAGCGGCCATGATCATCGTCATTCTGCTTTATGATCAATTGCTGTTCCGCCCCATTGTGGCCTGGGCCGACAAATTCCGCTTCGAATTGACTGCCTCAGAGACCCAGCCAACCTCCTGGCTCTATGACGCCTTGCGCCGAACCCGCCTTTTTCGCCGAATTCGCGAGGGCGCTGAACGGCTCATCCGTCGTCTGCAATCGCTTGAGCGCCCTCGCGCGCCCCGCCCGCTCGCCCTCAAATTCGACCCCGCTGTTGACCGCACCCTAGACCGGGCCTGGTTAGCTTTGGTGGTGGTGGCCGCCGCCTTCTGCGCTTGGCAGGTGGTGGACTATATCCAGTCCCATGTGCGCTGGCAGGACGTGCTCACGGCTATAGGACTTGGCTTTATCACGCTCGCACGCGTCCTAGTGCTTATCGCCCTGGCCAGCCTGGTCTGGACGCCCATCGGCGTGTGGATCGGACTGCGGCCAGCCTGGGCCGAGAAGATCCAGGCCCTGGCCCAGGTTTTGGCCGCCTTCCCGGCGAACGTGCTATTTCCATTCGCGGTAATGGCCATCGTGGCGTTCCGCTTGGACCCCAACATCTGGCTCTCGCCTTTGATGGTTCTGGGCACCCAGTGGTACATCCTGTTTAACGTCATCGCCGGCGCTAGCGCCCTGCCGGGCGATCTTCGCGAGGCGGCTAGGGTCTACAAGGTCAAGTCCTGGGCTTGGTGGCGCGACTTCGCCCTGCCCGGAATCTTTCCCTACTACGTCACCGGCGCCCTAACCGCCTCCGGCGGCTCGTGGAACGCCAGTATCGTGGCAGAGGTGGCGAGCTGGGGCAAAACCCAAGTCCACGCCGCAGGGTTGGGCGCCTATATCGCCAACGCCACTGCGGCCGGCGACTTCTCGCGAGTGGTCACCGGCGTGGCGGTGATGTCCGTGTTCGTGATCGGCTTGAACCGCGGCCTGTGGCGCCCGCTATATGGCTTGGCTGAACGCCGCTTCCGGCTGAACTAAGGAGACCGCCCATGACGGACGCCGCCGCTCCCAACCAGCCCCTGGTGGACGTTCGCCACGTCCGTCACTTTTACCACAAGGGCGGCGCCGCCGACCTGCTGGTGCTGGACGACGTCAATCTCCAGCTTAAGGACAACGAGATCGTCGGCATGCTTGGCCGTTCGGGCTCCGGCAAATCGACCCTGCTGCGCTCTATAGCCGGCTTGCTCAAACCGAGCGGCGGGGAAGTCCTGTTCCAGGGCGAGCCGATCCATGGACCGGCTGAGGGCCTGTCCATGGTGTTCCAGAGCTTCGCCCTGTTCCCCTGGCTCACCGTGCAGCAGAACGTGGAGCTGGGCCTTGAGGCCAAGCGCGTGCCCCCAGAGGAGCGCCGTCAGCGCGCCCTGGCCGCCATCGATCTCATCGGCCTGGACGGCTTCGAGAACGCCTATCCCAAGGAACTATCGGGCGGCATGCGCCAAAGGGTAGGTCTGGCCCGAGCCTTGGTGGTTCGCCCCGCCCTGTTGCTGATGGACGAGCCCTTTTCGGCGCTGGATGTCCTGACCGCCGAGACCCTTCGCACCGACCTGCTCGACCTGTGGTGTGAAGGTCGCATGCCCATCCGCTCCATCCTCATCGTCACCCACAACATCGAGGAGGCGGTACTGATGTGCGACCGGGTTTTGGTGTTTTCCGCCAACCCAGGCCGTGTCGCCGCCGAGATTCGCATCGATTTGCCCCAGCCGCGCAACCGTCAGTCGCCGGCGTTCCGCGCCTTGGTCGAGGAGCTCTACGCCCGCATGACCGCCCGGTCGTCGAATACGCCGACCCGCGAGGGCCTGTTCCCCGGCATGGGCATAGGGATGGTTTTGCCGGAGGTCTCGACCAACTCCATGGCAGGCTTGCTGGAAACCCTGCAGGAGGCGCCGCACAATGGCTCGGCGGCCCTGAACGCCTTGTCGGACGATGTCGGCCTTGAAGCGGATGAGCTGTTTCCGATTGCCGACACACTTCAGCTGTTTCGGCTGGTGGAATTGGCAGGCAACCGCATCCGTCTCACCGCCCCGGGGCGCCGCTATGCCGTGTCCGATGTGGATGCGCGCAAACAGCTGTTCGCTCAGCACCTGCTGTCCTTCGTGCCCCTCGCCGGACACATTCGACGGGTGCTTGATGAGCGGCCGAACCATCAGGCCCCGGCTCGTCGTTTCCGCGATGAACTGGAAGACTATATGTCCGAGGATTATGCGGACCAAACCCTGAAGGCGGTCACCACCTGGGGCCGCTACGGCGAGGCTTTTGCCTACGACGAAGCCAGCGACCTGTTCAGCCTCGAGAACCCCACCTAGAGCGGACGTCGGTAACGCCTTAGCGGATAATGGCGGTGAACTTGCCGATCAGCTCGGGGTTCAGCGAACCATCCGCCGGCTGGCCCAGCGTCTTCTGATAGGAGGCGATGGCCAAGCGAAGCGCGGGCGAATTCGCGCCGTCCGTCGGCCCCTTGTAATACCCCAGCTTGGACAGCGCTTTTTGAGCCATGGCTAGGTTGACCTTGTCGGCGTCGCTGAAAGGATTGGCGGCGGCGGTGGCCACGGGAGCTGGGGGCGCAGCGCTCTCAGGCCTGAAAGCCGAAGCGGCGCGATCAGCGGCTTGTTGGGCGCTGACGGACAATTGCCCCTTTAGTCGATCGGCGCTCGCCTTTGACTCACCGTCGCCGGATTTGGCGGCTATCAGGAACCACTTATAGGCTTCCGCGGGATTCAGGCTGACGCCCAACCCCTCCTCATACAGTTGAGCAAGGTTGTACTGGCTGTCCACCAGGCCCAAGTCCGCAGCACGGCGGAACCATGTGGCGGCTTGAGCCACGTTCTTGGACCCGCCGTCGCCGTGGAAGTAGTAGAGACCAAGATTGTGCATGGCCTTGGGGTCGCCCCCCTCCGCCGCGCGCTGGGTCCAGCGCCGGGCTTCGGCGGGATCCTTTTTAATCCCTGCGTCGCCATCTTCGTACAGCTTGGCCATGTAAAATTGCGCAGGCGCATAGCCAACGTTGGCCGCTTTGCGCATCAAGGCCAGGCCGGCAGGATCGTTCGCTTTGATCTTGTCCTTGGCCTGATTGTAGACGTCTGAGCTGTCCGGCGGGGGAGCCGCGACGGAGGCTGTATCGGCTGATCCTGGCCCGTCCAAGGTCAGATTCGCCGCCATGGCTTCGCCCGTCGGCGCAGAGGACGCAGTCTGAACTGCCTGCATCGGCGGGAGGGCCTGCGGGTTCTTGTGGGCGCCGCTGCTCCAGCCGGCCACTAGGTCCGGGCGATAAAGTACATAGCCTGCTGCGGATAGCCCCAGGATCGCTACAATGCTCGAGGCGAGCAAAGCGTTTTTGAAAGAGCCTGCTTCTTTCTTCTTACCGAAGTTGCCCAGCAGGCCGCCTCCCCCGCTGTCCGTACGGGACTTGCTGTCCTTTTCGGCCGGCGGCGATGCTTGGCGCGCAGCGGCCCGAGCCGCCGCGATCAGCTCGCGGGTCGAGGCGCTGCGCGTAGGAGCCGCTTCGAAGTTCGCGGGAGCATCCAGGGGCTCGGCGGCATACGCCGCTGTGTCATCGCCAAAACCTTGCGCCGCTTCGAAATCCTCGTCAGCAAAAGTCGGTGCGTCGGAATCCGCCGGGAAGTCTGCGATATCGAACGACTCGCGCGCATCGAACGCCGGCGCCGGGAAGGCGCTGTCATGAATCGAAGGCGCCGGGACAAAAGTTTCTGCATAGCTGTCAGCCCGGGGGGCGATCGCCGCAAAAGGATCGGCGAAGGCAGGAGGCCCAAAAGCCGAAGGAGAGTCGCCATATGGGGCCCGGATATGCGGCGCGGCGGCGGCTGGGTCCAGAGCGGGCTCGACGACGCGTTTTGTCTCGCCAAGCCGCCGGTCGATCCGTTCACGGGCTTCTTCCAGCAGGCGCGCGGTGCGCTCCTCGCTTTGGCGCATGCGATCCAGCAACTCGGACGAGGAGCGTTCCTGGCGCTGATTGATGCGCTCGGTAACACGCGCCATCTGCTCGCCGACATCGTCCACGGCATGAGCTGAGCGGCGTTCGGCGCCGGCGATGCGTTCGGCTAGACGCTCGGTGATCCGGGCGATCTCAGAGCCCAGTTTCTCCAATGCTTCGGCGTGTCCGCTGTCGGCGCGCCGCAGACGCTGTTCGACCGCGTTGGCGACACGAGCAACCTCTGTCCCAACCTGATCCAAAGCCTCGGCGTTGCGGTGCTCTGAAGCTTGGACCTTTTGATTGAGGGAGTCGGCCATCTGCAAGACCTCCTTACCCATCGTCTCGATCGCATGAGCGGACTTGCGTTCCGCGACCTGAACATGGGCCGCCATGTCACGCAAGGTCCGCTCCAGGCGGTCGACCCGCCCGTCGGCCGAGGCCTTGATCTGATCGACCAAGACTAAGCGAGCTTGCTCCATTTTCTGCGAAAGTTCGTTGGCCAGTTGCTCAAATCGAGCATCGGCGCCGCCTGATCGCTCAAGTGCGGCCTCTGTTCCGATCAACCGATCGTCTAGACTGGCGAAGGAATTTTCCAAGGCGCGGATGGCGTCAGTGGTGCCCGCCTCCGCCTTTTCGAGCCGCTCGGCGATCCGGGCCACTACCGCGTCTACCAGCAGCGGCGCGCTCGCGTCAGCGGTGGCGGCCTTCTGAGCCACCTGGTCCAGGTCTCTGCGGAGGACGCCGATAGCCTCTCGAGTCCTGGTCTCACCCTCGTAAAGCTGTCCGGCGACCTTGTTCAGGGCCAGCTCCAGAGCCCTTAAGGCTTCCGCCGAACGGGGACCCACGGATTCCTGCTCGATCCGACGCAGGCGTTCGACAATGCGCGCCTGATCGGTCCGCGTTTCGTCCAGCGCGCCTTCGAACCTGGCGGCAACCTGAATCTGCTCGCGCTCGGCGGTTTCCATGCGCGAAAGCATCCCCAGCACCGATTGATCGATGCCGCTGATCGCTAGGGTCGAGCGATGTTCGGCCGCTTCGATGCGGGCCGATAACCGGTCCAGGCCTTCCAACACCCTGTCCAGTTCGTCGCCTTGCGCCGGAAGGGCTTCCAGACGGCCGAGCCGGGGCGACGCGAGAGTGGGCCGCCGGATCGGCTCGGGTTCAGGCGCCTGTCCTTCAGGGCCGTCCTCGAGGATCATCTGGTTCAGCCACTCGCCCAGGGTCATCCCTGAACGCCGCGCGAGATCCTTGGCGATCTCGCGCGCTTTCGGATCAATACCCTTTACTGACCAGGGCGCCCCTGACGTCATCCGAATCGAACTCCCAGGCTCTGTCTGGGACGCTACCCATCGATTCCTTGTGTGTAAACGCGTCGTTAACGCTATATCTAGGGGTGTGACGACATCTTCTGTGGAGAAGATCGATTCGTCTCGTTTTGAAGGTGGAATGGTTTCCCCCAGGGTGCGCGCGTTTTTTAAATTAAACCCAAACTAGGAGCGCTCCGCAATGAGCCTTGATGGGAATTACGACGCCGACAATGTGTTCGCCAAGATTCTGCGCGGCGAGCTTCCCTCGACCAAGGTGTTCGAGGACGCCCATGTTCTGGCTTTCATGGACGTCTTCCCCCAAACTCGCGGACACACCTTGGTCATTTCCAAGCAATCCAGGGCGCGCAACCTCTTAGAGGTCGAGCCTGAAATTCTGTCCCACCTGATCCTCGATGTTCAACGTGTAGCCAAGGCCGTGCGTGCTGCCCTTCATCCCGACGGAATCCTGATCAGCCAATTCAACGGGGCGCTGGCGGGCCAGAGCGTGTTCCACCTGCACTTCCATATAATTCCGCGCTGGGCGGGCCAGTCGGCGCGCGCGCACGGCGAGGCCCCCATGGCTGACCCAACCGAATTGGCCGCGTTAGCCAAGCAGATCGCAGCGATGATCGACTAAGGCCGGAGACGCTAACCGGCCAGGGCGGGCTCCTCCGATGACCCGGCTGAAACCTCCGGATCCGGCGCGCCAGCTGAGTCGATCTCGAAGGCCAGCTTGCCGTCCACCAGTTCGACCCGCACATGACCGCCGCGGATCAATCGACCGAACAGTATCTCGTCGGCCAACGGCTTTTTGATGTGCTCCTGGATCACCCGGGCCAGAGGCCGCGCACCGTACAGTTCGTCGAACCCATTCTTGGCCAGCCAGTCAGTCGCCGCCTCCGAAGTCTCGATCGTCACGTGCCGGTCGGCCAGCTGGGCCTCGAGCTGTATGATGAACTTCTGCACCACCAGCCGGATGACGTCCTGAGTCAGGCCCTTGAACGCCACGACCGCATCCAGGCGGTTGCGGAATTCAGGCGAGAACACCCGCTTGATCGCTTCGCTCTCCTCGTCCGCCGCCCGGCCGCGACCGAACCCGATCGAATGACGTTGAGCATCGGCCGCCCCCGCGTTGGTGGTCATGATCAGCACGATGTTTCGGAAGTCCACCTTCTTGCCCACTGCGTCGGTCAGCACCCCATGGTCCATCACCTGCAACAGGATGTTGTAGACGTCCGGATGCGCCTTCTCGATCTCGTCAAGCAGCACCACCGCATGAGGATGCTGGTCGACCGCGTCGGTCAGCAGACCACCCTGGTCATGACCGACATAGCCCGGCGGCGCGCCAATCAAGCGGCTAACCGTATGCCGCTCCATGTATTCGGACATGTCAAACCGCAGCATTTCGATGCCCAGGGTCTGGGCCAACTGCTTAGCGGTCTCGGTCTTGCCTGTGCCGGTGGGGCCAGAGAACAAGTAACAGCCGATAGGCTTGTTCGCGTCGCGTAAACCGGCCCTGGCCATCTTCATGGCGGCCGACAACTGCATGATCGCGTCGTCCTGACCAAATACCACGCGCTTGAGGTCAGCCTCCAATTGCCTGAGCGACTCCGCGTCGGACTTAGACACGGACTTCGGCGGGATTCGGGCAATTTTGGCCACTACGGCCTCGACCTCCTTCACGCCGATGGTCTTCTTCCGTTTGCTTTCGGGCAACAGCATCTGCGAGGCGCCGGCTTCGTCAATGATGTCGATGGCCTTGTCGGGCAGCTTGCGGTCAGTGATGTACTTGGCCGACAGCTCCACCGCAGTCTTGAGGGCCTCGGCTGTGTACTTCAACTTGTGGAAGTCTTCGTAGTAGGTCTTCAGCCCCTTGAGGATCTTAATGGTGTCTTCAACCGTCGGCTCGTTCACATCGATCTTCTGGAAGCGACGCACCAGGGCGCGATCCTTCTCGAAGTGCTGGCGAAACTCCTTATAGGTGGTCGAGCCCATGCACCGCAGGGTGCCGGACGCCAAGGCGGGCTTGAGCAGATTGGAGGCATCCATGGCCCCGCCAGAGGTCGCGCCCGCTCCGATCACCGTGTGAATCTCGTCGATGAACAGGATGGCGTTGGGATGGGCTTCCAACTCCTTGACCACCTGTTTTACCCGCTCCTCAAAATCGCCGCGATAGCGGGTGCCGGCCAGCAATGCGCCCATGTCGAGCGAGAATATGGTCGCGCCCGATAGCACCTCCGGCACCTGATGGTTGACGATCTTGCGCGCCAGTCCTTCGGCGATGGCGGTCTTGCCCACGCCAGGGTCGCCCACCAGGAGGGGATTGTTCTTGGTCCGCCGGCACAGGATTTGGATCGCTCGCTCGACCTCGCTGGTGCGCCCGATCAGGGGGTCCACCTTGCCTTGCTTGGCCTTCTCGTTGAGGTTCACGCAATAGGCGTCCAGCGCCTCCCCCGGCGACTTGGGCTGGACCGACTTTTCTTCAGGCTCTTGTTCGCTTGCGCCTTTCACTGAGCGCGACTCAGAGGCGCCCGCCTTCTTGGCGATACCGTGCGCGATGAAGTTGACCGCGTCGTAGCGGGTCATGTCCTGCTCCTGCAGGAAGTATGCAGCATGGCTTTCCCGTTCGGAAAAGATCGCCACCAACACATTGGCCCCCGTCACTTCCTCGCGGCCGGACGATTGCACGTGGATCACCGCGCGCTGAATTACCCGCTGGAATCCGGCAGTTGGCTTGGCGTCTTCGCCGTCATCGACCACAAGCGACGTCAATTCGATGTCCAGATAGTTGAGCAGGTTTTTCTTCAGCGCCGCCAGATCGACCTCGCAAGCGCGCATGACCCCCGAGGCTTCCTGATCGTCGGCCAGCGAAAGCAGTAGATGCTCAAGCGTGGCGTACTCGTGCTTTCGCTCATTGGCGAACTTGACGGCCCGGTGAAGCGTGTCTTCCAGATTTCGTGAGAACGACGGCAAGGGGGCCTCTCAATCCTTTTCCATGGTGCACTGCAGCGGATGCTGGTGGCGCCGAGCGGTATCGATAACCTGTGCAACTTTCGTCTCGGCCACCTCGTAGGTAAACACGCCGCAAACCCCAACGCCGTGCTGATGGACAAGGAGCATGATCCGAGTCGCATCCTCCCGCGATTTGTTGAAAAACCGCTCAAGAACGTAAACAACGAACTCCATCGGAGTATAATCGTCGTTCAGCAGCAAGACTCGATATAAAGATGGCTTCTGCGTTTTCGGTTTGGTCTGCGTGACCACAGCAGAGCCCGCGCCGGTCCCCTCGCCTTCGCCAATCCTGCCAGGCTTGCGCTCGGCCATTAAACTGTGTCTCCGCTGCCCCGAGGCGAACCGCCCCGGTCATGTGATTAGATATGGAATCTCTGCGTATTTGAAAGGGGCAGCAACCGGCCATTGCGCTCTAAGCCCCAAGCGCTGCCTTTTCGCGCTGCGGCAAATTCGACTTTTAGGGGACTGCAAATCTATTCGAACCGTGCCGCTTTGCCGGATCCGCTTGGGTCCAGCGGTCGCCGGACGCTTCCATGCAAGGAAAAGGGCCCGGAACGTTTCCGTTCCGGGCCCCTACGCAACCCGCCCAAACTGCAAGCGGGCGGGGTAAACTTAACGAGCGGTCTGGAACTGCTCGACCGCGGCGCTCACGCGCTCATTGATCGGGCGAAGCGATTCGCGCACGGAGCCGGACACGATGTCAGACCACTTGTTGACCTCGGCCAGGTAGGCGTCCAGCGAGGTCTTGGCGAAGGTGGTTTGCAGCTCCACGGCTTCCTGCAGGCTCTTGGCGCTGGATAGGGCCTTGGCGGCCGCCACTTGGTCTTCGGTGGATTTCTTGGAGAACGCCATCGCTTGGGCGCCCAGGGTCTCGGCGCCCTTGGTGGCGGCGGTGACCGAAGCGACCATCGCTTCCATGTTGCGTTTGGCCTGAGCGTTCATATCGGCGAACGTCGCCATCGACTTTTCCACGCCTTCTTTGAAGGCTTGGTTGCCGGATTCGGCGAACCGCTCGGCGGTGGCCTTGGCCGTTTCAGCTGCAGTCGCCATCGGGGATCTCCTGTATCGGCGAATTCTGGTGACGCCGCTGCGAACAATTCAGGCCGTTCGTGCGCCGCATGCATCCATTAAGCGAACCTAACCCTTCGGTCAAGAAAAATTGTGCAGTGCACAATCGCACCTGCGAACAGCACAGCTTAGTGCGGCCGGTTGTCTCGCTCACCAGTTGTTTACTTTGGCGAAAGGTGGGACACGCCATGTTATAGGTTCGTATGGCGGCGCGTGGCCGCTGCAGCTCCCGACGGACGCCGGCTGATGCAAATGTTCGCCCGCCGCTTATTTTGCGCACTGTTTGCCACCCTTCTTGTTTTGGGTCCGCTCGCCCGGGCCCAGGCGGGAATTCCATTCTTTACCTCCCAGCCCCGGTATGCGGCGATCGTGGTCGACGCGAAATCCGGCGAGGTGCTCTACGCCCAACAATCCGACAGCCCCCGTTACCCGGCCTCGATCACCAAGGTCATGACGCTCTATCTGACCTTCGAAGCCCTCGCCAACGGCAAGCTGAACCCCAACGAGATGATCACAGTGTCGCCGCGCGCAGCGGCTCAAGCGCCGACCAAGCTGGGCCTGCGGCCAGGCCAAACCATTTCCGTAGCCGACGCTATGACCTCCGTAGCGGTGAAGTCGGCCAACGACATGGCCGTAGCTTTGGCTGAGAAGATCGGGGGCAATGAAAACCGGTTCGCGGCTATGATGACCCTGAAGGCCCAGGAGCTGGGCATGAACAATTCCCACTTCGTCAACGCATCCGGCCTGCCTGACAGTCGTCAACTGACCACGGCGCGCGACATCGCCATTCTGTCGCGCGCGGTCATGCGCGATTACCCGCAATACTATACTTTCTTCGGCAAGAGGGAGTTCGTCTGGCACGGCCACGCCATCGCCAATCACAACGGCCTGCTGGGCAAGATGCCCGGGGTGGACGGCATCAAGACCGGCTTTACCAACGCCTCAGGCTATAATCTGGCGGCTTCAGCGGTGCGCGAGAATCGGCGCCTGATCGCGGTGGTCATGGGCGGTAATTCCATCGCGGCGCGCGACAGCCATGTCGCCGATCTGCTGGAAACCGGGTTCACCGTGATGCGCAAACGTGACCACGGCGAAGTCACCACCATCGCCCAGAACCTTACCGAGCCGCCGCCGGTCGGTCCGCTCAGCCGCCCTTCCACCGAGCAAGGCGACGGCGAACAGGACAGCCTGAAGATCGTCGTCGCCGAAAACGGCCTGCGTGGCGCCCAAGGATCCCGTTCGGTCACCGCTTCACGGCCCATTCCCAATCCCCCGTCGCGGCAGAAGGTAAAGTTGGCCCGTGGCGCTCGGGGCAAAGCCGGTCGTGAGCGTGGCGCCCGCCTGGAGCTGGTGTCGACACACAAAGGAGCTTGGCAGGTTCAACTCGGCTCCTACAAAGATCGTCGGGTGGCCCAAGCCGAATTGGGCAAGCTGAACCACAAGTTTGGCGTGGTGCTGAAAACCGCTAAAGGCCGGGTGGATCACTCAGCCGGCAATTACCGCGTGCGTTTCGCCGGGTTGTCCGCAGGCCGCGCCAGGGAAGCTTGCGAGACCATCAAGGCCAAGGGCGCCGGTTGTCTGGCCCTGGGTCCCGGTTAAGCGCGATCAACCTGTCCTAACGCGCCTTCAGCAGCCGATCACGCGCGGCGTTCAACTTGGACGCCAGGCCCGGGGTGCCTCCCTGATCTGGATGATTGCGTTTCATCAGCCGGGCGTATGCCGCCTTAATATCCTGCACCGAGGCCTCTAGCTCGACTCCCAGAATCGACCGGGCCTCGCTCGCACTCATGGACTCGGTCGGCGGCGCGGGCCTCGCCAGTCCAAACATTCCGCGCCCTACTCGGCCGGCGAAGGCGAGAATCAGTCCGACGATCACCAAGGGCGCGGCGACCCATTCATCCCCGCGAATAGCCGTCACGGCGCCGATCACAATCAGAACGACGGCGCCAAGCCCTGCGCCCACGCGCCAGCCCCCCCGCCGGATCGGCGCGGATCGGCTCCAGGCGAAGTAACCGACAAAAACCACGGCGAGGATGACGAGCAGCTTCACGAGGCGTTCAGGACGCAGCCAGGGAGGGCCGGTCCTCCGCCTCGTCCGCCACTGCGCTGACAACGTCTGGTTCCGCTTCCTCCAACCCCAGGCATTGCATCAAGGCGCGTAGCTCCTGGCGAGCGGCCAAATGGGTTAAGGACACCGGCACGGGCCGTAGCTGCGCCGACAGATCGCAGACCGTCAGGCCAAAGGGGAAGAGCTCCCGATAGATCACGCGGTCACGTAAACCGGGGCCGATGCGGAACCCCACGCGCCGGCTCAAGGCTTCCACCCGCTCGTCCAGCCGACGGCGGTTGCGCGCTTCGGTAGCCGCCAGCCGATTACGCAACACGATCCAGTCGATGGACTGACGCGAGGTCGCCGCGCGGTTCTTGCGCGCCTCCCAGACGGCTTCCGAATAGAGGCTGGGCTTCTTAAGATCCAGCGTCACCGGATCAATCTGGCCGAGCATGTCGAAGTCCACGAAGCTGTCGTTCATCGGCGTCACGATAACGTCCGCGTGCTGATGCGCTTTGCGGGCCAGACGCGTGTTGGCCCCGGGCGTGTCGATCACCACGAAGTCGGCGGATTGGGCCGCCTCGGCGATCAGGCTTTCCAGTCGCTCAGTCTGCAGGTCGTCCGCCGCCTCAAGCAGAGTCTCGGCCGCCAGGCCCGATGGGAACTGGGGCATGGGGGCCGTCGCGCTGGACGCCTCCAGCCAGGTGCGGCGGTTGGCGAAGAACCGGTTCATTGACTGCTGGCGCAAATCCAGATCAATCACAGAGACCTTGGCGCCGGCGTGCAGCAGCGTCGTGACCAGGTGGATGGCGATGGTCGACTTGCCCGCGCCTCCCTTCTCGTTGCCTACGACGATGACGCGCGCCTGCCCCACTAACATTCTCCTCGCGGAACAGTCCGCCGAACTAAACGGACCAGACACCCGGACTGGCTGGGTCGTCAACGCGACTTGATCAACCACTAACAGATACCGTCTGGACGGGCCCCGCCATCGGACGCCATAAGCCCGCATGACCGAAGCGACCTTGCCCATCGCACGCACCGTAGCAGACATGCGCCGCAGGCTGGACGCTTGGCGCGCCGCCGGCCAGACAATTGGCATGGTCCCCACCATGGGCGCCCTGCATGAAGGGCATCTGTCCCTCCTAACCCAGGCCCGAGCCCGCGCTGACCGGGTGATCGCCAGCATTTTCGTCAACCCGACCCAGTTCGCGCCCGGCGAGGATTTCGACGCCTATCCCCGGGACGAGGCCCACGACGCGGCGTTGCTCGTGGGCGCGGGCTGCGACCTGCTGTTCGCCCCGAGCGCGCTGGAGATGTATCCGCCCGGTTTCGCCACAACGATCACCGTCTCGGGTGTGTCCGAACCCATGGACGGCCACGCGCGTCCAGCGCACTTCTCGGGCGTCGCCACCGTGGTGGCCAAGCTGCTGATCCAGGCCCGCCCGGACGTGGCCGTGTTCGGCGAAAAGGACTATCAGCAGCTCCGGGTGATCAAGCGCTTGGCCGTGGACCTCGACCTGCCCACCGCAATCTTCGGCGCCCCCACCGTCCGCGCCGAAGACGGCCTCGCCCTGTCCTCGCGCAACGCCTACCTGTCACCCGTCGAGCGTAAGATCGCCGCCGGCCTGAACGTCGTCTTACTCAATCTTGCCCGCGCCCTGGCCGCCGGATCGCCGGTCGCACCCGCCGAGGCCGAGGCGATCGAAGCGCTGTTGGCAGCCGGTTTTGAATCGGTGGATTACATCGAAGCGCGCTACGCCGACACGCTCGAGCGACTGGGTCCCGGCCCTGTCGGTAACGCCCCTGCCCGCGTCCTGGCCGCCGCCCGTCTGGGCAAGACCCGGCTGATCGATAACCGGGCGGTTTAGACGCCTACCACGCCCCTAGTTCGCGTAGCTTCAACGCCAAGTCCTGCGGCACGGCGGCAGGCTGGCCGTGCACGCCCAAATCCTCGGGCGCGTCCTTTCCCTCAAGATACCGCCAGCCCTGAAAGGCCCGGCGCGGGGTGGGCGCAGTCAGCACGATCTGCGGGTCCAAGGTGATTTGGCAGCGGGCGGACTTGCCCTCGCCCACCGTATCCACCACCAGGATCCTCTGCCGACACAACACCACGCCGCGAAACACCCGAAAGACCGATCCGCCTTGGATCAGTTCCTCGGCCCGTTTCGGAGTCTGGCGGGTGTGCAGAACCCAAGGCTGCCCGGCGCGATAGACCTTATGCCAGTCGATCAGTTCATCGACGCTATCGCACCCGACGCACAGCTTGATCAGATTGAGCGTCACGACCGAGGTTAGTCCCCAGTCCAGTTCGGGCGGCGGCCTTCCAAGCTCGCCGCCAGGCCTTCGCGGCCTTCCTCACTGAAGCGGCTTTGGGCGAAACGGTGGGCGATATCCTGCAGCAGGGCGTGATCCTGCGCCTGGGCCCACACTTGCCACACCAGCTTCTTGCTCGCCGCCACGGCGCCCGGCGCGGCGGCCAGGGCCTGTTCGGTCATGCGTTCCGCCGCAGCCTTCAGTCCCTCCGCATCCTCGACGATCTCATGAATCAAGCCGATCTTCTCGGCATAAGCGGCGTCGAAGGTGCGTCCCGTGGCGAACAGGGCCTTGGTCTGGCGCGGGCCGATGGCGTTGACCACGAAGGGGGCGACCAGGGCGGCGACCGCTCCTTGGGTCACCTCGGGAAAGGCAAAGCGCGTATCGGCCGTGGCCACCGCCAGGTCACACGCCGCCGCCAGGCCCGCGCCGCCGCCAATGGCCTCTCCCTCAATCAGCGCCACAGTCAGGGCCGGTATTGCCGTGAGCGCACGGTACATTCCCACCACGCGCAAGCCTTCATCGCGCAGTTCCGCTTCGCTCCAGTCCTCGGCAGCGACCTTCAACCAGGCGCTATCAACCCCGGTGCAGAAGGTCTTGCCCGCACCCCTGATAAACACAACCCTCACATGATCGGCCCCGTGCAGGGTCTCGAAGGCCTCAGTCAGGGCGGCGGCCACCGCGCCGTTCAACGCCGGCCGCAGCAGATTGATGACCACCGCGCCGTCCGCGTGGGTATCCAGGCGGATCAGGCCGTCCAGTTCGCCGGTGTCGACGTCTTCCACCAAGGGGGTGGCGATAGGGTTGGACATGGGTCGGCCTCCTTCAAGCTTGCCCTAAGCAAACGCGCCAAGCGCACAACTGCGCCGCTAGCAGACAGGATAACCTCAAGCGCGCGGGATGCGCGCGTCGATTTCCACTTCCAGCTTCATACGCGTATCGACCAAGCCGCAAACCAGGGCGGTGGCCGCGGGCCTGGCGGCGCCCAGGTGCTCGCCGAAAATCGGCGCCAAGGTCTCGAACTGTGTCGCATCGGTCAGCAGATAGCGAACTCGCACCACGTGCTCCAGGCCGCCGCCGGCTTGGGCCAAGACATGGGCGATGTTGGCGAAGCACTGACGGGCCTGGGCCTCGTCGTCATCTTCGATGGTCATTGTCGCGTAGTTGAAGCCGGTGACACCGGAGATCAGCACTTCGGCGTAACCGACGTGCTCCACCACGATAGCGCGGGAATAGCCGGCCACAGCTTCGAAGCTTGAGCCGGAAGATATGCGGGACGTTTTCATGGCGCCTATCAAGCCGATTCCGGCTTCGGGCGCCAGGGCCTCCTAAGTCAGTCCTCGCGCCCGCCCAGCCGTTCCAGATAGGCGTAGACCGCGCTGACCACACAGCCGATGCCGACGAGCCCCAACCCCCAGCTAACGACGCCCGACCCTTTGGTGTTCAGGCCAAATATGATTCCTCCCGCGAACACCACTAGGCCGCCCAGGAACAACAGCAGCAACAGTAAAGGCGCTACTCCGCTCAGTCCGCTGTTCAACAGTCGGGCTGCGTCGGTTTCCATCGGCGCTTCACGCCACACGACACGGCGCGACAAATCGGCGGTCTCATTGGCGGGGATTTCGAAAGCCGGGTCGGCGACAGCCTCAGCCTCCAGCCCGGGCTCCGGTGTAGGCGCCAATTGCGCCAGAGGAAGCTCAGGTTCCGGCTCAGGCTCGGACGCGAGGAGCGAGGCCTGCTTTGGCTCATCCATTTGCAATGGAGCAACCTCGACGGCAGGCTCTATTGGCGCGGAGGCAGGTTCAGGCTCAATGGTGGCGTTTGGCGCATCAGCGAACAGGGAACTGACCAGCGCGGGCGCGGCGAGATAGGCGGCCTCCGACAATGGACTTTTACCGATCGCAGCCTCAACCGGCTCGGAAGGGGCTACGGTCTGCGAAGGAACGGCCTCAGGCGCGATTTGGTCCAACCGGGCGCCAATGGCGTCCACTGCGGCCACGCTGGCCGAACCGACCGAAGCCGCGGCGCGATGCGCCTCGGCCACATCCCCCGTCATCGAGGTCTCCAGCTCGGTGCTGTTCCTCGGCAAACCCAGATCATAATCCACCCTCGGGTGTAGGATCGGCGAAGGCGCCGGGATCCAGCCGTCTGAAGGAGTCAGGAACAGCGTCTTTTCGGCGGCCCGGCGACGAACCAAAGCGTCCACCACGATCCGTTCGCCCTCAAAGTCGGCCTTGCGCCACATCTCAAGCGCGCAGGCGGCCTGGATCATCGCCCCTTCATTCACCCGGCGAAGCACCGAGGAGCGACGGAAATTATCGATGCCCACATTGAACGTGAACGCCACGAGGGCGTCGAACTGGTTCTGCGTCAGCGGCGTGTAGGTCAGCTCATTGACGGCTTCGGCGACAGGCCTGACGTCATAGAGCAATAGGGCTGCTGCGTCGTCCAACGACACTTCCGCCCCTTCGCGGGCGGTCAGAGTGTGGCCGTAACCTATGGTCCACCGGCCGTCGGCCAAGCGGGCCGCCCGGCGGCGATAGCCCTCGAAGCGCATGATCAACTCGAGGGCGGCTGAAGAAACCTTATGGCGCGCAGTCATAGCCGATATGATCCAGAATGGGACAGACGCGGTGGCGTCACGGCCCTGTCCAGCAAGATAGACGCCGGAACGCGAAGTGGTTTCATTCGGGAAGCGAATTGGTAGCGACGAGGCGGGCGAACGCCTGATGTTTCATCGCTCGAAAATTCGACGGGCCTGTCACGCCTAGAGCAAGATGACATAAGGCGGAATCGCCTCATGTCTGAATCTTGCTCTAAATTGAAAATGTAGAGCCGGATTCAGAGTTCGCATGCGAACTCATCCGGCTCTAGCGTCTACGCGCGGCAAAAACTCACTGGTGCGGTCGAGAAGACTCGAACTTCCACGGGTTGCCCCACAGCGACCTCAACGCTGCGCGTCTACCAATTCCGCCACGACCGCGACGCAGTGAGCGGCGGGGAGTAGCAAACCGCTGAGGCCTTGTGAAGGGCGCGGGCAAAGGGGGTGGACGAATGTACGCGCGGATTTCCGCCGGGTAGGGGCCAAAAGTACCGAGCTTAGCTCCCGGCCATGTAGTCATAGACGTCTGCGGCCCGGGTCACGGTGATGCAAATCTTGTCTTCGTTGATCTGAATTTCGCCGCGGGCGACCGGGTGGTTATTGGCCAAAATCCACACTTCGTCGTTGGCCTTAGCGTCCAGAGGGATCACAGCGCCACGACCCATTCTCAGCAATTGCTGCATGGGCAGCACGCTGCGGCCGAGAAGCACAGATATCTCGACATTGACCGAGTCGATTTGGCCCGCCAATCGCCACCCTCCGGAGAGTCTCTGGGGACTTGCGTAAGCCCCCCCAGGCATCACATTGGGCGAACATGCTTGACCGCTCGTTAAATTCCGCCGACTCGCTGCTGATGCCGCGCCAGGACGGCGCCCCTGCCGACTGGGCCGTTTCTGTCTCCCCGGTCGCTTATCCCGACGCCGTCCGCGCGATGAACGAGCGGGTCGAGGCGATCCTGGACGGCCGCGCAAGCGAACTGGTCTGGCTGCTCGAACACCCCGCGCTTTACACCGCCGGCGTATCCGCCAAGGCGCATGACTTGCTCGAAGCGCACCGATTTCCTGTATTCGCCAGCGAGCGTGGTGGGCAGTACACCTACCATGGCCCCGGGCAGAGGGTGGTCTATGTGATGCTCGATTTGCGCGAACGGGGACGTGACGTGCGCCGGTTCGTTCAGGCCCTCGAGGCGTGGATGATCGACGCCCTGGCCGAACTTGGAGTCGAAGGTGCGATTCGACCCGGCCGGGTGGGTGTGTGGGTACAACGCGCCGCACCACCGCGCGAGGACAAGATCGGGGCGCTGGGCGTCAAGCTAAGGCGGTGGGTCTCGTTTCATGGGGTCAGCCTGAACGTCTGTCCCGTGCTTGATCACTTCGGCGGCATCGTCCCCTGCGGCCAGATTGAACACGGAGTCACCAGTCTGTCGGACTTGGGAATGTCGGCGGGCATGGACAGCGCCGATCAGGCCTTGCGCAACGCCTTCCAACGCATCCTTGGACCTGTACGCGACATGCCGCCGCCCATCTGAACTTCGGTTATGCCACCGTCTCGCCAAGGATCGTCGGCGCGATCTGATCCATACGCTCGAACACGAACTGAGCCCCTCGGGCTCCCAAGACGTGTCCGCGCGTTGCGCCCCATGACACCGCTCCGAACGCCATGCCCGCCGCCCGAGCGGCGTCCAGATCGCGTGTCTCGTCGCCGATGACGATGGCGTCATGGCGCGCCACCCCAGTCAGCTTGGCCATCCGCACCAGCTTATTGCGTTTGCCGAACAGCGACACGCCGCCAGCAAAGCCCTCAATCAAAGGGATGTTGTGCGGTCCAAGGACCCTGCGAATAGTCTCCTCGCTGTTTGCGCTCACCACCGCCAGCTTGACCCCGTCTGAGGACAGCCTAGCAAGCAACTCATCAGCGCCAGGGAAAAGCCCAATCTTGCCCACATCGGACGCCAAACGCGCGCGGACGTAGCGGGCGATCATCGGCAGCTTCCACCGCTTGACCCCTAGACGGCGCATGATCTCGCGCGCGTCGCACAGGCGCAATTCGTCAAGCTCGCCGTCAGCCACCCGCCGAAACGCGAAACGGTCCGCGACGTCGTTCATCATCTCGATCACCAAGGGGAAGGAATCCGCCAAGGTTCCGTCGAAATCAAAAATGGCTAGTCGATAGCGCATGCAGCCCTATGTCCCGCCAAGCCCGGCTGGGCAAGCCTGTTCGGGATGCAGACGCAATTGTTCTAGGTCTCAGCTGCTATTGGCCGGAGGGGGTCGGGTCTGCGGGCCGAATGCGGGAGGTCATGCCGACAGCTGCGGCGTCTGCGGCGACTTGAGGATCCAAAGGCCCCGTTTGGGTGGGCGCGGCCTGCGCTTCGGCTGCCCTCGCTGGGGCTGGCTGAGGCGCCTCAGAGGTCAATGGGTGCATGGCGGCTATAGGGTCGAAATCCGCCCTAACGACGGGCGTCAACCGCTGGACCGGCGTTTCGGTCCTGGCCGCCGGCTCGGACGGCGTCGGGATCGGTGTAGGGGTCACATGCCAGAACTGGGCCGCAGGGCCATCGGTCAGCCAAAGATAGCCGGCGATTACCACCAGGACAGCGGCGGCCACGGCCATGAACACATGGCTGGTCGTATGGGGATGGTGGTGTCCCTCGCTAGCCGCAGACATTCGTTACCTCCGGTCGCCTCAGGTCCCCTGCCAACGGCGAACGGGACCCACATCAATGTGCACAAACCCAGACTTGGGATATAGGCCAACGCCGCCTCTACGCAAGTTAAGCGCTGCCTTTTGCAAATGTTCCAGCTGAACGCCATTTATCCGCACATCGGCCGCCATGCCGTCCAGATGCAGGCTATTGGTGGCCACCTGCCGGCTCTTTCGATGCATAGCCGCGTTGGTTTTTGGGGTGCGGTACCCGCAAATCAGTTCGTAACAGGCGCCGCCTTCCACTTGGCCATGCAGAACGCTCAGCGCGTCCAGCAGCGCTGGATCAATGACATGCTGCTCGCCGGTATGGTGATCACGCATCAGCTTGTTCACCGCCGCCAGGGCGTCAGGCACATAGGCGCCCGCGTCCCAGTACAGGGCGTCCAACATCTCTCCTGTGTTGAGATTGTGCATTTTGAGACGGCGCGGCGGCGCTGCCGTCCGCTCCTGCGCACACGCAAGGCCCAGCTGGGCGTTTAGGCCGGCGGGCATGATGGCTGCAGTAAGAGCGCCCGCGCCGAGCTGCAAAAGTCTTCGTCTTTGGAACAAACCACACCTAAACCGCGATAAATGCGGCCCCTCGGCTCACTGATTGGCGCCCCCAAGTCACGCTCGTCGATTTTCAGTGATCAGGTCAAGCTTTGCCGGTGCGCCCTGCGGCAATCCGCAGCAGCAGCTTGCTGTCCCAGCCATAGACGTCGGAACGGAAGTTCATCGCGCCGTCGGTCCCTGCGAAGGCGGTCCAATAAAAGATCAGCACTGCGGTCGGGCGGCTCAGTTGCACCCGTTTGGTGTCGCCATCGGTGATTACGGACTGGATGGTGTCGGCGGTCCAAGCCGGATTGGGCTGCAGCAGCATCAAGGCCAAGGCCTTAGGCTGATCCAGCCGCACGCAGCCGTGACTGACCAAGCGGCTCTGATTGCCGAACAGCGAGTGGCTCGGGGTGTCGTGCAGATAGACGCCGTAGCGATTGTCAAAATCGAACTTGATCTGGCCCAAGGCGCTTTTTGGCCCTGCCCTCTGCTGCAGCCGTATGCCCCCGTCGGCCGTGTGTATGATCGCATAGTCTTCGCGAGCCAGATAACCGGGATGGGCCTGTTCCTTGGGCCACAACTCCCGGTCTGCGATGGCTTGGGGCACGTTCCAGGGGGGATTGAACACGATGCTGTGGATGGTCGACTGCAGCATCGGCGTGTGATCGGTGACGCGGCCAGCGATAGCCCGCATGGACAGTACGGGCGTATCGCCCCTGAACAGGGTGAGAATCGCCGCCGCGATGTTCACCTGGACTCGGTCCGCAGGCATGACGGGCGGCGCCCAGCGCCACCGCTCCATATTGGCCAGTATCTGTCCAACGCGTTCCTGTGCGGGGACATTGAGGGCCGCCAGCGTACTGCGGTCTACGACCCCGGTCGGATCCAGACCATGCCTGGCCTGGAACGTGCGCACGGCGCCGTCGAGGCCAGAGTCAAACATCAGCAGATCCGGCGCGGGCGGATTCGTCGCCGGCGTTTGGACTTGGGCTTGGACTTGGGCTTGGGCTTGGGCTTGGGCTTGGGCTTGGGCTTGGGCTTGGGCTTGGGCTTGGTCAAAGATCTTGGCCGCAGCCGGGTCTTCTATCGCCAAGCGCGCCTTCAGGGCCGGAACCCGGCCGTCGTCCTGCCCCAGCTTCATCACGGGGCCGGCTGCGATGGCGCTCCACCCGCCCCGCGACGCGATCTCCCGGTAGATTTTCAAACCAGCGACCAGTTGATCGTACCCCAGATAGGGCGGCGGCAGATCGTCCAGCCACCGCTTCAGGCGGTTCTGCTGCAAGGCTTGGTCGAATGTGGACTTCGCGTCGAAGGGCTCTGGCCGCATGCCCCATTCGCTGTCGAAATTACCACTGCTTAGGCGCCCGCGATGAAGCGCCTGCGCGTAGCGCAGCGTCTGGGTGACTAGCAGCGCCTGGCCTTGTTGGCGGCGCAAGTCATCGGACGATAGCAGCAGGGCGTCCAACCCCGGCGGAGTGAACTCGTTCTCGGAAAAGCCATGTGCGGGCGCCGCAGCCAGGGTGTCGCGCAGAATCTTGATCTGGTCTGGACGTAAGCCCAGCTCAGGATCGGCCGGCTGGAGCTGCGGCTGGGCTTCCGCGCTAGGTCGGCCCGTGGCCTGCGGCTCAAACGCGCTCATGCCTGAGCACAGCACAAACGTCAGGGCCAACAGGACCGCCGACGTTGAACGCTTCATGCTGCTCTCCCAAGCTTCAAACCCTAAAGCTCTAACGCGCCGGGCCAGAAATCAAAGGAATGTTCTTGCACTGGTTGTTTTCTCCCTACCGGCCAGTCCCACAAGAGCCGCCACAAGGCGCGAAAATTCGCACAAACCCTACGCCTTTCCGCGCGGCGTTAATCGGCCGCATACCCGATAGGCCTAGGATCGGGGAATGACCGCCCACATTGCCCGCCCGCTGCAGAGCGATCGGTCCCCTGAATTTACTTCAGGAGGCGATCGCGCGCCCGGCGTCGACCACGCGCATGAGACCGCGCGCCCTGCGCCGTCTCCGGCCCTTGCACGCCAGGCTATTGCGGAGAAATACGCCGCCGAACAGTCGGTTTCCCCAGGACCGGTCGACGGACATATTCGCGGCGCCCTGCGTCCGGCCCAATTGATCACCACCCGAGCGCGCCACGAAGCCGCGGCGGTACAACGACTATTCCGCGCTGCGGACGGGGCGGCGGCCTTGGTTCTGGCGGTGTTGGCTGCAGCCCTCGCTCATCCAGAGGGACTGCTCAAGGCGCCAGTCGGTAGTGTCCTTCCCCTCGTCGCAGGAATTTTCTCCCTCCTATGGTGCCTGAGACTCGCGCGGAGCTCCGGCTTGGCACACCTGGGAAGCCTAGCTTCCGCCCTCGCGCGCATAGCGTTCGCTCTGCTCGCCAGCGCCGTGGTGGCTGCGCTGGTGATCGCCGACGTCCGTCCCCCGGCCGCCGACGTTCTGGCCACAGAGATATGGTTTGTGCTCAGCGCCTTGGCCCTTGGGGTCTCTCAGGCCGCCTGGTGGCGACAGCTGAAGCAGTGGCGCGCCAGTGGGCGGCTGACGCCCAACATCGTCGTAGTCGGCGCCACGGAAAACGCCCGTAAGTTGATCGAAAAAGCCCGCGAAAGCGGCAAGCTCGCTGTGCTGGGCATCTTCGACGACCGTCTTGGCCGAGCGCCGTCGGATGTTGCGGGCGTCCCCGTGCTTGGCGACACCCGGGCGTTGTTGGGCCATAGGATCATGCCCTACGTTGATCGGGTGGTGATCACCGTCCCGCCGCACGCTCAAGGCCGCGTGCGCCAACTGATCGAAAAGCTCAAAGTCCTGCCCAACGAAGTCAGCCTGTTCCTCGACTTCGAGGGTGACGACGCCCAATCCGCAGCCGTGTCGCGCCTGGCTGAGGCGCCCCTGGCCCGAGTGTCAGGCTTCGGACCTGACGACGCCCGCGTCTTGGCCAAGCGACTGCAGGATCTGGTGCTCGGGGCCCTCGCCATGATCCTGGCCGTGCCGATCATGGGGCTCGTAGCCTTAGCCATCAGACTCGACAGTCCCGGGCCCATTCTGTTCCACCAGCGACGTCATGGCTTCAACAACGAAGAAATCGTCGTTTGGAAATTCCGCTCCATGCGCCATGAGAGCGCGGACGCGACCGCGTCACGCCAAGTTGTCGCCGACGATGATCGCGTTACCCGCGTCGGCCGCTTCATCCGAAAATTCAGCCTCGATGAGTTGCCGCAACTGGTCAATGTGTTGAAGGGCGAGATGTCCCTGGTCGGCCCGCGGCCTCATGCCATCGGCATGAAAACCGGAGAGGTCGAATCCGCCAAGTTGGTGGGTGAATACGCTTGGCGACACCGCATGAAGCCAGGGGTCACCGGCTGGGCCGCCGTTCGCGGCTCGCGCGGGCCCGTGCATACGCCCGCAGAGGTCCGTCGCCGGGTCGAGCTCGACGTGGAATACATCGAGCGTCAATCCTTATGGCTGGACATCTATATCCTGGCTATGACCATCCCCTGCCTGTTGTTGGGCGACCGCGAGGCGGTGCGTTGACCCGGGCGCACCGCGAGTGGGTCCTGGACAACACCGCATGGTCGGACGCCCAGTCACGTCTTTCGATACTCATTCCGTTCCTGCACGATGACCCTCGCGCCTTGCTCCAGGCGCTGGACGCCCAGGCCCCCGCCGGGGTCGAGATCGTTCTATTGGATGACGGCAGCGGCGATGAAGCCCTAGCCGGCGGCGTGGGCTCGGCTATCCAAGCCCTGTCCTGCCCTGCCCGATTTGTCCGTTTGACCGCCAATGAGGGCCGCGCCAAGGGCCGCAATCGGCTAGCCCGGCATGCACGCGCGCGCCATTTTCTCTTTCTCGACAGCGACATGCTGCCCGATGGACCCAGCTTTCTGTCGACTTATCTACGGCTGATCGACCAAACCGATCCTGCCGTGGCCTTCGGCGGCTTCACCGTCAAGCAGGCGCCCCGATTACCGCGATTAGCGCTGCACCGGGCCATGGCGGCCAAGTCTGACTGCCTGTCCGCCGCCCGCCGCAGGCTTCAGCCGGAAAAGACCGTCTTCACCTCCAACCTCTTGATCCGGCGCGAGGTCTTCGAGACCGAGGCCTTCGATGAAGCGTTCAGCGGTTGGGGCTGGGAGGACGTCGAATGGGCCGCTCGCGTGGCGCGTAAGTACGACATCGTGCATCTGGACAACACGGCCACTCATTTGGGGCTGGACCCGCCGGAAGTCCTGATCGGGAAATACGAGCAGTCAGTCGACAATTTCGGTCGTTTGGCCAAGGCTCATCCGGCGGTGGTCAGCGCCTATCCCAGCTTCAAGGCGGCGCGTCTGCTGGCGCGCTCGCCGCTCCTGGGCGCCCTAAAAGCGGCATTGAAAGCGATAACCTTGAGCGAGAAGGCGCCATTGAGGGTGCGGGCCTTCAGCCTGAGGTTGTTGCGCGCAGCGCTATACGCCAGGGTCGTTTGATGAGCGTCGACCAGAGCCAGCCCTATGAGCCGGACCGTTCGGTGGTCGGCAAGGCCCGCCGGCGGCTGGCGCGCCTGTACAACCGTCGTCCCGCGCGCAGCGGGGGATGGTCACGGCCTTGCCTGTCGATCACTTTCGACGATGCTCCGACAACCGCCTGCACCGTCGGCGCCGAAATCCTGCAGGCCCACGGCGGTAAAGCCACCTATTACATCTCGGCCGGCCTGCTGGGCTGCGATGGTCTCATGGGACCCTACGCCCAATGGTCGGACGTCGAGCGACTGCATAGGCATGGACATGAAATCGGCTGCCATACCTACGACCACACAGACCTGGGCAAGGCCGACGGCGCCGTCGCGCTCGCGGCCGTCGCCAACAACAAGGCCGCCTTTGACGCCCACGGCCTGCCCGCGCCGCTGACCTTCGCCTATCCCTATGGCGACGTGGCGTTCGGTCCCAAGGCGCTGCTGGCTTCGCGCTTCACCCTGTTGCGTGCTTTGCATTATGGACTGATCGAACGCGGGGCGGACCTGAACCAAGCTCCGTCCGTCGGGCTGGAAGGACCGCGGGGCGAGGCCACGGCGCGTCTGTGGCTGCTCAAAGCGGCCGAACGTAAGGCTTGGCTGATTCTGAACGCGCATGACGTTCAGGATCAGCCCTCGCCCTGGGGCTGCACGCCACAAGCCTTGACTCGGATCGTGCAGGAGGCCCTGGCCATGGGCTTTGATATCCAAACGGTCGCCGAAGGCGCCCAGCGGGTCGCCTAGAGCCAGTCAGGCGAAATCGGATACCGGGTTCGCGGCCCGACTGGCTCTAACGCCATCGCCCTGTCCGGGTAGGCCAGCTTGACCGCCACGGCCACGAACATGACCCATCGGAAGTCGTTGTAGACCAAGGCTACGCTCTCGGTCAGGGTCACAAGGCCGTAGACCAGGAGGAATGGCAGAGCAAGGTAGGCGCCCTTATCGCGATAAACCGCGATCACGGCCAGGATCAGGGTCTGCGCGAAATAGAGCGACCAAGCGCATAGCCCCACAAGTCCCAAGCCCAGCCACTGCTCAAGCCAACTGTTGTGCGCATGGGCGGCGCGAAAGCCCGCGATCTTGGTGATCCAATAGACTGGACCCCAGCCGGTCCTGTCGTCCCAGACCGCGCCATAGCCATAGCCCAGCAGAGGTCGCTTATGGATTTCGTATAGCACTCCAGCCCAGATGTTGGTTCGGCCCGTCAAGGTCGCGTCCTTGCCCAGCAGCGCGAATGCGACGTCCGCAGCGAAGAACAAAAACGCCAGGACCGAAAAGATCGCCACCACCGCCCCGAAGCTCGAAATCACCCCCATGATCGGCCCCCGTCGCGCAATGGCGACAAAAACGATGGCCGAGGCGCCAAGCAGCAACGAAACCAGGGAAGTCTTGGAGGTGGATAACAGCACCAAGATCAAGGCCAGGCCGGCAAAGCCCCACCACATCAACCGTCGACGAGGCTCCATCATCGCCGCAGCGGCAAACACCACGAAGCCGATGGTCATATTGCCGCCAAATGCGTTCTTTTCCTCCCAAAGCCCCCGCCAAGCTCCCGGGAAAATGGCGGTCATCCGCCCAATTGAGGGGATGAAGACTCCAGCCAAAAAGGACAGCACCGCCAGTACGGCGAAGCTTGTCGCCAACACTTCCGCCAATTGGCTCCAGCGGTAACGCGCGCCCAGCGCCACCCCGCCGAGGGTGGTGAACACGATCGCGATGATCCGACGGGCCGTCTGATCAGGCGCCACGGACCACAGAATCGACAGTCCGGCGATGCTCAGGATCAGAATGAGCGCGGGCTGACGAATCATCGCTCGGACGCTGTCGTTTAACGTCAGCCCTACAACCGCCAACGCTGCCGCATAGGCCGGAAAATACATGGCCCGCACCAGGCCGGAGGCGTTCTCGTCCACCGGCGTTCCGAAAATCGGGGCCAGCCAGCCCTGGCTGTAGATCAGCATCATCAGAACGCACAGGGCGAAAACCAAGGCGTCCGCCCCCTTTAAGCGCGCCGCCGGATCGCTCTGGTATTGGTCCCAGGGCGTGGCAAAAGTCACGGCAATCGCGCCCTGAGAAATCCGGATCGTTCGGCCGTCGTGTGATTAAACACCACCCCTGCACACCGCCCCCCCGCCGCGATGATGGAATCTTTCAGCAGGTGAGTCCTGCCTGTGTCCCCCTTATCTGCCGCCACGACCAACACCGTGACGTCGGCGAATGGGGCGACGATCATCGCCGCTTGGGAATGAGAAGCAGCCGGGGCGTCGATGACCACCAGATCGGCGTGCTTGCGCAATGCCGACCAATATTCTCCCGACGGGACCACACGCGCCGTTTGTCCCGGCCGCATCAGCTCCCTTCGGAAACGCGTCAGCCACAGTCGCCGCTCGCCCACGCGGTGGGCGGCCAGGTAACGGCCGTTGGGCCAGGGACGACCGTCCGGGCCGCGCATGGCCGGTTGCACCACGAAAAAAGCTGAGCCGTCGGGCGATCCCGCCGCCTCGCGTCCCAGCGGACCGTATCGCATTCGGTCTTCCACAAAGGCGCGGGCCTGAGATGTCGCCGGCACGCCCAGCTCAACCAGCCATACATTGCGTTTGACCCGTTCGGCGGCAAAGGCGGCGAATTCGCGGGCAATAGTCGACACGCCTTCGCCCGACGTCGCGGAGACGAAAGAAATGACGCGCCCGTAGCCCGGGATCGGCGGGCCGAGGGACGTCCAAAGTTGCGCCATCTCGGACGCTAGATCCACCATTCGCCGAATCGCCGGTTTTTTGTGAGCTGAGCCTAGATTGGTTTGAGCGTGCTGGGAATCGAAGGCGAATTTGCGGCCCGCGTCATTTATGACTCCGCCGGCCAGGGGCTTTCCGCCACGCTTTGGCCCTGATAGGCGGGGTCAATATGAGTGTGCCGATTCAGACATTCGCCTGAGTTTTGTGGAGACCTGGGCGCTAATGTCTGAATCTCCCGCCACACTGGAAGCATACGATTTCAGTGTGTTTTTTGAATTTGAAGTTCGTTCCACGCGCGCCCCATAGAAGGGCGAGTTTCAGATTCGAAAAGGCACACGAGGCAATCGCTCGATGCAAGGCTGCTGCATGACCGAACCGCGAATTTACACCACCGCTTTTGTCCTGGCCGCGCTTGCCCTCGCCGGCTGCGCGTCTGATCAAGACCAACCTTACCGCGCACCCAGCCAACCGGATCGGCCCAGGCCGACGATCTTCCTCAGCCCCGCAGGACAGCCGTTCCATGCGGCGGCAGGCGAGGCGTATCCGGTGGTTCAGTGGTTCGCCCAAGCCGATCGCGACCATGACGGACGCATCACCCGCGAGGAGTTTCGGGCGGACTTCGAGCTCTTCTTCCACATCCTGGACATCAACCACGACGGGCTGATCGATAGCTTTGAAGTGGACGACTACGAACGAAAGGTCGCGCCTGAGATCCTGTCCATTCTGGAACAGCCGCGCGAGGCGACGCCTACGCCCGAAAGCGGTGAGCAGAGCATCGGGGAGATCGTCGGAGCACGCCCCGCTCCCGATTCCGGGCGCGGCAACTCCAGCGCACGGCTGAGTGTGCTTGGCGCGTCAGCCTACAGCCTGTTGACCGCCTCCGAACCTGTGGCCAGCGCAGACGCAGATTTCGACGGCAAGATCACCCTGACCGAATTCCTGGCCGCCGCTGACCGCCGCTTTCATATGCTCGACGCCAAGGCGCGGGGCTATCTCACGTTGGGCGGCCTGCCGCGCACCCCAGATCAGATCGCCGTGGAAGGCCGCAAACCCGAAACTCGCTAACGCGTGTGCGGCTTGAATTGCGCCGTGGCCAGGACGGGAAGATCCAGGGTCCGCGAAGCGGACGATGGACCGGCTAGGCCGGGCCGCACGAACACGCCCAGCAGGCCGGCGCATAGTGCGGAAAACAGGGCCAGCACGAACGACAAGACCAGCACCGGCCGTCGCAGGCTCTTTCCATGGATGTCAGCCACTGCAGGCTCGACAACCCGGATGTTATCGTTGGTCTTTTGAGCAATGGCCTGTTGCGTCTGATCTTCCTCGGCCTTGGAGGCTAGGCTTTTGACGTTGTCCGACAGCACGTCCCGATCACGGACCAATTCCCGATAGCGCGGCTCCAGGGCGGAAAGGCGCAACTGTTGACTGTTCACGTCCTGAATTTGGCTCACGAGGGCCGCGCCGCGTTGGCGCAGAGAAGCGGCTTCAGCGGTGAGCTGCAGCTTTTCCGTCTGCACAGCCTGAAAGACCGGATTGGGTCCGTTGCGCCGGGCCCCGGGGCTGTCGGCCTGCCCGGTTGAAATCATGCCCTGCAGTTGGGTGATCTTTCGGTCAAGGTCCTTCACCGGCTGGGCGTCGGGCTTGTAGCGACTCAGCAAGTCCTCACGGTCCATCTTCAGCTGCAAAAGCTTGTCGTTCGGGGCGGCGTTGGTGTCGTGATATAGGCCGATTTCCGGAGAGACGGACGCCACCTGGCGCACGACCTCGCCCAGCCGGCCGCCAATCTCGCTCAAACGCGCCTGGACGCGAAAGTTCTCATCCACAAGGGACGCGCGTAGTGTCGACAGAGAAGTCTTTTCGGAGTCGAAGTCTCCGATCTGGTTGTCGCTCAAGAAGGTTTGCAACGAGTTGTCGGCAGAGGCCAGCCGCTGCTCCAGCACGCCCCTTTGCTCGGCGGTGGCCGGTTGAGCGCCGTCGATCAACACGGATTTTCGATAGTTGATATAGGTCTCCACGATCTTGCTAAGGACCATGGTCGCGGTTTCGGGATCGTGCGCCGAATAGGTCAAGCGAATGATCGAATTGTCAGGCGCGCTTTCAACTTTCAGAGCCTGGCCCATCTGGGCCACCAGCTGAGCGGTGATCAGCGCCCGCGCCTCGGGGCCGGCGGCGGCGTATTTCATGGACAGGGCGGGTTCGATGCGACCGACGCCCAACTGCTCAATCACACGCTGGTGCAAGCCCGCGCTGCCGAGAATCTCCACTTCCGACTGGATCACTTGGTCAGTGCTGGGCAAGGCGCCGCGAGCCGCATCGCCGACCCGGGGCTCATAAACATATTCCTGGCCCAGCCTGACCAGCAAACTGGAGTGTGCCGGATAGCTGGTCTTCAAGGTGAAGGCTAAGGCCACGCCCAGGGCAAGCACCGCCAGGAACACCCCAAGCATCAGTCCGCGCTCTCGCCAAAGCGCAGCCAGAAATGACTCCACGTCGTACGCCGGGCGCGCCGCCGGACCGCCGGACGCAAACGTCGGGGCGGCGGGCCTTGATGTCCAGGCGCTGGGGGCGATCATGGAATCGTGGAACTCCTTACGCCGCAACCCTGGGGCCGGGGCGTTAACGTCTGGTAACCATAATCGCGGCTACTGTAGCCAAACGCTCAACAGCTAGGCTTTGGCTTGCGTCTTGGAAAATCAGAGTCCAGACAAGGACGGTCCGCAGAGGGAAACAACATGAGCCAATCACCGCAACGGCGCATGTTTTACACCATCGATGGATTGCGCGGTTTGGCCGCGCTTCTGGTGGTCACCCGTCACATCATTCCCTTGCACGCGGGGCAGTTGACTACGGCGTCGAGCTACCTTGCGGTGGAGCTGTTCTTCCTGTTCAGCGGCTTCGTCATTGCCCACGCTTATGACAAGCGCTTCGCTGAGGGGCTCGGCTTTTGGACGTTCGCCAAGGTGCGGATTTTGCGCCTCTATCCCCTCTACCTTCTGGCGTTCGCCATCGCGGTCCTGACCGTGCCGGCCGCCCGCCTGGCCGGCATCAAGACCTGGGCGCTCGATCCTGCCGTCATCATTCCCGGGCTGTTGATGCTGCCCACCTTCGCGCGGGGCGCCTATGGCCTAGTCTATCCCTACAATAATCCGTCTTGGACCCTGTTCTTCGAACTGAGCGCCAACGCCGCCTATGCCCTGATCTGGCGCTGGCTGAACAACCTCGCCCTGATGGTGGTGCTTGCAATCTCGGCCTTGGGCCTGGCCTACACCGCCCTGCACTTCGGCAGTCTAGACGTGGGTTTCAGCAGCAAGCAGTTTGTCGGCGGGTTCGGCCGGGTGTTTTTCTCGTTCTTCGCAGGGGTCGGGGTCTATCGCCTGCAGCTCGTCCGGCCCTGCACGCTCAAAATCAGTCCTTGGCTGCTCCTGGCCGGCTGCTTTGTCTTGCTGATAGCCTGGCCGCACCGTGGGCCTGAGCGCACCGCCTACGACATCGCCTGCGCCTTGCTGATCTTTCCCCTATTCGCCTATCTCTCTACGGCGGTCGAACCAGGCCCTTTCGGGCAAAAGCTCTTTTCCCTCGGCGGCGGGGCCTCCTACGCCCTGTATCTGATCCATTCGCCCCTCGGCGGCGTGCTCAATCAGTTTTTCATCCTCTACGGTCGCCCCAATGGCTCGGCCCTATTGGGGATCACCTTCATCGCCTGCATGGCGGTGATCGCCTGGCTGGCGGAGCGGTACTATGACCGGCCCGTTCGGCACTGGCTGACCAAGCTGACAACGGCCAAAACGCCCGCGCGTTAACGGCTCGTTACCCAATTTTGTTAACACTTGGCGGACGACTATCCGTTCAAGGCCATCCATGCCTTTGCCTACTGTTCTTCGCCCGCTGATCGCGATGCTCGCCGTCGGCGGAGCCATGTCCGGGTGCCAGGGTCCATCCAGCGAACCTTTCACCCCGGGGCTTAAGCCCACAGCGGGCTTTCCCAACATCGGCTACGCCACCTGGAGCGATGACGAGCCCGACTATCGCTTTTATCCGGGCGACCAGATCGAGTTGCGAGTTCCCTCAGCGCCGGAATTGAACAAGACCCTGGTGGTTCAGCCCGACGGCCGCGTCAGCGCGCCCCTGGTCGGGCCGGTCATGGTGGCGGATCGTTCCACCCAACAGGTCGAGGACTCTCTGAGCCAGGCCTACGCCAGCCAGTTGATCCACCCGCAGGTGGAAGTGTCCCTGACTGCAGCCACCCCATTGAAGGTGTTTGTGGGCGGAGAGGTGGACAAGCCGGGGGTCTATGACATGCCCGGTCCGATCGACACTCTGCAGGCCGTTATAGAGGCCGGCGGATTCAAGGCCACCGCGCAACGCTCCACTGTCGTGCTCATCCGACGCGGCGCCGGGGGGCAGGCCATGATGCGGGTTGTCGATCTGCGGCGCGGGGCGACCGATCCCTCCCAAATGGATGTAGCGCCCTTACGCCGCTTTGACGTCGTCTACGTGCCGCGCACCTCGGTGGCCGAGGTGGGCATCTGGATGCAGCAGCTGCGCGACGCCCTGCCCATCCAGTTCAGCTACGCGGTCTACAAGCCGTTGTAAGCGGGCCGGTCGTTTAGCCGTGGGACAGCCATTCACGCGCCGCGCGTTGGGCTTCGGCAACTTCGTCCTGGGCCATCTCACGGCTCAGTTCGCGACGATAGATCTTGCCCTCTTCGGACCCGCGCATGGCCGCTAGATTGAACAGCATGTGCGCTGACACATAGTCCAGCGGCGCGCCGCCTTGACCGGTCGAGTAAAGCAATCCCATGCGGAACAGCTCATCTCCCGAGCAATCCGGCGTCGGCAGCGGCAGCCCGCCTGTCGCTTCGGTATGCGTATAAGTCTGCATCGTCTTCCCTTTCGGAACGTCCGGCGCGTTCGACGCCAGCATCAGAAATAGAAGAAACACTTCCGCGCATGAAAATAGAGTTAAGCCGAAAAAACCACTATTTTTCAATAACTGTAAACAACGATTCACGCGCATTACCAAGTGATAAAGAGACGATTTACTTGTCGTTTACATGAGTTTCGCAAGTCGTTCACGGAAGCCCCGCGCCGCCGCCGATCAAGCGTCAAATCGCGCCGAAATCACCGGGGTGAGCAATCGTCTTGACGAAGCGCCGCCCCCCGACGAACAAGAGGTCATGAGCGATGCAACCGTCACCATCTTCCACAATCCCGCCTGCACCACCTCGCGCAACACTTTGGCGGCCATCCGCGCGGCCGGCATCGAACCCACCGTGGTGGAATACCTCAAAGCCGGCTGGACCAAGCCGCAGCTGAAAGACCTGCTCGGCAAGTTGGGCCTGACCGCGCGCGATGTCCTGCGCATCCGGGGCACGCCGGCGGAGGAACTCAAGCTGACCGACCGCAAGACGACCGATGAGGAAATCCTCGACGCTATGGTCGGTCATCCGATCCTGGTCGAACGCCCTATCGTCATTACGCCTAAGGGCGCGGTGCTGGCTCGCCCGCCTGAGCGGATCGAGGAAATTCTCTAGAAAACGTCATCCTCGGCCAATGAGCAAAGCGAAGCCCTGCCGAGGACCCAGCAGCTCCAGGGCGCCAAGACGATTACGAAAGCTTTGCCCGCAACAGCTCATTGACCGTCGCTGGGTTAGCCTTGCCCTGGGTTTCTTTCATCACCTGGCCCACGAACCAGCCAATGGCCTGGGGCTTTTCCCTGACCGCGGCGGCCTTGTCCGGATTGGACGCGATCAGGGCGTCGATCACCGCCTCGATGGCGCCGGTGTCGGTCACCTGCACCAGGCCGTGCTTGTCCACCACCTGCTGAGGCGTGCCCTCGCCCGCCCACATGCGGTCGAACACTTCCTTGGCGATTTTGGACGAGATCACGCCCGTCTCGATCAACTCCACCAGCCCGGCGATATCCTCCGGCGGGATCGGGCTGTTTTCGATGTCCTGGCCCGACTTGGCCAGGCGCGCCAGCAACTCATTGGTCGTCCAGTTGGCGACTAGTTTAGCGTCGCGACCCTGGGCGGCCTTTTCGAAAAAGTCGGCCCGCTCGCCCTCGATCACCAGCACCCCGGCGTCATAGACCGACAGGCCGTACTGACTCTGCAGCCGCGCCTTCTTGTCGTCGGGCAACTCGGGCAGGCTCAGGCGGATTTCCTCCACCCAGGCCGCGTCCAGCTCAAGAGGCAAAAGGTCCGGATCGGGGAAATAGCGATAGTCGTGCGCGTCCTCCTTGGAGCGCATGGACCGGGTCTCCAGCTTGCCCGGATCGAACAGGCGCGTTTCCTGGTTGATCGAGCCCCCCTCTTCAAGAATTTCAATCTGCCGGCGCGCCTCGTATTCGATGGCCTGCTGGATGTAGCGGTAGGAATTGACGTTCTTGATCTCGCAGCGCGTGCCCAGCTCATCGCCCGGCCGGCGCACAGAGACATTCACATCGGCCCGCAGATTGCCCTTCTCCATGTCGCCGTCGCAGGCGCCGATGTACCTCAGAATGGTGCGCACCTTCTTGACGTAGGCTGCCGCTTCCTCGCTGCAGCGCATATCCGGCCGCGATACGATCTCCATCAGGGCCGTGCCCGCACGGTTCAGGTCCACATAGGTGGCGTTAGGGTCGATATCGTGGATCGACTTGCCCGCGTCCTGCTCCAGGTGCAGCCGCTCGATGCCCACGGTGAAGCTGGAGCCGTCGTCGCGCTCGACCAGCACCTGGCCCTCGCCCACGATCGGCTGCTTAAACTGGCTGATCTGATAGCCCTGCGGCAGGTCGGGATAGAAGTAATTCTTGCGGTCGAACTTGGAGACCAGATTGATCTGTGCCTTCAGCCCCAGACCCGCCCGCACCGCCTGCTCAACGCAATAGCGGTTGATCACCGGCAGCATGCCCGGCATGGCCGCATCCACCAGCGACACCTGCTCATTGGGACCGGCGCCAAAGCCGACGGCAGCGCCGCTGAACAGCTTGGACTTGGACGCCACCTGGGCGTGGATCTCCAACCCGAGCACGATCTCCCAGGCGCCCGTGCGGCCTTGTATCAGTTTGGATGAGGAATCGTCGTCGGCCATGCGCGTCCTCTACCCCTTCCACCAAGCCCGGGGCTTGGCCTTGAAGTCCGCCGCTTTCTCCAGCGCCCCGGCCACAGAGAACAGCGTCCCCTCCTCCAACGGCCGGCCGATCAGTTGCAGGCCCAGCGGCAGGCCCTGACTGTCCACCCCGGCGGGCAGCGACATGGCCGGCAAGCCCGCCAGGTTGGCCGTCACGGTGAAGACGTCGTTCAGGTACATGGTAACCGGGTCCATTGTATCCTTGGCCCCCAGGGCGAAGGCGGCCGAGGGGGTGGTCGGGGTCAGCAGGGCGTCGACCTTTTCAAATGCCTGGGCGAAGTCGTCGGCGATGCGCCGCCGCACCTTCTGCGCCTTCAGATAATAGGCGTCGTAATAGCCGGCCGACAGCACATAGGCCCCAATGAGAATGCGCCTTTGCACCTCTTCGCCAAAGCCTTCGGCGCGGGTCAGCTCATAGACATCGGTCAGGGTCTTACCCTCGGCGCGGATGCCGTAACGCATGCCGTCATAACGGGCCAGGTTGGACGACGCCTCCGCCGGGGCGACAATGTAATAGGTCGGCAGGGCGTATTTGGTGTGCGGCAGCGACACCGGCACGATCTCGCACCCGGCCTCCTTCAGCCAGGCGACCCCTTGATCCCACAGGGCTTGAATCTCGGCGGGCATGCCAGGCGCATTGTATTCGGCAGGCACCCCGATCCTCAGGCCCTTGACCGACTTGCCCACGAAGCTGGGGAAATCAGGCACATCGACCGGCAGGCTGGTGGAGTCCTTAGGGTCGTGCCCGCTCATAGACCGTAGCAGGATCGCCGCGTCCTCGACGGTCTTGGCGATGGGTCCGGCTTGATCCAGCGAGGAGGCGAAGGCCACGATGCCCCAGCGCGAGCACCGGCCATAGGTCGGCTTGATCCCTACCGTCCCGGTGAAGGCCGCCGGCTGTCGGATGGAGCCGCCCGTGTCCGTGCCCGTGGCGCCCAGGCACAGGTCCGCCGCCACCGCAGCAGCCGAACCGCCGGACGAGCCGCCCGGCGTCAGGGTCTGGTTGGAGCCCTCCGCCCGCCAGGGATTGGCTACCGGTCCAAACGCCGAGGTCTCGTTGGACGAGCCCATGGCGAATTCGTCCAAGTTCAGCTTGCCCAGCATCACCGCCCCGTCGCGCCACAGATTGGCGGTGACGGTGGATTCGTAAGTCGGCTTGAACTCGCCCAGGATCTTCGAGCACGCCGTGGTGCGCACACCTTCGGTGCAGAACAGGTCCTTGATACCCAGGGGAACGCCGTCCAGCGGTCCCGCCGCGCCGGAAGCGATGCGCGCGTCTGCGGCCTTGGCCATGTCCAGCGCCTTGTCCGGGGTCTCCAGCACATAGGCGTTCAAAGCCCGCGCGGCCTCGATGGCCTGCACATGGGCCTGGGTCAGCTCCAGCGAGGAGAAACGTTTGGCCTTCAGCCCCTCGACGGCGGCCTTCAGCGTGAGTGAAGTCAGGTCCGACATGCCTACTCGACCACCTTGGGCACGACGAAGAAATTGTCCCGCGACAGGGGCGCATTGGCCAGCACCTTGGCCGGATCGCCGCCCTCGGTCACCACGTCCTCGCGCATGGGCAGCTTGACGTGGACCGCCGAGGTCATGGGCTCCACGCCTTCCACGTCCACTTCGCCCAGCTGCTCGATCCAGCTGATGATCGCCGACAGCTCCTGGGCCAAGGGCTCCAGCCGCTCTTCGGGCGCGCGCAGGCGGGCAAGCCTGGCGACCTTGCGCACCGTCGCCGCGTCGATGGCCATGGACAGTTCCTCAATCTTGAGACTGGCCGTGGGTTAGCGACCAAGGCGAGCGGGCGCAAGGCCTCCCTCGAGGGAGAAGGTTCTACTTCAGCCCCAGCACCCGGCCGCGCATGCCCGCCGCGTCGAAATAGGGCGTCCGCCCGACCGTCTGATAGTCGAGCTGAGTGACAAATCCGTTGGCGGCGGGCGCGGACCGGATGGTCTTGCCGTCAAATCGAGGCGTGACGCCGCGCTTCAGGCTCTCCGCGATCACTCGTCCAGTCAGCTGGCCTTTAGGCGTGATCCTAAGACCCAGGATGTGCGCCAAGGTCGGGGTCAGATCGGCGTTGGACACCGGCGCGGGATCGACGAATCCTCGCTTAAAGTCGGGACCGACAGCAGCCATGAAATTGTGCGTGTCGCCCCGGCCAAAGCTGCCATGGATGCCCTGGCCCTGTTGGTAATCCGTGTCCGCCACCTCGATCTGGCAGGTGTCGGGTTTACCGCAATCGCCCGCAGAGGTGCGGAAACTGACCACGATGTCCGGCTGAGGGGTGCGGGCGCCGCCTTCCAGGCCCACAGTCCTCATCGGCAAGGTTCCAGGTATCGGCCCAAGGGCGCCTTTGACGAAGATCGCGGCGGTATAGTCCTGCTCAGTCAGTATACTGACGATCTTACGCGCCAGGGCCGTGGTCCCGGACCCCGGCAGATAGAGCATGTCGCTGCCGCCATTGGCCGCAACGACCACGTCCGGGTGCGCGGGGTCCGCGCCTAACAAGGCGCTACCGCCCTTGATCCGCGATCCAGGCTCCACCGGCGCCCCCGTCGGCGTGAAGATGGGCAGGTTCAGCGCCCGGCCAAGATCGATCGCTACAAATCCGCTCGGCAAAAATCCGGGCGGGACATCGGCGTAGTTTTGAATGGCCGCAGCGCTGGTCTGGCTCTGCTTGGACACCGTGGCAAAGCCGTGATCGGCCGTCACCACCACATCCGTAGTCTGGTCCAGACCCAGCCGCTTTAATGCCGCCCTCAGCTTGCCCAAATCGCTCGACGCATTGTGGATCGCCGCCATCGTCGTCGCACCGTTGATGCCCGGGCTCAGCTGGTTGAGGCTGTCGCCCTGGTTATGCTGGGTGCCGTCCGGATCGCGCGACCAGAACACTAGCACGAACGGCTTTCGCGCCGCCTTGAAGCGCGGCAGGATCACCTCGCTCGCCACCTTGGCGAACCAGTCCTGCTGCTCGACATTGGCCACCTTCGCGCCGGGCCGGTTATAGGCGCCGCCATCCCCGTTCAAGCCACGACCCGGCGCCGTCACCGGCAGCCCCGCGGCCTTGATGGCCGCCGCTATCTCAGGCGCCAGGGGAATGCCGTCGGGCGCCGTCGTCCCGGTGGCATCGTCGATTACGATGGTACCCTGCCCATCGCGCTGGGTGACATCCTGGATCGCAGTCGGGCCGAGCTTGCCGATGACGGCGGTGGCAATGCCGTTGGCGCGCGCGGCGGCCAACAGGCTGTCCTCAGTCAGGACATTGCCGGCGTAGCGCTGGTTCATCAAGCTCAGCGCCGCGTCGTTTTCCATCGGTGCGATGACCGAGCCCACCGGCCCGCCCAAGGGCTCCGGCCCGACATACAGATTGTTGCCGAAGTCACCGGTGTCGCCGATCCGGTGGCCGGTGGCGATGGCCGATGCGTTGGGCGTCGTGATCGTGGGATAGAGCGAGTGGCTGTTGGGAAAATCCACCCCCTCGGCCCTCAACGCCGCCAGCTCCGGCGCGTTCTGCGGCGTGACAATTCCCGAGCGCAGTCCGTCGGCCACAAACAGGATCACATTGTGCCGCGGCTTGGGCGCGAGCCCCGACAAACCCAATGTCAGCGCCACCGCGACCAGGCCCACGGCGCCCATTCTCGTTCGGTTCAACCGCATGCGCCCTCACCCTGCCTCGCCCGCCCGTGTCGCAGACCTTTGTGACATCGGTTCAACAGGCTAAAGCACGACCATGCCCGTAGTCGACATGATGGACCTGCCCGCCGCCCTGCCAGCCTATACGCCCATCCTGGGCCTAGACCTGGGCGAAAAGACCATAGGCGTGGCGGTGTCAGACGCCACCCGCATGGTGGCCAGTTCCCTGGAGCTGATCCGCAAATCCAAGTTCACCGACGAAGCCGCCCGCCTGTTCGCCATTATGAAGGATCGCGGCGCCAGGGCCATCGTCATCGGTCTGCCGGTCAATATGGATGGGACCGAAGGCCCCCGCTGCCAGTCCGTTCGCGCCTTCGGCCGCAACCTCCTGCGCCTGGACCCGACCCTGCTCATCGCCTTCTGGGACGAGCGCTGGTCCACCCAGGCCGTGCAGCGCCTGATGACCGACGAAGCCGACCTCTCCCGCGCCCGTCGCGCCGAGCTCGTGGACAAGATGGCGGCGGCGTACATTCTGCAGGGAGCGCTGGATCGGTTGGGGAATGGGTAGCACGGCAAAAGACGCCGACGATACCCTCCACCCTGGGCCTTGGGTTTAGACACTAGCCGCAGCAAGAAGGGATGCGCGGCTCGTTTTTCGCCTTTTGCGGGCCGGATAACCATTTCGATCTAAGACAATCTCAACGCCTGCATCATATCAAATCGAACCATGCCGAAAGTGACCTACATAACCCACGATGGCGTCCAGCACGTCATCGACGTCCCAACCGGCCAAACGGTCATGGACGGCGCACTTTCCAATAATCTGAAAGGCATCTGGGCATATTGCGTGGGCGATTGTGGTTGCGCCACCTGCCAGGTCTATGTGGACGAGGCCTGGCTCGCCAAGACCGGCGAGATGTCGGAAAAGGAGAGGGACACCCTCGAATACGCCGTGGATGTGGCGCCCAACAGCCGACTGTCTTGTCAGATCGAAATCCGCGAAGACCTGGACGGCCTCGTCGTGCGAATGCCCGAGCGCCAATACTGACAGCGAGCTCGCAGCCCACAGCCACTACAACCACTGTGCCTATTTAAAGTGTCTCATCGAAGGGTTCCCAACTTGGGGCGCTCGGTGACCTCGGTGGTTCGAGTTATTACATCACCGCTGCACACGGGTGGCGCCAGGACAGTCAAACCCTCACTGGTTCAGACCTCAGGCCTTGCTCCGGACCGGCCACACCAGCTTCCGCGCCTTCACTTTCACCCGCAGCAGCCGACTGTGCGAGGTGATGTACAAATACCCGTCAGCGCCGAACTCGCAATTGCTCTGGGTCTGGTCGGCTTGGATCACGCCCAGACGCTTGCCTTGCGGCGAATAGATACAGATGCCGATCAGGCTTGAGACCCACAAGTTGCCCGCGCTGTCCACCCGCATGCCGTCGCCGCCGACCATCGCGGCGTCCGCGGTGATCAGCGCCCGCTTGTCCGTAGGCCGTCCTTGGGCGTCCAGGCTGATGGCCAGCCACTGGGACTTGTTGGTCACGTAAAGGGTGCGTCCATCCGGCGACAGGCCGATGCCGTTGGGCGACAAGGTGCGGTCGATCACGCTGACCACATTGTCCGGCCCCAGGCGGAACACCCCTGAATAGTCCATCTCGCGCAGGGGCGAATTCACCCGGTCCTTCAGCCCATAGGGCGGATCGGTGAAATAGGCGGCCCCGTCCGGCCCCACCACCACATCGTTGGGGCTGTTGAAGCGCTTGCCCTCAAAGTGCGAGCACAGCACCGTCTTGGCCTTGGTCTTCAGATCGATCAGCCCGACCCCGCGCGAGCCGGAGTCGGCGCAAACGACGCCACCGCGCCCCAGGCACAGGCCGTTGGTGCCTGGCTCTGACAGCCCCGCATCCGGTGCGCCTTGCCAGCCGCTGGGGACCAGCCAGTCCGAGCCGCCGTCCTTTCCGCTCCACCGGCGGATGGCGTTGCCCCGCGCGTCGGAGGCCAGCAGATAACCGTCCGCCCCGCCGATCCACACCGGACCCTCGGCCCAGACAAACCCATCCCGCAGCTTTTCCACCGGCGCGCCGACCTCGACCAGGGCGTCCAGAGCCGGGTCCTCGCGAACCACACGGCCGACCACCGCCCGTTCGTCAGCGTGTGCGCTCCAGGCCAAGGCGCTCGCCCCGGCTGCGGCCAGCACCGTGCGGCGGGATACGGCAGTGCTCGGGCGTGATGGATGCATGGGTTTCCTCCAGCGTGTTTTGCCCAGGATTAAGCCAATATGCCGCGACAGCAATGGCGTCCGGCAGAACGACCCAATTGCGCGCACCGTTTCCCGTTCTGGGAAATTTACTTGATTCCCGTATTGGGAAATGACACCATGCGGCCATGAGGATCATCGCGCGCCAAACGTTGATCGCCTTCGCTGAGCTTCACCCGGAAACCCGGGCGTCCCTGGCGCATTGGCTGTCCGTCACCAAGGCCGCTACTTGGGGATCGGCCGCTGAGGTCCAGGCGGCGTTCTCCAAGGCGAAGGCCCTCAACGGAGAACGTGTAAGATTTCAAGTCAGCGGGGGTGACTACCGCTTGATCGTCGCCTTCGATTTCGGGCGGCAGATCGCATTTATCAAATTCCTGGGCAGCCATGCGCAATACGACCGCGTCGACGCCCTCACAGTCTCGATCTTCTAGGGAGCCGAACATGGATATTCGACCGATTCAAACGGACGCTGACCACACCCAGGCCCTGCGCGAAATCGAACGGCTTTGGGGGGCGCCCCCCGGCACGCCCGATGGCGACAAACTTGATGTCCTGGCGACCCTGGTGGAGCGTTACGAGGAAACCCGCTTCCCCATACCGACCGCCGATCCCGTCGAAGTGATCGTGCAGGTCATGCGAGACCGGGGCTACACTCGGGGTGATTTCGCCGCCGTCCTCGGCTCACAATCGCGCGCCACGGAAATCCTGGCCGGCCGCCGCACCCTGTCCGTCGAACACATCCGCCGAGTCTGTCGCTCCTGGCATATCCCAGCGGAACTGCTCATCGGCGCCTGAGGCTTGGGACCGAACACGCACTACGGCGTGAGAACTGCGCGCCCCTACTGCGCGACCAGGGCCTCGGCCTGGCGCAGGTCCACCGACACCAGTTGCGAAACGCCGCGTTCGGGCATGGTCACGCCGAACAGGCGGTCCATCCGCGCCATGGTCACCGGGTTGTGGGTGATGGCGATGAAGCGGGTCTGGGTGCGCTCGCGCATTTCGTTGAGCATGATGCAGAAGCGCTCGACATTGGCGTCATCCAGCGGTGCATCCACCTCGTCCAGCACGCACACGGGCGCGGGGTTGGCGAGGAACACGCCGAAAATCAGAGCCGCCGCCGTCAGCGCCTGTTCGCCGCCAGACATCAGCGACATGGTCGCCAGCCGCTTACCCGGCGGGCAGGCGAAGATTTCCAGCCCCGCCTCCAAAGGATCGTCGGATTCAATCAACCGCAGTTCGGCCTGACCGCCGCCGAACAGGGTTTGGAACAGGGTTTGAAAATGACCGTTGATCACCTCGAACGCGGCTAACAGGCGGTCGCGGCCCTCTGAATTCAGCTCCTCGATGCCCTGACGCAGACGCGCCACAGCCCCGCTCAAGTCGGCGCGCTCGACCCGCAAGGTCTCCAGCCGTTCGGCGTATTCCACCGCCTCTTCCTCGGCCCTCAGATTGACCAGGCCGATAGCGTCCCGGTCGCGCTCCAGCGCCCGCAGGTGCGCCTCCACCCCTGCCGGATCGGTCGGCACCGCCGCCGCGTCCTCGACCAGACGCCGGGCGAGTTCGTCCGGCTCCACGCCGGTCGCCTCGCGGATATCGCCGCCCACCTCAACCATGCGCGCGCCGGACGCTTCCAGGCGCGCGTCCAGCCCGGCCCGCCGCTCGCGCGCTTCGGCGGCGGCGTGATCGGCCACCCGCCCTGCCCGATCCGCCTCGCTCAGCACGCTTTCGGCCGAGGTCAGGGCGTCGCCGGCCGTGTTTCGCCGCGCTTCGGCCACCGACAATTCGTCCATCAGCTTCAGCTGACGCGCCTGCACCGCCCGGGGGGCCTCACGCGCGCCGGCCAGGGCCTGATCGGTCTTGGTTGTTTCCAGGGTCAAGGCGTCTGTGCGTTTGGCGGCCGCTTCAGATCGGCGGGTCCAGTCGGTCCGGTCGGCCCGCAGGGCGTCAAGCCGAGACTGGCGCCCTTCGCGCAGGCGTTGCTCCACATCCAGGGCCGAGCGTGCGCCGGCCGCCGCCTCGCGCGCCTCGGCCGCCGCCTGTCGCGCCTGTGACAGACGTGGACCCAAGGTGTCCGACACGGCGTTGGCCGCCGCGTCGCTTTCGGCAACTTGCAGTTGCCCCTCCGCCTCCACCCGCTCCCCCTCAAAGCGGGCGATGGTTTCATCCAGGGATTGGGCGCGGGCGTCCCGGCGGGCGCCCTCGCGCGCGATCGCCTCCATCGCCTCGCGGGCCCGCCCAAGCTCGCGTTCGGCTTCAGGCGGCGCTCGGCGGGCCAGGCGCACGGCCTCCTCGGCTGCGTGCAGCCTTTGCGCCGCCGCATTCTGCGTGGCCGCGCTTTGCGCCGCTTGCGGGGTCAAGGCGTCGATTTCCGTTTCCAGTTCGCCCAGCCGCGTTTTCTGAGCCAAGCGCACCGCCGCCGGTCGCGGCGCGTCGGCCCGCGAGACAAAGCCGTCCCACCGCCAAAGATCGCCTTCGCGCGACACCAGCCTCGCGCCCACTGGCAGAACCTTATGTAGTCGGTCGCCGTCGGCCCGCGCCACCACGCCGACCAGGGCCAGACGCGCCGCCAGGGCCTGCGGCGCCTTGATCAGCGGGGCCAAGGGCTTGACCCCTTCGGGCCACGCCACGGGAGGCGCATCCGCCCCGCCCCAGAAGGCCGGCGCCTTGGAGTCTAACGCCGCGTCGAGATCATCGCCAAGCGCCGCCGCGATCGCGGCCTCATAGCCGCGGTCGGGCTGTACGGCGTCGCTGGCGCGGGCAAAGCCGCCTCGGGCGCCGGGCGCAGTCAATTGGGCCAGACCCCGCGCTTCCGATTTGAGCCGATTCAGCTGGTCTTCAGCCTTGCGAGCCCCCTCGCGCGCCAGCGCCTCCTCGGCGGCGGCCTTTTGTTGCGCGTTCTCAGCCGCCTCCAAGGCCTCGCGCGCCGTGCGCAGGGTCTCCAAGGCCGCCTCGAAGGCAATTTTGACGCCCGTTGCGCGCGGGTCCTCGGCGGGTCCCAATCCAGCCCGCTCTGCCTTGGCGGCGTCCATCGCGCGCGTAGTCCGGTCCAGCCGCGCGTGCGCCTCTTCCAACCGCCCCTGGGCGCTGCGGCGCTTGGCCTCTTCCGCGGCGGCCTCGGCGGCCAGACGTTCGACCTGCGCCTCAGCGTCAGCGCGTGCGCGTTCGGTGGCCTCTGCGGCCGCCTTAAGTTGAGGCAGATGTTCCGGCGCGTCAGAGATTTGCGCCTCGAGGCCGGCTATTTCGTCAGCTAGGCGCTGCAAGGCCCCATGCGAATCCTCGATCAGTTGCGCCTCGCGCGACTTGTCGGCGGCGATGCGGGCGAGGGCCTCAGACAGGCGCTCGACCTCAGCCTGCGCCTGCTCGGCCTCGCGCTCAATCCGGTCTTTCTCAATGGCCAGGCGGTGCAGCACGGCGGCGGCGACCGCCTCCTCATCCCGCAAGGGCTTGATGGCCTCGGCGGCGAGCAGGGCTGCCTCGGTCGCTGCGGCTGCGGCCAGGGCGCTACGCTCCACCGCCTCTGCGGCGTCCTTTGCTTCCGCTTCCGCTCGTTGGCGCGCATCCTCCGCCTCGCGCCAGCGGGCGAGCAGCACCGCGCTCTGCACCATGCGAATTTCCGCCGCCAAGCGCTTGTATTTCTCTGCAGATCGAGCCTCGCGCTTCAGGCGGTTCAGCGTGCTTTCCAGCTCTCGCGCCACATCGTCCAACCGCAATAGATTGGCCTCAGCGGCGCGCAGTCTCAGCTCCGCTTCGTGCCGGCGCGTGTGCAGGCCAGACACTCCCGCCGCTTCTTCCAGAATCATGCGCCGGTTTTGCGGCTTGGCGGCGATCAGTTCGGAGATCTGCCCCTGACGCACCAAGGCGGGTGAATTGGCTCCGGTGGAAGCATCGGCAAACAGCAGTTGGACGTCGCGCGCGCGCACTTCGCGCCCATTGACGCGGTAGGTCGAGCCGTCCCCTTTGTCGATCCGGCGCGAGACCTCAAGCTGGGCGTGATCGTTGAACTCCGCCGGAGCGCTGCGGTCTGCATTGTCGATGTACAGCACCACCTCGGCATGATTGCGCGACGGCCGCGAGCCGGACCCGGCGAAGATCACGTCCTCCATGCCGCCTGCGCGCATGGCCTTGGCTGAATTGGCGCCCATCACCCAGCGCAGGGCTTCCAGCAAGTTGGATTTTCCGCAGCCGTTAGGCCCGACAATGCCCGTCAGGCCGGGCTCGATCCGGAACTCGGTCGGTTCGACGAAGGACTTGAAGCCCGTGAGGCGAAGCCGTTGGAATTGCACCGGCGCAGACGGCTCTAGCCGCCGGCCGCATGGATGGCGGTGTCCAGTTGCGGCAGGCTCATTTCACCCGATCCCGATTGCTTGCCGTTGATGATGAATGTCGGCGTGCCGTCGATATGATCGTCTGTCTGCGCCTTCTCTACCCGGGCCTTCAGGGCCGCCAGGGCGTTGGCGTTCGATATGCAGTCGTTGAAATGCTGCTCGGTGATGCCGGCGGACTGCGCGATGTGCAGCAAGCCGGCGCGCAGGTCGCCGCTCTGATAAATCTGCGTCTGGCCGCGGTAAATCGCATCCAAAACGCTGAAATACTTGTCTTTTCCGGCGCAGCGCGCGGTCAGAAATCCTGCGGCGGCGAATTCCACGGGCGGAGTCAGGTATTCGCGGAACACATAGTGCACCTTGCCCGAGTCGATGTATTTGGTCTTGAACGCCGGAAACACCTCATTGTTGAACCGGGCGCAGTGCGGGCAAGAGGCCGACGCGTATTCGATGACTGTGACCTTGGCGTTGGGATTGCCCAGGGTCATTTCGTTATCGGTCACAAACCCGCCCCCACCCTTGCTGCAAGCGGCAAGGCCCACGGCCACAACAGCGATGACGGACAAGGTTAGGCGGCTGAAACGGCCCATGGCGGTTTTCCTGAATTCAGGTCGATGATTTAAGCGCGATTCCCTCGCTGCCGCTGCATTTGCTAACAGCCAGGGTCGCACACGCAGGAACCCGGCCAGGGCGCCTTTGTCAATCGCGTCAATCCCGCGCTGGCGGGCTTAAGGGTGGTTGACGGACATGGCGGCGAGCATGGGCTCGATGACCAACATTAGATCGCCCAGGGTTACCTCGCCCTCCAGCCGCTCCTTTTTGATCAGAAAGGTCGGCGTTCCGCCTACGCCCGCGGCGTCCGCCGCCATATGCCGGGCCGTCAGGGCTTTATTAGACTGGGGGTCACGAACACAGGCGTCGAAATTAGCTTTCGACAGGCCGTACTTGGCGCCGATAGCCTGCAGTCCCTCCAGCAGCTTCTGGCTCTCATAAATCTTGTCCTGCGCGTGGAAAACGTCGTCCAGCACCGCCAGATATTTGTCCTGTCCGACGCAGCGCGCCATCAGGAACCCGGCGGCGGCAAACGCCGCAGGCTGGGTCAGATATTCGCGGAAAACATAGCGCACCTTGCCCGTGTCGACGTACTTGGCCTTGAACTGGGGAAAGACCTCATTGTTGAACCGCGCGCAGTGCGAGCAGGCGTCCGATCCATATTCAATCACCGTGATCGGGGCGTTTGGCGAGCCCATCGAGACCTCAGTCCCCATGAAAGCCTTGGGTGCAGCCGTCGCGGGCTGACAGACCAGGGCCAGGGCCGCCAGGGCCATGCCAAAACCGCGGATCAAGGGCATCAAGACCACCGAGGGCGAGCAAGGAAGATCTGCGCCATAGGGGGCGGCGTTCGCGGCGTCAATCATCGGCGTGTCGGCGCATAACTTCCCTCCCCAACTTGAGCAGTGATTTACGCAGTGGACTGTCCGGCGCACCTGACAGGCCCTGTTGCAACTGCGCCTCCGCCGCCGCGTCGAGCGGCTGGTTCCTCAGGCGGCGGCTGCGGGCGGGCAGCAGGCCGCTGGACGGCGGCGTGACCTTGCCCTGAACAATACGCAGCTTAGCCACAGCCCCTGACCCCAGAAACAGGTTCACCCGGGCCAAGATTTGCGGCGCCTGATGCTGGATCAGGGCGGCGGCCGGTCCTTCGACCTTGATCTCCAGAGTCGCGGCCCCGCCTGTGCGACCGCGCACCAGTTTGACCGGCTCGGTGCGCGCGCTCAGATGCTCACCGGCGATTTCCCGCCAACGCGCCCGCAACACGTCCGGACCGCCCTGGCCGAACCGGTCCTCCAGGGTCTTGATAAGCTTGCCCAGACTCTTGCCGGCCGTCGGGCTAGCCCGCCAAGCGGGCCGCGTGCGGCGCTCGGCGAGAATGCGCTGGGCTTCCTGTGCAGTGGGCAGGCGACGGCTGGGCATGGGTCATCATAGAGCAGGAATGATGGGCGCAAAAAGGGCTGATGGATTTCACGGCCGGCGCGGTTAAAACCGAGGGGTGCTCGACGTCCCTACAGTTCGCTCCGCCCTGCTCGCCTGGTACGACGCCAACGCTCGCGCCTTGCCCTGGCGCATCGGGCCGCGCGACGCCACTCAAGGGCTGAAGCCCGATCCTTACAGCGTATGGCTGTCGGAGATCATGCTGCAGCAGACCACGGTCCCCCATGCAGCGCCCTATTTCCTGGCCTTCACCCAGCGCTGGCCCACGGTTTGCGCCCTGGCCGCCGCCGAGGACGGCGAGGTGATGGCGGCGTGGGCGGGCCTTGGTTACTACGCTCGCGCCCGAAACCTGCTCGCCTGCGCCCGCGCCGTCGCCGCCGGTCATGGTGGAATATTCCCGAATACCGAAGCGGCCTTGCGCGATCTGCCCGGTGTCGGCGCCTATACTGCTGCGGCCGTTGCAGCCATCGCCTTCGACCGACCTGCCAATGTAGTGGACGGCAATGTCGAGCGGGTGATCGCGCGCTTGCACGCCGTTGACACCCCGTTGCCGGCGGCGAAGCCCGAGCTTAAGGCGCTTGCCGGCGAATTGATCGGAACAGACCGGCCAGGTGACTGGGCTCAGGCCCTAATGGATCTGGGCGCCGTCGTCTGCCGGCCCAAGGCGCCCTTGTGCGATCGCTGCCCCCTCGCCCCGGTCTGCGCCGCTCGAGCGGGAGGGTCGCCGCAAATCTATCCACGCCGCACGCCCAAGGCTCAGCGTCCACATCGCTATGGCACGGCCTTCATAGGGCTACGCGGCGCAAAGGTCGGCCTGGTGCGGCGGCCGGATAGGGGCTTGCTCGGCGGCATGCTCGCCTTGCCGAGCACCGAGTGGGTCGCCACCCCCCGCAGCCCAACGCCGTCCGAACCCTTCCCGGCTGACTGGCGGCCGGCCGGCCAAATCGAGCACGTCTTTACCCACTTCTCCCTGACATTGGATGTGTTGAAGGCCAATGCGCCGCCCGGCGAGCATGGTCTGATCTGGACATCCCTGGACGACGCCGCAGCGGGCATGCCGAGCGTGTTTCTGAAGGCCTTGCGGGCGAGTCTTTAGGCGGGCGTGAGTTGAATCACAGCCCTCCGGCCGTCTCGGCCAAAGCCGCGCCGCGCCGCGCGATCTGCGCCGCCTCGCCCCGACTTTTTGCGTCACAGGCCTGAAACTGCGCTTGAGCGGCGGCGTAGCCGGTATTGAAGGCCTCCCTGAGGGCGCGATCGAAGGTTTGATCCGGCGCCTCCGCCTGTAACAGTTGGCTCATGCGCTGGCGCCAGTATTGGTCGCTCGCCCCCTCGCAGGCTTGGCGCAACGCGTGACTCTGGCCCAACACATGGGCCAGCTCGTTCAGGGTCTGCCGCTGCGCCGGAGTCCGGTCCTGCCCCCAAGCGGCCGTCGCCATGCCCGCAACCAGGACTAACCCCACAAGCCGTCTCACCTTGGTCCTCCTGCAAACCGGTCCCACGCCTCGCGGATCACCCGCTTGGTCTGGCTCCACGCCACCATAGCCACGGCCTCCTCCAGCGGCCAGAACCTGGCCTCCGCCGCGTCATCCCCGGCCACCGGCTCGCCCGAGCGCCATTGAGCGGCGTAGTCGATCAGAACATAGTGCCGCTGGCATGCGCCCGCGTCGTCCAGGAACATTCCATCGACGACATCGATCAAGCCGAGCAACTGCGCCTCAACGCCGGTTTCCTCCTGCAATTCACGCAGCGCCGCCGCCGAGGCCTCCTCGCCCCACTCGATCCGGCCGCCGGGCAGACTCCATTCGCCCAGCCTGGGCGGCGTGCCGCGCCGGACCAGCAAGACCGAGTCGTCGCGAAAACAAACCACGCCTGCAGCGGGGACCGGCGAGCTCACAAAAGCGCCTTGCCGAGGTCCAGGCTGGAATGTTCGCCCACGGCCGGAAAGTCGGTCTTCATCCATTCATCCGCCGCGAGCCGGCCACGTTTCTTCAGGTCATTCAGAAAGGCCCAGTCGACGTTGAACTTGCTCGACAACCGCAGATCGCTCAAGCGCCCATCCGCATCGATGGAATGGAAACGCAGCAGCTGATAGCCCGGACCGGTCCTCAGCACTCCCTTCTTGATCAGGGAATGGACGTGCCCGATCACACGTAATTCCGCCACCAACGGCGCGTTGAAGGCAATTTCATCGATGCGGTCGGCGATATCGGAGGCGGTCTTGGGCGTCGTCTTGCTAACGAAGGGATTGAGCAGGACCAGCAGAACGTCGCGCGCCTTGCATTCGGCCAGTGGCCAGATCGGTGGATTAGCCAGATATCCACCGTCCCAATAGGCCTCCCCGTCAATCTGGACGGCCTGAAACACCGCAGGCAGGCAGGCCGAGGCCATAACATGTTCGGGCGTCAACTCCGTCGCGCGGAACACCTTGGCCTGGCAGGTGCGTACGGCCGTGGCGCTGATGAACAGCTCCACGGGTGAATTTTCCCGGATCGCCTTGAAGTCGATCTGCTTGCGCAGAATGTCCTGCAGGGGATTGTAATTCAGCGGGTTGAAATCGTAGGGCGAGACCGTCGCGGATAAGGATTCCAGGTAGCGATAGGCCGGATTGTTTTCCATCCAGTTGGCGCCGAACGAGCCCATGAAGTTGCCACCGAGAAACGCGCCCCCTCCGCTCTGACTGACCGCCTTCCAGAACTTTTCCAGCCTCGCACGCGCGCCATCCGGGCCGCCCTCGAGCAGGCCGGCGGTGACCGCCACAGCGTTCATCGCCCCGGCCGACGCCGCCGATATAGCCTTGATTTCGATGGCGCTTATTTCCAGCAGTCGGTCGATCACGCCCCATTCGAACGCGCCGTGCGCGCCGCCGCCCTGCAGGGCTAGGCTGATGGCTTTAGGCCCATCAGGTTTTGAGGCTTTGCGTAACAACGCCAAGTTGGATCCTCTGCCGGCGGCTACTGAGCCGTCCAGCCGCCGTCGATGGCAAGGCCCGCGCCGTTCACCGACGCGCCTGCATCCGACGCCAGATAGAGCAGAAGGCCGGCGATCTGATCATATTCGACGAACTTCTTGGTGGGCTGCGCGTCCAAGATCACGTCACGCATCACCGCTTCGGGCGTCATGCCGCGCGCCTTGGCCTGATCGGCGATCTGGGCGTCCACCAGGGGCGTCTTCACATAGCCCGGACAGATGGCGTTGCAGGTGATGTTGAAGGTGGCTACTTCCAAGGCCACCGTCTTGGTAAGGCCCAAAATTCCGTGCTTAGCCGCGACATAGGCCGACTTGAACGGCGAGGCGACCAGGGCGTGCGCGGAGGCTAGATTGACGATTCGGCCACGGCCCTGGGCCTTCATGATGGGCACGCAGGCGCGGATGGTGTGGAACGCCGAGGAGAGGTTGATGGCGATGATTTGGTTCCACTTCTCCAAGGGAAAGTCCTCGATCGGCGAGACGAACTGCACCCCGGCGTTGTTCAGGACCAGATCCAGCCGACCCAACTCGCGCTCCGCAAAAGCGATCATGTCAGCGATCTGATCGGGCTGGGTCATGTCCGCGCCGTGATAGCGAACCTCAACCCCGAACTCGGCGGAAAAGCTCGCTCGCTCCTTCTCTATGGCCTCCGGATCGCCCAAGCCGTTGATCACGATGTTGGACCCCTGGCCTGCCAGGGCCCGCGCCATGGCCATGCCGATGCCGCTGGTTGATCCGGTGACCAGTGAGACGCGCCCCTTCAAGTCCGCATTTTGGGTCATGACCTGAGCTCCTTCTGATGTTGCGACGCAGCATAAACCCGTCGCGCGGCGGAGGCGAGGCGTTAAGCGCCCTTTGGGCTCACGGCCGGCCGGACAAACACCCATTCCCGGTCATTGGAGCGTTTGGCGTCAAACCCATAGCCCTCGGCTGCAAAGTCCTTGAGACCGTCAGGACGGTCCAGCCGCCCTTCAATGGCGTAACGCGCCATCAGCCCCCGCGCCTTCTTGGCGAAGAAACTGACAATCTTGGCCTCCCCATCCTTCAACTCCTTAAACTGGCAGGTCAGCAGCGGAATCGTCAGCGCGTCTTGCCTTACCGAAGCGAAATATTCCTGGCTGGCCAGATTGATCAGGGTGGGATCGGCATGGCCTTCGGCGGCAGCATTCAGCTGCGCAGCGATACGCGGCCCCCAGAAGTCGTAAAGGCTTTGGCCTCGCCGAGTCTTCAAGCGCACGCCCATCTCCAGGCGATAAGGTTGGATTACGTCCAGCGGACGCAGCAAGCCGTATAGCCCCGACAGAATGCGCAAATGCCCCTGCGCCCAGTTCAGCGCGGCCTTGTCCAGAGTGCGCGCCTGCAGACCCGTGTAGACGTCGCCGTTGAAAGCCATGGCGGCCTGCACTCCGTCCTCACTGTGCGGATCGAAGGCCTGAAACCGCTCATAGTTCAAAAGAGCCAGGGTGTCGGAAATCGACATCAGCCGCTTCAGGTCGCGCGCCTTCAGCTTGCGTGTGGCCTTGGCCAGCTCGGCGGTGTCGGCCGCCATCATCGGCGCGCTGGCTGGGACGCCAGGCGCGGGCGGCGAGAAATCCAAGGACTTTGCAGGCGAAATAATCAGCAGCATGAGGCTGGACCATGACCTCCGGACCTCGCTTGAGCAAGACGGGCGGCGTCAATAATGCGCCCGCTAGAACAGCACTCTCGGATTCATGATCCGCTTGGGATCGAGCGCTTGGCGAACGGCCCGCATGGCCTCCACTTCCGCTGCGGACTTGTAGCGCAGCGCGTCCTCGCTCTTCATCACGCCCAGGCCATGCTCGGCCGAGATCGAGCCGCCCAGTTCGTCTACGAGGTCGTGCACCAGCCGCGCGCACGCCTCGCGGCCTGCCTCAAATGCTGGATCGCCGCCCTGCGGCTCAGAGATGTTATAGTGGATGTTGCCGTCGCCGACGTGGCCAAAGGCGGCGATGCGCGCGCCGGGCCAACGCCGCCCGATCTCGGTCCCTGCCCGCTCGATTAACTCGGCCACCTTGGACACGGGAACCGAGACGTCGTGCTTCCACGACAGGCCCTCCGGCTTCTGCGCCGCCGACTGGTCCTCTCGCAGCCGCCAAAACGCCTTGGCCTGACCCTGGCTCTGGGCGATGGCTGCGTCTTGCGCTAGGCCCGTCTCCAGCGCCCACGCCAGCAGACGCTCTAGAGCCGCGTCCGCGCCGGCCGGCTCGCTGCTGATCGCCTCGATCAATACGTACCACAGGTGTGGCTGCGCCAACGGCTCGCGCAAGCCCGGGATATGGCGCAGGGCAAAGTCCACCCCCATTCGGCTCATCAGTTCGAAGGCCTCAATGCCTCCCGCGCTTTCCTGCTTGGCGCGCGCCAGCAGAGCCACCGCATCGGCGGGCGTGCGCACCCCCGCCATGGCGGTGGCGCGGGAGATCGGTATGGGAAACAGCTTCAGCGTGGCCGCCGTCACCACGCCCAAGGTGCCTTCGGCGCCGATCAGGAGCTGCTTAAGGTCGTAGCCGGTGTTATCCTTGCGCAAGGACTTCAGGCCGGAAAACACTTGGCCGTTGGGGAGGACCGCCTCGATCCCCAGCACCAATTCACGCATGTTGCCATAGCGCAGCACCGCCGTTCCGCCCGCATTGGTGGAAACCAGCCCGCCGACGGTGGCGGTGCCTTCCGAGGCCAAGCTCAGAGGAAACAGCCGACCGGCGTTCTGGGCGGCGTGCTGCACTGAAATCAGCGGCGCGCCGGCCTCCACCGTCATGGCGTCGTCGAACGGATCGATATGGCGGATGGCCCGCATCCGGTCGAGCGACAGAAGAATTTCCCCGCGCGGGATTTGGCCCCCAACCAGGCCGGTGTTTCCACCCTGAGGCGTGATCGCCGCGCCGGCCTGAGCGCAGACTTCCACCACGGCAGCGACCTCGGCGGTGGACTTGGGCAGAACCAACAGCGGCGTTTGACCCGACCAACGGTCGCGCCACTCCAGCAGCTTTGGCGCAAGACGCGCCGGGTCCTGGCTAAAGCCGCCATCACCCAACAAAGCCTTGAGTCGCGCGATCACATCAGCAGAAACAGCTATGCTCATAGCCGCCACCTTAGCCGCAAGGCTTCAGCCTATGAAGCCCGCCGCGCGCTTCAGCCGATCATTGATGGCTTCACCCAGGCCATGGCGCGGAATGGACGCGACGGCGATGGCCACCGGATTTAGCCGGTCAGCTTCGCGCAAGGAGGCGAACAGGCGATAGGCGGCCTCATTGACGTCTCCCGTGACGCTGAGGTTGAACACGTCGGCCGCCGTCGGCCAGGGCCCGAAGGCCAGATAGACCTCCCCCGGCGCCGGGGCCTGGGCGTCCAGCCGAAGCGGAGCGCGCGGGGCATAGTGACGGGTCAGGCGCCCAGGCGAGCGGGCGGCGTCGTCATGCGCCTCGACCAAGGGACCGACCACGGCCTCGATCTGGTCGCGGGTCAAGCCGCCTGGACGCAAAAGTCTCACCGGCCCATCGAGCACCGACACCACCGTTGACTCCACGCCGACCCGGCACGGACCGCCCTCAATTGCGGCGGCCACGGCAAAGCCAGTCTCTTCCAGGGCGGCGGCGAGCGTGGTGGGACTGGGTCGCCCGGACCGATTGGCCGAGGGCGCGCAGACGGGACCGCCGAAAGCCTCCAGCAAGGCCAAGGCCGCCGGGTGGGCCGGGGCACGCACCGCCACGCTATCTAGCCCCGCGCGGGCGAGATCGCATACCGGACAATCGGACAAGGCGGATGCGACTAGGGTCAGCGGCCCGGGCCAGAAGGCCTCGGCCAGGGCCCTGGCGCGACCGTCCAAGGCGACCAGCCTGCCTGCCGCCGCGATGTCCGCCACATGTACGATCAGGGGGTTGAACCTGGGGCGGCCTTTTGCCTCGTAAATCGCGGCCACCGCTGCGGGATTGGCGGCGTCGGCGGCTAGGCCATAGACCGTCTCGGTGGGCATCAGCACGAGGCCGCCCCGCCGCAGGACCTCGGCGGCCTCGCCGACGGCCTGAAGCAATGGCTGTGTCACGGGAGCGGAGAGCGGCGCTTGAGGAAAGGCAGCATGCGCGGCAGCACGGGATTGGGATCGAAGATCTGATGCTTCAATGCGCCCATGAGGTGCAGCACGATCAGGACATAGGCGCTGTATGACAGGTAGGTGTGGGCGGCGTAGGAAGCGCCTTGGACCGCATCCCTGCGCGCGGCTGGCAGGGCGGCGACCACAGGCAGGCGCGGCCAGGGAAGGCCTTGAAAACCGCCTAAGCGCCAAAGGGCCATATGCGCTCCGTTCGGGCTGGCCGAAACCATCAGCCAGCCCGTCACGGGCATGCCGATCATGATGACGTAGAAAGCACCATGGACGAGGCCCGAGGCGGTTTTTTCCCAATGGGCGATGCCCGGCGCTTCGGGCGGGGGCGGATTGGCCAACCGCCAGCCCAGGCGCAGAACGCTCAGCAAAAGGACCGTCATCCCCACCGACTGGTGCAGTTCGAAGGCATTGATCTTGGCCGCGCCATGCCGGCCTTCCACCGATAGGCCAAGCCACAGATTGAACAGAATGAACGCCGCAATCAGCCAGTGGAGGATGATAGCCACGATGGAATAGCGGGTCAGCGGTCTTGCCATGGTCCCGTTGTCCTTCGCCGGAGCCGGCCAACTTCGGCGTCGTTATCTATCGGACAAGGGTCGAATCGCCAACCGCTCGGATGCCGCAGCAGGTCCCAAGCTGATCAGCCTAGCTGACCCAACAGATACTCAGCCGAAGAGACCTCGAAAGCGCCCGGTTGTTCGACGTTGAGCAGGCTCACCGTCCCGTCCTTGATCAACATTGAATAGCGTTGCGAGCGTTTGCCCATGCCGAACTTGCCCGCGTCAAAATCCAGGCCGACCGCGCGGGTAAAATCACCGTTGCCGTCGGCCAGCATCAGCACGCTGTCGCCGACCTCCTGCGCCTTTCCCCAGGCATTCATGACGAACACGTCATTGACCGACAGGCAGGCGATCGTATCCACCCCCTTGGCCTTCAGATCGGCCTCATGAGCCTTGAACCCGGGCAGATGCTTGGCCGAGCAGGTCGGCGTGAAGGCGCCCGGCAGGGCGAACAAGGCCACCGTCTTGCCGGCGGTGAGGTCTGCTGAAGACAGCGGCTTGGGCCCGTCGACGGTAAAGACCATGAAAGTCGCTTGAGGAATCTTGTCGCCGACTTTGATGGACATGGCTGGCTCCGGGGGCTGGGGAATCGGCGACATATCACCGCATTTGGCCTCTACCTCAAGCAAACACTGGATTTGTGCGCGGGTTCCCCTGCCGCTCCGCTTGAAAGGTTCGCCACAAAGAGAAATCATCGGTCGCATGCAGCGGTCTGATCATTCTGATGGTGCGCCAACCAGCGACGATCTGACCGGTCGTCTCTTGATCGCCATGCCGGGCATCGGCGATCCCCGTTTCGAGCGGGCAGTAGTTCTCATGTGCGCCCACAGCGCCAGCCACGCCATGGGACTGACGCTCAATCACCCGATCGAAGGCCTTTCCGTCGCCCAATTGCTCGAGCGTCTTGACCTCAAGGCCGACGCGCCCCTGCCAGAGGAGCCGGTTCTGTTCGGCGGGCCGGTGGATCGTGAACGCGGATTCGTGGTGCACACCGACGACTATATGAGCCGCGGATCCAGTCTGCCGGTGTGCGAAGGGGTCGCCTGGACCGCAACCCGCGACGTGCTGCAGGCCATGGGCGACCGACTGATGCAGCCGCGACGTTCCATTCTCGCCCTAGGCTACGCCGGTTGGGGCGCCGGGCAGTTGGAGCGGGAACTTCAAGACAATATCTGGCTGACCTGCGAGCCGGACGAATCCCTGCTGTTCGACCCCGATCACGATCTAAAGTGGACCCAGGCCCTGGCCAAGCTTGGGGTGGCCCCCGGCAGCCTGTCGGCTCAATCCGGGCGGGCGTGAGGCCAACTGGATGTCCGGCGCTCCTGCATACGTATATGCATCAATGGCTTCCGCCACGCCAATTCATGGTACGCCCTACCCCCGGCTCTTGACCACCGGCGCGGCTCCATCGACGTAGCTTTCGTTGAGATAAACTTCGGCTTCCTGGGCCGATAGCGCAGGGGCATAGCCGTAGCCTTGGCCGTAGTCGCAGCCCAGACTTAGAAGCTGCTGGGCCATGGCGGCGTTTTCGACGCCCTCAGCCACCACTTCCAAGTCAAGATCGCGTCCCAAATTGACTACAGAGCGGACGATCTTGGCCGAGCCTTCATTGGTGCTCATGGTGCGTACGAAATAGCGGTCGATTTTCAAGGTGTCGAACGGCAGGCGGGTCAAATAGGACAGCGAGGAAAAGCCTGTTCCGAAATCGTCCAGCGCCAGGCCGGCGCCCACCCGGCGCAGCGCCAGCAGAATCTGCGCAGCCCGCTCAGGATCGCGCATGATGTCGCTCTCAGTGATTTCCAGCTTCAAGGCGCCGGACGGCAACCCGGTTTCCTTGATCAGCCGGTCGACATCTGAAACCAGATTGGGCCGATCAATCTCCACCGTGGAAAGGTTGACACTGCAGGTCAGCTCGCCGGCGGCCCGGTGACTACGCCGCCAAGCCGCCAGTTGGCGGGCGGAGGCGTCCAGCATATGAGCGCCGATCTCCAAGAGTAGCCCCATCTCGTCGGCCAAGCCCAGGAAATCATCCGGAGCGACCAAGCCGCGCCGGGAATGTCGCCAGCGGACCAGGGCCTCAAAGCCGGAAATAGCCCCGGTGCTGAGACGCACGACGGGCTGGAAGTAGGGAAGAATTTCGCCGCGTCCCAAAGCCCCGCGCAAATCCGATTCCAGCGCCAGACGCGACAATCCATCGGTGTCGGCCGCCTTGACCGGACCGGCCGTAGGCCAGTTTCGGCGTGATCCCTTGGCCACTTCCAGATTGAGTTCGGCACGGCGCAGCAGTTCACCGGCATCCGGCGCCTGTTCGCCGCCGTCCGCCTTGACCTGCCCAATCGACAAGGTCGGATAGATATCGAAACCCGCCACCCTAAGGGGTTGCTCCAACGCTGTACGGACGGTGTCCGCGGGGTCTGCCCCCAAATCGGGCGTCAGGATGGCGAACTCGTCCTCTCCGATGCGCGCCAGCAGCGTGTCGGCCGGGAATACTGCGACCAAACGCGAGCCCAACGCCGCCAGCACCATATCCGCCCGCTCGTGGCCCAGCGCTTCGTTGAGGCGGCGTAAACGGTCAAGATCGGCCACCATCAGTACGAAAGGCGCCGGCTCAGCTAAACGCTCGGCCGCCCTGTCAATGAAAGCTCGCCGCTCCAGTAATCCGGTCAGTCCGTCGCGGCGTTCCACGGCGAACCGGCGTTCCGGCGCCAGCACTCCCGCCGCCCGAGCGCCTTCCTCCAGCCATACGCCCCGCCACAAGCAGGACGCCGCCCCGCGCATCTGGGCGCGCGCGGCCACGTCGGAACCCGGCGGCTGGCGGCGTAGGAGACTTTCGAGCAGGTTGCGATCTTGCGGGGCTGCAAGAGCCAACAGCGCGGCTGACGAACACTCCGGAGCCAGGGGGCCTAAACCCAAGGCGCGCACAGCGCCGTTCAGGCGCATGCGATCCCGCTCGGGATCCCACATCCACAGGACCACGCCCGCAGCCCCAAGCGATTCCAAGGTTGCAGTGGTGTCCCACACGAACCGGTCGTGGGTGCGCTGCATAACAGTGGGCCGGCGGCCCTGTTCACGCGCGTCCATGGATCAGCCCAGCTCCCACGCGCACGCGCCAACAGCCGCATGCTCCCCAGCACTCAGGCCTTGTCGAGCTGCCTTGGCCCGGACGCTGAGTCGTTGATCATCCCAAACAGCAGATGATCTCTCCAAACGCCGTTAATTTTGAGATAAGCGCGAGCCGTTCCTTCGTGAACGAACCCTGATTTCAGCAATACCCGCCTGGATGGCTCATTGTCCGGGACGCAAGCGGCCTCGAGTCGGTGCAGCCCCAATCCTCGGAAGGCGAAATCGCTCAGCGTCCTCAGCGCTGCAGTCATTCGTCCTTGGCCCGCGTAAGGCCTACCAATCCAGTAGCCCACCGTCGCCATTTGGGCGACTCCTCGCCGAACGTTGGATAGGGTGATGGCGCCCGTCAGCCGGCCGTTCGAGGGGGCGAAAATGAAGAACGGATAGGCCGTCCCCGCGTCGATCTCCCGCGCATAAGTCGCCAAGCGTCGCCGGAAAGCGCCGCGCTCCAAATCGTCTGCGGGCCAAAGGGGCTCCCAGGGCCTCAGATGAGCCTGCGACTCGAGCCTCAAGTTCGCCCACGCTTCGTAGTCGCTGTACTGCGGCGCACGCAGAACCACTCCGTCGCCTTCAAGGCGCAGGCCGCTCTGCGGGGTGATCCAATCGAGCAAAGCCATCGAGGTCTCCGCAAAGAGCCTAGACCCGATTGGTTGCGGATTTGAAGGGGCGATCCGCGCCTTCAGCCAAACAGGCGCCGACGGAAGGACTCCGCAGCCTCCAGGGCCGATTTCGGACCCAGGACGGCGCTGGCCATGCGCCCCGACCCCAACAACCTGCGGCCATAGGCGCGGATATCCTGCGCCTCTACGGCGTCGATCGCTTGGGCGATCTGATCGGATGTAAACAACCGGTCGAACAGCAGGGTCTGCCCGGCGGCCTGCTCAGCGCGGGCCAAGGGCGATTCGCGCGCCATGAACAAATGCGCCTTCAGCTGGGCCTTGCTGCGGGACAGCTCCCGCGCCTCCACTTGCTCACTCAAGGCCAGAATCTGGCCCGCGCAGACCTCGGCGGTGCGCCCTGCGTCAACCGCCGCAGTGCCGGCATAGATCCCAATGACGCCGACATCCTCATAGCCCTCGGCATAGGCGTCTATGGTGTAGGCTAAGCCGAGTTTTTCACGGGCCTCTTGGAACAGACGAGAAGACATTCCGCCCCCAAGAGCCTCGGCGAACAGCCGTTGCACGAAATAGGCCTCGTCGCGCGCGCCTACCCCAGGCAGAAGCAGCACCGTGTGGGCCTGTTCCAGTCGGCGCGCCTCGCGCGCGGCGCCGCCCTCGAAGCGCGCCTGAACAGGCGCCTCACCCGTCACTCCGTCAGCTCCGGCGAACGCCCTCTCGACCAGCGCCAAGAGTTCATCCTCGTCTACCGCTCCGGCCGCGCTGACCACCAGATTTTGAGGTGCGTACTGCCGTGCGCGAAAGTCGCTGAGAGCCGCGACATCTGCGGCATTGACCGTCCGCGCATGACCCAGGATCGGTTTTCCCAGGGGCTGACCGGCAAAGCCCTGCGCCTGGGCCAATTCGAACACCTTGTCATCCGGGGCGTCGGCCACGTCAGCGATTTCCTGGGCGATGACCGATTTCTCGCGTTCCAATTCCTCCGCGTCGAGGTTGGGGCGAAGGACCATGTCCGACAGGATCTCGATCGACAGTGGCAGGCCACCTTTCAGAGCCCGTACCTGGAAGCTGGTGCGCTCATAGCCCGTTGCGGCGTTGATCTGGCCGCCTTCGGCCTCCACGACTTCAGCGAGCTCCCGCGCCGATCGCCCGCCCGCGCCTTTGAACACCATGTGCTCCAACAGATGCGCCCAGCCCGATTGTTCAGGGCGCTCGGAGCGCGCGCCCCGTCCGGCGACCACGCTGACGGCCAGAGTCTCGAGGTCCGGCACGGGATCGCAGACTACCCGAAGGCCGTTCGATAATCGGTGAAGTCTTCCGCTCACGCCGCTCCCGCGAAGGCGCGCAAATAGGCCTTCAATGCATCGGCATCGTTGGGCAGCCGGTCGAAACGTTCGGCCTTTTGGCCAATGCCCATGGCTGCGGCGGGCAGGCCGGGCTCAAGTCCTGCGGCGGCGTAAACCGCTTCTGGGAACTTGGCCGGATGAGCGGTGGCGAGAGCGATCAGAGGTGTGGCCCCCAGCTTGCTCATGGCGCGTACGCGCTTGGCGGCGGCCACGGCCACCGCGGTGTGCGGGTCGATCAGTTCACCCGTCTCGTTCAAAGTGGCCACGATGGTGCGGCGGGTTTCGTCTTCGCCCACGGCCACCCCGCCGAACAGATCTGTCATGGCGGAGAAAGCCTGAGGTGGGATGTCCACCGCGCCGGTGGTGGCGAAAGCCTGAAAAGTACGCGCGGTCTCCATCGCCTCGCGCCGGGTGGCTTCGAAATAGAGCCGCTCGAAATTGGAGGCGATCTGGATGTCCATCGCCGGGCTTTGCGTCGCCTGCACCACGCCTCGGGCGTAATGCCCCGTCTGCAGCGCCCGCGCGACGATATCGTTGCTATTGGTGGCCGCTACGATACGCTCGATCGGCAGCCCCATCTTGGATGCCACAAAGCCGGCGAAAGCGTCTCCAAAATTGCCCGTAGGGACGACAAAGGCGATCTTGCGATGGGGCGCGCCTAGAGCCGCCGCGCTGGTGAAGTAGTAGACCGACTGGGCGGCGATCCGCGCCCAGTTGATCGAATTCACCCCGGACAGATCGACGGCCTGGCGCAGGGCCTGGTCCTGAAACATGGCTTTGACGATGGACTGACAGTCGTCAAACGACCCTTGCACGGCAACGGTGCGGACATTGGCTTCGCTCGCCGTGGTCATAAACCGGCGCTGCACTTCGGAGATGCGCCCCTCGGGAAACAGCACCAGCAGACGGGCATGGGCCGCGCCCCGGAACGCCTCAACGGCCGCGCCGCCAGTGTCGCCCGACGTGGCCGCGACGATGGTCAGGGTTCGTCCCTGAGCCTTCAGCGCCTTATCGTAGAGCCGGGCCAGGATCTGCATGGCCACGTCCTTGAAGGCCAAGGTCGGGCCGTGGAAAAGCTCCAGCAATGAGATGCCGGGATACAGCTGCTTGACCGGCGTGATGCAGGGATGGGTAAAGCTTGCGTAGGCTTCACGAGTCATCTCGCGCAGCTCTTCGTCGTCGATGTCGGGTCCGGCGAACTTCCCGATCACCGCAGCAGCGACGTCGGCGTAGGGCTGACCGTCAAATGCCGCGATTTCAGCGGGTGTAAAGCTCGGCCATTCCTGAGGAACATAAAGACCGCCGTCCGGCGCCAGCCCCGCCAGAACAGCGTCAAAAAAGCCGATCGCCGGGGCTTGCCCCCGGGTGGAAACGTAGCGCATTTCAGTCAGACCGCCTGCGAAAGAGCATGGCGACATAGACGCCGACCAGAGCTGCGGCAAGACCGAACCAGGTCAAGGCGTACGACAGGTGGTTATTCGGCAGGTCACTGGGCAGGACGCGACGGACCAAAGGGCACCCGGCGGCCGCGGCGCCAGGCGCCGATTCCAGGGCGACAAAAAATGCGGCGGGCGGCGGGGCGCCGAGGGTCTTGGCCATGGCCGCCAGGTCACGGGAATACCAAAGGTTGCTAGCAGGCTGATTGGCGGGCGTAACAAAGGTCGCCGTGTCGGGCTCGCGCAATATGCCCACCGACGGCCCCGGCAAATCAGGCGCCGATGGCGTGTTCAAACAAGCCGCTGGGGTGTCGGCCTGGGGCCCCTGGGCTTCAAACCCAAGATCGACCAGCACGCTGGCCACGCCGCCCGCGATCGGACAGGCCGTCATCAAGCGGTAGCCGGGCTGGCCATCCTGAATGCCGTAAAGCCGCAGGCGCGGGCGGCTCATCAGGTCAGGGCACTCCAGGCTCACGCGCACGAACTCCTTTTCGTTGCCGGCGAGGACCTCAGCCAAGGGTCTCGCCGCCTGCGACTTGAGCGCCGCGAGGTGCTTGAGCAGATCTTCCTTCCAGGCCATGCGCTGAAGCTGCCAGACGCCGAGACAAACCAGGGTGATCAGGCCCGCCAGCGAGAATAGAGCACCCAAGACAGTCGGCCTGCCTTTGCGCGCGCGATCACCGAACATCGGGGCCAGGCTCACTCGATGTCCTTCCCACCCGCTTCGGACGCGCGATGATGGAACTGCATCGCCAGCATCACGCCCTTGAACGGGCGCAGGAAGGCCAGGCAAAGAATTGCCGTCAGCGGCAGCCAGATGACCATATGCACCCACACCGGCGGATGTAACTGGATTTCCGTGATCAAGGCCCCGAACCCCACCAGGGTTCCGACGATCAGGATGATGAACACGGCCGGGCCATCGCCAGAGTCAGCCGCCCTCAGGTCCAGCCCGCAAGCTTCGCAGCGCTCGGACACCGTAAGAAAGCCGCTGAACAGCGGCCCCTCGCCACAGCTGGGACATCGGCAGGTCAGGCCGGCCAGGACCGGATTGACGCTACCGCTCATGTCATCAGCCGAAGATCACGTAAATGAACGCGAACAGGAACAGCCAAACCACGTCCACGAAGTGCCAGTACCAAGCCGCCGCTTCGAAGCCGAAGTGCTTTTGAGGCGTGAAACCGCCGCCGATCAGCCGCAACAGACACACGGTCAGGAATATGGTGCCTATCAACACGTGGAAGCCATGGAAGCCCGTGGCCATGAAGAATGACGATCCATAAAGGCCCGCATTGGCCGCGTCAGGCGAGTAGAATAGCTGCTCGGTCAGGATGTGGTGATATTCGTAGGCCTGGATCGAGGTGAACAGCACGCCCAAAACGATGGTGAGCAGCAAGCCGATCTTGGCGCCCTTGCGGTCGCCTTCGAGCAAGGCGTGGTGCGCCCAGGTGACCGTGGTCCCCGACAGCAGTAGAGTGAGCGTATTCACCAGCGGAAGATGCCAGGGGGAAACGGTTTCCACGCCCTTGGGTGGCCAAGCTTGCCAGGCGGTGCGAACCTCGTCGATGGCCGAGGCGGTCCGCACGTGGTGGAACAACGCCATCTCGAAGAAAATCCAGAACCAGGCGACGAAGAACATCACTTCCGACGCGATGAACATGATCATGCCGTAGCGCAGGCCGATCGAGACCACCGGCGTGTGATCGCCGCCGTTGGCTTCCTTGACCACCTCGATCCACCAACCGATCATGGTGTAAATCACGCCGACGAAGCCTGCGACGGCCAGCCAAGGATAACCTTTGGGCAGGCCAAACAGGCCCTTCATGTAGATCACCGCGCCGAAGGCCAGCACGGCCGCGGCAATGGAGCCGACCAAAGGCCAAGGGCTCGGATTGACTAGGTGATAGTCGTGTTTAACGCCTGCTTGGGCCATCTTAGCGCCAACCCCTCAATGTCTCGCGCGGCCTGCGCCGCGTCGCCTCGCAAAAGCCTATAGCGCCGCCCTGGGCGATCCGCCAATAGGCTGTGACGCCTTATTCGCATTCGAACCGCCGGGCGCCGTCGGGGCGCGCGTCGCTACGGCCGGTTTGTTCACCCGATAGAAGGTGTAGGACAGGGTAATTTCCTTGGCGTTCTTGGTGTCCGGGTCGCTCGCAAAACGCGGGTCGACAAAATAGACCACAGGAAATTCCACGCTTTGACCGGGCTTTAGCGTCTGATCGGTGAAGCAGAAACACTGAAGCTTTTCGAAATATAGGCCCGCCCCCAGCGGCACCACATTGTACGAAGCATGCGCTGTGATCGGTTGGTCGCTTCGATTGGTCACATGGTAGAACGCCAGGCCGGTATCGCCGATGCGGACATCTTGGCTCAGCTGATCGGGCGCGAAATCCCACGGCAAGTCGCGAACGTTGGCGTCGAATCGAATCGTCACCCGCTTATCGAGGATCGCGCCGGGGACGGCCTTGGCCCGCCGGCTGGCGCCGTCGTAGCCGGTTTGCTGGCAGAAGATCCGATAAAGGGGCACGGCCGCGAAGGCCGCCCCTACCATCGCCACCAGGACTAAGGTGCAAAGACTGGCCGTGCGGGTCACGGCCCGGCGGCGGGCCTTAGAAAGTCCGTTCGGCGACATGGGCGCTCAGCTTGGCAATGGTGACGATAAAGGTAAGTACGACGAACGCCGCCAAGATCACGCCGATCACCAGGTTGCGCCAGCCACGCGCCTTGGCCTCCTCGACGCCTTCGTTCTTGGGATCGCTCACGAGACTACCTTAAACATAGGCTCCAATCCAAACGCCCGCTCCGCCAGCAGCGAGGCGAACAAAAGGGTCAGATAGAGGATGGAGAAGGCGAACAGGTTGCGAGCATCGCGCGATCCGGCTTTGACCTCGTACAAGCCGTTCTGCGCACCGTCCGCCTCGCCGGAGCCGCTGCGCGCCAGGCGAAACGCCAGCAACAGGAACAAGGCGCCCCCCAGGCTTGAAACCGCCAGGTACAGCAGACCGCCCAGGCCTGTGAACGCCGGAGCCACCGCCACCGGCACGAACAGCAGGCTATAGATCATGATCTGCCTACGGGTGGAAGCCGCGCCCTTGGCCACGGGCATCATCGGCACCCCGGCCTTGGCGTAGTCCCCCGCAGTATACAGCGCCAACGCCCAGGAATGAGGCGGGGTCCACAGGAATATAATCATGAACAGCAGCCAGGCGTTGATGGGCGTGTGGCCTGACGCGGCCGCCCAGCCGATCACCGGCGGCAGGGCCCCGGAGGCGCCGCCGATAACGATGTTCTGCGGCGTCAATCGCTTGAGCCACATGGTGTAGATCACGGCGTAAAACAGGATGGTGAAAGCCAGCAAACCGGCGGCCAGCCAGTTGGCCGCCATGCCCATCATCATCACCGACAGCAGGGACAGCACCACCCCCAGCGCTAGGGCGTCGGCAGACTGAACCTTGCCCGTGGGGATGGGCCGGGCGCGCGTGCGGCGCATAATGCCGTCAATGTCTGAGTCGTACCACATGTTCAGGGCCCCGGCCGCGCCGGCGCCCACCGCGATGCAGAGCACCGCCACAAACGCCAGAGTCGGGCTCATAGGCGCCCTGGCGCAGATCAGGCCTGTGAAAGCCGTGAACACCACCAGCGACATGACCCTGGGCTTGAGCAGCGCCAGATAGTCGCCCGATCGCGCCGGGGCGGCGCCGGAAGCGGGGGCGGCTGTGGTGTCGGTCATATTGTTCACGAGCATAGAGGTTCAATAGGCCGAGGGCGCGGCTGCCGGAAGCCAATTCCGGCGGCCGCGCCCCAATTCGAAGTCGCGATACCCCCTAGTGGTGGGAATCGGTCCGGATCACCGGCAGTTCGTTGAACTGGTGGAAGGGCGGCGGAGACGGCAGGGTCCACTCTAAAGTCGTTGCGCCCTCGCCCCAGGGATTGGCCTCGGCCTTGCGACGGCGCACCGCAGCCTCGATCAGAACCAGCAGGAACACGCCCACCCCAACCAAGGTCACAGCGTACCCTTGGGAGGACAGTTTGTTCCAATCCGCGAAGGCGGTCGGGTAGTCGATGTAGCGGCGAGGCATGCCCTGCAGACCTAAGAAATGCTGCGGGAAAAAGATCATGTTCACGCCGACGAAGGTGATCCAGAAGTGGGTCGCGCCGAGGAACTCGTTGTACTTCACGCCCCACATCTTTTCGAACCAGTAGTAGAAGCCGGCGAACACCGAGAACACCGCGCCCAACGACAGCACGTAGTGGAAGTGCGCGACCACATAGTAGGAGTCGTGCAAGGAGTAGTCGATGCCAGCGTTGGCCAGAACGACGCCCGTCACCCCGCCGACCGTGAACAGGAAGATGAAGCCGATCGCCCACAGCATGGGGGTTTTGAAATCGATGGAGCCTCCCCACATGGTCGCGATCCACGAGAACACCTTCACGCCCGTGGGCACGGCGATGATCATGGTCGCGGCCACGAAATAGGCCTGTAGGTTCACGGTCATGCCCGTGGTGTACATGTGGTGCGCCCACACCACGAAGCCCACGAAGCCGATCGCCACCATGGCGTAGGCCATGGCCAGATAACCGAACACGGGCTTCTTGGAGAAGGTCGAGACGATCTGGCTGATAATGCCGAAACCCGGCAGGATCAGAATGTAGACTTCTGGGTGGCCGAAGAACCAGAACAGATGCTGGAACATCACCGGGTCGCCGCCGGCCGCCGCATCGAAGAAGTGGGTGCCGAAGTTTCGGTCGGTCAGCAGCATGGTGATCGCACCGGCCAGGACGGGCAGCGACAGCAGCAACAGGAAGGCAGTGACCAGCACCGACCACACGAACAGGGGCATGCGGTGCAAGGTCATCCCCGGCGCGCGCATGTTGAAAATCGTGGTGATGAAGTTGATGGCGCCGAGGATGGAGCTGGCGCCGGCCAAGTGCACGGACAAGATGGCAAAGTCCATGGCCGGTCCGGTGTGGCCGATCGTCGATAGTGGCGGATACAGCGTCCATCCGCCGCCAAAGCCGCGGCCCGGTCCGCCATCGACGAACAGCGAGGTGCATAGCAGGACGTAGGACGCCACCAGCAGCCAAAACGAAATGTTGTTCATGCGCGGAAACGCCATGTCCGGCGCACCGATCATCAGCGGCACAAACCAGTTGCCGAACCCGCCGATCATAGCCGGCATGACCATGAAGAAGATCATGATCAAGGCGTGGGCCGTAACGATGACGTTATAGCCGTGCTTGGAGCCCTCGATGAGGCCCATCTGGGCCACCCACGAATTGGGCTGAAAGATCTGAATGCCCGGTTCGGCCAGTTCCCAGCGGATCAGGCCGGAAAACGCGCCGCCCACCAAGCCCGCCAGGATGGCGAAGATGATGTAGAGCGTGCCGATGTCCTTGTGATTGGTCGAAAACAACCAACGCACGAAGAAGCCCGGCTTGTGATCGTGGTCGGCGTGGGAGTCTGCGGCGTGCGTAGCCATCGTCTTACTCTTTCCCGGTCGGTCGGTTCAAGGCGGCGAGCGCAAGGCTGGGCTTGGCCGCTTGGGTCTGGATGGATGTTTTCACAGCAGTCGGCGCCGGGGCCGGCGCAAGGGCCGGTGCGGCCGGAGCCGCCGGAGCGGGCTTAGGCGCCTTGGCCCCTACCCACGCGTCGAAATCAGCCTGAGACAAGACGTCGACCTGGATCGGCATATAGGCGTGGTTGATGCCGCAAAGCTGCGAGCATTGACCGTAGAAGGTGCCGACCTGATTGGCCTTAAACCAAGTCTCGTTCACCCTCCCAGGGATGGCGTCGATCTTTATGCCAAATGCGGGCACGGAATAGGAGTGGATCACGTCGGCGCCGGTCACCAGAACCCGCACGACCTTATTCACCGGCACCACCATGGGATTGTCGGCGGCCAGACGATAGAGCTGCGAGGTGGTCTTGTCCTCAGGCGTCACCGTGGAGGTGATCTCGTCGATCTTTTGATCGGGATAGGCGTAGCCCCAGTACCACTGATAGCCAGTCGCCTTCACGGTCATATAGGGCTGCGGCATGTCGTGATACTTGAACAGCAGCTTGAACGAGAAGATGGCGACGAACATCAGGATAAGGACGGGCACCCCGGTCCAGATCACCTCGACCAGGGTATTGTGGCTCCAACGGGCCGGGGTCGGATTGGCGCGCTTGTTGAAGCGCACCATGCAGATGATCAAGAGCGCCAGCACGAACAGCACGATCCCCGTGATGATCGGCAACAGGATACTGTTGTGGAAGAACATCACGTCGTCGCGCAGTTCCGAAGCTGATCGCTGCAAGTCGATCGCCCCCGGCGTCGGCTGACCCAACAACTCGTCGGCGCGGGCCTGAGCCCCGATTGCGGCCATCAAGAAAGCCGAACCGGCTCCAGCCGCTAGCTTTCGCATCCCCATTCTCGAAGCCTTCATAGTCCCCACAGTTCGGCTGACGTCATCGGTCGGAGCAGAGTCCGCGTCTGACACTAACGCAAAGGTCGGAGGCGTTGAGCCTTGGCTGGCGAGCGGATTGTCGCACCCGGGCCGAAGCTTGGAACCCCCTTTTGGCTTGGAGGCGTGCATACGCGCTCAATTTGCGCTTGCCAAGGCGCTAGCGGCGCACGGCGACGGTTTCCGAAAGGTTGGCGGCGCCCTATCTACATGGGATCGCATTCTCGTGCCTTGTTTGACCCGGAATTTCAGCCATGACCGCTCCAGCGTCCGCCATATCCATTCTCGAGGCCTCCGATGTTGATCCGGCCCGCGCCGGAGCCCTGCTGGGCGAGGCCTTGGACGGGGCGGACGATGGGGAACTGTTCGTCGAACGGTCGGAAAGCGAATCGTTTGTGTTCGACGACGGGCGATTGAAATCGGCCGCTTACGACGCCGCGGAAGGCTTCGGCCTGCGGGTGGTGGCCGGAGAGCGCAGCGGCTACGCCCACGCCAGCGAGATCTCTGAAGCGGCGATCGGCCGCGCCGCCCAGTCGGCCGCCCTGGCCAAGCGCGGCTACAGCGGCGTCGCCGCCGAAGGCCCGCGCCACACCAACGCCAAGCTCTACGGCGAGGACGATCCTCTCGCCTCCCCCGGCTTCTCCGACAAGGTCGCTCTCCTCCAGGAAATCGACGCCTATGCCCGCGCCCGCGACCCCCGCGTGGTTCAGGTTATGGCGTCCCTGGCGGGAGAACGTCGCCAGATTGAGATTCTGCGCGGCGACGGCCGACTCCTGCGCGATGTGCGCCCCCTGGTGCGCATCGGCGTCCAGGTCACCGTCGAGCGCGACGGCCGGCGCGAGTCCGGGAATTCGGGCTCGGGCGGACGGGCGGGATTCGAAACTTGGATCACCCCCGAGAAATGGAAAAACGAGGTCGATGAGGCCCTGCGCCAAGCCCTGGTCAACCTGGACGCCGTTCCCGCACCGGCGGGCGAGATGGATGTGGTGCTCGGACCCGGTTGGAACGGCGTCCTGCTGCACGAGGCGGTCGGCCACGGCCTGGAGGGAGACTTTAACCGCAAGGGCGTCTCGGCCTTCTCCGGACGCATCGGCGAGCGGGTGGCGGCGCCGGGCGTCACGGTATTCGACGACGGCACGGAACTGGGCCGTCGCGGCTCGCTGACCATCGACGACGAGGGCACCCCCACCGAGCGCACCATCCTGATCGAGGACGGCATCCTGGTCGGCTATATGCACGACCGCATGAGCGCCCGGCTGATGGGCATGAAGGCCACCGGCAATGGGCGGCGGGAATCCTACGCCCACATGCCCCTGCCTCGCATGACCAATACCGGCATGTTGGCCGGCGACACGCCGCAAGAGGAGATGATCAAATCCGTTAAGCGCGGTCTGTACGCGGCCAGCTTCGGCGGCGGTCAGGTGGACATCACCAACGGCAAGTTCGTGTTCCAGTGCACCGAGGCCTACATGATCGAGGACGGCAAGATCACCACCCCGGTCAAGGGTGCGACCTTAATCGGCGACGGGCCCAGCGCCCTGACCCGCGTTGAGATGATCGGCGACGACTTCTGCTTCGATCCAGGCATCGGCGTGTGCGGCAAGGCCGGCCAAGGCGTCCCCGTGGGCGTCGGCCAGCCCAGCATGAAGATCAAGGGCCTGACGGTGGGCGGGACGAGTCTTTAGGCTTTGAACGCGCCACCCTTGATGACCGCCGAGCGGATGCTAAGCTGACGCTCAGTTGCGATGCGCCTGGATTGAAGGCGACCACGCCGAAGGGCGGGGCATTTGGGGGGACGGCGAATGAAAAAGCGCGCCATTGGCATCATCTTTGTCATCGTCGCGGCCGGTGTCGCCGCTGCCGTCCTTTGGCCGCGCGGCCCCCAACTGCAAAAGCCCGAATGGGCCTACGGCGTCTCAACCGTAAAGAACAAACCGACCCCGGATGACGGCAAGGTCTACACCCTGCCCGGCTCGGACCGCTCCTTCACCATCACCGAAATTCGTGGACGCGACACCCGCCCGGGACATCGGGAGCCGGCCGACTGGTATCCCGGCGATCACCCGCCCATGCCTCAGATCGTCGCCGAAGGCGCAGGGGGTTCGCGCAAAATCGGCCCTTGTTCCCTTTGCCACTACCCCAACGGCAAGGGACGTTCGGAAAATGCCGGCATATCCGGCCTGCCCAAGGACTATATCATCCGCCAGTTGCACGACATGGCCGCCGGTCGGCGCTTGACCGCTGAGCCCCTGAAGGGCAACGCCAAGGTTATGTACGGTTACGCCAAGGCCCTGACCGAGGACGAAATCAACGCCGCAGCCGACTATTTCACATCCATCCCTTGGACTCCGTGGATCAAGGTGATCGAGACCGAGACCTCGCCCAAGGTGCGCAGCAACGGCGGGCTCTACCTGCCCCTGACCGGCGCAGCAGCCGGGACCGAGCCCCTGGGCCACCGGATCGTGGAAGTGCCGGTCGATCCGGAGCGCACCGAGGTGCTGCGCGATTCCCGCTCGCCCTTCATCGCCTATGTTCCGCCGGGCTCGGTGGCCAAGGGCAAGGACATCGTCATGACCGGCAAGGGCGGCCAGTTCGCCCCCTGCGGCACCTGCCACGGCGCGGACCTGAACGGTAACGGCTCGTTCCCGGGCATAGCCGCACGCTCGCCCAGCTACATCTGCCGTCAGCTAAACGACATCAAACAAGGCGCGCGAAATGGGGAATTGGCGGTCTTGATGAAACCCGTCGTGGCCAAGCTGTCAGAGGACGACATGACCAACGTCTGCGCCTATCTGGCCTCAAGGCCAGCCCCGGCTCCGGCCCTGACGACCGCGCCAAGTCCACCCTTAGCGGCCGGCTAAGCCTCCACCACCGTCCGGCCGACCGGAGCGAAGGAGATCGCCGCCAGCTTCACGTGCTGCCAGGCGAAGGGAATGCCGATGATGGTCACCGCCAGGGCCGCCGCCAGGACAAGGTGGTGCAAGGCCAGCCACCAACCGGCCAGGACGAACCACACCACGTTGAGGATCAGGCTGGTGGGCCCGCCCTGGCCCTCGTCGATCGTCTTGCCGAAGGGCGCATAGCTGAAAAAGCCCATGCGGAACGCCGCCGGCGTCCAGGGCAGACCGATAAGGGTGCAAGCCAGGATCGCCCCCGCCAGCAGCCAAAGCGTACCGGAAATCCATCCACCCAGGATGAACCACAGGATGTTCAGCAGCAGCCGCATCGGATCACCGTTCTTGCCATCGCGGGTCCATGGTCGGGCTTGGCGTGCCTTGTGCAAGTCATTTCGTTTTGATTTGGTCTGAATCCCGGCATCGCGCGAGGTTTCCAGGGAGGCCCAAGTCTGGCACTGCTTGGCGCACTGCTGGGAGCACCACCGCGCATGACTGACCCCGCTGCTGCGGACAAGGCCCGCATTGAACTGACAATACGCGGCCTGCTGCTGGGCTGCGTGATTACGGTCTTCTTCACCGCCGCTAACGTCTACGCCGGTCTGAAGGTCGCCCTCACCTTCTCCACCACCATACCCGCAGCGGTTATTTCCATGGCGGCCCTGCGCGTCTTTCGCAATTCGACCGTGTGGGAGAACAATATTGTCCAGACAGTGGCCTCGGTCGCCGGCGCCCTCTCGGCGGTGATCTTTGTCCTGCCGGGCCTGCTCATGGTCGGCTGGTGGACCGGCTTCCCATTCTGGACCTCCTTCGGCATCTGCGCCATCGGCGGGGTGCTGGGCGTGATGTACACCATTCCCCTGCGTCGGGCCCTGGTGACTCAATCGGACCTGCCCTACCCCGAGGGCGTGGCCGCCGCCGAAGTGCTCAAAGTCGGCATGGCCAACCGTGAGGCGTCCGGCGAGAGTCAGGACGGCTTCAAGGCCTTGGTCGTCGGTGCGGCGGCCTCCGCCGGCTTGACCCTCCTGGTCGCCATGAAGCTGGTCGCCGACGGCTTTTCCCGTTTTTTCCGACCCACGGCTGCGTCAGCCACGGGCCTTGGCGGCGGCTATTCCTTCCTGCTGATCGGTGTCGGCCAATTGATGGGCATAGCGGTGGGCGCTGCCATGGCGGTCGGGCTGGTGATCGCCTGGGGCGTGGCCGTTCCCCTGCTCACCGCCGCGCAGCCGATGGCCGGAGACGCCGAAGCCGTGGCTCGGGGGGTCTGGAAGAGCCAGGTCAAATTGATCGGCGCCGGAACCATCGCCGCAGCCGCCTTATGGACCCTGGCCAAGCTGGTGGTTCCGGTCTGGACCGGTTTGCTGTCGGCCCTCGCCGCAGCCCGCAGATCTGCGCAAACACCCTATGACCTGGCTGAGCACGACATTCCGATCTGGATCGTCGGGCTGGTATGCCTGGGCTGCCTAGCGCCCATGGCCTGGCTGATGCACGCCTTCCTAGCCGTTCCCGCCGGCGCGCCGCTGCAATCCATGATCGGCCCGCTGGTGATCGGCGCCCTGGCCTATGTGGCGGTTGTCGGCTTTCTGACGGCTGCAGTGTGCGGCTACATGGCCGGGCTGATCGGCTCGTCCAACAGCCCCGTTTCCGGCCTGGCCATCCTCGGGGTCCTGGGAGCGGCGCTGCTGCTGGTCCTGCTAGTCAGGACCACGGTCGGTCCTTCGGGAACCCACGCCCTTGTGGCCTTCTCTCTGCTGGTCACCGCCTTGCTGGTGACCGTGGCTACGGCCGCCAACGACAATCTACAGGATCTGAAGACCGGCCAGCTGGTCGGAGCCACACCCTGGCGTCAACAGTTCGCCCTGCTTGTCGGCGTGTTCGCCGGCTCCCTCGTCATACCCTGGACCTGCAACCTATTGCTGAAATCCAACGGCTTCGTGGGCGTTCCCGGCCATGCGATTTCCGACACGCCGCTTCAGGCCCCCCAGGCCACGCTGATCTCGACCTTGGCGCGAGGCGTCATTGAGGGCGGCCTGAACTGGAACCTGATCGGCATCGGCCTGGCGATTGGTCTGGGTCTGGTGATCGTGGACGAGACCCTGCGCCGCGCCACGCCCAAGCTCAGCCTGCCGCCCCTGGCTGCGGCCCTTGCCATCTACCTGCCGCCCGAAGTCGTCACCCCGGTGGTGCTGGGCGCGGTCATCGGCTGGCTTTATGACCGCTGGGTGCGCGACAAGCCCTGGGGCGCGGCCGGTCGGGGCCTGGGCGTGTTGCTGGCCTCAGGCCTGGTGGTGGGTGAAAGCTTGATGGCGGTAGCGCTGGCGGGACTAGCCATCGCCACCAACAAGGGCGACGCCCTCGCCGTCTTCGGCAAGGACCCAACCGGCGGCCATGGACAGGTGTTAGGCGCGGCCGGCTGCGCCATCGGCCTGACAGCCCTATACCTTTGGACCGGCCGCATGGCCGAAATGGGCGCGGAGCGTTCAGCTCGGCTAGGCGTTGAAACACCCTGAGGAGCACTATGATGACCCCTGCCCCCCATACCGTGCGCGTCAAGGCCAACATGCATAGCGTCAGAGCCATGTTCGCGGGCCATGTGATCGCCGATACCAACCACGCCCTTACGGTGGTGGAGACAGGGCTTGATCCGGTGCAGTACTTCCCGCGCGACGACGTGGTGATGGACCTCTTGAGCAAGACGGACCACCGCACGCGCTGCCCCTACAAGGGCAAGGCCAGCTACTTCACCCTGACCAAGGATGATCAGGTCGCTGAAAACGTGGTGTGGAGCTACGAGGACCCGATCCCCGCAGTCCTGGCCCTGAAGGGCTACCTGGCGTTCTACCCCGACAAGGTCGAAATCTACCAACGGGGTCCGGGCGAAGAGGCGTTGGAGCCCCACGCGGTCCATCCTTAGGCCTTATCGATCCGCTTCATCAGGTCTCCCCCGGCGCAAGCCGGGAGCAAGATTATTGAACCACCAAGCTCACCAAGGACACCAAGGACACCAAGGAAACACCGCGCTCTTGGTGATCTTCGTGTCCTTGGTGGTTCAATAATCTATTCGCCTCGCCCTAATAGGCGAGGTCCTCATAGGCGCGGCCCGCATCCCCCTGCCAGGGGCCGTGATACAGCTCAAGCAGCCGTTCGGCCGGGGTGATCCCGCTGTCGGCGATCTCTTCCAGTTCGGTCAGGAAGCCGGTCTCGTCGTTGCCGTGGGCGTTCAGCTTAGCCCGGCGGCGTAGGCCGCTCTTGGCGATGGCCACCATGTCGCGCGCCACCCCCTGAACCGTGCGCGATCCGATCTCGCCCTTCAAGCCGGTGCGCGCCGCGTCCTGGCGCAGCTGAGCCCGCTGTTCAGGCGTCCAGTCCTTGCACAGGCTCCAGGCGGACTCCAAAGCCACGCTGTCGTACAGCAGGCCCGCCCACAGGGCCGGCAGGGCGCAGATGCGGTTGGCCGGGCCCGAATCCGCCCCGCGCATCTCCAGGTACTGCTTCAGCCGAACCTCGGGGAAGATTGTGGTCAGATGGTCGGCCCAATCGCCTAGCGTGGCGCGCTCGCCAGGCAACTCGGCCAGTTCGCCCTGCAAGAAGGCGCGGAAGGAACGGCCAGCGGTGTCGATGTAACGCTCGCCGCGCTTGACGAAATACATCGGCACGTCGAGCGCGTAGCGGGCGTAGGTCTCAAAACCGAACCCCGGCTGGAATACGAAATCCAGCATGCCCGTTCGGTCCGGATCGGTGTCGGTCCAGACATTGGCGCGGCTGGACAGCAGGCCCGAGGGCTTGCCTTCCACGAAAGGCGAATTGGCGAACAGAGCTGTGGCGATGGGCTGCAGCGCCAAGCTCACACGGAACTTCTTGATCATGTCGGCTTCGGAGGCGAAGTCGAGATTGGCCTGCACCGTGCAGGTGCGCAGCATCATGTCCAAGCCCTTGCCGCCGACCTTGGGCATATAGGCGCGCATGATGCCGTAGCGCTGCTTGGGCATGATCGGGCAGTCCTCACGCCGCCAGGTCGGCGTGAAGCCCAGGCCCAGAAAGCCAATGCCGAGCGGATCGGCGACCGCCTTAACCTCGCTCAGATGCTGACGGGTTTCCGCGCAGATCTCGTGGATCGACTCCAGCGGCGCGCCCGATAGCTCGAATTGACCGGCCGGCTCCAGACTGACATTGGCCTTGCCCCGTTGCAGGGCGATCAGGGTCTCACCCTCGTAAACGCCTTGCCAGCCGAATTGCTCGAGCCCTTCGAGCAAGGCCAGAATGCCGTCCGGCTCATAGGGCACGGGCGAATGGGAGCCGGTGTGGAAGACAAACTTCTCGTGTTCGGCGCCGATGAGGAACGGGCCATCCGGCTTGCAGCCGGCGGCCAGATGCTCGGCCAGTTGATCGGTGGTCAGCGGCCTATCGTCTATCGAGGCTGCAGCCATGCCCTACTCCCAAATCCCCGTCATCGGAGAAGACGCGAGGGACGACGTCGTTCCGCCCGAGACAGCGCAGTTAAGGGCCTTACGGCTCAAGCTCAAGAGGCTCGGCCGATCAACGCCAATCGCCCAAGGCGGCCTGCCACAGGGTCAAGGCGCTGATTGCGGCGGTGTCGGCGCGCAATATACGCGGCCCAAGCGACACCGGCGCGACATAGGGCAAGGCGCGCAGGCGGTCCCGTTCCTTTGGATCAAACCCGCCCTCTGGCCCAATCAACAAGGCCCAAGGCCCGCCCTTCTGGCCTGCCAGCACCTCCAGCGCCGACCCCGCCCGGCCGTTTTGCCCGCCCCATTCGACGGCGGGATTGTCGCCGGCCTCGTCGCAAAACATCAGCCTGCGCCCCTCTTCCCAGCCGTCCAGCAGGGTCTCCAGCGTCTGGGGCTCTTGAATGTCCGGAACGTCCAGCCGCCCGGTCTGCTCGGCGGCCTCCGTGGCGATGGCTCTTAGCCGGCCCAGGTTGGCGCGGTCGGCGTGGGTGCGGCGGGTGACCGCCAGGCGGATGCGGCGCGCGCCCAGTTCGGTCGCCTTTTCCACAACGGTCTCCAGCGGCCCGCGCTTGACCAAGGCCAGGATCAGATCGAGATCGGGGCCGACGGCCTGTGGCCGGGTCTGGGTGATCGGCTCTAGGACACAGCCGCGTTTGGACATCTGCGCGATGCGCGACCGCCATTCGCCGTCTCGGCCGTTGAACGCCAGAATCTCTGCCCCAATCCCCAGGCGCATCACCTGAGTCAGGTAACGCGCCTGCTCGGGCCGCGGCTCGAACGGCTTGCCCGCCTCCAGATTGCCGTCGACAAACAGTCTGATCATGGCGCCATCTTAATGCTGCTGCGTTCAAACCGCGATGGTTTCCAACAGCCACGCTGAGCAGAGGAAGGACGCGATGAGCCGAGCCGAGGAAGACGACGAGGAGTTCCGCCATCTGTCCATCGAACTGGTCAAGGCCCAGATCCGCGCCATGGAAAGTGGAAACAAGGCGGTGATCGTGTTCGAGGGGCGGGACGCGGCCGGTAAGGACGGGACCATCCGTCACCTGACCGAGCATCTGTCTCAGCGCGCCACCCGCGTCATCGCCCTGCCCAAACCCTCGGACCGCGAACAAAGCCTGTGGTGGTTCCAGCGCTATGTGCGCCACCTGCCGGCCGCGGGCGAATGGGTTCTGTTCAACCGCTCCTGGTACAATCGCGCCGGTGTGGACAAGGTCATGGGCTTCTCGACCCCTGAGCAGCAGGAGCAGTTCCTGATCGACGCGCCCGCCTTCGAACGCATGCTGACCGACTCGGGCATACGCGTGATCAAGTACTGGCTGGATGTGTCCAAGAAGGAGCAGCACAAACGCCTTGAGGAGCGGCGCACCGACCCGCTCAAACGGCTCAAGACCGGGCCGATGGACAAGCAAGCCCAGATCCGCTGGGACGACTACACCCACGCCCGTGATGAGATGCTGGTGCGCACCCACACCCCGGCCGCGCCTTGGACCTGCGTTCAATCAGACCACAAAAAGCGCGCCCACATCAATATCATGCGCCACCTTCTTCACACCCTTTCGGCGCCCAAACGGGCCAAAGGCGTGAAATTGCCGGATCCGGCGGTCCTGTTCCCCTTCGAGGCCGAGGCGCTCAGCGACGGACGCCTGAAGCGGTGAGCGGCTGCTACGCCCCCGGAAACCGCAGCGCGCCGTTTTCCCAATAGTACCGCCCCGTCTTGGTGTCGAAGTAGTAGTACCGGGCGACGCGCTGGTCATAGTACTGGCGCCGGTTGCCGATCTTGTCGCACGGGTCAGTCTTGGGACAGGTGGTCAGCGGATCGAGCCTGGGGTTGGGCTTGGCGGGGCGATGGCCCAGGCATCCGGTCAAGGCTAGCAGCGCCAGCCCAATCATAAGGGGGTAAGGTCTCATCGACGATCTTGCTCTCAAACCCAACACCCCGAAATCGGCTCCAGTTCGCCGCAGCCTCATTTATAGCGGAACTTGTCGCCATACGGCGATGTTCCCGGTTTGATATTTCCTTGTGGCGGGGCCGCGCCATCCATCGCACAAAGCTCGTCCATGCCCCCGGCCTCTCTAAACTCAGCCCTACCCGACGCCTCCCCCACTAATTGGGTGGACCGCCACGCTCCGCCCGTGTTGCGCCCGTGGTTGAAGCTGGCCCGGCTGGACCGGCCCGTCGGCGCCTGGCTGCTGCTCCTGCCCGGCTGGCAAGGCGTCGCCCTGGCCTGTTCGCAGCAGGGACGCGGTCCCGACTTGGCGCTGCTGGCCAAGATCTTCCTCGGCGCCGTCCTCATGCGTGCGGCCGGCTGCGCGTGGAACGACATCCTGGACCGCGAGCTCGACGCCAAGGTCGCACGCACGGCCCAGCGTCCCGTAGCGAGCGGCCAGATCAGCGTCAAACAGGCCCTGGGCTTCATGGGCGTCTGCTCACTGCTCGGCCTGATCATCCTCCTGACCATGAACCTGTCCGCCATCGCCCTCGGACTGAGCGCCCTTTTGCTGGTGGCGCTCTATCCCTTGATGAAGCGCATCACTTGGTGGCCCCAGGCTTGGCTCGGTCTGACCTTCAACTGGGGCGCACTGCTGGGTTACACGGCGGTGTCCGGCAAGCTGGGCTGGCCGCCGGTGCTGCTTTATCTGGGCGCGGCCTGTTGGACCTTCGGCTACGACACGCTCTACGCCGTGCAGGATCTGGAAGATGACGCCCTCGTCGGAGTCAAATCCTCGGCCCTGAAGCTGGGCGCTCGCACGCCCCAGGTGGTGCTGGCGTTTTTCACGCTCAGCGTGGTGCTGGTGTTGGGCGCAGCCGCCAGCGCGCGGCTGGGTCCGCTGTTCTTGCCCTTCGCGGCCCTCTACGCGGTGCATCTGTCGCGCCAAGCGGCCAAGGCCAATACCCAGGACGGCGCCTTGGCCCTGCGCCTGTTCAATTCCAACCGTGTGGCGGGGCTGATCCTGTTCGTCGGCCTGATAGCCGGCGTTTGGCGATCAGGCGGCGGCATGGGCGGGCTGACCGGTTGACGGCCATCGACGATCCCGGCGCATTCATCCTCGCCCACACACAGCTTCGACCGGTTCCCCACGCCCCCGAACTCCTCCTGCATGTCGCCGATGAGATCACGCCGATCTGGCGCATGACCGAGCATGCCCTCGCCGCCACCGGTCTGGCCCCGCCATTTTGGGCCTTCGCTTGGGCCGGCGGACAGGCCATCGCCCGCTATCTGCTGGACAATCCGCACGAAGCCGCCGGGCGCCGCGTGCTGGACCTGGCGTGCGGCTCTGGCTTGTGCGCCATCGCCGCCATGAAAGCGGGCGCGCGGAGCGCCCTAGCGGTGGACATCGACCCCCTGTGCGCCGCCGCAGTCGCCCTGAACTCTACCGCCAACGGCGTGGCCGTGGACTGCAAGATCGAGGACATGCTCGGCCGCCCCGCGCCGAAGGTCGATCTGATCCTGGCGGGGGACATCTGTTACGAAAAACCCATGGCCGAGCGGGCCTTAGCCTGGTTGTATGATGCCCGGACGGCCGGTGCGCACGTGCTCATCGGCGACCCCGGCCGGTCATATTTTCCGGCCGATGGCCTTGACCTCTTGGCCGACTATCAAGTGCCGACCACGCGTGAGCTGGAAGACATGGACATCAAGCGCACGCGGGTCTGGACAATCCCGAGTTGAAAAGATAGGAACAAAAAAAGAACATAAGGGGACGATCATGCGCGAAGACGGCAAACTCGATTACCTTGAAATGCCCGGCCTGGAACTCGGCGCGGTCAAGGCGTTCTATGCTCGGGCCTTCGGCTGGCGCTTCGTCGATTACGGGCCCAGCTACGCCGCTTTCGACGAGGGCCTGGAGGGCGGATTTCAAGCCGACCCGGACGAGGCCCAGGCGCGGCCCCTGCCGGTGCTTTACGCCCACGACCTGGACGCCATGCTGGCGAAGGTGACGGCGGCCGGCGGCGCCATTCTCAAGCCGATCTTTACCTTCCCCGGCGGCCGCCGGTTTCACTTCCGCGACCCGGCCGGCAACGAGCTGGCGGTGTGGTCTGAGGGGTAAACTAACGCTTTGACGTTACGATTGAATCCCTGCCCAAAACCCGCTCATCCCCGCGAAAGCGGGGACCCAGTCCTGTCCAGAAATCGCCAAGCTGGAAAGACCTGGATTCCCGCTTTCGCGGGAACGAGCGGTGGAAGGGGTCGGTTCACAAATCAAGCTGTACGCGGACAGACCCATACTGGCCTTAGAACGCCACCTTCAGGGTCACCTGATAGGACGTGCCGGTGTCATAGACGAACTGGTTCAGGTTGGCGGCGCCGTTCACCGTCGGCGTCCGAGCCAGGATGGTCGTGCCGGGGTTATAGGTCTTGCCCTTCACGCCGGTGATGCCGGTGCTGTTGGCCAGGTTCAGCACCTGACCTTGCAGGCTGTAGTTCTTCCAGCTGTAGGTTCCGCTGAAGTTGAAGTCGGAGAAGCTGTCAATCTGGCCGGCCGGCCCGAGCGTCGCCGTCGCGCCGTTGACGGTCTGTGCACCCGTCCACTTGCCGGTCACGTTGAGGACCAACTTGCTGCCGGAAACACCCAGATCATGCCATTCCGACCGCAGGCCCGCTGCAGCGGTCCAACGCGGAGCGCCGGGGATTTGCTGGCCGTTGTTCAGTGGGTTGACGGTGTCGTTCTTGGCCACGGCGTTGATGGTGCTGTAGTTGGCGAAAACGCTGAAGCCCTTGGGCAGAACGTAGGTGCCCTGAAGCTCGACCCCTGAGTAGATCGCCCCGCCGTTATTGGTGGTGATCGTCTCGTTAAACAGCGGACTGGCGGGGTCAGAGATGGTCTGGGTCTGAATCTTGTTTTTGAAATCGATATAATAGACGTCGGCATCGACGCTCAGCTTGCCGGCGCTGTACACCGTGCCCAACTGATAGTTGGTCGATTCCTGCGGGACAGCGTGAGCGTCGGCAGGGTTGGCCACATTGTAGATGCTGACGTCAGGCACCAGGAAGCCCTGTGCGTATTGCGCGTAAACTGCCCAGTTGTTTTGAATGCGATAGTTGGCGGTCAGGAAGGGCAGGGTCTTGGTGAAGGTCGGCGAAGCGAATACCGGCTGCAGAACCTTGGCGTCAGTCGGTGCGTGTACGAACAGATTGAAGTTGACGTACTTCACGCCGGGCGTGATGACCAGCTTATCCATCGGCCGCCACTCGTACTGGGCGAAGACCTGATACTGATGCCAGCCCGAGTATTCCGCGTTGTTGTAATAGAGTGGAACCGCGCAGGAACCGGCAAACGCCCCTGTCAAGGTAGCGTAGCCTTGGGTGGCGCAGGTCGTGCCAGTCGGCTTGTTCTTGGTTTGAGTTTCACGATAATCTAGCTGATTGTTCAACACATTGATGTCGGTCTTGCCGCGCTCGGTATTGGTATATTCGTAAAGGGCGCCGAGGGTGGCCGTGCCGGTGGAGAACTCCTTGTCGAACCTAAGAATATCGCCGATCACGCGGTATTGGTTGCGCTTTAGATAGCCGGGGATGCCGTACACCTGGGCCCCGGCGGCGTTGTTGACCCCCGGCGCGGGCGTCCACTTGTAGGCCTTCGTCAGCGCGGTGGCGGAGCCATTCCAATAGGTCAAGGAGTTGTCCGCCGTCGCGTCATTGGCCGCGTAGGTGTTGTTGACATAGGCATAGGTGTAGGTGGTGTTGGCCGCCTTCAGCCCATGGCCGAAATCATTGTCAAACCGGACATAGGCGAAGTCGGTCGTCTTGTTGGTGTAGTTGTAGCCCTTGTAGGTCGCCAGGGTCGGATCGTTGCTCAGGGCGAAACGCTTGCCGTACAAGGCAGTCTGCGCAACGCTGGCGGTCGAGTTGCTGTCGCCCTGATTATAGAAGTCCTTGTTCCAGGTGTAGGCTACCGTGAAACCCAGACTGCTGGTGATCGGGGCCGTGGCCTTGATGAAAATGTTCTGACCGTTGCTGGGGCTGTTGGTCAGATAGCCGTTGGTGGCGTAGGACATGTAATTGACGACCAAATTGAGGTCGTGCAGCTGCTTAATTGGCCCGGTCGTGACCGTGGTGGCGCTGAGCCAAGTGCCGTAGCTGGCCGTCGTAAGGGTTTGGCGCAGGCCGAGCTTATCTTCGAACGGCAGGGAGAACAGATTGACCTGGCCGCCGAAGTTCGCCTGTCCCAATTCTGTGGCGCCGCCCGGACCGCGGTCGATGATCACAGCCCCGATGGTCGAGGACGGAAAGAACGAATTGGCGTGGTGCGAAGGGCCGTTGGCGTCGCCCCAGGCGATGCCGTCGTAGGTGACATTGAACTCGCCGTCCTTAAAGCCGCGCAGGGTCAGTTTGGCGCCGTCCGTCGATCCTGGGCCGTTCGGATTGCCCCCGGAGCTCATGGAAGGCGCGAGGATCGCGGTGGTTGTGTAGTCGCCGACGCGCGGGGCGACTTCCTCGATTTCCTTGCGGCTGATCAGCGCCTGCGGTTCGGTCGCCATCAGCGAGGACTTCACCGGCGCCACGTCGGCAGCTTGGCCCTTGGGCGCGGTGATGATGATCGCGTTGACTTCCGTGCCGGCGGTCTTGTCGGTGGCTTGCGCGCAGGCCTGCCCAGCCGCCGCCATCAACACAGCGAAGCTGACGCCCGCCAGAAGTCGCGTGGAAATAGATGTCGTAGTTTTCATGGTCATCCCCTTGTTGATGGGGGGTCCGGCCACGGATGCGCCTCGACGCGCCGTACGGCCGCTGAGCGCACATGCGAAAAGATCGAAGACCATCACTTCGAATCTAATCGCACCCCACAGCGGCCTTAATCATTCGTCGAAGCTGGCACTTCAAATGAAGTGTCCTTGACGAATCCATGAAGTAAAATTGGCGATTATTCCGTTTACTGCTGGATTTTTCCCAACGGATCGACTGGAGAAGACAAGACTATCCGCCTAATCCAGCTTTGAAAATCTTAGGAAAAACGGCCTGGGATTCCAATTGAGGTCATTCTCGGCGCGGGCCGAGCTGAACACCAGGTCCGCGCTCATGCGACGGCCCATTTGGGCGGTCGATCCGGGCAGAAACGGGCTCGCCAGAAAGTAGCCCAGCCGCCATAGCCATGGCGGCGCCGTCAGGATGAGCGGCCGCTTGCCCAAAGCCTGAAAGATTCGCTCGGCCATCTGCCGGTAGGCGAGCGTTTCCCCCCCGGGCAGATCGTAAGCCTTGTTGCAGGCCGCCGACCGGATCGCCGCCACCAGAGCTCCGGCCGCGAGATCCTGGGCGTGCACCGGCTGGCGCAGGCCATCGCCCTGGCCCGCCAGGGGGAGAAACCCCAGCCGCCGGATCAAGCGGGCTAGGCGGGTGATATTCTGATCGTGCCCCTCGGCATAGATCATGGTCGGCCGCAGGATGGTCCAGGCCACGCCGTTCGCCTCGCAAAACGCGATGACGGCCGCCTCGCCGTCGGCCAGCTTCTGAGCGGTGCGCCGCTCGCCTTCATCGTCCGACCCGGCCTTGGTGAACACGCTGGTGGAGGAAAAAGCGATAAGGCGGACCAAGCCCTTGGCCTTCAGAGCCGGCAGGGCGGCGGGCAAAATCCAGATGGGCGACAGGCTGAATACGGTGGCGGCTTCGGGCAACGCCTCCTCAAGCCGTGGATCGTCGAGGCTTACCCGCACCCACCTTGCGCCCGCCGTGTCCAACGGCGTTTTGCGGCTGAGGGCGTATGTCGCCATGCCCAGGCCGTCCAGCAGGGGGAGCAAGAACCGACCGATCAGGCTGGTGGCGCCCAGGACCAGGACCGGGGCGGCTATGGGGGGGACAGGGGTGCTCACGCCCTGTCCTATAATCATCGCCGACGCATCCGGCGAGAGCGCCAAGCTTGGACATGGCGATCCGGGCGCGAACGTCGTAGTTAGGCCGCACTGGTGCGAGGGCGACATGGCCTACCGATCTTTGCGCGACTTCATGGCGATGCTGGAATCAGCGGGCGAGTTGGTGCGGGTGAAAGAGCCTGTGTCCACCGTGCTCGAAATGACCGAGATCCAGACGCGCCTTTTGGCGAGCGGCGGTCCGGCCGTGCTGTTCGAGAACCCGATCTGCGCCGACGGACAGCCTTCGTCCATGCCCTGTTTGGCCAATCTGTTCGGCACAGTGGCGCGCGTGGCCATGGGCGTTACCCTGGCCGACAAGCCGCGCACCACCGCCAAGGATCTGCGCGAAGTGGGCGAGCTTCTGGCCTTCCTGCGTCAGCCCGCTCCGCCGCGCGGCCTGGGCGACGCGCTCGAGCTGCTGCCCCTGGCCAAGACCGTAATGTCCATGCGGCCCAAGACGGTGAAGTCCGCCCCCGTGCAGGAAGTGGTCCTCACCGGCAAGGACATCGACCTAACTCAGCTGCCGATCCAGACCTGCTGGCCGGGCGAACCCGCGCCCCTGATCACCTGGCCCCTGGTGGTGACCAAGGGCCCCGGCGACGGCGCCGAGGACGACTACAACCTCGGCATCTACCGCATGCAGGTGCTGGGGCCGAACAAGACTGTTATGCGCTGGCTGGCCCACAGAGGCGGCGCCCAGCATCACCGCCGGTGGAAAGCGGCCGGCAAGCGCGATCCCCTGCCTGCCTGCGCGGTGCTGGGCGCCGATCCGGGGACCATCCTGGCCGCCGTCACCCCCGTGCCCGACACCCTGTCGGAGTATCAGTTCGCCGGCCTGCTGCGCGGGGCCAAGGTCGAGTTGGTCAAGGCCAAGACCCAGCCTCTGCTGGTGCCCGCCCAGGCCGAGATCGTGCTGGAGGGCCTCGTCCACCTAGACGACTACGCCGACGAGGGGCCCTACGGCGACCACACCGGCTATTACAATTCGGTCGAGCGCTTCCCGGTGTTCGAGATCACCGCCATCACCATGCGGCGCGACCCGATCTACCTGACCACCTTCACCGGCCGCCCGCCCGACGAACCCTCGATCCTGGGCGAGGCGCTCAACGAGGTGTTCATCCCCCTGCTGCAGCAGCAGTTCCCCGAGATCGTCGACTTCTGGCTGCCGCCGGAGGGCTGCTCCTACCGCATCGCCGTGGTGTCGATGAAGAAGGCCTACCCCGGTCACGCCAAGCGCGTGATGCTGGGCGTGTGGTCCTATCTGCGCCAGTTTATGTACACCAAGTGGGTCATCGTGGTGGACGAGGACATCGACGCGCGCGACTGGAAAGAGGTCATGTGGGCCATCTCCACCCGCATGGACCCCGCCCGCGACATCACCCTGATCGAGAACACCCCCATCGATTATCTGGACTTCGCCTCGCCGCAATCGGGCCTAGGCTCCAAGATCGGCCTGGACGCCACCAACAAATGGCCCCCGGAAACCCACCGCGAATGGGGCGAGCAGATCGCCATGGAGCCTGATGTGGTGCGGACGGTCACGGAGAAATGGGCGCGCTTGGGATTGCCTGGGGATGGCAAGCCGATTTGGAAGTAGCCGAACGCCCTCTCCCCCTTGCAGCCCGGCCCCGGCCTGCCCCATATGGCGGAATGGATGAAAACCTGTTGCATGATCTGGTCGGCGCGGCTCTGAAAGCGGGCGCCGACGCCGCCGAGGCCGTTTCGGCCGAGCGTAAATCCCTGTCGGTCAATGTGCGCCTGGGAGACCTGGAGGAGGTCGAGCGCGAGGAAGCGCGCGATCTGGGCATCCGCGTGTTCATCGGCCAGAAACAGGCCAGCGTTTCCGGTTCCGACGTCTCGGCCCAGGGCCGCGCCAAACTGGTGGAGCGCGTGCTCAACATGGCGCGGCTGGCGCCGGAGGATCCGTATGCAGGCCTGGCCCCGCAGGACCGTCTGGCCAAGGGCCCCTTCCCCGACCTGCAATTGTTCGACGCCGCCGAGCCCTCGCCCGAGGACCTGGAGGCCCGCGCCCTGACGGCCGAGAACGCCGCGCGCGCGGTGCCTGGCGTGACCAATTCGGACGGCGGGTCGGGCTCTTGGTCCTCTGGCCGCTACCTGATGGTCACCAGCGGCGGCTTTGTCGGTGAGCACCGAACCTCAGGCTTTTCACTCTACGCCTCCGCCATTGCCGGCGACGACAGCGGCATGGAGCGGGGCGGCGATGGCCGCTCCACCCGCTGGCAATCAGACCTGCCCGCGCCGGAGGCCATCGGTGAAGAAGCCGGCCGGCGCGCGGTGGGCCGTCTTGGGGCGCGCAAGATCGACAGCCAGACCGCCACGGTGATCTTCGAGAACCGCATCGCGATGTCCCTGATTTCGCCGATGCTGGGGGCCATTTCCGGGCCCTCCATTGCGCGCGGCGCCTCATTCCTGAAGACCAAGCTGGGCGAAGCTGTGTTTTCGCCCGACATAGACATCATCGACGATCCCCACCGCGTGCGCGGCCTGGGCTCCAGCCCGTTCGATGATGAGGGCGTGGCCAACACGGCGACCACCCTGATCGACAAGGGCGTCTTGACCACCTGGCTACTCAACAGCGCCTCGGCCCGGCAACTGGGGCTGCAGACCACCGGCCACGCCTCACGCGGACTGGCGGGACCTCCCGGCGTAAGCGTGAACAACATTACCGTTAAGCCGGGAAGCGAGGACCTCGCGGGTCTAATGGCCGGGATCAAACAGGGACTGCTGGTCACCTCCATGTTCGGCCCGTCGCTTAACGGCAACACCGGCGACTGGTCCACCGGCGTGTCGGGCTTCTGGTTCGAGGACGGCCAGGTGGCCTATCCGGTCAATGAGATCACCGTGGCCGGCAACCTGATCGACATCTACTCACGGGTGATCGCCGGTTCCGATCTGGAGATCAGGGGCGCGAGCAATTCCCCTTCCTTGCTGGTCGAGGGGATGGCCATCGCCGGACGCTGACCCATCGGCGCACTCACGGCGCTAATCCATGGACTGCGGCATCGGGCCGATTGATTTTGCCAAGCCGCGCCCCTATCGAGCGGCCCACGACGCGACGCCCTTGCTGAGTCGCGCCAGTAGGAGCCTGCATGACCGACCCGGACGCCAAACATCACCTGCACATCGTGCTGGGCGGGGAACTCAAGTCGCTGGAAGGCCATCCGCACTTTCGCGATCCCTCCACCGTCGAATTCGTCGGCGCCTTCCCCAACTATGACGAAGCCTACAAGGCCTGGAAGGCCCGCGCCCAGGCCACGGTGGACAACGCCCACGCCCGCTACTTCATCATCGACGCCGACAAGCTGCTCGACCCCGATATGGTCTAGGTTGCGCCTTCGTCGGCCCATCCCCAGCGCCGGCCAGAACCAAGACTATTGGACCACCAAGCTCACCAAGAACACCAAGGACGGCACCGACCTCTTGGTGACCTTCGTGTCTTGGTGGTTCAATTTTCGAAGCGTCGGGGCAAGTCGGCCCAAGCCCGGAATATCAATTCGGCTTAAGGCCGCAGCGGCGTGACGCTGGCGTCGGCGACGTCCGGCGCGGGCGTGCTCTTGACCAGCGTCAAGCCCTCCGCCGTGATTTCCCAGCCCTCGCGCGTGCGCCGGGCCAGACCTAGTTCGGTCAAGGCGCGGGCGTCGGCGATATTGATCCAAGCCACGTCCTCACCCGCCTGTTTGGCGGCTAGATTGTGCAGGGCGCGCAGTTCCGTGGGCGAAAGGGTCATCGCCGGCCGCCGCTGGGCGCCTTGGCGGACTCGCTGCGGATCACCGCCTTCAGCAGCACCGCACGGCGGAACGACAGGGACGGCGCCTCCGATTCCAGGCGCGCGCCGAACAGCACCTGGCCCATATGCCGCCCACCTAGGGCGAAGGCCTCGCGCCGAATGTCATGATGCCGCACCCGATAGGACAAGGCTTGCCCGACCACGGCGCGCAGGCCGCGCAAGGCTTGGTGTCGGGCGCCATCCAACAGAGGGGTCAACCTAACCTGCCAGCCAAGCTAAAGCCGCGCGGACCCCGGCGATCAGCTGCGCATTGATGGCCAGCAACAGCAGGCCCGCCGGGAGGATCGCAAGCAGCCCCGTCCAATGGACCCAGCCCGCCATCTGGCACCCCAGGGCCGCTAGGCCGCCAATGGCGCACAAAAGGATAAAGGCGGTCCAAAGGCTGAACTTGCCTGTCGGCCGACGCAGTTTGCGGTTTTGCCAATTGATCAGGCCGGGCTGTCCGAACTGGTGGTCCATGCCCATGGGGCGAAGGTCTCCTGGAATGCGCCCGGAAAAAGCTCGGCGCCCGCGCGGGATGATCGGCGGGCGGCAACCGGCGTGTTTTTTAGAAGGGTTTCAATGGAGCCTACAGCAGAAGCTGATCTTCCGCTCCTAAATTAGCCAAATTCCGAAATAAATTCGACCAACCTGAAAGGCTCCAACCTGGGCTTCGCCGCTACTCCCGCCGCATCAGTTGTTCCGTCAGCAGGGTTCCCCACCACTTGGCGCGAAAGTCCGCCTTCATCTTGGCTGGCTCGTAGGCGTCACTGTTGACCCAGTCGATGAAGCTGACGCCGTGAGGTTCTGCGTCGGCCAGATAGCGGTCAAAGGTGTAATCGAGCACCCCCGTCTTGCCGGCTCTCATATGCAGATAGCGCAGCGACAAATGGTCGAGCGCCTCGCGGATCGGCTTGCCCAATCGGAAGTGCGCATAGAGCACGCTCATGATTCCGGCCCGGTCCGCGCCGGACTTACAGTGCATTAGGGCCGGATATTCGATGGTCTCGAACAGGGCCTTGGCGCCCAGCACCTGCGCCCGCGAAGGGACTTCACGCGAGGTCACGGTGAAATCCACCAGCTTCAGGCCGAGCGCCGCGCAGGCGTCCTTTTCGAGGGCGTAGAAACTGGCGTCGAACCCGCCGCGCAGATTGATGATGGTCTTGATGCCCGCGTCGCGCCAAGCCTTCAGCTGAAATGGCCAGGGTTGATTGGTGCGCACCAGCTCGTCGCTGACCCAGTGGGCGTTACGGAAACGCAGGCGCAGATAGGCGTGGTCGTTCCACAGATAGTCGAGATAGGTCGAACGGCGCCCCTTGGGCGTGGAAAGATCAAACTCGGCCAATAAAATAGTCCCATCCAGGTGAGCGGGTCCTGATAACCTGAGCCGCCGGCAAAAAGAAGACGCCCCGGCGGTTAAGGCCCCCAGCCAGCCCGCACTTGACACCGAATTGAAAAACAAGCGACCGAACCGCATGAGTTCAGCCCCGCCCGCCGTCAAGACGCCCGCCTCGGGGGCAGCCGCCGCCCGGCGCATCTTCCGGGTCTATCTGGCCCCGCGCTGGCGGGAGTTGGCGGTCTCGATGGTCTGCGCCGCGTTTGTGGCGGGCCTGACCGCCAGTCTGGCCCATGTGCTGGGCAAAACGGTGCAGGCGCTGTTCGTCGATAAAGCCGTGTCCTCCTTATGGATCTACCCAGCCCTGATAGGCGTCCTGGCCTTGGCCCGGGGTCTGGCTCAGGTGGGTCAGGCGTCACTGGTCAACAAGGTCGGCAACCAGATGGTCGGGCAGATTCAGGTGCAGCTGTTCGCGCGCTTAGTCCGCGCCGATCTCGCCCAATTGCGCGAGGCCCACTCCGGCGCGCACCTGTCGAGCATCCTCTACGAGGCCGGGCTAGTGCGCGAAGCGGCCACCAACGGCTTGGTCAACTACGTGCAGAACGCCCTGACCATCGTCGCCACGGTGGTGGTCATGCTGCAGCAGGACGTGGGCCTGACCCTGGTGGTGCTAATCGGCGGCCCGATCGCCTCGGGGGTGATGACCCGCTATTCGCGCCGCACCCGCAAGGCGGCCCAGGGCGCCATGACCGAGACCTCGGCCCTGTCCACCGCCGTGATGGAAAGCCTGGACGGGGTCAAGATCGTCAAGATCGAGAACCGCGAGGGCTACGAGGAGCAGCGGGTGGCCGAGGTAGTGGCCCGGCGCGAGGCTCACCTGATCAAGGGCGCCAACGCGCGCGCCACCGCCGCCCCTGCCACCGAGGCGGTGATGACCCTGATCACGGCGGCGGTCATCGCCTTCGCCGGATGGCGTGCCCTGAACGGCTCCTTCACCGTGGGCAACCTCACCGCCTTTCTCGCCGCCATCGGCATGGCCTCCCAGTCCCTGCGCCAGGTGGCCAATCTGCAAACGGTGATGGGCGAGGGCCTGGCCGCCGCCGAGCAGCTATTCGCCGCCCTGGACACAGCCCCCGAGATCAAGGACGCGCCCGGCGCCGCGACCTTGCCGCACAGCGAGGGCCATATCGCCCTGACCGACGTGATCTTCGCCTACAGTCCGGACATTCCCGCCCTCAGCGGCGTGACGCTGGAGGCCCGGCGCGGCGAAACCATCGCCCTGGTCGGCCCCTCAGGCGGGGGCAAGAGCACCATCCTGAACCTGATCCCGCGTTTCTTCGACGTGCAGTCCGGCGCAGTCAGCATCGACGGCCACGATGTGCGCAACATCACCCTGGCGTCCCTGCGTAATCAGATCGCCCTGGTCACCCAGGAGCCCTTCCTGTTCGACGACACCATTCGCGGCAATATCGCCTATGCGCGGCCGGGCGCCTCGCCCGGCGAGATCGAGCAGGCCGCCAAGGCGGCGGCGGCGCATGAATTCATCATGGCCCTGCCCGAGGGCTATGACACGCCGGTCGGCGAACTCGGCTCGCGCCTGTCGGGCGGTCAGCGCCAAAGGATCTCCATCGCCCGCGCCTTCCTCAAGGACGCGCCGCTTCTGTTGCTGGACGAGGCCACCAGCGCCCTGGACACCGAAAGCGAGGCCAAGGTGCAGGAGGCGCTGGAGCGGCTGATGGCCGGGCGCACCGCCATCCTCATCGCCCACCGTCTATCGACTGTGCGCGGAGCTGACCGCATCTATGTGATTGATCGCGGCCGGGTGGTCGAGACCGGCCATCATGAGAGCCTCATGGCGCGCCACGGCCTTTACGCCCGGCTGGCGCGCAGCCAGCAGCTGGACGAGGCCGTGGCGGACCCGGATCAGGCCACGTGAAGGCCATCCTCCGCTCCTGGTTCGTGCAAGGCGTTCTGGCCTTCCTGACCTGGGCCTATCTTTGGCTGGTGCTCAAGACGGTGCGTTGGAGCCACCTGGGCCGCGATGTGGCCGAAGCGGAGCTGAAACTGACGCGCGGGGCTATCGGCTGCATCTGGCACGGGACAATCCCCCTGGTTATCGCCGCCAAGCCGATGATGGGCGAACGGGAGGCCAAGATCCTGATCTCCTTGTCGCCCGACGGCGAGTTCATCACCCGCGCCGCCGCTCGCCTGGGCATACAGGCGATCCGAGGATCCAAGGCCAAGCCCGGCGCCAAGTCCAAGGGCGGGGCGGCGGCCTTTCGCGAATGCCTGGACTGGCTGGCTGGCGGGGGCCTGCTGCTGCTGACCCCCGACGGTCCGCGGGGGCCGGCCAATGTCATGGCCATGGGCGTCGCACGCATGGCTAAGCTGTCCCAGGCGCCGGTCTATATGATCGGTCTAGCTGCGCGCCCCGCCGCCGAGATGAATAGTTGGGACCGCACCCGCCTGCCCCGTCCCTTCGGTCGTGGAGCTATTGTGTGGCAAGGCCCGCACTGCCTCCCCGCCGACGCCTCTGACGAGGACATGGCGCAGGCCTGCCTGGATTGGGCCCGGGCCCTAAGCGATGCCTGCGATCAGGCGAAGGCGGCTTTGGCGTGAGCGGGTTGATGCTCACCGCATATCGGCTGGTCATGGGCGCTCTAGAGCCCCTGGCGCCGGCGATCCTGCGGATGCGCGCGCGCGCCGACAAGGAGGATCCCGAGCGGTTCGGTGAACGGCTGGGATATGCCTCAATGCCCAGGCCTGCGGGCGAACTGGTCTGGTTGCATGGGGCGAGCGTCGGCGAGACCCTGTCACTGCTGCCCCTGGTCGAAGCCCTGAAAGGCGAGCGGCCCGATCTGACCCTGCTGGTCACCTCCGGCACGGTGACGTCGGCCCACATCCTTAGCCGGCGTCTGCCGCGAGGGGTTATCCATCAATATCTTCCGCTCGATACGCCTGCGGCCGCGCGACGATTCCTGGCGCACTGGCGTCCGGGACTGGCGATTCTTGTGGAAAGCGAACTTTGGCCGGGACTGCTATCGCAGGCCAAGGCTTCGGGCATCCGCTTGGCCCTGCTGGGCGCTCGTCTCTCGGAAAACAGCGTCAAGGGCTGGGCCAGGGCCCCTCGCTCGGCTCGCGCCCTGCTGGGCGCCTTCGATGTGATCCTGGCCCAGGACGAGCTCAGCCGACATCGAATCGAAGCCCTGGGAGGGCGTGTGGCGGGCGAGTTGGACCTGAAAAAAGCCGGCGCGCCGCTGGACTGCGACGAGGCGGACTTGAACCGCCTGAAAACGGCGATAGGCGGCCGCAAGGTTCTGGTCGCCGCCAGCACCCACCCGGGCGAGGAAGAACTGATCGCTGCGGTCCTGCAGGCGACGCCCGATCCCAAGCCCCTGCTGATTCTGGTCCCGCGCCACCCCGAGCGCGGAGGAGCCATCGCCGCGGCTCTCTCCGCGAATGGGATGGCCATCGCTCGACGCAGCCACGGCGAGCCGATTGCCGACGAGGTTCAGATCTATTTAGCCGATACCCTGGGCGAGCTGGGCCTGATCTATCGTCTGGCTGATCTTGTGATCATGGGCGGCAGCCTGACAGGGGGGGTCGGCGGGCATAACCCTCTTGAGCCGGCGCGCCTCGGCTTGCCCATCGTCTCAGGTCCGGACACAGCCAATTTCAGCGAAGCCTATGCCGGGCTGATATCCGCCCAGGCCGCGTTCAAGGCGGACGATCAAGCCGCCCTGACGCGACTGGTTATCGACCTGCTTGGAGACCCGACCCTGCGCCGGGAGATGGGTCGCAGGGCAATGGCCTTTGGCGATGGAGATCACAAAGCGTTGGACACCGCACTGCGGGCCCTGCATCCCTTCCTTCCGTCGGCGGCCGCATGAAGCTCGGCACGCCCCGCTGGTGGTATGTCCGCAAGGGAGCGCCCGCGCCCGTGATCCGCGCCCTGCTGCGCCCGGTCTCCTGGGCCTGGGCCTACGTCACCGCCCGTAAAATCGCCCGAGCCCAACCGTTCGATCCCGGCGTCCCGGTGATCTGTGTGGGCAATCTGACTGTGGGCGGGACCGGCAAGACCCCCATCGTCCGTGAACTGATAGAGCGCCTGAAACAGCGAGGCATTGCAGCTCACGGTTTGGCGCGCGGCTATGGCGGGCGGCTGAAGGGTCCGCTGCGTGTCGATCCCGCACGCCATTTGGCTGTTGAAGTCGGCGACGAACCTCTCATGCTTGCCGCCGCCCAGCCGATCTGGATCAGCCACGACCGAGCCGCAGGCGCCAGGGCTGCCGTCCAGGCCGGCGCTCAGGCCATTGTCATGGATGATGGCCACCAAAATCCCCGCCTCAAGAAGACGCTGTCATTGTTGGTGATTGATGGTGAGACGCGCGCAGGTGAATGGCCGTTCGGCGACGGCGCCGTGTTTCCCGCCGGACCTCTGCGCGAGCCGCTCGCTCGAGGACTGGCGCGGACCGACGCGGTTGTGTTGATGCTGGCCACAGACGTGGCTGAACCCGATCCTGAGCTATTGGCCCTGTTCGCGGGAAAGCCGGTCCTGATCGCCCGCCTTGAGCCTCTAGGCCCTCCACCTCCCGGACCGCAGCTTGCTTTCGCCGGCGTCGGCAAGCCCTGGAAGGTCCAGCGCAGCCTCCAAGCGGCCGGCTGCGAGTTGGTTGATTTCGCCGGCTTCCCCGATCACGCGGGCTATAGTCAGGACACGCTTGAGGCCCTGGAGGCGCACGCTCAGGCCTATGGGGCGGGGCTGCTGACCACCGAAAAAGACTGGGTGCGTCTGGCTCCGCAATGGCGGGCCAAGATCACGCCCTGGCCCGTGCGGGCGCGGTTCGAGGACGAGGCGGCCCTGGACCGCCTGCTGGCGGCGGCCGTCTCGCCCTGAGGGCTATTTCACGCGCTGCAGCTTGGTGGTGACGCTTCCGGCGGGCGCGCCGTTCCTGGCGGGAGTCGCCAAAACGAGAGACAGGGTATCCCCGTCCGTCACCCAGGTTAGGCCCTCAAGATAGATGTGCCCCCGATCGATCGCCACCAGTTTGCGATGGGACCAGACACCCTTGTCCTCCTTCTCGGACAGATCGGCGCCGAAGTGCTTCTGGCTAATTAGGACCGAGGCGCCGTCAGGGCGGAATATCCACATTTCCTCCAGCTTAGCCACGCCGCCGCTGCTCAGCGCCAGGTGGCCGACGATCTGATTGTCAGGCGTGGCGGTGAAGCCCGCCGCGGCGGTAGTTCCGACCCAATTGCCCAGCAGGCCCTTGAAGTCCGCCAATGTTGCGGGCGCGGGCGAAGCGCCAGGGGCCAGATCGCGCACCGCCTGGGCCTGGGCCGAACCGGTCATGAGGGCGAGCGCGATGAGCGCTGCGGGCGCAAACTTGATCATTGAAATCCTCCCGACGTGAACCTTTGTCCCACTATGCGCGGATACAGACCTGTGCGTCGATAGACAGGTAGTCGCGTTAACTCAGGGCGCGCCAGCCGATGTCGCGCCGGCAAAACCCACCCGGCCAGTCGATGGCGTCTACAGCCGCATAGGCCCTCTCGCGCGCCTGTTCCAAGGTCTTGCCCCTGGCGCAGACGTTCAACACCCGGCCGCCGGCCGCCACAAGGTTCCCGTCCTCGCCGCGCGCCGTGCCGGCGTGGAAAACATGTACGCCCTCACCGAAATCCGCCTTGACGCCCTTGATCGTCGTGCCGGCCTCAGGAGCATCAGGATAGCCCCTTGCCGCCAGCACCACGCAAATGGCGACCTCGTCGGACCATTCCGGCTCGGGCAACTCCGAAAGTCCGCCGGTAGCCGCCGCCGCCAGATAAGGCAACAGATCGCTCTTCAGCCGCAGCATCAGCACCTGGCATTCCGGGTCGCCGAAGCGGGCGTTGAACTCCACCAGCTTGGGTCCCTCGTCCGTCAGCATCAGGCCTGCGTAAAGCACGCCGCGATAGGGGCGTCCCTCCGCCGCCATTCCGGCCACGGCCGGATCGATCAGGGTGGCGCGCGAGGTTTGGATCAGGTCCGGGGTCAACACCGGCGGCGGGGAATAGGTCCCCATGCCGCCAGTATTGGGGCCCAGGTCGCCGTCGTAGGCGCGCTTATGGTCCTGGGCGGCGCCAAACAGCATAGCCGTACGCCCGTCGCTGAGGGCGAACAGCGAGGCTTCCTCGCCGACCATGAAATCCTCTATGACCACCCGACCTCCGGCCGCCCCAAATCGCCGCCCGCGCAGCATGTCGTCGATAGCGTCCTCGGCCTCGGCCCGGGTCTGGGCGATTACCACGCCCTTGCCCGCCGCCAGCCCATCGGCCTTGATGACATAGGGAGCGTGGAAGCGATCGAGGAACGCCTTGGCCTTGTGTGCGTCATGAAACGCGCCGAAGGCCGCCGTCGGCAGGCCGTATCGCTCGGCGAAACTCTTGGAGAATGCCTTGGACGTCTCCAGCTTAGCGGCCCGCTCACTGGGCCCGAAACAGGGAATAGCCAAGTCAGCCAATCGGTCGGCCAAGCCCAGTTCAAGGGCGCTTTCTGGGCCCACCACCACTAGATCGGCGGCCATCTCCTGCGCCAAATCGACCAGACCCTGCACGTCCGTGACCTTGATAGGCCGCGTTTCGCACAGGGCCTCAATGCCGGGATTGCCCGGTGCGGCCACCAGTTTGGTCAGGCGCGGGCTTTGCGCGATCTTCCAGGCCAGGGCGTGCTCGCGCCCGCCGGAACCGACGAGAAGGATGTTCATGGCCCGGCTGTGACGCGAGCGAAGGTCAACGTCAAGCGCCCCTGCCGCGACTCGCCGCGAAGGCCTATGTTGTGCCGATGAGCGATGTCGACATGGCCGCCGATCCGTCCCCCTCCCCGCCTGGGGGCAATGCCGAGCCCTATTCCGTTTCTGAGCTGGCGTTCGCCCTCAAGCGCACCTTGGAGGCCACCTACGGCTTCGTGCGCTTGCGCGGGGAGCTAAGCAAGGTCACCCATCACGCATCCGGTCACGTCTATCTGACCCTGAAGGACGACAAGGCCGCGATCGACGGGGTGGTGTGGAAAGGTCAGGTCCGCGCCCTGCAATGCCGTCCCGAGCAGGGGCTGGAGGTGATCGTCACCGGCCGCATCACCACCTACCCGGCCTCCTCCAAGTATCAGATCGTTGTGGAAAGCATGGAGCCGGCGGGCATCGGCGCCTTACTGGCCCAACTCGAACGGCTCAAGGCGCGGCTGGCTGACGAGGGGCTATTCGATCCGGCGCGCAAGCGTCCGCTGCCCGCCATGCCCGCTGTCATCGGCGTCATCACCAGCCCCACCGGCGCTGTGATCCGCGACATCCTGCATCGCATCCGCGACCGCTGGCCTTGCCAGGTGGTGGTATGGCCGGTGGTGGTGCAAGGCGAAGCGGCGGCAGGACAGGTCACGCGCGCGATTCAAGGGTTCAACGCCCTGACGCCGGATGGACCGATCGCCCGGCCGGACGTCATCATTGTCGCGCGCGGTGGCGGCTCGGTGGAGGACCTGTGGCCCTTCAACGATGAATCCCTCGCCCGCGCAGCAGCGGCCAGCATCATCCCGTTGATTTCCGCTGTGGGGCACGAAACGGACACCACCTTGATTGACTTCGCCTCAGACCGGCGCGCGCCGACGCCCACGGCGGCGGCGGAGATGGCCACGCCCGTCCTCGCCGAACTGAAAGCCGCCTTGGCCGACTACGCGCGCCGCCTCGCCCAATGCGGCGGGCGCATGCTGGAAGATCGCAGGAGCCGCTTGAACGCGACCGTGCGCGGCCTGCCGCGCCCAGCGGACATTCTGGCCTTGGCTTCCCAGCGCTTCGATATCGTCGCCGGCCGCCTGTCGGCCGCCTTGGCGCGCAATACGGAGGTCCACGCCCAATCACTGACCCGCACATCGGCGCGCTTCAATCGGGGCCTGCTGGAGCGGCCCAGCCGCCTGAAGGCGGAAAGGCTGAGGGAATTGTCCCGACGATTTTCGCTGGCGGCCGGGAGAGGCCCCGAGCGGGCCGCACAGAATGCTCGGCTTCCCCTTTTGGGACGACGGCTTTCGGCCGCTTTTGGACGTAGCCTGGCGGGCGCGGGCGAACGGCTAACCCAATTGGATAAGCTTCGTCTCTCGCTTGATCCAAATCGGCCCTTGGCCTTAGGCTTCGCCTTGGTTCACCGCCCAGACGGTGCGATCGTCCGTCAGGGCGCCTCGCTTGTAGCCGGTGAAACTGTAACCCTTCAATTTGCGGACGCGTCCCGCAGCGCCGTTATCGAGGGCGCGGCGCCCGCAAGGGCGTCACCGCGTGCACGTGCATCCGCAAAGCCGCCCACGGGCGGCCAAGGCAATTTGTTTTAGTGCGATTGAGCTCTATTATGCCCCCATGAACGCCCATGACCGCTCCATGCCCGGCCCGAAATCCGAAGAGGCCAAGCTGCACTACGGCGACGGCGAATACGCCGTCCTCAACCCCGGCCGCTACGTCCTGTGCGCTGTCTCCGGGGTGGCGATCCCGCTGGAGACCCTGCGTTATTGGAATCCTGAGTTGCAGGAAGCCTATGCTGGCCCGAAGGAGGCCCTGCAGCGGTGGCAAAACCTGAATCCGAAGGCTTGAACTGCAACCTGGGATTTTTGCAGGGCGCAACCGCCGTCCATCCTGGATTGGTCCTGAAATTTGAAGAACATTGTTCTTTTAAGGCGCCCACACCTTGTCTGATAACACTTTTTCAGGGTTTAACGCGCAAGCTTCCGGTTTGAACGTCCTTGGCAGGCCCATCTGAGGGAGGCTAAACATGAGCGGCCCACTCTCAGGGTTGAAGGTGCTGGTTGCGGACGACAACGTGCATCTGCGCGCCATTGTCGTGTCCATTCTGAGCGGCGTCGGCATCACTCAAGTGCAGGAATGCGCCAACGGGTCCGAAGCGATCAAATGCCTGCGCAACTGGACTCCTGATATCGCCATCGTTGATTTTCACATGAACCCGATCGACGGGGTGGAATTCACCCAACTCGTGCGCAATTCCGCCGAAAGCGCCAATCCTGAACTGCCGATAATCATGCTGACAGGCTATGCGGATAAGACTCGCGTTTGCGAGGCGCGCGACGCCGGTGTCACCGAATTCATCGTCAAGCCGGTCACCGCGCGCGCTGTGTTCGATCGAGTCAATGCGGTGATCTTCAAGCCTCGCCCGTTCATCAGGTCGAGCGACTATTTCGGCCCATGCCGTCGTCGGCGCCAGGACCCGAAATTCCACGGCCCCTTCCTTCGCCAAACCGATCCGGAATTCCAGGGCCAAAAAACCTATTCCGTTTGACGCGCATAGGCCTGCGCCGGCCAGCGCTTGTGCACCCAGAACCATTCATGGGGCCGCTCGCGCACCCGATCCTCGATGAAGGCGTTGATGCGCCGGACGCCTTGCTCGATATCCGCCGCTCGATCCGCCGATCGCTCAAGGATGATCGGTTCGTGGACCACGACCCGGAAACGAGCGCCCCGGGTCCGCTGCACCGACATGGGCTGCAACACTCCCGACGAACGCAACGCAAGACGGGTGGGTCCAGGGGCGGTGTGCGCCATGACGCCGAAAACGGGCGCGGCCACACCACCGTTGAACTTCTGGTCGTTCATGAGGGCCACGGACTCCCCGCGCCTTAAGGCCTCCAAAATTTCGCGTGAGCCCGACTCGCCCTTGGGCGCAAACAACTCCACGCCATAGCGCGCCCGGCTTCGGATGATACGCCGGTCGATATAAGGGTTGTTGGCGGCGCGGTAGGTCATCTGGCAGCGCACACCTGAGCGCGCAATCGTCATGGGCATGACTTCCCAGTTGGACAGGTGGCCCGACACGAACACCACAGCCTCGTCGCCCTTGCGTATGGCCTCCAGCCGACCCGCGCCGATCACTTCCACGCGCCCGCTTTCTTCCGTCAGCCGGCCCATCATCTGAAATTCGGCCGCCAACCGGCCGACATTGTCCCACTGCTGATCAAGCACCCGTCGCCGTTGCGCTTCATCCCAATCCGGAAAAACGATTTTCAGATTGCGTCGCGCGGTTTTGTGGGCGCCGGTCATCGGCCCGATCAGCCGCAAGGCCGCGCCGCCGACAGCGGAGGCCAGGTCAATGGGCATGAGGGCGAACAGGGCGCCGATCAGATCAAAGCCCAGGGCCTCCAGTCGCCAGATCAAATCCTGGGCCCAAGGGGGACGTCGGTTGCTCATGCCCACTAATTGGCGCCGCTTAGTCGCCCGCGCAATGGCGAGGCCTCGCCTGCAGGATGAACCCCAGACAGGCGAGCTTGGCGCCGCCTTTGCGGCGAGTTGGGTCACCTGTCCCGCTCTGGGACACCTGGACCGAGGAGACGCCAAATGGCGAACGATATCGACCTTCACCTTGGCAAGCGCCTGCGTCGTCGCCGTCGCTTGCTTGGCCTCACCCAACAACAACTGGCCGTCGCCGTTGGCGTGCGCTTCCAGCAAATCCAAAAGTATGAGTGCGGCGCAAACCGCATCTCCGCCGCCCGCCTGTGGCAGTTGGCCGAGGCGCTGGAGGTGCCGGTGTCCTACTTCTTCGACGGTCTGGCCGAAGCTCAAGAGCGCGCGGCCGACGATCCGTCCGAAGGCGGCGGCGAAATGTTCGCTCGCAAGGAGACCCTCGACCTCGTGCGCGCCTACTATCAACTGGGCGAGCGTCCCCGTCGTCGCCTGCTCGACCTAGCCCGTTCGCTGAACGGCGAGACCGACGCAGCCTGATCGTGTCAGCCAGGCGGTTGGCGCCGAGGGGCAAAACCCTCTAAGCCTTCGCCATGTCCGCGAAGACCGCCTGGCCCGACGATCCGCGCTCCGCCGCCCGCCTTGCCGAGCTCGAGAGCTTTCTGCTCGAGTTGAACGCAGCGGCCGGAAGCATCACCCTGCCCTTGTTTCGCGCCGACCTGGACGTGGAAAACAAGGCCGAGGCAGGCAAGGCCTTCGACCCGGTGACCGCCGCCGATAAAGGCGCGGAGGCCGAAATCCGCCGTTTGATCAAAGCCCGGTTTCCCGAACATGGCGTGATCGGCGAGGAATACGGAGAGGATCGGCCGGAGGCGGAATTCGTCTGGATTCTCGACCCCGTCGACGGCACCCGGGCATTTGTCGCCGGCCTGCCGTTGTGGGCCCATCTGATCGGCCTGCGATTCAAGGGCGAGCCCCTGCTGGGCTTGATCGGCCAGCCCTACCTGGATGAGGTCTATTTGGGATCGCCCACCGGCTCGCGCCTGATCGACCGCCAGGGCGAGCGGGCGCTGAAGGTTCGCCCCTGCCCGCGCCTGACTCAGATGACCCTCGCCTCCACCGACCCCTACAGCTACTTCGACGGCGCGGAACTGGGCGCCTGGAATCAGGTGCGGGCCGCCGCCAGGATCGTTCGGCTGGGCGGCGACTCCTATATCTTTGCCCTTCTGGCTGCGGGCAGGATCGACATGGTGATCGAGTCCGGACTGAAACTGTGGGACATCGACCCCATTGTACCCGTGATCGAAAACGCGGGCGGGGTGGTCACCGACTGGCGTGGTAAAAGATTGGGCCGTAACGGCGGTCAGGTGGTCGCAGCGGGCGATCAAGCCTGCCTGGATGAGGCTCTGGTCGCGCTCAAACGATCGGCGCGCTGACTCTTAGGGTCAGGGCGTCGAATTCCCGCCAGAACACCGCGCGCACCGGATCAGTTTCCATCATAATCTCATGGTACGCGCCGGGCACCTGCACAAATCGGCCCTCCAGCGCCCGGGCCGCGAACCGTTGGGCGCCGGCGCTGAGCACCAACCGATCCTCGCCCGCCGCCACAAGGCTGAGCGGCAAGCGCACTGCGGCGGCGGTATCCGCCCGATCAAGCACGGCGCCGACGGCCAGGGCAAAGTCCAACCAACCCCAGGTGGGACCGCCCAACGCCAGGTCGGGGCAAGCCTTGAGCTGGGCCATGAACCGTTCGTAGCGAACCCGGTCATGGGTCAGAACATTGCCTGCAAACGGCTGATGGAAAGGCTCAGACGCCTGGACCGACAGGCCTCCCAGCCCGCACAACACCACGGCGCGAGCGATCAGGCCCGCCAGGCGCGGAAGAACGCGAACCGCGGGCAGGCCGATCATAGGCGCGCTCGCCAGCAACCCCGCTAGGCGCCGCTCCCCGCGAGCCACGGCCAGCAGGACCAGCGCGCCGCCCATGGAATGGGCCACGCCGATCCACGGCTTGGGCAGCTGGGCGCCCAGGCGATCCAGCATCATCGCGTAGTCCGAAAGGAACAGCTCGAAACCTTCAGCGTGGCCTTTCAAACGATCCGGCAGGGCTCGGGCGGACAACCCCTGACCGCGCCAATCGTGCGCCAGCACGTGAAAGCCGCGCCCGCGAAGTTCGTTGATCACTTCGAAGTATTTCTCGATCGGCTCGGCCCGTCCCGGACTGAGCACCACCGAGCCTCGCGAAGGGGCCAGGGCCTCGAACAGCGCAACGCGCAGCCTCGACCCATCCTTGGCCTGCAGCCAAAAGGCGCGGGCGCCGTCAGGTATCGGCGCCTGGGCGATCCCGATGAGGGGCGCCGCTTGCACCGGTCAGTCCTTGGCGCTGGACAGAATGGGCTGCAGGCGCAAGGCCACGCTCATGTCGCCGGTCACGCGCATACGCCCGCGCATCAGGGCGCTCATAGGGTCCAGCCGCCCCTGGGCCAATGCCAGCAAGTCCTCTGTGGACACCGAAACCGTGCAGTCGGCCGGTCTGTCCTCGTTAAAGACCTCGGCCCCCTCGATGAACACGACCCCGTCGCCGCGCAGATCAATTTTCAGCGTCTTGTCCAGACCGGCCTGGCCCTGCAGAGCCCGGCGCAGACGCCCGGTGATGTCCTGCAGGCTGGTCACGCCGCGGCCGGCTTGCGAAAGCGCAGGGTCATGCGGTCGCTTTCGCCGATCGCGTCGTATTTGGCGTGGTCGAATTTCGGATCGTCGGGCTTGCCCTTGGGCGCGGACATGCGCCAGGGCGGCAAGGTCCACACGCCGAAGGGATAGGATTTCGTATCCCTGGGATTGGCGTTGAGCTCGCTGGCGCCGTCGAACACAAAGCCCGCCTCCTGGGCTAGGCGTTTGACGTAGGTCTCTTGCACATAACCCTGAGCAGCCAGGACGTCTTGCACCCTGCCTGGTGCGGCCCGATTCTCTTCAATGCCCAGCACGCCTCCCGGTTTGAGCACTGCGAAGGCGTCGTGAAACGCCTTTTCAGCGATCCCCGCGGCCATCCAGCAGGACACCACCCGGGCGAAAACCGCCAAGTCCGCGCTGCCGGGCGGGGCGGCCGGCCCGCTGGTCAGCCCAAAGGCCGTCATGGTGGGCTGGCCGTAGAGTAGGGGCTTGGCGGCGAGTCTCTTGGCGTAAACGTCCGCTAGCTGCGCCTCGGCTGGCCTTGCCGCGCCGTCGATCTGGAACTGCGCGGCGTAGAACTTACCGCCCGCCGCCGCCAAGAACGGGGCCAAAATGTCGGTATACCAACCCGCGCCGGGCCAGAATTCCACCACCGTTTGGCCAGGTTTCAGGCCCCAGAACGCCAGGGTTTCGGCCGGATGGCGCCAAACATCGCGCGCCCGATCAGCCTTTGAACGCCAGTCCCCGGCAACCGCCCAACTCAAGCTGGCCGGAGCCGGACCGCCGGCGGGAGGCGCGGCCGTAGAGGCCTTGCGTCTGCACCCCGACATCAGCAGGACCAGGGCGGCGGCGCAAACACTGCGGCGGGGAAGCTCAAACGTTCGCACAGTCATCGCGGTCGCTTAGCGCGGGAACGGCCTGGGGTCAAAGCGGCCTATTGCCGAGACGCCGACGGGGCAAGCTCTTGAAAGGATGCTAAGCCCATCCCAAATCTTGCCCGAAGACGCCCGCGAGCGGGGTCTTTCGAGGCGGGCGAGGGCCAAATGGCGCGCCCGGATCGTCAAACGCAACCTTGCTTACGCACAGAAGGATGTTGTCATGCGAACCATCGATTTTTCCCCCCTTTATCGTTCCGCCGTCGGCTTCGACCGCCTTGCGGCCTTGCTTGAAACGGCCGCGGGCGCCGACAGCGCTTCGGGCTATCCGCCCTATAATATAGAGGCAACCGGCGAAAACGCCTATCGGATCGAGATCGCGGTGGCCGGCTTTCGGCCCGATGAGCTCAGCCTGGAAGTGCGCGAGAACCTGCTGACCGTACAAGGCCGCAAAGCCGTAGCGGACGACAGCAAACACTATCTGCATCGGGGCCTGGCCGAACGCAACTTCGAGCGCCGGTTCCAACTGGCCGACCACGTGGAAGTGACCGAGGCCAAACTCGCCGACGGCTTGCTCGCCGTTTCACTGAAGCGCGAAATTCCCGAAGCGCTGAAACCGCGTAAAATTCAGATCAAGTCCGCCGACAACGGCGCGCTGATCGAAGGCAAGGCCGCCTAAATCTCCGAGGTCAATTCGAGACGGGGGCGGCGCGCGGCGTCGCCCCTTTTTCGCGTCTTAATGGGCGCCTGGGGGCGGCCCGGCGGCCATCCTGGGCTTTGGCGCGAGCCAGATCGCGCTGGCTGAGACCACCATCAGCGCCGCCACCACCATGAAGACGTGGTTAGTGGAAATCATGATCGCCTGGCCTTGAACCATGTTTTCCAGCAGAGCAGCCGCCTGCCCTTGTCCCACGCCCTGCTGCATCACTTGATGGATGAAGCCGTCGGCGCCGTTCATGCGCTCGACCAAGGTGGTGCGGACCGTGGTGGCCCGGTCATCCCAGGCCGTCGTCGTGATCGATGTCGCGAACGCCCCCGCCGTGGTGCGCACAAAATTGAGCAGACCGGCGCCTGAGGCGACCTCGCTCGCACTCAGTTCGGACATGGCCACGGACATCAGGGGAATGAAGAAAAACGGCATGGCCAATCCCTGGGCCAGCTGGGGACCAATCAACTGACCAAAGGCCATGCCCGGCGTGAAGGTCGTTCGCCAGAACATGTCGGCGGCCAACCAAAGAATGCCGAAGGTGACCAGGCGGCGGGGGTCTACCTTGGTCACCAGGAACGCCACGATCGGGGCGAACACCACGGCCAGAACCCCATTGAATCCGGTGACATAGCCGGCCCAGGTGGCGGTGTAGCCCATGTTGAGCTGCAGCCAGAGCGGGATCAGAACCAGGGAGGCGTACATCCCCGCGAAGCCCAGCGTCATGGCGAAACAAGCAGCGCTGAACCCGCGGTAGCGGAAGATGCGAAGGTCCACGACCGGATGCTCGGCGGTCAATTCCCATATGACAAAAGAAATGAAACCGACCACGGCGATGGCCAGCAAACCGATGATGAAGCCGGAAGAGAACCAGTCGAGCTCCTTGCCCTTGTCGAGCATGATCTGCAGAGAGCCGACCCATAAAATCAGCAGGCACAGACCCACGAAATCCACCGGCACGCGTTGGGTGACTTCCTTGCGCGGCAAGGTCCGCATGGCCAGCAGAACCAGCAGGATCGCCACCGGCACATTGATGAAAAACACCCAGGACCAGCCCAGACTGTCGGAGATCGTGCCGCCCAGAACAGGTCCAGCGATGGGGGCGACCACCGTGGTCATAGCCCAGATACCCATGGTCTGACCGCGCAGATGCGGCGGGGAGAACCGCTGGAGCAAGGTTTGCGACATGGGCAAGAGCGGCCCGCCCGAAAAGCCCTGCATCACCCTGAAAAACACCAGTGAGCCCAAAGATGGTGCTAGGCCGCACATCATCGAGAAGAAGCCGAAAGCGCCCATCGCGATGATGAACACGCGCACGGCGCCGAAGCGGCTGGCCAGCCAGCCGGTCAAAGGCACGGTGATGGCCTCGGCCACCGCATAGGAGGTGATGACCCAGGTGCCCTCCTGGGGCGAGACCGCCAGGCCGCCGGCGATATTGGGCACCGAGACATTGGCGATGGTCATGTCCAGCACCGCCATGAAATTGGCGAAGGCCAAGGTGACCACCGCCATGACCAAGGCAATGCCGCTCAGTTGAACGTCGGCCTCCGATGATGCGGCCGTCGGTGCGTCGGCCATATCAGCCTCCGAAAGCCGGTTGCCCCGACTTGGACACGTCGATCCTGACCTTCATCGACAGACCTAGGCGCAGGGGGTGCCGGGCCAATTCGTCAGGTTCCATACGGATACGCACAGGCAGGCGCTGCACCACCTTGATCCAGTTGCCCGTGGCGTTCTGCGCCGGGATCAGGGAGAAGGCCGAACCCGTTCCCCCGCTCACGCCGACCACTTCACCGTGATAGGTGACCCCGCCGCCGTAGAGGTCGGACTTGAGCGTAACCGGCTGACCGGGACGCAGCTTGCGCAGCTGCACTTCCTTGAAGTTAGCGTCCACGAACACTTGGCTGACGGGCACGATGCTCATTAAGGGCGCGCCGATCGCCACGCGCTGGCCCAACTCGACCTGCTTCTTGGACACTACCCCAGCGATCGGCGCACGGATAACCGTGCGATCCAGGTCGAGCTTGGCCGCGTCTCGGGCGGCGCGGGCGGCCGCCACCTGAGGATTGGCCTCGACTGATCCCTCCACCATGGCTTGCTGAGCCTCCAACTGGGCCTTGGCCGCCTGTCGCGCCGCAAGTGTCTGAGCGGCGGCGGCCTGGGCGCCGGCCAGACCGGACTTGGCGTTTTCATAGCCCGTCTTGGCCGCAGTCAGCTCCTCGGCGGACACCGCGCCGGTGTTCGCCAAGCCGTTGCGCCGGTCATAGTCCAGCTTCGCCTTGGCAACGTCAGCGGTGCTCGCCTCCACCTGGGCCTGGGCGCGGTCAACATCGGCCGCGCGAGCTGAGACCTGCGCCGACAAGGCCCCTGCTGTGGCCGTATCGGCGTGGGTCTTGCGCACCATGGCCTCGTAGTCCGCCTGGGCCTTTTGATAACTCAAGGTCGCCTCAGCACGATCCAGCTCGACCAGCACATCTCCCGCCTTAACGGTCTGGGTCTCGGACACACGAATCGCCTGCACCGCCCCGCCCACCAGTGGCGTCACCTGGGCGACTTCCGCCCCGACATAGGCGTCGTCGGTCTCAATGTAATGCGACGCGACCAGCAGCCACCACAGTGCGAACAGCACCAGGCCTGCCGCGCACGCAGCGCCCAACATGGCGAACAGCCGACTACGCTGTTGCGCCCGCCCCGCATTGATCGCAGCCTGGGCGGGAGAGGGCGAGGGACCGGCGTGATCATCTGCCATGGCGGCGTCCTTACGGGTTTGATTTTGAAGCGGCGGACGGGGCGTCAAATCCGCCCCCGAGCGCACGAACAAGGGCTACATCAGCGCCCAACGCCTGGGCGCGCAGACCGTCCAATTGACGCCGGCTGGCCACAAGGGCGCTCTCGACGCTGATCACAGTGAGATAGGGCGTCAGCCCGGCCTTGTAGCGCAGGGTGACCAGCTTATAGGCGTCTTCGCTGCCGGCCATGGCCCGCTCGGCGTGGTCGATGCTTTCCTGGGCGCCCTGGCGCACGGTGATGGCGTCAGCGACCTCGTGCAGCGCCTGAACCACGGTTTTGTCGTAGTTGGCGACGGCTTCCTCGTATTCGCCGCGGGCGTTGCGGGCGGCGCCGGTCAGCCGACCGCCCTCGAAGATCGGCAAGCTGACCGCAGGCCCGGCCTGAAGCAGCTCCAGGTTATGGGTGAAAATGTCCTTCGGCGTCATCGACAGGACCATCGCCGAGCCCACGAGATTGACGTTCGGATAGAAATCGGCGCGGGCCACCTTCTCGCGCTGGGCGGCGGCCTCCACGCGCAGACGCGCGGCGGCGACATCAGGGCGTCGGCCGATCAGGTTGGCCGCCAGATTGGCGGGCAAGCCGACCGGCGTGGTCTGCAATCCGGCGGTAGGCTTGAGGTCGAGCAAAGCATCGGGCCCTTCGCCCAACAGCGCCGCTAGGGCGTACCGGGCTTCCAGCACTGCGCCCACGGTGGCGATCAGATCCACCTGACTGGCTTGGTCAGCGGCGCTCGACTGGCTGTATTCGGCCCGGGTCTCCAACCCGTTCTTGAGCCGGTCGGCAACCAGGGCGCTGCTGTTGTTGCGAAGGCGCGCAGCGTCCTTCGCCGCCGCGTTATTGGCCTCGGCCAGGATAAGGTTGGCATAGGCCGTGGCCACTGCGGTGGACAGTTGCAGCCGCGCAGCGGCTAGTTCGAATTGGGCCGCCCTAGCCGCTGAGCTCGCGGCGGCCACGGCAGCCCGGTTACGGCCGAAGAAGTCCAACTGGTACGACAGATTGGCGCTCAACTGAGTGAACGGCTGAGCGTTCGACGGCAGGAATTGACCAAACTGCGCCGGCGTTCCCGGAAAATTGAGTTTAACCCCGGTCTCCTCGATCGAACCCTTGGCCGAAAGACTGGGCAGCATTCCCGCTCCCGCCTGTTGAGCCTGGGCCTGGGCCTGGGCCAGCCGGGCCTGGACCAATTTCAGGTCAGGCGAGGTCTTCAACGACCGCTCGATGAGGCCGGTCAGTTGCGGGTCGTTGTAGACCGCCCACCAGTCTTCGGTTGGCCATTCGCTCACCGCCCGTGAAAAGGTCTTGGCCGCCGCATAGTCCTCAGCGAGCCGGATCTTGGGGGCCGGCCCTAGATCCGGAGCGCACGCGCCCAGCCCCGCCAACCCAAGAGCCAGGGCCGCTGGAAGCGCCGCCACAGGCAGACGCCGGGAAACGGAACGGAAAGACATGACGAGCCTAGTCAATTGTGTTACTGACCGTACCGTACGGTCATGTCCTGATTTGTGTGCGCTGCGGCGCGATCCAAGTCAAGGCGCAACCCACGCTCGCAAGGCGAAAAGAAGGCATGCACGCTGTTTCCAAACCCTGTCGAGATGATCGACGTGAAGCCATCCTTGGCATAGCGCGCGAGGTGTTCATGGAGGAAGGTTACGCCGCAGCCTCCATGTCGTCGATCGCCGCACGAGTCGGCGGATCCAAGGGCACATTATATAACCATTTTCGCTCCAAGTCCGAGCTGTTCGGCGCTGTGATCCGGGCGGATTGCGAACACGGTCAAGCCGCCTTGCTGGGTCTCGTGACCGATCAGGGAGACATAGTAAAAGTGCTCACCACGCTCGGCCGCGCCTTTTTGCGCCTCATTTTATCTGACGACGTCATTGCCTTTCACCGGATGGTGGTCGCCGAATCTGCGAGGTTTCCTGAGGTCGGCGAAGCGCATTTCGAGGCCGGCCCCCGTCGCGGCAAGGCCTTGGTCCTATCCGTATTGGCCAAGGCTCAGGCGGAGGGCCAACTATGGATGTGCGATCCTGAGCGGGCCGCCGATCAGATCACTGACCTGATGTTGTCCGGTCTTTACCGTCGCCGGTTGTGGAATATCCAGCCCCGGCCGACCGAAGCGGAAATGGACGCCAACGTCGATGCGGCGGTCACGCTATTCATGAGAGCCTATCGACCGAGCTAGGGCCGCCCAGGATGCCGCCTTATGTTGCATTGCAGTATATTTTCGCACTGCAGCGCTTGGCGCCCCGCGCGGAGAGGGTAAACCTCTTTTCCAGTAACGGCCCGCGCGTCTCTTGCCGCCGGTCGGGGAGAGCCGCCGATGTTCCCATCCATCCGGCTGAGATCGCGTACGGTCCGTCTGGCTGCGGCCGGCGCAGCAGCTACATCCTTGGTGATGTTCGCGGTTCTGCTGTCCATCTTCGCCGCCGCGCCCTCCGACGCCGCCATCGAGCAACACCGAGCCCTGCTGATCGCCCGCCAAGCCAAGGGTGATTTTTCTGAAGCCGGCCTGCGCGCCATGCTGTCCCGCATAGCCCCGGACGACGTGGCGCTGGGTATGCGATACGACCCGGCTCTGTTCCGCGCCACGCCGTCGGTGGCGTCCACCGCGGGACCAGATCGGGACATGCTGGACATTTTGCCCGGACTGACCGCCCAGCAAGCCCAGGCGGTCAACGCCGGGTTCGCCTATTCCGATCAGCCGAATCCCGCCGCCCGGCCGTTCTTTATCAAAGGCGCCAGTGTCCAGGATCGCGGTAGGGCCCTGGGATGCCTGACCCAGGCCGTCTATTACGAGGCGGGGTTCGAGCCGCTCGACGGTGCCCAGGCGGTGGCTCAGGTCGTGCTGAACCGGGTTCGTCACCCCGCCTTTCCCAAGACCGTCTGCGGGGTGGTTTATGAGGGATCGGCCTTGCGGACGGGTTGCCAATTCAGCTTCACCTGCGACGGTTCGCTGGCCCGACCGCCTGAGGACCTGGCGTGGAAACGTGCGAGCGATGTCGCCGAAAAGGCCTTGAACGGATTTGTCATGGGCAAGGTGGGGGGCGCCACTCACTATCATACCCAATGGGTGGCGCCCTATTGGGCGCCGACCCTGACCAAGGTCAGCTTGGTGGGCAGCCAGATCTTCTATCGCTGGCCGGGCGACTGGGGCCTGCCGATCGCCTTCCGAAGTCGCTACGCCGGCGGCGAAAACCCCGGCGGCGATGTCGGCGCGAACCTCCCCGGCAACGAAAACCCGCTGCTCAAGGCCCAAACCCCCGCGCCCAAGACGGTCACCTTAGTCGTCCTGACCGCGCCGCCTGTGATCGAGGTGGCGAGCGCTCCCCTCACCGACTTTGTCGCGGATGTCGCACTATCAGCCATCCAAATCAGGCCGCAGCGCATGGAAAAGGCAGGCCGCGTGGCGTTCTCCAACAATTTGCACTGAAGGCTAAACCGCCGCCAACCCCCAGCCGGACCTCGCCTCGCCTATCCGCACCAGCTTGGCCTGAAACGGAGCCCAGTCGTCATCAGCCATGATCGGCGCCCAGATCGCCTCAATCTCATCATAGAGCAGCTCTTCCGGCTCGGGCCGCGCGAAATAGGGATGGGTCAGTCGCCCGGGCGTCTCCGGCTCGTAGTCGGTCAAGGCCTCCCGAAAGGCCTTGGCAGCTTCCCCCTGGTAGAGCGCGCCCCGCCGTCCCCCTAAGGCGCGTCGTTCGGACAGTAGGCCGCCGAACCAGTCGAAGAAGAACGGCTCCCACCGCAGAGCTTCGCCCCCTTCGCTCAGGGCTTTGAACACCGCGCCCGACAAGGCTTCGTCCTGGGCCGGCTCCCGCCGCTTCAATCCCAAGCGCGCCACGACCGCTCCGGCTAGGGCCCGGCGATAGGCGGCGCCAAATCCTTGCAACGTTTCGGCCAGGGGCTCCTGTTCGCAGCCGGACTTGATCAGGGCGACCGCCAACTGCTGAAGATTCCAGAATACCGCCTCCGGCTGCCGACCGAAGCTGTACAGGCCGGTCTGGTCGAAATAGGCGGCCGTAAAATTCGGATCGCTGTAGGGCAGGAAGCGGTATGGCCCGTAGTCGAAGCTTTCCCCGGTAATGTTCATATTGTCGGTGTTGAGCACCCCATGGACGAAGCCGGCCGCCATCCACCGGGCGGTGAGCTCCGCTGCGCGCTCCACCACCGCAGTGAGCAAGGCTACGGTGCGGGCTTCGCCCTCCAATGACGCCAGAGCGGGGTAATAGTTCTCGGCCACGTGATCGATCAGACGCAGCAGCAAATCCGGCCTTTGGGCCTGGGCGTGGCGCTGGAAGGTCCCAAAGCGGATATGGCTATGCGACAGACGGGTCAGAACCGAGGACCGGGTCGGACTGGGCTCATCGGACCGCTCCAAGGCCTCGCCGGTCTCGTATAGGGCAAAGCTGCGGGAGGTCGGCACGCCCAGCGCCTCCAGCATTTCAGTGGCCAACACCTCGCGCACTCCGCCTTTGAGGGTCAGCCGTCCATCGCCGAACCGCGAATAGGGCGTGCGGCCCGAGCCTTTGGTCCCCAGATCCAGTAGCCGATCACTCTTGGCTTCGCGCAGCTGAGCGTACAGAAATCCCCGCCCGTCGCCCAACTGCGGGTTGTAGCTGCGAAATTGATGGCCGTGATAGCGCATGGCCAAGGGCTGTAGCTGGTTGTCGGCCAGAGGCTCAAAGCGGGCGAAGGCGGCGGCCCATTCCTCGACGCTCAAATCTTCCAGGCCGACGAGGGCGGCGGCCCGTTGGTTACGGAAACGGAGGATTTCAGCGGGAAAACGGGCCGGCTCCACAGGATCGGCGAACTCGGAGCCCAAAGCCTGGAATCGAGGGTCGGGGCTGTAGCGAAAGGATGTCGGCATCGTACTCCTGGCGGCGCCGACCGTGACCGGCGCGCATAAGCCATGTTAGGGCATGTGAACGCTGAAGTTTACTGTCGAAAATCACGCCATGCGCCGACCTACCTTAGAGTTCCTGCAGACCGAAGCGGGCTCGGGCCTTGTCCTGGGCCTGGCGGCGCTCGCGGGCATTGTGGCGGCAAATTCCAGCCTGGCCTGGGCTTATTTCGCCTTCATCCACGCCCCCTTCACCGTACAGCTTGGTCCCCTAAGACAAACCGCCTCCGTGCTCGAGTGGGTCAAGGAAGGTTTGATGTCGGTATTCTTCCTCGTGGTGGGCCTTGAGCTCAAATACGAGGTGTTGAAGGGCGAGCTCGCCAACCCCCGCCGCCTGGCGGTGCCGATCGTCGCGGCCATCGCCGGCATGGTCGTCCCCGCCCTGATATATCTGGCGATCAATGCAGGCCATCCGCACATTCCTGGGGCTTGGGCGACGCCCACTGCCACGGACATTGCCTTCGCCATGGCGGCCTTGGCGGCATCCTCACGCAGGTTGCCAAGTTCGCTGCGGGTGTTTCTCCTCACCTTGGCGGTGGTCGATGACATGGGTGCAGTCGGCCTGATTGGAATACTGTTCAGCCATGATCTGCAAGTCTGGCCTCTAGCCGGGGTCGGCTTGACCCTGGCCGTCCTGGCCGGCATTGGCCGTTGGCGCTCCGCCCCCTTCCTGGCCTACGGGATCGGCATCGCCCTGGTATGGCTGTTCAGCATTCGCTCCGGCGCTGCGACCTCGCTCACCGCCGTGCTCGCGGCCATGACCGTGCCGGTCGGCCCCCACAAACGGGCCAAGGACGGGATGCTGCAGCAGACCATGCAGAGCCTGCATCCCTATGTGGCCTATCTGGTGCTGCCCTTGTTCGCCTTCGTTTCCGTGGGGTTTTCGTTCAAGGGGTTGTCACTGAACGTGCTTGAACGGCCGGCCCTGCTAGGCATTTTTGCCGGCTTGTTCCTGGGCAAGCAGATCGGCGTTTTCGGCGCCGCCTTACTCGCCACCACCCTGAAGCTCGGGCGCAAACCGACGGGAGCGACCTGGCTGGAAATCTACGGCGTGTCGCTGTTGTGCGGCGTGGGCTTCACCATGAGTCTATACATCGGCAGCTTGGCGTTCGCGCAGGACGACGCGGCGGGCCAGGCGGACGTGCGCATAGGCGTGGTTTTGGCTTCGCTGCTGTCCGGCGCGCTGGGAATGTCTGTCCTGGCTTGGGCCGGCGCCCGGCGGCCCGATCCCGCGCACGGGGACGGGACTTGACCGGCAGTGGCGCGGGGGGTTCCATTGGGTGAGGAGGCCAAGATACCATCCCCCATCGCGGGAGCCCGTATCGCAGGAGCCATCAACGCCGCGCGAGCTTCTGCGGCGTTGACCAATCCATTCGCCTCGCTCAGGGGACGGTTAATCCTGGTCACCACCGTGCTTGTGGTGACGGCTTCGCTAATGGCGGTCGGTTTGCTCAATGAGTCGACTCATCGGCTGAAGGCTGCGATCGAGGAACAGCTCGGCGAGACGGCGCGGGCCCTGTCGCTGGCCGCCGATGGGCAGTACCTGGAACGCCGTGCGGTCATGCGCACATTGGCGGCCTCTCCGTCGCTGGCGACGGGCGATCTCAAACAGTTCGAGGGTCAAGCCAATGTCAGCCCGACCGGGCTGGGATCCTGGGTTATGCTCCTTGACCCCAATGGGAAGATCCTTATCGACACCGTGATGCCGAACATGGCTCAGCCAGATCAAGCGGTCCGGGTCGACGTGGTGGGCCACTGGCCCATCCAGTCCAAAAAAGGCGAGAGTATAAACGGAGTCTATACAGGCAACGGCCAATACATCATTTACCTGGACCAATTGATCAAATTTAAGGGCGAGGCGAATTATCACCTAGTTCTCGCGACGCCATCGTCCAGGCTGCAAACCTTGTTCAAGCGCCAAGACCTCCCCAAGACCTGGCACAGTGGAATCATCAGCCCGGAGGGCACGGTGATCGCCGAGAACGGAGCATTCGTAATTGCGGTCGGCCAGCCGGTGTCCGACCTGCTCAAAGGCCACCTCAAGACCTCATCTTCCGGCGTGTACGAACAACTTAACCGCCAGCGGATTTGGAGCTTCACCGCTTACAACCGCTCGCCGACCACCGGCTGGACCGTGGTTATGACCGTTCCACGCTATCTGGCGAACGGTGATTTAGCGCGTTCGCTGGAGTGGCTGTCCATCGTCGGCGCGGCCCTAATCTTTCTTGGAGGCGGTCTGACGCTCTGGTTCATGCGCAGCGTCGCGCGCGCGGTTTCGGAACTTGAACAATACGCCGACGGTATCGGGCGCGGCGAGGTCGGCAATCCGCCGCCCACCGGACTTAGAGAAACCGATTTCATCGGCTCGGCGCTCGGAGCGGCCGCCGAACGGTTGCAGGCCCGCGAACTGGAGTTGGAAAAGATCAATCAAAATCTTGAGGTGCGGGTGCGCGAAGCTTCCGCCCAACTGGTTCAGTCGCAGAAGATCGAGGTCATCGGGCGCTTGACCGGGGGCGTGGCCCACGACTTCAACAACCTGCTCACGGCGGTCATCGGCAACTTGGAGCTTCTCCGCCGCAAGGTGACCGACGAGCGCCAGTTGCAGTTAGTGCAAAATGCCAGATCCGCAGCGGGGCGAGGGGCCAAGCTGACAGCTCAGTTGCTGGCCTTCGCCCGTAAGCAATCCCTCACCCCCGAGCCGGTGGACGTCAACGAGCTGATCAGCGGCATGGGCGAACTGTTGGCCACCAGCCTCGGGCACGAACGCCGCCTGGAGACCGTGCTGGATTCCTGTGCGCTCCTGGCCATGGCTGATCGAACCCAGCTTGAAATGGTGCTGTTGAATCTGGTCATCAACGCTCGGGACGCCATGCCCGATGGTGGTGTCGTCGAGGTCGTCAGCGGCAGCGAACACATCAGCGCGCCACCGGCCATGCCCGAGCATCCACCGGTCGGCGATTTCGTCAGAATCACAGTTGCGGATAACGGCGTTGGCATGGCGCACGATGTGTTGGAGCGCGCCTTCGAACCGTTCTTCACCACCAAGCCGCCTGGGCGAGGATCCGGCTTGGGCCTGCCTCAGGTGCTGGGCGTGGTTCAGCAGCTGGGCGGCGGCGTGCGTATCGACTCCATCCCAGGGCATGGTTCGCGGGTTCACGTCTATCTGCCCGTGGCCTCCTCAGACATGGCCGCGCCCCCGCCCGTACGTCGCGGTAATCCGGCCCCGGTCGCGTAGAGCGGAATCTGTAAAGGCGGACGCCGGTTTTTCGCTTCGCTTCGCCCAGAAACGGAGCACTCGATCACGTATGACTAAGCGGCGGTAGGGCCAAGCCGGCTGATATCCGCCTGCGGGTGTCGCCGGTGACGCCCAGGGGCAGATCGTCCGGCGAAAACCAGCCGATGCGCAGGATTTCCCCGGCGCCGCCCGCCGGGCAAGGCGTCCAGAGTTCGACGCGGTAAAGCAAAACGTGGTCCCCACGAAAACGGACTTCGTCGTTGTCGATCTGCACCAGCCGCACAGGTCCGATTGGTTTCACGCCGGCCTCTTCGCTCAATTCACGCACCAGCGCCTGCTCGGCGCTTTCGCCGCGCTCAACCCCGCCTCCCGGTAAATGCCAGCCATGGACGTAGGTGTGCTCGATCAGCAGCACCCGTCCGTCGGAGTCCAAGATCAGGCCGCGTACGCCTAAGGTCATGGCCCGCCGCCATCGAAACCCCATTCGAATTAGGGGCCGCGCCCAGGGCTCAATTCGACGTCGCCAAACCATGATGGCCTATATCCTGCTCTGCGGCCCGAGACTTTGAATTAGAGCAAGACTGACGGCTTGCGAAGGCGCGGCCGGACGGCTAGAGCCGATGTCTAAGCCGGAGAGTCCCATGACCGCGATCCTTGCCATTGCCGTCTTCATCGCCGTGATTGGCGCGCTGAATATTCTGGAATTCGGCAGGCTCGACTGATCCGGGACGGGACGCACGCGAAATGTGCTCCCCCAGGGGCGTCGCCTTGATCACCGGCTCGGCCCGGCGCATTGGCCGCGCTCTCGCCACGGCCCTGGCGCGGGCGGGCTTCGATATCGTCGCTCACCACCACCAATCACAGGACGAGGTGCAAACCCTGTGCGCGTCGCTGCACGCCGTCGGGCGGAGGGCCGTGGCCCTGGAGGCCGACCTTTCGCAGGAGGCGCAGTCATCGGGCCTGATCGAGCGGGCCCAGACTCTGGGACCGGTCACGGTGCTGGTGAACAACGCCGCCCTGTTCGAGGACGACCGGATCGAAACCTTGAGCGCTGATCTTTGGCGCCGACACATGGCCATCAATCTTCACGCGCCCATCCTGCTGAGCCAGTCGTTCGCCGCCGCTCTCCCCGCCTCCATGACGGGCGTGATCATCAATCTCCTCGATCAAAGGGTCCTGAGGCCCAATCCGCAATTTTTCAGTTATGGACTGAGCAAGGCCGCCCTGTGGTCGGCCACCCAGACCATGGCCCAGGCCTTAGCGCCGCGTATTCGGGTCAACGGGATCGGACCGGGCCCGACCTTGCCATCGATCCACCAGAGCGCCGCCCAATTCCTAGCCGAAGCGCAAGCTACGCCACTGTCGCACGCTGTCGATCCAGAACAGATCGCCGCCGCAGCGCTCTATCTGATTGACGCGTCCTGCGTCACCGGCCAGATGATTGCTGTCGATGGCGGCCAGCATCTGGCCTGGCGAACACCGGACGTGAGCGGGTCGTGAAAAGCGTCAAGCCGTGAACAAATCGCCTCTTGCGCCTTCAGCCGTGCGGATGAGCAGCGCCAAGGTGTTCGTGCGCGGTCTGGTGATCGAGGCCGAGATCGGCGTCTATGAACACGAGCACGGCCGCCGCCAGCCCTTGGTGATCGAAGTCGAGCTTGAGCTCAGGCCCGCCCGCTTCGAGCACATCGCGGACACAGTCAGCTATGAGGCGGTGGTTGAGCAGGCCCGCGAGATCGCCCAGGCCGGCCATCTGAAGCTGGTGGAAAGCTTCGCCGAGGCCTTGGCGCGCGCCTTGATGAGTGATCCGCGCGTCCTGGCGGCGCGCGTGCGGGTCGACAAGCCCGAGGCTCTGGAGCCGGCGCTGGCCGGCGTAGAGATAAAGCTGACACGGGATTGATCGCGCCCCTTCAAGCCCCCGTCCTGACCGTGCCTCCACGCGCGTGGGGCTCTCGCGAGTGTTTTCAGTTGGAGGCGGGATTTCTTGTGCGCGTGGCTGGGCGCCGGCAAACCCGCTGGCCCCTGGCGCGCCTGAAAAGGATCACGCTGGGCGTGCGCCGCAGTCCCTACACAAAACCGCTGCGTTTCATGCGCCTGCGTTTCGGCCGCCAGGTTCACACCATTGTCTGCGGGCCGCAGGTTCAGGACTACGCCGCCTTCGTCTACGCCCTTTCTCGCGCCGCGCCGCACGCCCGTCTAGAAGCGGAAGGGGGGCGTTTGGCGAGTGTCCTGGTGATGAGCTCGTGTCTGCTGGCGGCCGGCGCCGTCGCCATGGCCCTGGCGGCAGTCATGGCCGGACTGGCGCCCCTGGGTCTGGACCTTGCCTCCCGTCTCAGCTTTCTGCTCATTTTGGTATTCGCCGTAACCCCGTGGATCGGCCGCGCCACGCCGCGCCAAATCGACCCCGAGGCTTTGCCTGCAGGCCTTGTCGCCGACGCCTGACCTGCATTTTTCGGCGCGGCCCGGCTCGGGCCATGTTAAAAGGCGATTAGGAACACGACCATGCCACACAAGCCATCCCCCATCGCCCCGGCCTATGGCGCGCTGAGCGAAGACCGCAGCCTGCCGTTCATTATTTACGGGCTCTATCTGCTGGGCATGGCCAATGGCCTGACGATTCTGGTGGGTCTGGTGGTGGCCTACGCCAACCGGGATGGCGCCGGCCCCCGGATGCGGTCCCACTATGTATTCCAGATTCGCACCTTCTGGACCGCCATAGGCTGGTGGATCATCGGTGGGGCGCTGATCCTGTTTGGAGTGCCCCTATCCTTCGTACTGGTCGGCGTGCCCATGGTCATGCTGGGCGGCCTGATCTTCTCCGTCGGCCATCTTTGGTTCGGCATCCGGTGCTTGGCTGGAGCGGTCTATCTGATGCGCGACGAGGCCTACCCCCGTCCCCGTTCGTGGCTATTTTAAGGGCGCCGATCGCCCGAACTGGCGGCGCCGCCGAAAATCCGTTAGGCTAAGTAAGTAAAAACAGCCCGGCGCCTCGACATATCCGCCGGAAATGATGAGTGGAAACAAGCAGACCGACGAATGTCGATGGGGGCGTGCTATGGGTATTCTTGTTCGCGTTCTAGCGTTGGTAGGCGGCTTGGCCGTCGGATTCGCCGGCTATTTCCTGATGGCCGCTGAAGGCTGGCCTGAACCCTTCCAAAGCATGACGGTCGAGAGGTCCGTGTGGGGCAGTCTGGTGTTGGTGCTGGGTTTGGCGCTCGTCTGGGCGGCGTTCAAACCCGAACCGAAGTCCCGCAAAGTGGTCAAGCCTGAGGCGCCCCCCAGCCCGCACGCTGATCCGTTTTCGCTATCGTCCGCTCCGGAATCCCAAATGGGCGCGCCCGTAGCCGATCCGGAAGTTCCCGTTCAAGCCGTCGCGGAGCCAGCGCCTCTCCTGCTGGCGCCCGTAACGGTTCCCGTCGCCGAAGACGTCTCGCATGCGGCCGAGGCGGCCGACGATCTGGGCGCGCTCATGGCCAAGGGGGACAAGCTGTTCGCCGAAGGCAGGCTGGACGAAGCGCTGGATCCCTACTCCGCAGCTCTGACCCTGGCGCGCGCCGCACACGCCGCGAACGCACATGATGTTCAGGCCACCCGCACGTTCGCCAACGTCCTCAAGAGCAACGCGGACGTCTATGATGAGGAAGGTCGGCTGGACGCCGCCATAGACCTCTACGAAGAGGCGCTCAAGCTGAACCGGAGCCTCGCGGCGAGCGATTCGCCGAGTGATCGGCGCGCGCTGTCCCTTGTGCTTGAGCGCTTGGGCGATTGCCGAGAGTCGCGCGGCCACAGGTCGCGGGCGGCGGATCTCTACCTGGAAAGCCAGGGCATCGCCGAAGGTCTGGCGCAATCGGATCCGGGCAATGGTCTTTACGCCGAGGACCTCGCTGTGACTCGCAAACGCCTATTGGAGTTGCAAGGCGAGATCGAAACGGTCTGAGCCCTAGCCGCGTTGGGGTCGCTATGCGCGGGTCAATGTCTGCGACTAGCCGGACTTCATCCTGACCGGCAACGGCTTAGCGTTCAGTCAGCCGGTCCCCCAGCCAGCTGACCGCGCTGACCACGATGGAGCCAAGAAGCGCCGCGAGGAAGCCGCGCACCAGGAAGCCGTGCAGAAACAGCGATGTCCCCCACAGCATGACGGCGTTGATCACGAACAGAAACAGTCCCAGGGTGACGATGGTCAGGGGCAGGGTCAGCAGAATGATCACGGGGCGCACGATGGCGTTAAGCAGGCCCAGGATCAGGGCGGCGGCCAGCACGCTTGAGGTGCTGCGCACCTCAATGCCCGGTACGATCTGAGCAGCCAGCCACAGGGACAAGGCCACCATTAGAAAGCGTACGATGAACCCCATCACCCGTTCCCCTGCTCGTGTGGCGAAGTAGACACTCGCCTGTGATTATGGTGGCCGGGAGCGAATTTCTAAATCTCCAGCCACACCAGAACCTATAATTCTAGTGTGCTTTTTCGAATTTGAAGTTCGCTCCAAGCGTGACCCAACAGACGGGCGAACTTCATACTCAGCGCACTAGTTGGCTAGCTCACGTGAAAATCGTGATAGCGCCCCGTTTCATGGTCAAAAATCTGAACCGCCGACCCGGTCACCCGGCCAGCGAAGTGATGCTTTGACCCATAATCGTAGCCAGACAGGCTGTCGCCCTCCACTGCTAAGTTTATGTAGGCCTGCGATCCGTGATGGAAAAGCTGCGCCGGCGCGCCACTGATCCGGGCTCGGGCGGCGCCTTCGATGACATCCACCTGGTCGCTGCTCACGATGCCGCCCAGGGGGATTTCAGCCCCTGCGTCATGATCGTGCACATGGGTGAAGACGTTTTGCGAGCCTAGGGAGGCGGCGATGAACGCAATTACATATCGGTGTTCGCTCTTCATTCCGGCTGTCATCTTTCATGGGCGGCGCCTTTGGAGGTTAGCACGGCTTGGACCTAGCGAACGACGGTGTCACGACCGCACCGGCCCCTTGGAACCGGACAACCTTAAATGGCGGGATGCTGACCTGCCGGCGGCTGGACGCTTAGACGCAGATGATCCCTGGGGCTGCCGTTGACAGAGATCAAGGACAAGCGTCCCGGCCTGGGAAACAAGGCCCTTGGGCCTGATGGGCGAAGACGACTACGAAAGTTAGCCTGAGACATTGCATGGCGGCTTTTGCCAACCACATATGCATATGATATTCATTCTCATCTAGACGTCTTGAGGCCCCCAGTGGACGGAAATAGTCCTGTTTGGAATGCTGCCGAACCAAGCGCCGCCACAGCGGTGGCGGTGGTGCGCCTGAGCGAGGCGAGCAAGGGCGACCGCGGGGTGGTGCTTCAGGTCTCCTGTGATTCCCAAGCGTCGGCCGACGGCGTCGAACATAGCGAACTCGAGCGCCGGCTTTTGGAAATCGGCTTTGTCGAAGGGGCCCGGGTGGAGCTTCTGCACGAAGGCTTCATCGGTCGCGATCCTATCGCCGTGAAGTTGGATGATATGCGCGTGGCCCTGCGTCGGCGCGAAGCTCACGGCATTTTCGTGGGCCTGGATCCGGACATCGTTTCGCGCAGGCCTCGGACCAAGGCCGTCTCAGGCCAATGACCAAGAGCATTTCGCTGACTGACGCCCGCGTGGCGCTGGTCGGCAATCCCAATAGCGGCAAGACCGCCCTGTTCAACGCCCTCACCGGCGGCCGACAGAAGGTGGCCAACTACGCCGGAGTGACAGTGGAGCGCAAGGAAGGCTCCGTAATCGCGCCCTCGGGCCGACGCCTCCTGATCGTGGACTTGCCCGGCACCTACAGCCTGCGCGCCCGCAGTCCCGACGAAGAGGTCACTCGCGACGTTGTGTTAGGGCGGCTGGCGGGGGAGCCCAAACCCGACCTGCTGGTCTGCGTGGCCGACGCCAGCAATCTGCGGCTGATCCTGCGCTTGGTTCTGGAGCTTAAGCAGATCCGCCAGCCGATGGTCCTGGTCCTCAACATGATCGATATCGCCGAACGCCAGGGATTCAGCATCGACATCCCTGGCCTCTCGCGCGAACTGGGCATCCCGGTGACCGCCACCGTGGCGGTGCGTAAGCGGGGTATCGACGCACTGGTCGCCTTGATCGATCAGGTGGAAACCCAGGCCGAAAGCGTGGCGGGGGATGTGGACTGGCTTGCGCCCGCCGCCAAGGACATCCGCGATGGCCATCGTGAGGCCGAGCGCATACTCAAGCTCACCGTGCGGCCGCCGGTCAGGCCCGACACCTGGACGAGCCGACTGGACGAGGTCCTACTGCACCCTGTCTCCGGCATCCTCATTCTTATCGCCGTCCTATTCCTCATGTTCCAGGCCGTGTTCAGTTGGGCGACGCCGGCCATGGACCTGATCTCCGCCGGGTTCGCCTGGCTGTCGACGCAGGTCAGCCAACACATGCCCCATGGGATGGTGCAGAGCCTTATCACCGACGGGCTGATCTCCGGCGTTGGCAGCGTGATCGTGTTCCTGCCCCAGATCATGATCCTGTTTTTCTTCATCATTCTGCTGGAAGACTTCGGCTACATGGCTCGGGCGGCCTTTCTGATGGACCGGGTAATGGGCGGGGCGGGACTGCACGGCCGTGCATTTATTCCCCTGCTGTCCAGCTTCGCCTGTGCCATCCCCGGGATCATGGCCACCCGGGTGATCGACCACAGGCGGGACCGGCTGACCACCATTCTCGTGGCGCCGCTGATGACCTGTTCCGCGCGGATTCCCGTCTACACCCTAATCATTTCAGCCTTCATTCCCCGGCGCACCCTGTGGGGTTTCGTCAATGAACAGGGCTTGGTGATGCTGGGGCTCTATGTGGCGGGCGCGGTAAGCGCTCTGCTGGTTGCATTCGTATTCCGCCGCTTAGTCTGGCGGGGCGCTCCTGAGCCGTTCATCATGGAACTGCCGGCCTACAAGGCCCCCGACCCAATGAACGTCGCCCGTAACGTGTTGCTGCGCGCTGAAATCTTCCTCAAGCGCGCCGGCACCACGATCTTATCGATGATGGTGCTGATCTGGTTCCTGTCCAGCGTGCCCCGGCCGCCAGTCGGCGCGAGCGGGCCGGCCATCGACTACAGTTTCGCGGGCATGATCGGCCATCTCCTGCAGCCCCTGCTCGCGCCCATTGGCTTCAACTGGCAGATGTCGGTCGCCCTGGTGCCCGGGATGGCCGCCCGCGAAGTGGTGGTGGGCGCGCTCGGCACGGTCTACGCCATCGGCGAGGGCCAGCCCGGCCGGCTGGCGTCGGCCCTCGCGGGGCATTGGTCGCTGGCCACGGCCCTGTCGTTTTTGGCCTGGTATGTTTTCGCGCCGCAGTGTGCGTCAACCTTAGTCGTGGTGCGGAGGGAAACCAATTCCTGGACGTGGCCCGTCGTCATGTTCGCCTATATGACGACTCTGGCCTATGTGGCCGCGTTTTTCGTTTATCAAATCACCATCAGGCTCTGAGATTCAGGTGTGAGAATGGGTTGGCTGGAAGGCGAGACGATTTGACGGATTGTGATTCGCCGCCGGGTCCGCTTGACTTGATAGTCGTTTTGGCGAGGTTCCCGGGTGTGTAACTTGCTCACACATCGAACGGAGTTGGTTGAATCAAGTTGCATAGGGGTAGGTTAATTCAGCTGTATGGGTTATCCCCATGTCGCGCAGCGCTTGTTGTGTTCATTGCCTAGGACGGGGACTGCGGGCGGGGAAAATCTTCGCGGTTGATCTTTAGGGCCAAGGTTTGCGAAAAGAGGGGCAGGCATCCGTCTATAAATTGGTACGTCCGCCGCTCCCAGTGGCGGCGCAAACTCCTCACCGAAGGGACGTATGAGGCGGAAAGTCGTAATTTCAACAGCGGGATCGTCGGGGGACCTTAACCCCTTCATCGCGCTTGGGCTGACGCTGAAAGAGCGCGGCTTCGAGCCGCTGATCGCCAGCCAAATTGAATTCCGCGGCAAGGTCGAAGCCGAGGGACTGATGTTTCATGCCCTGCGCCCCAGCGTCTCGGACGTTAAGGGCGAGCTGGGCCTGGACGTGCAGACCATTTTCCGTCGCGCCACCAATGGCAGTTCGGGTTTGGCGTTCCTGGTCCGCCGCATCGCCATGCCCTTCCTGCGCCGGGCCTACGAAGACATGATGTCGGCCACCGAGGATGCGGCCCTGGTGATCACCCACCCATCCGCCTTCGCCGCGCGTCTGGCCGCCGATACCCGCGGCCTGATGTGGGTCTCCGCCGTTCTGGCGCCCTTCACCGTGATGTCCGCCTACGACCCGCCGGTGCTCAGTTCGGCGCCGGGTTTGGCCACGCTTCGCGAACTCACCGGCGCGCGGTTCGATGCGGCCTTGCTGGCGTTGATCAAGCGTTTTGCCGATCCCTGGACCGCGCCGTTCCGCAGCTTGCGCAGCGAACTGGGTCTGCCCCCCGTGGCCAATCCCCTATTCGAGGGCCAGTTCTCGCCCCACGCCACCTTGGCCATCTACTCCAAATGGCTGGGCGACATTCAGCCCGACTATCCGACCAACTGCCAGATCACCGGCTTTGCGTTCTACGACAGCCAAAAGGGCGGCAAGGCCGAACTGCCCGATGGACTCAAGCGATTCCTGGCCGAAGGTCCCCCGCCCCTGGTGTTCACTCTCGGCACCGCCGTAGTGATCGAGCCCGGCGATTTCTGGCGGCGCAGTCTGCAGATTGCCAAAAAACTAGGCCGCCGCGCCGTGCTGGTGGGCGCCAACAGCGAAGGGCCGGAGCTAGGCCTACGCCACGGCGAACATCTGCCCAAGTGGGCTTATGCCGTGCAGTATGTACCCCACTCGCAGATCTTCCCGCATGCCGAGGCCATCGTGCACCATGGCGGCGTGGGCACCACCGCCCAAGCCTTGCGAGCGGGTCGCCCGCAATTGATCGTGCCTTACATGGGCGACCAGCCCGACAACGCGGCCCGCATGGTTCGTCTGGGCGTGGCGCGAACCCTTCCACCCGGCGCCTACAGCCCGCGCAAGGCCGCCGACGAACTGAACGCCTTGATGACATACCCCTCCTATGGTCTGCGCGCCGCGCAGATCGCGCCGTCCGTCGCGGCCGAGGACGGCGCCAGGGTCAGCGCTGATATCATCGAGAGCCTGTTGGCGCAGGAAGAGCTCCAACGGCGGCGTTTCGCCGGGCTGCGACCGGTCTAAACTTTCTACGTTCAACTGAATCCATCACCCACAGCCGCTCATCTCCGCGGAAGCGGGGACCCAGTCCTGTCCAGGAATCGCCACGCTGGAAAAGACCTGGATTCCCGCTTTCGCGGGAACGAGCGGAAGAAAGGGCGCTTCGATTCAAACAGCAGTGCCCCCCTAACGCTGGAACACACCCACAAGCTCAACATGCGGCGACCAGAGGAACTGGTCGATCAACCGCACGTGTTCCAGTCTGAATCCGCCATCCACCAGCATACGAGCGTCGCGGGCGAAGCTGGCGGCGTCGCAGGACACGCCCACCGCGACGGCGGCGCTCGAAAGGGCGATCTGGCGAGCCTGATCGACGGCGCCGGCGCGGGGCGGATCGAACAACACCGCGTCAACATGTTTCAATTCCTCCGCCAAGACCGGTCGACGATACAGGTCTCGTGTCTGGGCGGTGATGCTCTTCAGGCCCGCCGCCGTTCCCGCCGCTCGCTTGAGCGCCTCGATGGCCCGCTCGTCGGCGTCCGCCGCCAGCACAGGCGCCAGGCCGGCGAGCCTAAAGGTGAATGTCCCAAGGCCACAGAACAGGTCGGCGATTCGCCCAGCCCCGGCCATGGCTTCCAAGGCGCTCTGCGCCATGGCGGCTTCCGCCTGGGGGACCGCCTGGAGAAACCCGCCGGGCGGAAGCGCCGCGACAGCCGTACCGAGCGACACCATGGGCTGACGGGCCTGATAGAGAATCTCGCCCGCCAAGGTCACGCGCGCAAAATCCGCTTCCCCGGCGACCTGAGCCGCCCTCATGCGGGCATCGGCCGACAGTCCACCGCTGCGCCGCTCCACGCCGGTGACGTCCACGTCCAGCCCGGTCTGGGTCAAGGTCACATGTAGGGTCGGGGCAGACTTGGGGTGTTCGAGAAACGGCTCAGCCAAGCGTGTCAGCGCCGGAAATGCGGCCTGTAGACGCGGATCGGCAATAGGGCAGACCTCGATGTCCACCAGGCTCCACGACCTTCGGCCCTTATATCCTAACCTCGCGCCCTGCCCCCTCTCCCCGCGCCGGGCGTGCAGCGCCAAGCGCCGCCGTGCGCCCGGAGGGGCTGAGAACGGGGCCACGAATTGCGTCTCGAGCTGTTCGCGCTCTAGGGCCCCTCGCACCAAGTCCTGTTTCCAGGCAAGGTACGGCTCCTGCGCCCAGTGCTGCACCGCGCAGCCGCCGCAAACGCCGAAATGTGGACATGGCGGGGCTACGCGCTCGCGGCTGGGGCTCAGCACCGCTTCGACTTCCCCGCGTCCGCCGGACAGGCGCAGATTCACCTGTTCACCGGGAAGGACAAAGGGCGCGAACACGGTCTCGCCATCGGGCATGCGGCACAGACCATCGCCCTGGGCGCCGATGCGCAACACTTCGGCCTGCATGACCGTCACGTTCCGATCAGTCACCTACGCCCCCCACTAATCGCGATAGACCCCACTTGCGGGGCGGCCGACTTAAGGGCGCATGAACGAAGATGAACAAGCCGCTCAAACTTCGTTCAGAGTCCAGGGGGCAATGTGCACCCATAGACCCGGTTGCGGCTCGCGCCAAAACCGCGACTGAGGAGACAAAGCCATGCGAGCCTTCCTGCTCTTAGTCATCGCCCTGAGCCTTGCGTCGCCATCGTCGATGGCCGGGCTGCGGATGGCGCAGGCGTCTGGCCGTCGCCCCAAACCCTTTTGATGTTCGTTTTTTCGAGGAGCATGTCCATGTTCAAATCCATCCCCCTGGCCAAGTCCGCTATCGGCGGCGCCCTGGTCGCCATGACCGTCGCTGCAGCCGCCGCGCCCGGCGTCGCATCGGCCCAGACCTATTACGGCGACCCCTGCGAAGGCGCCAATATCGGCGGCGGCCTAGTGGGCGCAGTCGCCGGCGCGGCGGCTGGCTCCAACCTCGCCAGCGGCGGCGGGCGCACCGGCGGCTCCATCATCGGCGGTGTCGTGGGCGCCCTGGTCGGTTCGGCTGCGGCGCGCGGAGCTACCAACTGCAGCGGAGCCGCTCCGCCGCCACCGGCCTATGCAGCCGGCTACGGCGAGCCGGACTACGATGCGCCGCCTCCGCCGCCGGTCTACTACGCGGCTCCGCCCCCGCCAGCCTACTACTACCCTGCGCCCTACTACGCCCCGCCCGCCATCGGGTACTATTATGGTGGCGGTGGTCGTCACTGGCGTCATCACCGCTGATAGCCGACCGGCGTCGAATCCGTCCCCTCGGGGGCGGATTCTCGTTGGGGATCAGACAGGCCCTTTGGCCCACAGCAGAAATTCGATGTTTCCATCACTGCCCGTGAGGGGACTCTGCAGCGTGGCTTGAACCCGCCAGCCCGCAGCGTTCACAAACGCCTCGACGCCGGCCAGCGCCTCCTGTCGAGCTTCAGGATCCTTGATGATCCCGCCCTTGCCCACTCGCCCGGGACCAAGCTGGAACTGCGGTTTGACCAGGGCGATTAGGTCAGCGCCCGAAGCCGCCAGGCCCAGGGCGGCTGCAAGCACCTTTTCCAAGCCGATGAAGCTGGCGTCGCACACGATCAAGTGGGGCGCTTCATCGATCATCTCATGGTCCAGGCTGCGCGCGTCCACACCCTCCAAATTGACGACCCTGGGATCGTTCGCCAGGCGCGGATGCAGTTGACCACGGCCCACGTCAACCGCGAACACCCGCCGCGCCCCGCCTTCCAGGCAGACCTCGGTAAAACCGCCGGTCGATGCGCCGATGTCGAGCACCACCTTGGCCTCAGCGACGATCTTCCAACTTTCCAGGGCATGAGCCAGTTTCAGGGCGCCGCGCCCCACCCAACCGTGCGCCGGCTCGGCCGTGATCTCGGCGAGTTCATCGACCTGCTCGGAGGGTTTGCTGACAGGGAGACCGAAAACCGCCACCCCGCCTGCCTCTATGGCCTGGCGGGCCTGGGAGCGGCTGTCGAACAGCCCGCGCTCCACCAGCAGGACATCGATGCGTTTGCGGGCCATGCCACTAAGTTTAGCCCATGGCCTCGATGCGGTGCAGGGCCGAGCTCAGCTTGGCCTTGGCGGCCTCGGCTTCGGCCAAGCGTTCGCGATTCTGCTCGACCACCTCCTCGGGTGCTCGCGCCACGAAGTCGGGATTGTCCAGCTTATTGCGGGTGCGTTCAGCGTCGGCCTCCAGACCTGCGATCTCCTTGCTCAGGCGCGCGCGCTCCGCTTCCAGATCAACGAATTGCGCCACCGGCAGGGCCAGGGTGTCGCCCTCAACCACGAACGGGATCGAGCCTGGAGGAGCCGGCGCGAACCTCAGTTCTGAAATCCGCAAAGTCGAGGCGATAACCGCCTCATTAGCCTCATAGACCGCGCGATTGGCTTTGCTGACCTCTGGCAGATGCAAGGGCGGACGCGCCGAAGGCGGCACGTTCAGTTCCGCGCGCACCGAGCGGCCTTCGGTCACGGCCGCGATGATCAGACCGATCTCGGCGCAAGCCTTCTCGTCGAGCCAGGCGTCGCTGGCGACAGGCCACGGGGCGCTGATCAGCATGCCAGAGCGCTTGGCGCCGAATTCCGACAGCTTGTCCCACAGCTCTTCGGTCAGGAACGGCATGACCGGATGCAGCAGTTTCAGACAGACGTCGAGCACCCAGGCGGTCGTAGCGCGCGTCTCGGCCTTGGCCGCTTCGTCCTCGCCATTGAGAACCGGCTTAGCCAGCTCCAGATGCCAGTCGCAGAACACATTCCAGATGAAACGGTAAAGCGCATTGGCCACGTCGTCGAAGGCGCAGGCGTCCAGGGCGGCGGTCACCTCAGCGATGGTCTTGGCCGTCTCGCCGCGGATCCAGCGGTTGATCGTCTGCTTCACGCTCGCCGGATCAAACCCGGCGTCAGCCACGCATTCGTTCATTTGGCAGAAGCGAGCAGCGTTCCACAACTTAGTGCCAAAATTACGATAACCTTCAATTCGTTGTTCTGATAATTTAATGTCACGCGCCTGCCCGGACATGGCAACCATTGTGAAGCGCAGGGCGTCGGCGCCATAGGCGTCGATCAGCTTCAGCGGGTCCAGCACATTGCCCTTGGACTTGGACATCTTCTGCCCGCGCTCGTCGCGCACCAGGGCGTTGATGAACACCTTGCGGAAGGGAACCTCGCCCATGAAATGCAAGCCCATCATCATCATTCGGGCCACCCAGAAGAAGATGATGTCAAAGCCCGTCACCAACACGCTGGTGGGATAGAACCGCTTAAGGTCGGCCGTCTCATTGGGCCAGCCAAGGGTCGAGAACGGCCAAAGCGCCGAGGAAAACCAGGTGTCGAGCACGTCCTCGTCCTGGGACAGGGGCCTGTTGTCGCCGTAATGCGCGCGGGCGGCGGCGATGGCGGCGGCCTCGTTTTCCTCCACGAACACATGGCCATCGGGGCCGTACCAAGCGGGGATTCGATGCCCCCACCACAGCTGGCGCGAGATGCACCAGGGTTCGATATTCCTCAGCCACTCGAAATAGGTCTTCTCCCAGGCCTTGGGCTCGAACACCGTCGCGCCCTCTTCCACCGCCTTGATCGCCGGCTGGGCCAGGGTGTGGGCGTCGACGTACCACTGATCGGTCAGATAGGGCTCGATCACCACGCCGGAACGGTCGCCGTGCGGCACAACGTGGCGGGTCTTCTCGATCTGTCGCAGCAGACCGAGCGCCTCCATCTGCGCCACCACGGCCTTGCGCGCGGCGAACCGGTCGAGGCCGCGATAGGCAGGCGGAGCCTCGTCGTTCAGTTTGGCGAAGGGGTCCAGGATATTGATCAGCGGCAGATCGTGCCGCTTGCCCACCTGATAGTCGTTGAAGTCGTGGGCTGGGGTGATCTTGACCGCGCCCGAGCCTTTTTCCGGATCGGCATAGGCGTCCGCCACAATGGGAATCAGCCGCCCGACGATAGGCAAACGCACCATTTTGCCGACCAGGGCCTTGTAGCGCTCATCGTCAGGATGCACAGCCACGGCCGTATCGCCCAGCATAGTCTCGGGCCGGGTGGTGGCGACGACGATCTCCTCGATCCCGTCCACCGGGCCGTCGGCCAGAGGGTAGGCAAAGTGCCAATAGGCGCCGGCCACCTCGCGCTGCTCGACCTCGATGTCGGAAATGGCGCTCTGGAACTGCGGGTCCCAATTGACCAGCCGCTTATCGCGGTAAATCAGCCCCTGTTTGTGCAGTTGCACGAACACCTTGCGCACAGCGGCCGACAGACCATCGTCCAGGGTAAAGCGCTCGCGGCTCCAATCGCAGGAGGCGCCCAGGCGCCTTAGCTGGCGCACGATGGTGCCCCCGGACTCGCCCTTCCACTGCCAGACCTTTTCGACGAAGGCGTCGCGGCCCAGTTCGCGGCGGCCCACATTGCCCTGGGCGGCCAGCTGGCGCTCCACCACCATCTGGGTGGCGATTCCCGCATGGTCGGTGCCCGGCAGCCACAGGGCCGCCTCGCCGCGCATGCGATGATAGCGGGTCAGCACGTCCTGCAAGGTGTTGTTCAGCGCATGGCCGATGTGCAGCGAGCCGGTGACATTGGGCGGCGGAATGACGATGCTGAAAGCCGACGCAGCCGCGTCGGCCTTGGGCGCAAAGGCGCCGGAGGATTCCCAGCGCTGATAAAGGCGCGGTTCGGCGGATTTGGGATCGAAGGTCTTTTCGAGCATCACGGCAAGGAACTAGGCGAGGACATACGCGGCCCGCCTATAGCAAGGGATGGGAAGGCCTTGCTGGAAATTCTGTTCCGGCCAGGCGAAAAATGGGGCGTTCAGCGGCGCTGGCGAGAAATCCGCTCGACTTCCGCCTCCACCGCAGCCTGCACAATGGCCGGCAGGTGCTCGTCCAGCCAGGCCTTGAGCAGCGGCCGCATCAGTTCGCGCGTAACGTCTTCCAGCGAGCGACCGTCAGCGGGCATCAAGACCTGACGCTGAAGCGCGCCAAATGCCGAGGCCGCCGTACTGGCCGTGGGACGGCTGACGAGGGTTTCCTCCCGCATCGGCTCGGGAGGCGGCGGTTCGCGCGCAGCCTCAGGAGCCAGCAAGGAGCCGGACGAAAACACATCCAAGTCGCCTACCGTTTCATGGCGGGGCGGCGGAGCGTCTTCCAACCGGTCGGTGAGCTCCAGAACATCGTCCTCCACCGATCCGCTAAGATCCGGCTCATGCGTGAGTTCGGTCAGGGGGTCAGGGTCAGGCACGGGCTCGGCGGCGTGGACAGCCGCGGGCTCGTCCTCCGCTGCAGCGGCAGGCGCATCGTCCTCGGAGATGATCCGGCGGATCGACGCCAGGATCTCTTCCATCGTCGGTTCTTGGCTGTTTTGGTCAGACATTAGGGGCGCCCAGTCGGGTGAATCGCGGTTCGACGACCGTAGCCTATGCGTCGCCGCGCGTTACTGCAATGCAGGTGAGATACGGGCCTGCGGCTGATCGAAGAACGCGCGGATATGGCGCAGACTAAAAAGCGAAATGGGGTTGTGGCTCCATGCCCGCGAGATAAGGCGGCGTGGCATCGAACACCTCGCGCCATGCGGCGTGACCCGCGCAGACAGTGCAGAGCCGCGCCTTGCCCACCGGTCCACTTCGCACGACAACGCCTAGCCGTCCGCCTTCCGCCAGGGCGGCGGTCCAGGTCGGGGGAACTTGAGCCACCGCGCCCTCGGTCACGATCACGTCGTAGCGCGCGCCCTGTTTCAGCGTGGCGTCCGGCTCGGCGACCTCCACCTCTAGCCCGATCAAGGCCAACACCTGGGCGGCGTAAGGCGCGGCTATGGCCAGGGCTTTTTGGCCCGGGACGGGCTTGATGGCCTGAAGCAGCTTGCCGATCTCGCGGGGGCGCATGAGGTAGCGGCCGGGCGCATATTCAATCTCGGCGTCCGCATAGGCGACCTGAGCCTTTTCCGGCGGGCAAAGGGCCTCGCGCGGGGCAAGCCGCATGGCGTCTTGCACGCCCAGATCGGTCACGTCGCTGGTGCGCACCTGGCTCTCGACCATGGTCAGCCGAGCGGCTTGAAAATCGAAGGTCATGGGCTCCTCGGCCAATCAGGGCTGGCGGCCTGCTTATAGGGCCCCCGCCCCGGCCAAGGCAATCGCCGCACTAGACCGCCGCTGCGCCAATAGACGCCAAAGCGTATGAATTTTGCACCGCCCCGGAGATTGCCGCCCGCGACGCCATCTGTTAGGCCAGCGTCATCTCTTGCGGGGGCGCCCTGCGAGCTACCGGCCTGGTGGCGGAGTGGTGACGCAGCGGACTGCAAATCCGCGCACCCGAGTTCGATTCTCGGCCAGGCCTCCAACCCCCTGGGTTGTCAAAGAGCGATTAAACCGCTGGCCACAAGCCTGTGGCCGATCCATCGCCGAGCGGCTAGGCTCTCCCAAAATATTAGGGAGCCGGAACATGAAACGCCTGGGTCTTATCCTGCCTCTGCTGCTCGCGTGGGCATCAGTGTCCGCCGCCGCGCCCGCCGGGCCGGCCACGCTCAAGAACAGCGCCATCACCGCGCGCCTGGCCAAGCAGACCGGCGTCTATCACGCCGCTCCGGCCGGCAAGACGCCAGGATTTCTGGCGGACCCGACCTGGCCGCAGCCCCTGCCCCACAACTGGGTCCTAGGCCAGATCGGCGGGCTCTATGTCGATCCCCACGATCATATTTGGGTCTACAATCGGCCCCGCACCCTGACCAATGACGAGACGGCGTTGGAAGGCGCCTTGCCCGGCGTGAAGGACGCCAAGGGCGTCCCGGCCAATGGCCTGGGCTTCGCCCGGCCCAATGGCCCCGTCGCCGATTGCTGCAAGGCCGCCCCTTCGGTGCTCGAATTCGACATGGACGGTAAGCTATTGCGGGCCTGGGGCGGCCCCGCCGACCCCGGCTTCATGCAGACCAAGTGCAAGGAAGACCAGGGCTGTATCTGGCCTAACCTGGAGCACGGCATCTACGTCGACAAGCAGGACAACGTCTGGCTGGCCGGCAGCAGCGGGCGCGTGCCGACCGGTGGTTCGGCCTGGATCACCAATCCCCATGGCGGCGACGGCTTCGTGCTGAAGTTCGACATGAACGGTAATTTTAAGATGCGCATCGGCGGCACGCCGACCGGGCCGAACAGCAACGACTCCAACAGCGGCGTCAACGGCACGCCCACCCTGTACATGCCCGCCGACATGGTGGTCGATGAAGCCACCCGCCGCCTCTATGTCGCCGACGGTTACGGCAATCGGCGCGTTCTGATCGCCAACGCCGACACCGGCCAGTACATCGGTCATTTCGGCGCCTACGGGAACAATCCAGTGGACGACGCCGGTGCAGCAGCCGCCGGCCGCTGGCCGCCCGCCTACGCCAAGGGCGACAGCAGGCCCGCCTTCTTCCGCAACCCCGTGCATTGCGTGAAGATCGCCAACGACGGCAAGATCTATGTCTGTGATCGCGGCAATGACCGCATCCAGGTGTTCGACAAAAGCGATCCGAACCTGGGCAAGCCCTGCGCCAATCCCGCCGGACAGACGGGAAAATGCGGCTATGTCACCGAACAGTTGATCAGCGAGCACACCGAGACCCTGCCGGTCATGCCCGGAACCTCGGTCTCGATGAACTTCTCGCGCGACAAGGCCCAGAGCTGCCTCTACGTCGGCGATAACACCAACCAGACCATTTATATCCTGGACCGGAAAACCCTGAAGGAACTGGGCCGCCTGGGCAGCGGCGGGCGCCAACTGGGCCAATTCCATTGGTTGCACCAGGTGAGCCTGGACAGCCAAGGCAATATCTACACAGCCGAAGTGGACACCGGAATGCGCATCCAGAAATTCGCCCACTTCGGCGCGCCCGGCTGCGCCGGCGCGGGGTTCGACAAGGTGGGAGGCCCAGCCGAACGCTGATCGCGGCTGCGGCGCCTCGTCGCGCAATGTTCATACGATGGAAAGGCGCGGTTAACCCGCCGTTAAGGACATACGCGCAGGTTAACGATGTCTTCTCGAAGACACCCACCATCACAGACTTTCAAGCCCGGCTTCGCGCCGGGCTTTTTTTGTTCCCGTGAGTGGTTTTACCGGCGACGCTCCTGGGGCTGGTCCGGCTTGCGCCCGCCCCCGGGCCAGCGTATAGCCCCCGCTCGATGAGCGCTGATCCGCGGTAGCTCAGTGGTAGAGCAGCCGGCTGTTAACCGGCTGGTCGTAGGTTCGAATCCTACCCGCGGAGCCATCCCCTCCCCTTCTGAGGTTGAGATCAGCCACCCTGGAAATTAGGGTGATGGTGTGGCCGGGGAACAACCCAGATGAGACCTGCTTTTCCGTAAATCTGGACACCACCTGTCTCTAATCTTGTGATGACGTTCAGGTCGACACGACTGTACGAACCGGCAGGAAACCGGTCGCGTGACAGCCGCTCAGTGGTGACTAAGCGAATTCACGCCTTTGGCCCGACACAGACATTCGGACTGGGCGATTTTGCTCGTCCCCGGGTCCTCGGTGGTGTTGGGGCTCGACGCTGACGCAAACGCTGGTTGGCGCGGCCATTGAGAGTCGAGGCTGTGTAAAAACTCGGTTGGGTGGGCGGTGCCGCCGGTCTGAGATGAGACGCTCGCCCCCCTCAGGTCCGGATGGCCGCCATCATCGGCC
>JBEHYN010000001.1:0-184406 GCA_048498155.1 Pseudomonadota bacterium | reverse complement strand
ACCGTGGGCGTCACGGCCCTCGGCACGGAGCGCGTAGAGGAGGCGTCCCGCCATGCTCGCGCGTATCTATCGTCCGTCGAAGTCCGCCATGCAGTCCGGCTTGGCTAAGACCCAGGCTTGGGTTCTGGAGTTCGAGCCGGCCAGCGCGCGCCAAGTCGACCCTTTAATGGGCTGGACCAGTTCCACGGACATGGATGGCCAGGTGCGGCTGAACTTCGAGACCAGCGACGAAGCCGTCGCCTATGCGCAGGCGCACAAGATCCCATTTCAGGTTATCGAGCCGCAGGACCGCAAAAAGATCATCAAGGCCTATGCCGACAATTTCGCGCCTGGTCGCAAGCAGCCCTGGACGCACTGATCCCGTAGCTCAACCGGATAGAGCATCTGCCTTCTAAGCAGACGGTTGCAGGTTCGAGTCCTGCCGGGGTCGCCAGCCCCTCTTAGGTAGACTTTTCACCTGTTTCAGGGCCTGCCCTTGAACACCCGGTAGCCCCTCACCGAGGCCATTTGCAGCATTTCGTCGTCGCCGCGAGTGTCACCGTAGGCCGCGGCGAGGGTTTCTGTGCCGAATTGGTCCGTGATTCGGCGAACTTTTTCCGCGCCACGGCAGTTAACGCCGTCCAGGGCGCCGGTGATTTGACCGTGACCATCGATTTTCAGGCGCGTGCCGATCAACCCATCCGCGCCCAGCCGCAAGGCGAAGGGCTGGACGACCAGCTCAGGCGAAGCGGTCACGATCAGCATGGCGCAGCCGCTCTCTTTCCAGCGGCGCCAGGTAGACAATGCGTCCGGCCGCAGGAGGGCCAAGATCTTGATCTCGGCGAATATCTCAGCCGCTTGCATGAGCGCGTCAGGCGTCATGCCAGACAGGAATTCCTTTACCGCAGCGGCTTTCAGACGTCCCCGATCGCGCCGGACCGCGTAACACGCCAGCTCTGGGATCAGGCGCAGCAGGCCCAGGGCGTAACGGATGGGGCCCGCGCGCCAGGCCAAGAAGGCGGTAAAACTGTCGCGGGTGGTCAGGGTCCCATCAAAATCAAAGGCGACCACGGGTCTGTGCCTGGGGGACTGGCGTTCAGGCACGGGTAATCCCATGTTTTGATCGAAGAAGGCTCAATCCCGCTTGTGGTCGGTGAAACAATCGGGGAATGTCAAGGATTAGACAACTTGCGGCATGTATCCTGCTTGGATGGCTGGGCCAACCGGGATGTACGCGGGCGGTCTGATGCGTGGCGAGACGCCTGGGGCGCCTTTGCGAAGAGTGAGAATGGACCATGACGAAAGCAGCGACCGGCGACTCCAAGAGCACGCTCTACTGCTCCTTTTGCGGCAAGAGCCAGCACGAGGTGCGCAAGCTCATTGCCGGCCCGACGGTGTTCATCTGCGATGAATGCGTCGAGCTCTGCATGGATATCATCCGTGAGGAGCACAAGATCGCCTTCGTCAAATCGAAGGACGGGGTCCCCACGCCTAAAGAGATCTGCGAGGTCCTGGACGATTACGTGATCGGGCAAAGCCACGCCAAGAAGGTCCTCTCGGTGGCGGTGCACAATCATTACAAGCGCCTGAACCACGCCCAAAAGAACAACGATGTCGAATTGGCCAAGTCCAACATCCTGCTCGTCGGTCCGACCGGCTCAGGCAAGACCCTGCTGGCTCAGACCTTAGCGCGCATCATCGACGTGCCCTTCACCATGGCCGACGCCACCACCCTGACCGAAGCCGGTTATGTGGGCGAGGATGTGGAGAATATCATTCTGAAGCTGCTGCAGGCGGCCGACTACAACGTCGAGCGGGCTCAGCGCGGCATCGTCTATATCGACGAAGTGGATAAGATCAGCCGCAAGTCGGACAATCCCTCGATCACCCGCGACGTGTCGGGCGAGGGCGTGCAGCAGGCCTTGCTGAAGATCATGGAAGGGACGGTTGCTTCGGTTCCGCCGCAGGGCGGGCGCAAACATCCCCAGCAGGAATTCCTGCAGGTGGACACCACGAACATCCTGTTCATCTGCGGCGGCGCATTCGCGGGCTTGGAAAAAATCATTTCCGCCCGTGGCAAATCGACGTCGATCGGCTTCGGCGCCACCGTGCAGGACCCGGAAGACCGGCGCACGGGCGAGATTTTGCGCAAGGTTGAACCCGATGACCTGCAGCGCTTTGGCCTGATTCCGGAATTCATCGGCCGTCTGCCGGTAATCGCCACACTGGAAGACCTGGACGAAGTGGCTCTGGTCAAGATCCTGACCGAGCCCAAGAACGCCCTGGTCAAGCAGTACCAGCGCCTGTTCGACATGGAGAATGTTGGACTGACCTTCACCGATGACGCTCTGCACGCGGTGGCCCGCAGGGCCATTGGCCGCAAGACCGGCGCGCGGGGCCTGCGCTCGATCCTGGAAGGCATTCTGCTCGAAACCATGTTCGAGTTGCCGACCTATCAGGGCGTCGAGGAAGTGGTCGTCAATGGGGAGGTGGTCGAAGGCCGCGCTCAGCCCCTGATGATCTATTCCGAGCGGCGGAGCGACAAGGGTCCGGCCGCAGCCAGCTAGAGCATGCGGTCGCCCAGGCATCTTCCTGGGGATGGCTTTCCCGCAGCGCTTGAACCTTGCTGCGTAAGGCCCACATTAAGCGACGAATAGACGCCGAATCTGGCGGGCCGGGCGGGCTTCCGTTGTCGTGCATCGGAACAAGCCGTTTGGTCGCCGCGCGCGGAGCCCCGCGCCGGCTTAGGAGTGCATGATGCAAGAGACCAAAACACTTCCGGTTCTGCCGCTGAGGGACATCGTGGTGTTCCCGCACATGGTGGTTCCCCTGTTCGTGGGCCGCGACAAATCCGTGCGCGCGCTCGAAGAGGTGATGAAAAACGACAAACAAATCCTTCTGGCCACCCAGAAGAATTCTTCCGACGACGATCCGGCCCCGAGCGCCATTTTTGACATCGGCGTTGTCGCCACTGTTCTGCAACTGCTCAAACTGCCCGACGGCACCGTCAAGGTCCTGGTGGAGGGTAAATCACGCGCACGCATCGAGACGTTCACCGGACAGACCGATTACTTCGAGGCCCAGGTGGCGCCGGTGGAGGAAGAGGGCGGCCAGGCCCACGAAGCCGAGGCGCTGTCACGCGCGGTGGTCGAGCAGTTCGAAAACTACATCAAGCTGAACAAAAAGGTTCCGCCCGAAGCCCTGGCCTCGATCCCCCAGATCACCGAGCCCGGCAAGTTGGCGGACTCCATCTCCGCGCACCTGTCCGTCAAGATCCTGGACAAGCAGCAGCTCCTGGAGATCTTCAACGTCGTCAAGCGGTTGGAGAAGGTCTACGCCCTCATGGAGGGCGAGATCAGCGTGCTGCAGGTCGAGAAGAAGATCCGCTCGCGCGTCAAGCGCCAGATGGAGAAGACCCAGCGCGAATATTATTTGAATGAGCAGATGAAGGCCATTCAGCGCGAGCTGGGCGAGCAGGACGATTCTCGCGACGAGCTGATCGACCTCGAAAAGCGGATCAAGAAGACCAAGCTGAGCAAGGAGGCGCGCAGCAAGGCTGAGGCCGAACTCAAAAAGCTCCGCAACATGAGCCCGATGTCGGCCGAATCCACGGTTGTGCGCAATTACCTGGACTGGCTGTTGTCCATTCCATGGGGCAAGGCCAAGACCAAGAAGATCGACGTGGAACGCGCAGAGCGCATTCTGAACGAGGACCATTACGGCTTGGAGAAGGTCAAGGAGCGCATCCTTGAATATCTGGCCGTTCAGGCGCGCACCGGAACGCTGAAGGGTCCGATTCTGTGCCTAGTCGGACCTCCCGGCGTGGGCAAGACCTCGCTGGGGCGCTCCATCGCCAAGGCGACGGGGCGTGAATTCGTGCGCCTTTCCCTCGGCGGCGTGCGCGACGAGGCGGAGATTCGCGGTCACCGCCGCACCTACATCGGCTCCATGCCGGGTAAGATCATCCAATCGATGAAGAAGGCCAAGGCCACCGATCCCTTCTTCCTGCTGGATGAAATCGACAAGCTGGGCGCCGATTGGCGGGGCGATCCATCTAGCGCCCTGCTGGAGGTGCTGGACCCGGAACAGAACTCGACCTTCAACGACCATTACCTGGAACTGGACTACGACCTTTCCCAGGTGATGTTTGTCACCACCTCCAACAGCCTGAACATGCCTCAACCGCTGATGGACCGCATGGAGATCATCCGCATCCCCGGCTACACCGAGGATGAAAAGGTGCAGATCGCCAAGCGCCACCTACTGCCCAAACTGCTGGAAAACCACGGTCTCAAGGAAGGCGAGTGGATCGTTCCGGACGACTCCATCCGCGACCTGATTCGCTACTACACGCGCGAGGCGGGAGTCCGCTCGCTTGAGCGCGAACTGGCCAATCTGGCGCGCAAGAGCGTGCGCGATTTGGAGCGTGAAAAACTTGTGGCCATCACAATCGACCCCGCGCGGCTGGACAAATACGCGGGCGTGCGCCGATTCCACTACGGCGCGACCGACGAAGAGGATCAGGTCGGGATCGTGACAGGCTTGGCCTGGACCGAGTTCGGCGGCGACATCCTGACCATCGAGGCGGTCAAGATGCCGGGCAAGGGCCGCATGTCGATCACCGGCAATCTGAAAGAGGTGATGAAGGAATCGATCTCCGCGGCCAATTCCTACGTCCGCGCCCGCTCGACTCACTTCGGCATAAAGCCGCCCCTATTCGAGAAGACCGATGTGCACGTCCATGTTCCCGAAGGCGCTACACCCAAGGACGGACCGTCGGCTGGGGTGGCCATGGCTGTAGCCATGATATCCGTGCTGACTGGAGTTCCGGTCCGTAAGGATGTCGCCATGACCGGCGAGATCACCCTGCGCGGCCGAGTCTTGCCCATCGGCGGCCTCAAGGAAAAGCTGCTGGCGGCCCTGCGTTCGGGAATCAAGACCGTGCTGATTCCGAAGGAAAACGAAAAGGATCTGGCCGACATCCCTGACAATGTGAAGGCCGAACTTGAAATCGTGCCGGTAGCCACCGTGGACGAGGTGCTGGCCCAAGCCCTGGCGGGACCCTTGACCCCGATCGAATGGAGCGAATCGGATGAGCCTCCGGCTCCCGCTCCAACAGGTGAGACGGATTCAGAGGCCGTAATTACCCACTAAGACCACTTATCCCCGTCAAATGACCGTGCTCGGAAACATTTCTGCGTTACGGCCATTTGACGGGGCTCGCTTGGCGCCACAATAATCCGGGATTGGCGGCATCGCTATTTGCGCTAAACAAAGCCGCGCACAGGGTTGGGAGACGAAAGAATGACAAAAGCCGAACTGGTGGCCGCTATTGCGGAAAAGACCGGTCTGAACCGCACCCAGGCAAAGGACGCCTTGGAAGCAGTTTTGGAGTCGGTCACGGCTTCGTTGAAGTCGGGCCAAGAAGTTCGTCTGGTGGGTTTCGGCAGCTTTGTTCCCGTGACTCGGAAGGCCGGCACCGCGCGTAACCCGCGCACGGGCGAAACCGTGAATCGCGCTGCGTCCAAGACCGCGCGTTTCCGCGTCGGCGAGGGGCTGAAGACCGCCTTGAACTGATCGCGACCATTCGCAGACGTACAGAGGACGGCGACCGCAAGGCGCCGTCCTTTTCTTATCGGCGCCAAACTAGGCTAAACATCGACTTTATACGGGGCGGCTAGCTCAGCTGGTCAGAGCGTCTGGTTTACACCCAGAAGGTCGGGGGTTCGAACCCCTCGCCGCCCACCACCTCAGGCCTTCACGGGCCGGGGCATGCGATCGTCGCCGATCGCTACATAGGTGAACACGCCCGATGTCACTCGTTCGGCGGCCGGCGACAGGCGCGAACGGCGCCACGCCTCGATGAACACCGTGACGGACGTGCGACCGACGGCCCTGATCTTGCAATGCACGCTGACCTCATCGCCCACGAACACTGGTTTGAAGAAGACGATTTCGTTGGCCGCCACGGTCGCGCATCGGCCCTTGGCCTCATCAAACGCCAGGGTCGCGCCCGCCAGATCCATTTGCGACATGAGCCACCCGCCGAAAATATCGCCTTCCGGATTGGTGTCCGCCGGCATGGCGATGGTGCGAATCATCGGCATGCCCTGAGGGCAGGCGTCCAGTGTGTCTGTCATGACGACTCCCTGCGTTTGACGCGACTCTAGCATGGAGCGTTAGCGCTGCGCGGGTGGGAAGCGACTTGTCCTGCGAAGCTCGTAGAGCGAAGCAGGATGGCGCGAATGACGGGACTCGAACCCGCGACCTCCGGCGTGACAGGCCGGCGCTCTAACCAACTGAGCTACATCCGCAGCGAGCCCAAAAAAAGGGCTGCACGAGGCGGCTGACATAGGTCTGAGGGCCCAGGCGTGTCAACCGTCAACTGTGCGTTCGGCCGCATGCGCCAGGCCCCGCCCAGGCCATCCCCGCATCATTCCGAAACAAATCCTGTGCAACGGCGATAAATCGGTCCATGGCCCTTGGAACCGCTCCGATCATTCGGCTAAAACCCGCCCATTCCGCCGCCGAGGCTCGCATGAACAGCTTCCTCCTGCAGTACCTTCCGATCGTGATCCTGCTGGGTATCGCCACTGTCATCGGCGTGGGCTTCCTCGTCGCGGCGGCGGTCATCGCACCCAAGGCGCCGGACCCAGAAAAGCTGTCGGCCTATGAGTGCGGATTCAATGCCTTCGACGACGCGCGCATGAAATTTGACGTGCGGTTCTACCTTGTCTCCATCCTGTTCATCGTCTTCGATCTCGAAGTCGCATTCCTGTTTCCCTGGGCGGTAACCCTGATGAAGCTGCCGCACACCGTTCAGGTCGAGGCCTTCAGCACCATGATGCTTTTCCTGATCGATCTGACTCTCGGTTATGTCTACGTGTGGAAGAGGGGAGCCCTGGAATGGGAGTAGTTCCAGCGGGCGCCGCAGGCCGATCCACCGTGCAAGGCTACGATCCCAAACTGCACGATCCCTATTTCGACGGCGTGTCCGACATGCTGGCCGACAAGGGTTTCATCATTGCCGCCGCTGACGACCTGATCACCTGGGCCCGCACGGGCTCGCTGATGTGGATGACCTTCGGCCTGGCCTGCTGCGCCGTGGAAATGATGCACTCGGCCATGCCCCGGTATGACCTGGAGAGGTTTGGCTTTGCCCCGCGCGCCAGTCCGCGCCAGTCCGACGTGATGATCGTGGCCGGCACCTTGACCAACAAGATGGCCCCGGCCCTGCGCAAGGTCTACGACCAGATGCCCGAGCCCCGCTACGTTATATCCATGGGTTCATGCGCCAACGGCGGCGGCTACTATCACTACAGCTATAGCGTCGTGCGTGGCTGCGACCGGATCGTGCCGGTGGATATCTATGTGCCGGGCTGCCCGCCCACAGCCGAAGCCCTGGTCTATGGGGTGCTGCAGCTGCAAAAGAAAATCCGCCGCACCGGGACCATCGAGCGATGAGCGATCCGGTCGATACCGACGCTGTCGCCCCCGATCCGCTGCCGCCCCTGGCGGTGCTGGGCCAGCATATCCAGGCGAACACGGGCGGGACTGTCCATGGCGTTATCCTGGCCTATGGCGAGCTGACTCTGTTGGCCGAGCGCGAACGGATCGTGGATCTGTTGACCTACCTGCGCGATGACCCTGCCTGCCGGTTCCAGCAACTGGTGGACATCTGCGGTGCGGACTATCCCGACCGAGCCCGCCGGTTCGACGTGGTCTATCATCTCCTGTCTCTGACCAAGAACCATCGCATCCGCATCAAGCTGCAGGCCGACGAAGACACGGCTGTCCCCACGGTGACCAGCGTCTATCCCTGCGCCGATTGGTTCGAACGTGAAGCGTTCGACATGTTCGGCGTCTTTTTCGATGGCCACCCCGACCTGCGGCGCCTGCTGACCGACTACGGTTTCCACGGCTATCCCCTGCGCAAGGACTTCCCGATGACGGGCTATGTCGAGGTGCGCTACGACGATGAGCTGAAGCGGGTGGTCTATGAGCCGGTCAAGCTGACCCAGGAGTTCCGCCAGTTCGACTTCCTGTCTCCCTGGGAGGGGGCCAAGGACGCCATGGCGGGCACGGGCTACGACTATACGATCCCGGGCGACGAGAAGGCGGGCAAGTGATGGCCGACGACCACTCAGACCTGCCACCTAAGCTGGCCGAACGCACCACCGACGAGGATGGCGGCGCCCTGTACGCGCCAACCGGCGAGACGCAGGAAACCCTGGTCCGCAAGTTCAACATCAACTTCGGCCCCCAGCACCCGGCCGCGCACGGCGTGCTTCGTCTGGTGTTGGAGCTGGACGGTGAAGTGGTTGAGCGCGTCGATCCGCACATCGGCCTGCTGCATCGCGGCACCGAAAAGCTGATGGAGGCGCGCACCTATCTGCAGAACACGCCTTACTTCGACCGGCTCGACTATGTGGCGCCGATGAACCAGGAGCATGCTTGGTGCCTGGCCATTGAGAAGCTGCTGGGCGTGGATGTACCGCGTCGGGCCCAACTGATCCGCGTGCTCTATTGCGAGATCGGCCGCATCCTCAACCACCTACTCAACGTGACCACCCAGGCCATGGACGTGGGCGCTCTGACACCGCCGCTGTGGGGTTTTGAAGAGCGCGAAAAGCTGATGGTGTTCTATGACCGCGCTTGCGGGGCGCGGTTGCACGCCAACTACTTCCGCCCCGGCGGCGTGCGCCAGGACTTGCCCGAGGCTCTGTTGGAAGACATCGACGCCTGGGCGCGGGCCTTCCCCAAGGTGCTCGACGACATCGAGGGTCTGATCACCGGCAACCGCATCTTCAAGCAGCGCAACGTCGACATCGGCGTAGTGACCAAGGAAGAGGCCTTGGCATGGGGCTTTTCCGGCGTGATGGTGCGCGGCTCAGGCATCGCCTGGGACCTGCGTCGAAACCAGCCCTATGAGTGCTACTCCGAGCTGGAGTTCGACATTCCGCTGGGCAAAAACGGCGACTGCTACGATCGCTATCTGTGCCGCATGGAAGAGATGCGCCAGTCGACCAAGATCATCCATCAATGCATTGCCCTGATGAAGGACGCGCGGGGCCCGGTGCTGACCGACGACGGCAAGGTTGCGCCGCCGCGCCGGGCCGAAATGAAGCGCTCGATGGAAGCGCTGATCCACCACTTCAAGCTGTTCACCGAGGGCTTCCACGTGCCCGCCGGCGAAGTCTACGCCTATGTGGAAGCGCCCAAGGGCGAGTTCGGCGTCTATCTGGTGGCCGATGGCACCAACAAGCCCTACCGCGCCAAAATCCGCGCGCCGGGCTTCCCGCATCTGCAGGCGATGGACTGGATGAACCGCGGCCACATGCTAGCCGACGTCTCCGCCATCCTGGGCTCTCTCGACATCGTTTTCGGGGAGATCGACCGGTGAGCGTTCGACGTCTGGCCAAGGAACAGCCCGCCAGCTTCGCCTTCAAGGCGGATACGCTGGAGAAGGCCAATTGGTGGATCGCCAAGTACCCCGCCGAGCGCAAGCAATCGGCCGTGATCCCGATTCTGTGGCTGATCCAGAAGCAGGAAGGCTGGGTGTGCGAACCGGCCATCCGCGCCCTGGCTGACATGCTGGAGATGCCGGTGATCCGGGTGCTGGAGGTAGTGACCTTCTACACCATGTTCCAGCTGGAGCCGGTGGGGAAGGCGGCCCTGATCCAGGTCTGCGGCACCACGCCCTGCGCCCTGCGCGGCGCCAATGAGCTTATGGCCCTATGCGCCGAGAAGATCGGTCACAAGGACCACCTGTCGGCGGACGGCCTGTTCACCTGGCAGGAGGTCGAGTGCCTCGGGGCCTGCGTGAACGCGCCCATGGCGCAGATCAACGACTACTACTACGAGGACCTCACGCCCGAGAGTCTGGCTCAGATCATCGACGATTTCCGTGCGGGCAAGTCGCCCAAGCCCGGCTCCTATGCCGGAAGGCATACCTGCGAGCCGGCCGGAGGCGCCACCTGCCTGACCGACCCGTCGCTCTATGATGGGTCCAAGGGCAAGAAACTAAAGTCGATCCCCAACGCGCCGGAGCCGGCATGAGCGCCAAGCAACGCTTCATGGTCATGGTGGGCATAGACGCCCTATGCGTGATGATCGCCCTGGGCGCCATCATCGCCGACCTGCGCTTCCATTTGGGCTGGGCCATGCCGGCTTTTGCCGTGGCGATCCTGATCGGCTTTGCCGCGCAAATCTGGTTCATCGTCTGTCTGGCCAAGGCCGGCCGGCTCGGGAAGGGCGTCTAAGCGATGGTCGGCATTCTCGAAGACAAGGACCGCATCTTCACCAACCTCTACGGCCTGCACGATCCGGGGCTTGAGGCGGCCAAGAAACGCGGCGCGTGGAACTCGACCAAGGACATCCTCAGCTTCGGCCGGGAATGGATCATCAACAACACCAAGGCCTCCGGTCTGCGCGGACGCGGCGGCGCCGGTTTCTCCACCGGGCTGAAGTGGTCCTTCATGCCCAAGGAAGTGAAGGATGGCCGGCCGCACTATCTGGTGGTCAATGCCGACGAGTCCGAACCGGGCACCTGCAAGGACCGCGAGATCATGCGCCATGATCCGCACCTGTTCATCGAGGGCTGCCTGGTCGCCAGCTTCGCCATGCAGGCCCACGCCTGTTACATCTACGTGCGCGGCGAATATGTGCGCGAGCGCGAGGTGATGGAGGCGGCGATCAAGGAGGCCTACGAGGCCAAGCTGATCGGCAAGAACAACATCCACGGCTACGATTTCGACGTCTATATGCACCACGGCGCGGGCGCCTATATCTGCGGCGAGGAAACAGCCTTGCTGGAAAGCCTGGAGGGCAAGAAGGGCCAGCCGAGGCTAAAGCCGCCGTTCCCGGCGGGGGCGGGCCTTTATGGCTGCCCGACCACAGTCAACAATGTGGAATCCATCGCCGTTGTGCCGACCATCCTGCGCCGGGGCGCCGAATGGTTCGCGGGTTTTGGCCGACCCAACAACACCGGCACCAAGCTGTTCTGCATCTCCGGCCACGTGGAGCGGCCGTGCAATGTGGAAGAGGTCATGTCGATCCCCTTCCGCCAGCTGATCGAGGATCACTGCGGGGGCGTTCGGGGCGGCTGGGGCAATCTGAAGGCCGTGATTCCTGGCGGATCATCCGTCCGTATGATCCCGGCCGAGGCCTGCGAAGAGCTGCCGATGGATTTTGACGCTCTGTCGGCCCTCAAGTCGGGCCTGGGCACGGCGGCGGTGATCGTGATGGACAAGTCTACCGACCTGATCAAGGCCATCGCCCGGATCAGCTACTTCTACAAGCACGAGAGCTGCGGCCAGTGCACGCCCTGCCGTGAAGGCACCGGCTGGATGTGGCGGGTGATGGAGCGCATGGCCAGCGGCCAGGCCGACCCGAAGGAAATCGACACCCTGCTGGAGGTCACCACCCAAGTGGAGGGCCACACCATCTGCGCCCTGGGCGATGCGGCCGCTTGGCCGATCCAGGGCCTGATCCGCCATTTCCGCCCCGAGATCGAGGCGCGCATCGCCAGTTACCGCAACGGCAAGCCCCACATCCAGGGCGCGTCGCTGAAAGCGGCGGAGTAGGGACATGCCCAAGGCCAAGGTCAATGGCGTCGAGGTCGAGTTTGAGCCCGGCATGACGGTGCTGCAGGTGGCGGAGCTGGCCGGGGAGGAAATCCCGCGCTTCTGCTATCACGAACGCCTGTCCATCGCGGGCAACTGCCGCATGTGTCTGGTCGAGGTAAAGCCCGGCCCGCCCAAGCCGCAGGCGTCCTGCGCCCTGCCGGCGGCGGACAACCAGGAGATTTTCACCAATACGCCCATGGTCAAGAAGGCGCGCGAGGGCGTGCTGGAATTCCTGCTGATCAACCACCCGCTGGATTGCCCGATCTGCGACCAGGGCGGTGAGTGCGACCTGCAGGACGAAACCATCGGCTATGGCCGCGACGACACTCGCTATCAGGAGAACAAGCGGGCGGTCGAAGAGAAGTACATGGGTCCGCTGGTCAAGACGGTGATGACCCGCTGCATCCAGTGCACGAGGTGTGTGCGGTATGTCTCTGAAATCGCAGGTGTTCCTGAGATCGGCATGATTAGCCGCGGGGAAGACGCCGAGATCACCACCTATCTGGAAAAGGCTATCTCGTCGGAGATGACCGGCAATGTGGTCGACCTTTGCCCGGTCGGCGCCCTGACCCACAAGCCATGGGCTTTCAACTATCGCCCGTGGGAGCTGAAAAAAACCGAGACCATCGATGTGATGGATGCGGTCGGCGCCAATATCCGGGTGGACGCGCGCGGCTCCGAAGTCATGCGCGTGCTGCCGCGCACCAACGAGGCCATCAACGAAGAGTGGATCGACGACAAGACCCGCTATGCCTGCGACGGCCTAATGCGCCAGCGGCTGGACAAGCCCTATGTGCGCAAAGGCAAGTCCCTGGTGGAAGCCACGTGGCCCGAGGCCTTCGCCGCCATCGCCGCCAAGGTCAAGAAGGCAGCGCCCGACCGCATCGGCGTGATCGCCGGCGACCTGCAGGACGCCGAGTCCATGAAGGCGGCGCTGGATCTATTCGCAGGCCTTGGCTCGCCCAACATCGATTGCCGCCAGGACGGTTCGATCCTCGGCGCCGGTCCGCGTGAAAGCTGGCTGTTCAACACCACCATCGCGGGCCTCGAACAGGCCGACGCGGTGATGCTGATCGGGACCAATCCACGCCTTGAAGCGCCCCTGGTCAATGCCCGCCTGCGCAAGGCGTGGCTGGCGTCAAATACCCGGATCGGCGTGGTGGGCGATCAGGCGGACCTGAACTACGGCTACCACTATGTGGGCGCCGGTGCGGCCAGCCTGAAAAAGATGTTCGACGATCACGGAAAGATCGCGTCACAAAAGCCCGCGTTCATTGTCGGCTCGGGCGTGTTCGCCCGCGATGACGCCGCCGCCATCCTGCATTTAATCGGCGAGGGTGCGGCCAAGTTCGGCGTCGTGAAAGACGGCTGGAACGGCTTCAATGTGCTGCACACTGCCGCTTCGCGTGTGGGCGGCCTTGACGTCGGCTTTATTCCCGGCGAGGGCGGGTTGAGCGCCAAGGACATGGTCAAGACCGGCGCGCTGGACGTGCTGTTCCTGCTGGGCTCTGATGAGATCGATACGACCGCCAGCGACGCCTTTGTGGTCTATCTGGGCACCCACGGCGACGCGGGCGCCCACAAGGCGGATGTGATCCTACCGGGCGCGGCCTATACCGAAAAGGCTGGCCTCTACGTCAATATGGAAGGCCGGGTTCAGATGGCCAACCGGGCGGTATTCCCTAAGGGTCAGGCCCGCGAGGATTGGGCCATTCTGCGCGCCTTGTCCGAACAGCTCGGCTTCAAGCTGCCCTATGACAGCCTGAACGCCCTGCGCGCCAAGCTGATGGCCGACCATCCCACTTTCGGCCAAGTCGGCTATGCGCCTGGCTCCAAGCCGGCGGCCCTGGACCTTTCCAAATTGGGCAAGAAAGGCAAGGCCTCGGATGCGCCGTTCACCAGCCCGATCAGCGACTTTTATCAGACCAATCCGATCGCGCGCGCCAGCGTGACCATGGCGGAATGCTCTGCCCTGGCCGCCTCGCTGCGGTCGAAGTCGGTCGCGGCGGAGTAGGGGCATGGGCGGCATTGCCTTCGATAACAACCCGCTGTTCTGGTCGCTGCTGACGGTTGGTCAGATCCTGCTGATCGTCGTGGTGCTGCTGATCTCTGTCGCCTTTGTCATCCTGGCTGACCGCAAGATCTGGGCGGCGGTGCAATGGCGCAAGGGCCCCAATGTAGTCGGGCCTTTCGGGCTGCTCCAGTCCTTCGCCGACTTGCTCAAATTCGTGCTGAAAGAGCTAGTGATCCCCTCCAGCGCGGACAAATTCGTGTTCCTGTTGGCGCCGGTGATCAGCGTGGTGTTCGCTTTCGGCGCCTGGGCGGCCATGCCCTTTGCCCCAGGTTGGGTAATCTCCAACCTCAATGTCGGGGTGCTGTACATGCTGGCGATCTCATCGCTCGGCGTCTACGGCATCATCATGGGCGGCTGGGCGTCCAACTCAAAGTATCCGTTTCTCGGCGCCCTGCGTTCGGCGGCGCAGATGGTGTCCTATGAGGTCTCCATCGGTTTCATCCTGATCACCGTGATCCTGCTGTCAGGCTCGATGAATCTGACCACGATCGTGGACCACCAGGACGGCGGAATCCTGCACTGGCATGCCTTCGCCCTGCCGACCATCGTGGTCATGTTCCCCATGGCCATCATGTTTTTCATCTCGTTCCTGGCCGAGACCAACCGTCCCCCGTTTGACCTGCCCGAGGCGGAGTCCGAGCTGGTGGCCGGCTATCAGGTGGAATATTCCTCCACCGCCTATCTGCTGCTGATGCTGGCCGAGTACACCAACATCGTCCTGATGTGCTGCCTGATCTCGGTGCTGTTCTTCGGAGGGTGGCACGCCCCGTTCCCCGAGACATTCCTCAAAAGCTGGCCGCCGATCATCGCCCACCTGTGGGCGCTGATGTGGTTCGTCATCAAGGGCTGCTTCTGGTTCTTCATGGTGGCGATGGTCAAGGCCATCGTCCCCCGTTACCGCTACGACCAACTGATGCGCCTAGGCTGGAAGGTGTTCCTGCCGGCCTCTTTGGTCGGGGTTGCCCTGGTCGCCGCCTGGCGCGTCTTCGGCGCTCAGAGCTAAGGAAGGAAAAAGCCCATGACCTTCGCTGCTCGCGTCGGACAGGCCGTCAAGGGGGCCGGACTGATGGACTTCATTGGGGCCTTTGGCTTGGCGATGAAGTACTTCGTCCAACCCAAGAAGACGGTCTACTACCCCTTCGAAAAAGGTCCGCTGTCCCCGCGCTTCCGCGGCGAGCACGCCCTGCGTCGCTATCCCAATGGGGAAGAGCGCTGCATCGCTTGCAAGCTGTGTGAGGCGATCTGTCCGGCCCAGGCCATCACCATCGAGGCCGAACCGCGCGACGACGGATCTCGACGGACGACCCGCTACGACATTGACATGGTCAAGTGCATCTACTGTGGCCTCTGTCAGGAAGCCTGTCCCGTGGACGCCATCGTCGAGGGGCCGAATTTCGAGTACGCGACGGAGACCCGCGAGGAGCTTCTGTTCGACAAGGATCGACTGCTGTCCAACGGGGACCGTTGGGAGCGGGAAATCGCGAAGAATCTGGAACTGGACGCGCCCTACCGGTAAGAGACGGGCGCAATCGGCGGGGCGTTCGGCGAGGATTCGTCGGGCAGCGACGAGAGGGGTTTTGAGTGCAGGCGGTCGCCTTCTATTTTCTGGCGCTGGTGAGCGTGGCGGCGGCCTTCTTGGTCATCTCCGCGAAGAACCCTGTGCACTCGGTGCTGTATCTGATCACCGCTTTTTTCTCGGCGGCGGGGCTCTTCGTCCTGCTGGGCGCCGAGTTCCTCGCCATGCTGCTGGTGGTGGTCTACGTGGGCGCCGTGGCGGTGCTGTTCCTGTTCGTGGTGATGATGCTGGACGTGGATTTCGCTCAGCTCCGCCAGGGCTTCGCTAAATACCTGCCCATCGGCGGCGTGGTCGCCATGGTGTTGCTGGTGGAGATGGTGCTGGTGGCCGTCTCGGTCGCCCAGAGCGGTGCAGCGGCTAAGAATGCCTTGCCCATGTCGTCCACTCCCGGCTGGACCAACACGGAATCCATCGGGCGGGTGCTCTATACGGACTATGTTTATCTGTTCCAGGCGGCGGGTCTGGTCCTCCTGGTGGCGATGATCGGGGCCATTGTCCTGACCTTGCGCCATAGGCCCGGCGTGCGCCGGCAGAACATCGCCAAACAGGTCGCGCGATCGCCCAAGACCGGCATGACCATCGTCCAGATCAAGCCCGGCGAAGGGATCTCCGAGTGATCCTCCTTCGCCAAGGCTTCGGAGGATTCATCCTCCAGCGCATAAATACCCAAGGGAGGATCGATCCTCCGAAGCTCTCAAGGAGCGTAGGAGGATGATTGGCCTTGCCCACTATCTGACGGTCGCCGCGATCCTGTTCACCATTGGTGTGTTCGGCATCTTCGTGAACCGCAAGAACGTCATCATCATCATGATGTCGATCGAGCTGATCCTCCTGGCGGTAAACATCAATTTGGTGGCGTTCTCGGCGTTTTTGCATGACGTGGTGGGGCAGATCTTCGCCATGTTTGTGCTGACCGTGGCCGCCGCCGAAGCGGCCGTAGGTCTGGCTATCCTGGTCACCTTCTTCCGTAACCGCGGCAACATCGCCGTGGACGACGCCAGCATGATGAAGGGCTGATCAACTTGCATAGCCTTGTCATCATTGCCGTCTTCGCGCCGCTTCTCGGGGCCGCCGTCGCCGGCTTTTTCGGACGCCGCATCGGCGATGTCCCGTCCCAGGCGGTGACCACCGGCTTGCTGTTTTTGGCCTGCGCCATGGCCTGGGCCAACTTCGCCAGCCAGGTTTGGGGTCACGCCGAGCCCTTCACCCTGATCCTCGCCCCCTTCATCGACGTAGGCCAATTCCAGTCGGACTGGGCGCTCCGCATCGACACCCTGTCCACCGTGATGCTCGTGGTGGTGACCTCGGTGTCCTCCCTCGTGCACCTCTATAGCTGGGGCTATATGCACGAGGACGACTGTAAGCCGCGCTTCTTCGCCTACCTGTCCCTGTTCACCTTCGCCATGCTGATGCTGGTGACGGCCAACGACTTCATGCAGCTGTTCTTCGGCTGGGAAGGGGTGGGGCTGGCGTCCTATCTGCTGATCGGTTTCTGGTTCAAGAAGGCCAGCGCCTCGGCCGCCGCCATCAAAGCCTTCGTGGTCAACCGGGTGGGCGACTTCGGTTTCGCCCTGGGCATCATGACGATGTTTTGGATGTTCCACACCATCCGGTTCCCCGAGCTGTTCCCTCTGATCGCCTCGCACGCCAACACCACTTGGCGGTTCATCGGCCAGTCCTGGAGCGCGCTGGATCTGGCGGCCGCCCTGCTGTTCGTCGGGGCCATGGGCAAGTCGGCTCAGTTCTTCCTGCACACCTGGTTGCCCGACGCCATGGAGGGTCCGACGCCGGTGTCCGCCCTGATCCACGCGGCGACCATGGTCACCGCGGGCGTCTATATGGTCTGCCTGCTGTCGCCGCTGTTTGAGTATGCGCCGACGGCTAAACTGATCGTCATGGTCATCGGTGCAGTCACCGCCCTGTTCGCCGCCACGGTCGGTCTGGCGCAGAACGACATCAAGCGGGTCATCGCCTATTCGACCTGTTCGCAGCTCGGCTACATGTTCTTCGCCGCAGGCGCCGGGGCCTATCAGTCGGCCATGTTCCACCTGTTCACCCACGCCTTCTTCAAGGCCCTGCTGTTCCTGTCCGCCGGCTCGGTGATCATGGGCATGCACCACGAACAGGACATGCGGAAGATGGGCGCTCTGTGGAAGCTGATGCCGATCACCTATGCGGTGGTTCTCATCGGCACCATCGCCATTACCGGCTTGGGCATTCCGCATCTGGACCTCGGATTCGCGGGCTTCTACTCGAAGGACTCCATCATCGACGCCGCCTATGTGGCGTCCAAGACCACGCCTTTGGCCAGCTTCGCCTTCGTGGTTGGGGTGTTTGCCGCTGGCCTGACGTCGTTCTATTCCTGGCGCCTAGTATTCATGACCTTCCACGGCCACGCCAAGTGGGGCCATGACGATCATGGCCATGACGCACACGCCGAGCCCCTCCCGGACGACGCTCATCACCACGCCCACAAGCCGCATGAAAGCCCGTGGGTGGTGCTGGTTCCTCTCCTGGTCCTGGCCGTGGGCGCAATCAGCGTGGGCTATATTTTCGTCGAACAGTTCGTCGGCGAGGGCAGGGCGGAGTTCTGGCGCGCTGCCATCTTCACCTTGCCGTCCAACCACGTGCTGGATGGGGTCAAGTCTGTGCCCGAGTGGGTGGTCTGGGCGCCCCTGACCGTCACCGCCATCGGCTTTGTCGGCGCTTGGTGGGTCTATATCGCCAAGGAAGGCCTGGGCGCGCGCATCGCGGCCAACAAGGGGCCGCTTTGGTCGTTCCTCTACAACAAGTGGTACTTCGACGAACTGTACGACTTCGTCTTCGTGCGCGGGGCCAAGGCGCTAGGCGACCTATTCTGGAAGGTCGGTGACCAGAAGATCATCGACGGCTTCGGGCCCGACGGCGTGGCCGCAGTGTCGGCGGCGGTGGGCCGTGGGGCGGGCCGGGTGCAGACCGGCTATGTCTACCACTATGCATTCGTCATGTTGCTCGGCGTGGCTGGCTTGCTCAGCTTCGCCCTGTGGGCCTGGGGTTGAGGCGCTGACATGACCGGAATTCTCAGCCTCACCACCTTCTTCCCGATGATCGGGGTCGCGGCCATCCTGCTGCTGCGCCTGCTCGGTTCCAAAGCCGATCAAGCCAAGTTGGAAAATGGGGCCAAGTGGATCGCCCTGGCGACCACACTGGCGACCTTGGCCCTATCCGTCCTGCTGGTGGCTCAATTCGACACCTCGACGTCTGGGTTCCAGTTCGTGGAGGAAATCCCCTGGTTCGCCGGGGCCGGCTACCGCATGGGTGTGGACGGCATATCGGTGCTGTTTGTCCTGCTGACGGCGTTCCTGCTGCCCCTGTGCGTGATTGCTTCTTGGAAGTCGATCGAGAAGCGGGTGCTGGAATACCTGATCGCTTTCCTGATCCTGGAAAGCTTGGTCATCGGCGTGTTCTGCGCCCTGGACCTAATCCTGTTCTACATCTTCTTCGAAGGCGGCCTGCTGCCGATGTTCCTGATCATCGGCATCTGGGGCGGCCAGCGGCGGGTCTACGCTGCGTTCAAGTTCTTCCTCTACACCCTGCTAGGCTCGGTGCTGATGCTGGCCGCCATCCTGCTGATGGTCTCCATTGCCCACACCAGCTCCATTCCCGAGCTGATGGCCTACCACTTTGCCCCAGGGCTGCAGACCTGGCTGTTTTTGGCCTTCTTCGCTTCCTTCGCGGTGAAGATGCCGATGTGGCCGGTGCATACTTGGCTGCCGGACGCCCACGTTGAGGCGCCCACGGCCGGTTCGGTGATCCTGGCGGGCATTCTGCTGAAGCTTGGCGGATACGGCTTCCTGCGCTTCTGCCTGCCCATGTTCCCCCAGGCCTCGCACGATTTTACGCCGCTCGTATTCACCCTGTCGGTGATCGCGGTGATCTACACCTCGCTGGTGGCCTTCCGGCAGGTCGATATCAAGAAGCTGATCGCCTATTCCTCGGTGGCCCACATGGGCTTTGTCACCATGGGGATCTTCGCCGGCAACGCCCAGGGCGTGCAGGGCGCCGTGTATCAGATGCTCAGCCACGGGGTGATATCGGGCGCGCTCTTCCTGTGCGTCGGCGTGGTCTATGACCGGATGCACACCCGCGAGATCGCCTTCTATGGAGGGCTGGCCAATCGCATGCCCTGGTATGCGGCGGTGTTCATGTTGTTCACCATGGGCAATGTCGGCCTGCCGGGCACCTCCGGCTTCGTCGGCGAGATTCTGACCATGACCGGAACCTATGGAACCTCCACCTGGACAGCCCTGTTCGCCGCTACTGGCGTGATCCTCTCGGCGGTTTACGCCCTGGTGCTCTATCGCCGGGTCGTATTCGGCGAGCTGACCAATCCTAAGCTGGCGGGCATCACCGATCTTGAATCGCGCGAGGTCTTGATCTTCGCGCCACTGATCGTAGGCACCCTGCTGCTCGGCGTGCAGCCCGGCCTGATCCTCAATATCACCCAAGCCTCGGTCGACCATCTTGTGGGCGCGTACCGGGCCGCCATCGGCGGCTGAGGAGAACTGAGCGCATGAACCTCCCCGGGGCCCTGCATATTGCCCTTCCTGAAGCCTTCCTGGCGACCTCCGCGCTAGTCCTGTTGGTATTCGGCGCCTATCGGAGCAAGAACGTCGCCGGCGTGTCGCTCGGGGCAGGCTTCGCCCTGGTCGTGGCCGCGGCCCTGGCCGCCGTCGGTCCTGTGGGGACAGCCTTTTCCGGCGGCTATATCGCTGACGGCGCGGCGACCTACGCCAAGGTCTTCATCTATGGCTTTTCGGCCGTCTCGGTGCTGCTCGGTGACCGCTGGCTCACAAGATTGAACAACAGCCAGTTCGAGTTTCCGATCCTGATCGTGATCGCCGCCCTGGGCATGGGCATGATGGCCTCGGCCGGAGACCTGATCTCGCTCTACATCGGCATTGAGCTGCATTCCCTGGCGCTGTACGTGCTTGCCGCGTTCCGCCGCGACGATGCACGCTCATCTGAAGCCGGTCTGAAGTATTTCGTGTTGGGGGCCCTGTCGTCCGGACTGCTGCTGTATGGCGCGAGTCTGATCTATGGCTTCGCCGGCTCCACGCGCTTTGACGTGATCGCCCATTCCGTTCACGCGGGCGCCAATACCGGGATCCTGTTCGGGCTGGTGTTCCTGATCTGCGGCCTGGCCTTCAAGGTTTCCGCCGCGCCGTTCCATATGTGGACGCCGGACGTGTACGAAGGCGCGCCCACGCCCGTGGTCATCTTCATCACTACCGCCCCCAAACTGGCCGCCATGGTCCTATTGGCCCGGGTGCTGATGGACGCTTTCGGCGGCGCCTCGGACCAATGGCGTCAGGTTGTCCTGACCATCGCCATGATTTCGGTGCTGGTCGGCGCCTTCGCCGGCCTTGTGCAGAAGAACCTCAAGCGCCTGCTCGCCTATTCCTCCATCGCCAACATCGGCTACGCCCTGATCGGTCTTTCGGCCGCCAATCACCAGGGCGTGCAGTCCATGCTGGTGTTCATGGTGCTGTACATGGTCGATGTGACCGGCTTCTTCGCCTGCCTTGTCGCCCTGTCGCGGGGCGGCAAACCAATGGAAACCTTGGAGGACATGGCTGGCTTGGTGCGCGAACGGCCGGGCATCGCCCTGGTCATGACGGCGCTGTCCTTCTCGTTCCTGGGCCTTCCACCGTTCAGCGGCTTCTGGGGCAAGTTCTACGTTTTCAAGGCGGCTTTAGACGCCGGCCTGTGGCCCGCCGCAGTGGCCGGGCTGATCCTCAGCGTAGTCGCGGCCTTCTATTATCTGCGCCTGATCAAGACCATGTGGTTCGACCCGCCTGCCGGCGCGGTGGACGCTTCCCCCCTGGACGCCAGGGCAGTGGCCTATTCGGCGGCTCTGTTCTCCTTCCCGCTGGTGTTGGTGGCGCTGGGCTATCTGGACTCAGCCGCCAACGTGGCCGCCGCCGCTCTCGCAGCCCGCTGACATCAACGGTCGCGAAGGGACTCTCCGTGCCCAAAATCTTGATCGTGTCTGCAACGCGACTATCGGAGGACGAGTTCTACAGCACGTCGGCGCTGGGTCAGACCTTATCCATCACCTATGCCAAACTGAATCTTCGGCGGCAGATTTACTTCAACAATAAGAATGGCCTGTCGGAATGTTACAACGACGCGATCGAAAACGTCGCCGCCGATGACGACATTATCGTCTTTGTGCACGACGACGTTTTCATCACCGATTTCTTCTGGATAGACAAACTGCTCTGGGGTGTCGGCCAGTTCTCGATCTTAGGCGTGGCGGGCAATCGCCGGCGCGTTCCTGGGCAGCCCGCCTGGGCTTTCCTGAACACCCAAGGGGTCTGGGATACGCCGCAGAACCTGAGCGGATTGATCGGCTATGGGCAGGGTTTCCCCTGCGGGCTTTCGTTTTATGGCCCACCTGGCGTGGCGTGCAAATTGATCGACGGGGTCTTCATGGCTGCCACGCGGGCTACTTTTCAGCAGTACAAACTTAGGTTTGATCCACAGTTCACCTTCCACTTTTACGACATGGACCTTTGCCGGCAGGCGGAAGCGCTCAACATTCCTGTCGGGACCGTTCCGCTGGGGCTCGTTCACCAGAGCGGCGGGGACTTCCGCTCGCCCGCTTGGCAGGATGCGCACAACCGATATTTCGCCAAATGGGGCGACTAGCTTTGACCGTTGAAGTCCTAAGTTGAGAACCGCAGCGTCCCTCGTGCTTTTCGAAGAACTGGACTCCACGAGCGCCGAAGCGCGCCGGCGCGTTCAGGCGGGTGATCCTGGGCCCGTATGGCTCATGGCGCGTCGTCAAACCGCTGGACGCGGACGGCGAGGGCGGGTGTGGCAGTCTGGCGCAGACAACCTCGCTGCCACCCTGCTGTTGACCCTGAACATCCCGCCTCTAGAGGCGGCTCAAATTGGTTTTGTCGCTGCCCTGGCTGTCGGGGATCTGGTGGAGGCCTTTGTCCCGCCGGACATGGTCCGGTTGAAGTGGCCCAACGATGTCCTAATCGACAGCCGCAAGGTCGCTGGCATCCTGATCGAGTCCGGCCCAGCGGCGGGAGCCGGACTATGGATATCGGTGGGAATTGGTGTGAATCTGACATCCTACCCGTCCGATGTCGAATTTCCGGCCATCGCTCTGGCCGATAAACTCAGCCGTGCCGTCGCGCGGGCGCCTAGCCCGGAAGAGGCCATGGATCGGTTGGCCGCATGCTTTGAATTTCGCTTCAGCCAATGGCTCGACACCGGCTTCGATGCCGTTCGCACGGCCTGGTTGGAACGCGCAATCGGACTGGGCCAGGCCTGCACGGTGCGTCTGGCCGGACAAACCATCGAAGGGGTCGCGGAAAACCTCGACGCGGACGGCGCCCTGCTGATACGGCTGCCGGACTGCGGCTTGACCCGCGTCGCCGCAGGCGATGTCTTCTTCGGAACACGCTAGTGCAGCGATTCAGAACTTTAGGTTCGGGACACTAGGCCCATGCTGCTTGCCATCGAACAAGGCAACACCAACACCCTGTTCGCCGTTCATGACGGCTCAGATTGGGCGGCGCAATGGCGCACGGCGACCTATTCGTCGCGCACGGCCGATGAATACGCCGTCTGGCTCAGCCAACTTTTGAGCCTGCATGATCTCAAGTTGGCGGACCTGGACCGCTGCATCATCTCCACGGTCGTGCCCCAGGCCCTGTTCAATCTGCGCAATCTGTCGCGCCGCTATCTGCACGCAGAACCCTTGGTGATCGGTGAGAACGCCGAATTGGGCATCGAGGTTCGGATCGAAACGCCCTCGGAGGCGGGAGCCGATCGCCTCGTCAACGCCGTCGGCGGTTTCGTCGCCCACGGTGGCCCGCTGATCATTGTGGATTCAGGGACCGCCACCAATTTCGACATCGTCGGCGCCGACGGCGCCTTTGAAGGCGGCGTGATCGCGCCGGGCATCAACCTTTCGATGGAAGCCCTGCACGCCGCCGCCGCGCGTCTGCCGCGGGTTGCGATCCAAAAGCCAGACCGGGTGATCGGGCGCAGCACGGTCGGCGCCATGCAGTCGGGGGTCTATTGGGGCTATGTCGCCCTGATAGAAGGGCTGGTGGACCGCATCCGCGCCGAGTATGGCCGGCCCATGACCGTCGTCGCCACCGGCGGCGTCGCTTCTTTGTTCGACGGCGCGAGCGACCGCATTGATGTGGTTGATCGCGACGTTACCCTCCGCGGCCTGCTTGAGATTTGGCGCCGCAATGATTCCAAGGCTTAAATGAAACGTTCCAAAGACGACGAACTCGTATTCCTGCCGCTGGGCGGGTCCAACGAGATCGGTATGAACCTCAACTGCTATGGCTATGGGCCGCCCGATGATCGCAAGTGGATCATCGTCGACGTGGGTGTGACTTTCGGCGATCAGACGACCCCGGGCGTGGACATCATCATGCCCGACCCGACCTTCATCGAGCAGCATGCCGAGAACATCATCGGCATCGTCCTGACCCACGCCCACGAGGACCACATCGGCGCCCTGGGATGGCTCTGGCCGCGCCTGCGCGCACCGCTCTACGCCACCCCGTTCACGGCCTTCCTGATCCGCGAGAAGCTGCGCGATCAGGACCTGTTGGACGCGGTCGACATCACCGAGGTTCCCCTGGGCGGTTCGATCCAGCTCGGGCCGTTCAAGGTCGATCTGATCACCATCACCCATTCCATCCCCGAGCCCAACGGCCTGGCCATCACCACGCCGCTCGGCGTCATCCTGCACACCGGCGACTGGAAAATCGACGCGGACCCGCAGTTGGGCGCTCCGACCGACATCGCCGCCATTCAGCGCCTGGGCGACGCCGGCGTGCTGGCCATGGTGTGCGATTCCACCAATGTGTTCGTGGATGGCCGCGCCGGGTCAGAAGCCGATGTCCGCGTCGCCATGAATCGGCTGATCGGCCAGCTCAAGGGCAAGGTGGCCGTGGCCTGCTTCGCTTCCAATGTGGCCCGCATGGACACCGCTATCCGGGCAGGCCAGGCGAATGGCCGCAAAGTTTGTCTGGTGGGCCGCTCCATGCATCGTATGTACGCCGCCGCCCGCTCGGTGGGGTTCTTGAAAGACATTGAGCCCCTCATCGACGATAGCCAGGCCAAGTCTGTACCGGCCGACAAGCTCCTGCTGTTGTGCACGGGCAGTCAGGGCGAAGCGCGCGCGGCCTTATCGCGCATCGCCGACGGGACCCATCCGCATATCAACCTGGGGCAGGGCGACTGCGTGGTGTTCTCCTCGCGGGTCATCCCCGGCAATGAGGTGCCGATCCGCAATCTGCAGAACAAGCTCGCTGAGCGCGGCGTGAGGCTCTACACCGAGCGTGATCATCCGGGCATCCATGTCTCCGGCCACCCATGCCGAGACGAGTTGGCCGATATGTATCGCTGGGCCCGGCCACAGATCGCGGTGCCGACCCATGGCGAGCGGCGCCACTTGATGGAGCACTGCAATCTGGCGCTCGATCTGCAGGTTCCCCAGGCCATCGCCCCGCGCAACGGCGACATGGTCCGCCTGGCCCCCGGCCGGGCCGAAGTGATCGACGAGACGGTCTCCGGCCGGCTCTATCTGGACGGCGGCGTCCTGACCCCGGAAAACGGCGAGGCCCTGCGTGAGCGGCGCCATGCCGCCTCCAACGGCGTGCTTCACGTCTGCATCGCCCTGGACGGCAAGGGACGGGTCGTGTCCGGGCCGGACGTCCGTTCCCTTGGCATGCCGGGGGACAAGGCCAATTCCCTGACCGACGCGCTGGACGCCTTGGCCGACGCCGCAGAGGACGCCATCAAGGGCCTGGACCGGGATGCGCGCGAGGATGACGACGCGGTGGAAACCGCCGTGGCGCGGGCCGTCAAGAAGGCGTCGTTCCGCATCTGGGAACGGCGCCCGATCGTCGAGGCCACGGTGTTGCGGGTCTAACTTTCACCTCCGCCCCTCGGCATGATATGAGCGATCCATGAACCCCATCGCATTCATCGGCATCTATCTGGTCATCTGGTGGACCGTGCTTTTCGCCATCCTGCCGCTCGGGACCACCAGCTATGCCGAGGCCGGTATTGAAGTGACCGACGGCGGCGATCCCGGTGCGCCGATTGATCCCAAGCTCGGGCGTAAGGCCTTCACCACCACCTGGGTGTCGCTGATCGTGTTCCTGGTCGGCTACCTGGCCTTCCGCTTTCATCTCATTCCCCTGGGCTGATTTCAGCAGACCCGTTCTGGCTCTAGCCAAGTGGGTCCGCGCAAGGCTAACTGCGCGCCTTGTTCACGCACGGATTCCCGCATGCGCCTGTCGCGCTTTTTTCTGCCTGTCCTGAAGGAAACCCCGGCCGAGGCTCAGATCGTCTCGCACCGGCTGATGCTGCGAGCCGGCATGATCCGGCAAGAGGCGGCGGGCATTTACGCCTGGCTGCCTCTGGGTTTCCGTGTGCTCAAGAAGATCGAACAGATCGTGCGCGAGGAGATGGACCGGGCCGGGGCGGTGGAGCTGCTCATGCCCACCCTTCAACTGGCCGACCTATGGCGGGAGTCGGGGCGCTACGACGCCTATGGACCGGAGATGCTGCGCATTGCCGACCGGCATGGTCGCGAGCTGCTCTATGGGCCGACCAATGAGGAAATGATCACCGAGGTATTCCGGTCATATGTCCGCTCTTACAAGGACTTACCGAAGAATCTTTATCATATTCAATGGAAGTTCCGCGACGAGCAGCGGCCTCGTTTCGGCGTTATGCGCGGGCGCGAATTCCTGATGAAGGACGCCTATTCCTTCGATGTGGACGAGGCCGCGGCCCGCCATAGTTATAACCAGATGTTCGTGGCCTATCTGCGCACCTTTGCACGAATGGGACTGAAGGCGATTCCCATGCGCGCCGAGACCGGACCGATCGGGGGCGACCTGTCGCACGAATTCATCGTTCTAGCTGAAACTGGCGAGTCCGCGGTCTATTGCGACCGCCGGGTGCTGGACCTACCGGTCCCGGGGGAGGACGTCGACTACGAGGCCGATTTGTCGCCGATCATCGACCGGTGGACCGGGCTCTACGCCGCCACCGAGGATGTCCACGAGGCCGCGCGCTATGAGCGGGAAACCAAGGCGGAGGACCGCCTGCAGACCCGCGGCATCGAGGTGGGGCAAGTATTCTACTTCGGTGACAAATACTCCAAGCCCATGAAGGCCCTGATCGCGGGCCCCGACGGTGTGGAGCGACCGGCGCAGATGGGCTCATACGGCGTGGGCGTTTCGCGGCTGCTGGGGGCGATCATCGAAGCCAGTCATGACGACAATGGCATTATCTGGCCGGAAGCCGTGGCGCCCTTCGGTGTCGGCGTGGTCAACCTGCGGCCGGGCGATAGCGCCGTGGATGCCGCTTGCGCCAAGGCCTACGCCGCCCTGACCCAAGCCGGGCGCGAACCCCTGCTAGACGATACCGATGAGCGCGTCGGAGCCAAGTTCGCTGTGATGGATTTGATCGGCCTGCCTTGGCAACTCGTGATCGGGCCCAAGGGTCTGGCGGAAGGTCAAGTGGAGCTGAAGCGCCGGGCCACGGGCGAGAAACAATCCCTGCCGCTCGAGGACGCGTTGCGCGCGCTGGGCGCATGAGCGAGGCCGCCATCCCAAAGCCGGCCGGCGCATTCAGCGGGTGGGAGCGCGCCATTGCCGGCCGCTACTTGCGCGCCAAGCGCAAGGATGGCGGGGTGGCGATGATATCGCTGATCTCGTTTATCGGCATCACCCTGGCCGTAGCGGTGCTGATCATCGTCATGTCGGTGATGAACGGGTTTCGGGCCGAACTGCTGGGCCGCATTCTGGGCTTCAACGGCCACGCCTATATCGGCGGCCCCTTGCTCAACAATCCTGCCGAGCGTGAGCGCGCCCTGATTGGGGTCCGAAAGATCCCGGGGGTGGCTCAAGCCTTGCCAATGGTCGAAGCCGAAGCCTTGGCTCAAGGGCCAAGCGGAGCGGTCAGCGGCGCGATCATTCGCGGCATCACCGTGTCGGACCTCAAACAGGTCAAGCTGGTCTCGGGCAACATTAAGCACGGTTCACTGGACGGCTTTGGCATCGGCGAATATGGCGGCGACCTGGTTCTGATCGGGGATCGGCTTGCTTCTACCATGGGCGTACAGGTGGGCGATCCCATCACCCTGATCTCACCGTCAGGGGACGCCACGGCCTTCGGCTCATCGCCCCTGCGCAAGACCTACACCGTGGGCGGCATTTTCAGCGTCGGCATGTCCGAATATGACCAGACCTTCGTCTATATGCCCCTGCCTCAAGCCCAGCTGTTTTTCGGCCGCGAACAGAGCGTGGATGTGGTTCAGGTGATGCTGGACAATCCCGACGATATTTCCACGATCAAGCCCAAGATCGCGGCGGTGGCGGGGCCCGGCGCTATCGTTACCGATTGGCGCGATAAGAACCAAAGTTTTTTCAATGCTCTGCAGGTTGAACGCAACACCATGCGGCTGATCCTGCTGCTGATCGTGGCCATCGCGGCGGCGAACATCATCTCTGGCTTGGTCATGCTGGTGAAGAACAAGGGGCGGGACATCGCCATCCTTCGCACCATGGGAGCGGGCCAAGGCGCGATCCTGCGCATCTTCTTTATGGCCGGCGCTGCGGTCGGGGTCCTGGGCACTTTGGCGGGCCTGGTGTTGGGGGTGCTGTTTTGCACCTATATCGAGGACATCCAGCGGTTCGTGGAGTGGGCCACGGGCTCAGATGTGTTCAACGCCGACATCTATTTCCTGGCCCATATTCCGGCCCGGATCGACTGGTCCGAAGTGGGCATGATCGCCTTGCTGTCCCTGGGCATGTCGTTCCTGGCCACTCTGCCGCCGGCATGGCGGGCCTCGCGCCTGGATCCTGTTGAGGCCCTTCGTTATGAGTGACCCGGTCCTGTCCCTACGTGGGCTGGAGAGATCCTATCCCTCCGGCGGCCGCACCTTGGAGGTACTCAAGGGAGTTGATCTTGACGTATACCCCGGCGAACTGGTCGGCCTCATCGGACCTTCCGGTTCAGGCAAATCCAGCTTGCTGCACGCCGCCGGCCTGCTGGAGAAACCTCAAGCGGGGCTCATCGCCATCGACGGCCGCGACTGCGCCAAGCTGAGCGAGCAGGCCCGCACCCAACTTCGTCTCAACCAGATCGGCTTCGTCTACCAGTTCCATCATCTGCTGCCCGAGTTCTCGGCCCTGGATAATGTGGCCCTGCCGCAGCGCATCGCCGGCAAGTCCCGGGGGCAGGCAAGAGCACGCGCCAAGGCCCTGCTTGAACAACTCGGCCTGGCTGAGCGGCTTGACCACCAACCTGCCCAGCTGTCAGGAGGCGAACAACAACGGGTGGCCTTCGCCAGGGCCCTGGCCAATGAGCCGCTCATCGTCATGGCCGACGAACCCACCGGCAATCTCGATCCGGCCACATCCGCTGCGGTGTTCGACAATCTGCAACAGCTATGCCGTTCCCATGGGGTCGCGGCGCTGATCGCCACTCACAACATGGAATTGGCGCGGCATATGGACCGGGTGTTTGGCCTGATGGACGGGCGATTAATCCTGCAGCGATCAATCTGACCCATGGGCTAGCGTCAGGCGATGGACGTTAATACTAACCGACTGGGCCAGGGCGCCTAAAAGGGTCTCAAATCCGGCTTAAATTTCCCTCAGTGCGGGCGAATCTTAACCGTTAACTTGACTGGACCTGTCAAGGGGCGTTCTTTACCGCTGGGGAAATGGGAGGTGTCGTTGCGGACTTTAGCAATTCTGTCGCAAAAAGGCGGCACTGGCAAAACCACTGTCGCCGTTCATTTGGCGACCGCGGCCAGCGCCGCCGGCAAACATGTCCTGGTGGCCGATCTTGACCCGCAAAAGTCGGCGACAGACTGGCGCCGCGTGCGCGGCTCGGAGGCGCCTGCGCTGATCGAAGCCAAACCCGGAACACTGTTTGTGGCCAGCCACACCGCCGAACGAGCAGGCGTGGATTTGCTGGTGCTGGACACGCGCCCTGCCCAGGACAGCGACATCGCTGAGGCAGTGCGCTTGGCCGACCTATGCCTGTTGGTGCTGCGTCCGTCCTTTTTCGATTTGAAAGCCATTAGCCGCACCTTGGAAATGACCCGGGCCATGGGCAAACCGGCCATGTTTCTGGTCAATCAAGCGCCACCTCAACGCGAGCACCGTGAACCACCGTCGGTGCTGGAAACAGTCGCAGCGCTGCGCGAGCTGGACGCGCCCCTGGCCCCGGTCGGTCTGAGGTCCAGGCAAGTCTATCAAAGCGCCGTGGCTCACGGCCTGACTGCACAGGAAGCCGCGCCGGGAAGCGCCGCGGCCCAGGAGATCAACTTGCTTTGGGCTCACCTGGACCAATTGCTCTGGCCAACGGCGTCAGCGGCGCCGCAGGCCATCAGGCCCGCGCCGGCCCCGCCGATCTGGCGGCGTGAGCCTGGCCAGGTCATCGCGGCCCAATAGGCCGGCCGACGCCGATTGATCAGGCATTAGCCGCAAATTAATGCTCTGGCGGCTAAATCTTCAGTCCAACATCGGCGACGCTGAAGGCAGGCGGGGCCTTCGTCGACGGGGTTGAAGGGAAAACTATGGCTAAGTTTTTAGCGCGCTTTTGGAACGACCGATCCGGCGCCACGGCTATTGAGTATGGCATGATCGGCGTTTTGATCGCCGTGGCGATTATCACGGGCGCCAGCTCCATTGGGACTGCGGTCAACAACATGCTGCAAACAGAATCCACTAAGGTCACGAACGCAGGCTCTTAGTCTGGCCGGAGCCTGCCTCGGCGCGCACGGTACTTAGTGGAAGTTGCGCCTGGTTCAGGCCTGCAAAAGTCTCGCAATGAGGTCAGCCGCTGCGGCCTGTCCGTCGGCGTCGGCGATCAGGTCTTGGCGTACCTCCAACTCCAGATAATCCAGGGCGCGGATATCCGCGTGCAAGGGTATGGTGTTGTCGGTTTCATCCATGGCGTAGGGACGATTATCGCCGGCCTCCGCGCCAAACTGCGCTTGCAGGCCCGCCAGAATCCGAGCGGACAGGGGCGAGTCCTGGCGATGCAGGACCCCATACCGCCATGACCGCGTCATGCCGTTCATCCGAGGGGTAAAACTGTGCAGCGAGACCAGGGCGGTGGGTAGCCCCCGCGTTTGGCGTTCGTCCAGCACTGCAGCTATGCGCTCATGATAGGCGCGCCAGATCGTCTTTTTGCGGACTTCGATCTCGGCCGGCTTAAGCGCGAGGTTTGCGGGAATGTCCACACCGTCCGACCGATGCGGAATGAGATCGGCGCTGTCGGGGCGGCGATTACAATCGATCACCAGGCGCGAATAGCTTTGATGCACAAAGCAAGCATCCAGGCGTTCAGCGAGGCGCGCGCCCATGCCCGCGACGCCGATATCCCAGGCGATGTGAAGGTCCATGGCCCCGGGAGGAAGACCCAGATCGCCCAGACGCCGTGGAATGGCTCTCCCAGCGTGATCGCCCAGCAGCAGAAAGGGCGATGAACCGCCTGGGTTCGTCACAATCCAGGCCTGCGGATCGTCCGGCCCCAGCAATGGGCTGGACCCGGACATAGATTGGGGGGCAGGGTCCTTCACGATCGATCCTTTCGGACGCGATTTAGCCGCGCGCACGCGCGCAACTCAACGGTCAAGCCAGTCGTTGTATCAGGCCCCGTCGGAATTTTGTGGAGACGAACATGCGCGTGCGCAACGGATTTCAGATTACCTACGATTGCCCGTCGCCAGTTCCGATGCTGTTGATGCTCAGCGTCCATCCTTCGCGCCGGGCGGACCTCGAAACAGCGGACTGGGTCCGGACCGATCCGGTGGTTGATGTTCGCCAGTATATCGACGGGTTCGGCAACATCTGCAGCCGGATCCTGGCCCCTGCGGGAAGGATGGTGATATCGGCCGACTTCATCATCCGCGACAGTGGCCTAGTCGATGACTACGCGCCTGACGCCACTCAGACCGCCGTGGATAACCTGCCGGACGACACCTTGGTCTATCTGCTGGGCAGCCGTTATTGCGAGACCGACCAACTGAGCAACATGGCTTGGTCATTGTTCGGCCATACGCAGCTGGGCTGGCCGCGCGTGCAGGCCATCGTCGACTATGTCCATAACCATATCCGCTTCGACTATCAGCGCGCCCGGGCCACCAAGAGCGCCCTGGAAGTTCACCAGGAACAGTTCGGCGTCTGCCGCGACTACGCCCACCTGGCCATTGCCTTTTGCCGCTGCATGAACATTCCCGCCCGCTATTGCACCGGCTACATGGGCGATATCGGCGTGCCTGTGGTCGGGGTCATGGACTTCAGCGCGTGGATGGAGGTCTTTCTCGGCGGGCGCTGGTATGTGTTCGACGCCCGTAACAATCGCCCGCGCATGGCCCGCGTCTTGATGGCCCGAGGGCGCGATGCTTCCGACGTGCCCATAGCCCACACCTTCGGCGAGGCCTTTCTCAGCGATTTCCAGGTGATCAGTGAGGAATTATCCGCTGCTGCTTAAGGGGCTGCGGGCGCCTTAGGCGGGCGGGCGACGGTGGCTGCATAGTAGACCACCGGCGCCTTGCCCAGATTGATCACCGCGTTGCTAACCGCGCCGTCGTTGATCAGGGTGTCGCCCGCCCCATGAGCGGTCGGGCTAGCGCCGTTGCGTTGATCGTTGAGCACGCCCGACACGATGTGCACAATTTCCGGCGCGCCCTTGTGGCTGTGCATGGCATGTCCGGCGCCGGGCGCCACGGTGGTGGCGCGCAGGGTCAGGACATAGCCCGCCATGCTCGGAAACTCGCGACCCAGGTCGATTGAACCAAAGGTCTGGCTGTGCGGGCGACCATCCAGAGCCGGCGCCGCCCCCTGAGCCAAGGCCAGGCCGGCCGCGCTGATTATCGCGCCGGTCGCCGCACCCGATGCGAACGCACCCAAGATTTTCATCCGATTCATGTTCAGCCTTTTCTGATCTTGAGATCGTGAGTTCGCTGCGCAAAGCACCTTAACCCGAGCGGCGTTTTAGGGGAGACTGGGCCAAAAGGAGGAAATCACATGACCCCATCGCTCCGTCGCCGACCTATGACGGCCATGGCCTCTGGAGCCGCTGCTCTGTTCATGGCGGGCGCCGCGTTCGCGCACCATTCCTTCGCTATGTTCGATTTTACCAAAGACGTCTCCCTCTCAGGCGAAATCAAGGAATTCAAGTGGACCAATCCGCATAGCTGGATCGTGGTCACCGTGGCTGACTCAGCCGGAAAGACCACCGACTGGCCAGTGGAAGGGGGCAGTCCCAATGGGTTAGGCCGCCAAGGCTGGAAGCGCAATTCCCTTAAGGCCGGGGACAAGGCCGTGGTGGTGATCCATCCCTATAAGAACGGCGCTCCCGGCGGCTGCCTGGTCTCCGCCACGGTCGGCGGCGTCCTGATCGGCAACCCGCGCGCGGGCGCCTGATCAGGGCCGCCTACATCCTGTGGTCCCGGGCGCAGACGGATTCTTTCAGGTCATGGCCCGCCTGCTGCTTCAAGGTGAAATCGGTGCTCCAGGGCTTGGTATAGAACTCCGGGTCGGTGATGATCACCTTGGCCGCGATGGCGGCGCCATGACGTTGATAGCGCTCCTCGACCTGCAATTTCTCCCCGTGCGGCAGGCCTGAATAGTCCAGCCAGGTCAGGGCGTTGAAACCGCTGCTGTCGATCACCAGCGTCTGGCCGTCCCAATGCGCCACAGGCCAGCCCAGCCAGTGCGGATCGGGATCGTCCGCCGGCGCCTGATTGAAATAGACAATGCGGACGGTGTGGTTGACCTCATGCACGAAGTCCACGTGCTTGCCATATTGCAGGATCAGGAACGGATAGGGCGCGTAGAGCAGGCGCGGGATGCCCTGCATCAGGCAATCAGACACCGGGTCGGTCTTAGGGTCGACTTTCAAGGCGGCGCGGGTCTTGGCGTATTGCGCCTTGCCCGCCTCATTGAGCGGGGGCGAGGCGCCGTCGCTGGTTTTCAAGGAGCGGATCGGCTGGGCCATGGCCCATTTGCCGCTGAAATCCGGCTTGCCCGCCGGGATCGGGTCAACCGCAGGCACGCCGTAACGGATCGCGGGCTTGGGCTGGGCATGGCCGGGTGGGGCGTTGGAGGCCCAGGCCGCGAGAAAAGCGATGAGCAGGGCGCGAGACATCGGCTTACTCATCGGGGCACCAGCACGCCGTTCACCACCGCTTCGTGGTTGTTCTCCTCGCAGGAATACTCCGCCAACTGCACGTCGCTGCGCCAGGGAAACAGCCGCTCGGTGGTCCAGGGGCGGGTGTAGTGATCAGGATCCTCGATGGTGATCCGGTCGCGCAGTTCGGCCCCTCCGTACTTGTTCCTGAACTTGCTGATGCGCTCGGCAACCACCAGCTTCAGTCCATGCGACAGGGATTCCTCGTCGATTTGGGTCTGGTCGTTGAAGTGATCGGTCACGATGACAAGCTCATCGCCCTCCCAATGCCCGCGCGAATAGCCCAGGAAGGTGCGGGGCGTGCGGGGTGGAACTGGCTTTCCGTCCATGTGCACGAAGCGCACGTTATGCTGCACCTCGTATAGGATCAGAATCTGCCCCGCGCTGTAGTCGAACTGGATCGGGTAGGGCGAAACCAACAGGTGCGGCACGCCCGCCGGCATGCACAGGTTTTGCGCCTCGCCAATGGGCGTTCCGGCCTTTTCCATGTCCAGATGCTTCTGATGGCTGGCGGCCTCCAGCGGCGTCATGGGCGGTAGGGAATTGTCGAGTTGGCGAAAGGCGGGGACATGGCCACGCGTCCACCACACGCCGGAAAAGTCGCGCGGATCGGCGGGGGCGGGGTCCTTGTTCCATAAATCCGACTGTGCCTGCAGGGTCTTTTCACGGGCCGCCGCCTGCTCGGGAGTCAGGGGCGCACGGGCGCGCGGCGGGGCTGCATCGTCCTGGGCCTGGGCCAGGACTGGGCCTGACAGCCAGCCGGCGGCGCATAGGGCCAAGACGGCGGCGATCCGGCGGATGGGTGTAGTAACGGGCGTGAGCATGGCTCAGATCGGCATGGTCCGCTTGGTGTATTCGCGCAGGGCCAGGGTAGCGTTTTCGTCCGACGCGCCGAAGAACCGCGTGCCCTCCTTATAGCCGGCGATAGGATCATGTTGCTCGGACATATTGAGCGGCTTGATCCCGTGGGCCTGGCAGGCAGCCAACACCGCCAATCGAATCTGTTGCACGCGCGGATCGTGGTGGTCCGCCGTCGCATCCACGCCCTCCCTGCCGGCGCGCGGCCGCAAATCCTCAGGAAAATATTCAACGCCGAGAACCGATAGGACCGAGTCCCCCGGACCCCATTCGGCGAAACAGACGCCGGGCACGGCGAGCGTTTGATTCATGTTAGCGTGGGCGACCTTGTCCTCGATCTTGACGCCGAAGGCCAACTCGCCCCTGGGGTTCAGGGGCCAGAAGTCGGCCAGATGGATGTACTTGTTGCCGGTCACGCCCCAGATGTGGGACGCAAACCGCTCGCTGCCGTTGCCGCGCAGGGCTTCGCGCGCCTGCGGCGGCACGCCTGGATAGCTCCCCGCATAGCGCAGGGCGGCGATGGCCGCCTCCACCGCCTTGGCATCGCGTGCATGGCATAGGTCGATGGCGTGCGCCCCCGCCGCCAGGATCTGTTGCAACACCCAAGCATTGGCGTTGATGGAGGCTTCGTCGTTGCCGGTCACGGGCGAGGAAACGAAAACCATGGGCGTGCGATGGCCGCTGGGCGTGGGGCCGCCATCCGCCAGCCCCTGCATGAACTTGCGCAGGTTCGACAGGTCGAACACGCCTTGCTCGCACTCATAGTTGATGGCGTCGCACCAGGTCTTAGCCATGGCCTTGCCCATCTCATACCCGTCGTCCAGACCGGTGGGGGCATAGGTGGTGTAGAACACCGGCTGGTCGTCTTCCCACAGCTCGATCGCCTTGTTGATGCGCCGGGGCTTATAGGCGGCATTGACCATGGAGGTCTGTTTGCCGGACCCGGCGTAGGATTTCACCTTGGCTTTAGGCGCAGCAGGGGCGGGTGCGGCGACGGACTGCGCCAGGGCAGGCCCGGCTGCCAACCCTGCGCTGGCGAGCAAACTGGCGGTTAGAAAATCCCGCTTCTTGAGGTCCATCGCCCCCTCCCTGGATTGTGATTGTCTGGGCTTTCCCAGACTTGCCTTATGTTCGGCGTGAACGGCGGCCCTGGCAAGGACGGGACGCGCCGGATTCAAAGAACGCCGATTGGCGAACGGGAACCAAAGGCTTATAACTGCGCTCAGATATCGGTCTGGCGGGGCGCCGATTTGCACGGAGGATTAGCCATGGTGCGATTGTCCAAAACCCCACTTTCCTTAACGTTCGCGCTGGCGGTCGTAGCGGCGGTTTGCGCCGGTTCTTCAAGCCCCCAGCCGGCCAGGGCTCAGAACCCAGCCCCGGCGTGCTTTTACGGGCGCGACGTCAACGGCTTCAACGCTCCCAACGACCACACCCTCTACATCCGGGTCGGTGTGAGCGACGTCTTTCGCCTGGACCTTCAGTCCCGCTGCACGGGCCTGACCTTCCGTCAGAACCTCGGCATCAGCTCCAGCCCCGCCGAGGGCGGCTTCATTTGCTCGCCGCTTCAGGCCGAGGTGGTCTATCGCGACAACGGCTTTTCCAACCGTTGCCCGGTGGTCGGCATGCACAAGCTGAGCGCCGGAGAATTGGCGGCCCTGCCCAAGCGCGACCTGCCCTAAAGCGGGCCGTTTCTCGCGCGCGTGAGAACGGTATCGATTTGGCGGTTTGAGCCTTAAGCTGCCCACTGAGGCGCCGGAACTAGCCGCACGAAAGCGGCGTGGCCCCTCAGGGAGGACACTATGAGACCTGGGCGCTCAATCCTATTGTCTGCGTTCCTTGGCTTGGCCATCTCTGCCCCCGTCCTGGCGTCGCCGGCCTCGCCCGGTCCGGTCTGGATCGGCGCCTGGGGCGATTCGCCCGCGCCGCCGCCGCCGGGCAGCCCCGACGTCGTGCGCATCGGCCGCCCGCCGCCTGCGCCGGGCGAGCCGCCGTCCAACATGCCGATCCGGCTGACCCCGCCGCCGGGCCTGACCATCGTTCCCAGCGACCAGAACCCGGACCTGGCCAACGTCACCATCCGCAAGCCGGTGCGCATCTCCGCCGCCGCAAGGCAAATCCGCATCCGCCTGTCCAACGAGGATTCCGATACGCCCCTGGCCTTAGGCTCGGTCCGCGTCGGCCGCATCGGGCCGGGCGGCGCGATGACGCCCATCGACAATCACGTCGTCACCTTCGACGGCCGCGCAAGCCTGATGGTTCCCAGCGGCGCGCCGCTCATCAGCGATCCCATCGACATGCCCGCTCAGGCGCTGGAGACCCTAATCGTCTCGGTCTATGTGCCCGGCGCCGCGCACAAGGTCGGCCACGTCGCCTGGCAGTACGTCAGCGCGGGACCGGACACAGACGCCGCGCCGAACAGGCCGGTGTCCCTGATGAAGATTCCTGTGCTGATTACGCGGATCGACATCGCGCCGGTCCAGCGCAAGAGCGTCCTGGTGGCCCTGGGCGACTCCATCACCGAGGGCGATCAGTCCACCACTAACGCCTTCAAAAGCTGGCCCGACCGCCTGGCCGAACGGCTGAACGCCGCGGGCCTGCCCTGGGCCGTGGTCAACGCCGGCATCGGCGGCAACCGCCTGCTGCACAATGGCCGGGGGCCCAGCACCTTGGCGCGCCTGGACCGTGATGTGTTCAGCACCCCCGGCGTGCGCGCCGTCATCCTGCTGGAGGGCATCAACGACATCGGACGCGCGACCGGGATCGAAAGCTCCATGACGCCGGAGAGCCTGAAGGCCGCCGGCCCGGGCTCCGAAGCCGTCACCGCCGACGATCTCATCTGGGCTCAAAAACAGATCATCGCCCGCGCCCACGCCCAGGGCCTGCTTGTGTACGGCGCGACCCTGACGCCGTTTAAGGGCTCGACGGCCTATAACGAGACCAAGGAACAGGTCCGCGAGACGCTCAACCACTGGATCCTGACCACGGACCTGTTGGACGGCGCCATCGACTTCGACGCCGCCGTGCGCGATCCCGCTGACCCGCAAAAGTACCGCGAAGGTTTCACCGGCTTCGACTACCTGCACCCTAATGACGCGGGCTATGCGGCGATGGCCCAGGCGGTGGATTTGGGGATGTTTGGGGGACGGTAGGGAGGGGCGGGGACGGCAGTTGCCTGTCGCCTCGCTCACGGGTTTGAGAAGGCTATCGATTTGGCATTTTGAGCCTTAAGGTGGCGCCCAGGGCAGGGGGCGCAACCATGGCACACATGTGGACAGAGCTGGTCGCGGCGGCGACGCCGTATTGGCATGCATTTATCGCGGCGGCCACATCGTGGCTGGCCTGGCGCATCTATGTTCTATCGGCGGCCGCCGCCATTGCGGTGGCGTCGGTCTGGTATGCCCACACGCAAAGCGCCGAATTTTTCGAAATGGCGCGCAAACCTGGGCCTGCTCCAACCCGACTGAAGACCATCCAAAAGCATTACGACGAGGCCAGCCGGTTCAGGCGAGCGCGAACGCTCACCTTTCTGGCCCGCGCTGTACGCGTGATGGGGTTCGGCTTCATCGTCCCGTCAACTCTGCTGCTGCTTGGCCTGCACAACTATGGCTGGTTCAGACCCGGCGCCGCGCCGCTGCTGGCCTCCAACGGCTGCTCCACCGGCGAGGTCCACCCCTCGCTGGTGCAAACCGCTCTATTTGTGGCCTCGCAACTCACCATGGGCGTCACGGAATCGCGGCTATCAGGAAGCCTGATCACGGGCGCCTCCCGGCTCCATGCCAGCGAGAGCTTCCTGCCGGCCGACAGCGTCGTGGGTGCGCTTGTGGTGTTCTACCGGTATTTCGTGGGCGCCTTCACAACCCTGGTGATCCGGCTTGGCCTGTCCACCTTCCGAGCGATCACGACGGTCGAGGGTCGATATCAAGCGCTCAAGCAAGCCCTGGCCGACGCGAGGCACGGCATCCATTCCTGAACCTCCGCCGCCGCCCAATTTCGGCCCACCCGTTGTTCACTGTTGACAAAAGAACAAACCACGAACTAGAACAAACGGGCAACTTGATGGAGGCTGGAATGGTGATCCGTTTGGCGAAAGAAGGCTTGGCCCTTGCGTCTGTGGCCGGGTTCGTTTGGATGATGTGTTCGGTGGCTCATTTGGTCGCCTGAGTCGCGCAAGCGAATGGGCTGAGGGGTTTGGGTCATGGGCCAAGACGGCGCGGAAGGCTTTATCCACCTGAGGGTGCGGTCAGCCTATTCCCTGCTGGAAGGCGCGATCAAGGCCGACGCCATCGGGACCTTAGCGGCGGCGAACCATATGCCGGCGGCCGGATTGACCGACCGGGCCAATCTGTTCGGCGCCCTGGAGTTCTCCGTCACCGCCAAGGAGGCGGGCGTCCAGCCCATCGTCGGCTGCGCCTTGCCGGTCTGCGGCATCGGCGAGGGCCTGAGCGAGCGATGGGCGCGCATGCCCACCATCGTGCTGCTGGCCCAGAACGAGACCGGCTATCTCAATCTGAGCAAGCTGTCCTCGTTGGCCTATCTGGATGTTGAGGGCGGAGCCGATCCGCAGGTCCCGTGGGACAAGGTGTTGGCCTATTCGGAAGGGCTGATCCTGTTGTCGGGCGGCGCCGACGGGCCGGTCGATCCCCTGTTCGCCGCCGGACGCACGGCCGAGGGCCAGGCGGCGCTGGCCGCCATGCAGGCCGGATTTGGCGATCGTTTCTATGTGGAGCTGCAGCGGCACGGCCTATCGGCCCAGGCGGCGGCGGAGCCGGGACTGGTGGCCTGGGCCTACGCCCATGACGCGCCGCTGGTTGCGACCAATGACGTCTATTTCGCCCGGCCCGAACAATATGAAGCGCACGACGCCCTGCTGTGCATCGAGTCCGGCAGCTTCGTGGGACAGGATGACCGGCGGCGGGTCACCGCTGAGCATTGGTTCAAATCGGCGGAGCAGATGCGGACCCTGTTCGCCGACCTGCCTGAGGCTTGCGATAACACCCTGGATATCGCCCGGCGCTGCGCCTTCATGGTGCACAAGCGCGACCCGATCCTGCCCCGTTTCCCCACGGCCGCCGGACGGACCGAGGCGGAGGAGCTGGCGTTCCAGGCTATGGAGGGCCTGAAGGTCAAGCTCGCGACCATGCCCCTGGCGGCGCCGGAGCAGGACTATTGGGACAGGCTCCAGCTGGAGATCGGCGTCATCCAGAAGATGGGCTTTTCCGGCTATTTCCTCATCGTGTCGGATTTCATGAAGTGGTCGGTGGCGCACGGCATTCCGGTGGGGCCGGGCCGTGGGTCGGGCGCGGGCTCCCTGGTGGCCTGGGTCCTGCTGATCACCGGCCTGGACCCGCTGCGCTATGGACTGATCTTCGAGCGGTTCCTCAATCCGGAGCGGGTGTCCATGCCTGACTTCGACATCGACTTCTGCCAGGAGCGGCGCGAAGAGGTGATCGCCTACGTGCAGGATAAGTACGGTCGGGACCGCGTCGCCCAGATCATCACCTTCGGCACCCTGCAGGCCCGCGCTGTGCTGCGCGATGTGGGCCGGGTGCTGCAGATGCCGCTCGGCATGGTTGACCGCCTGGCCAAGATGATCCCCAACAATCCGGCCGCGCCCGTGTCCTTGGCCAAGGCCATCGAGATCGAGCCCCGGCTGAAGGCGGCGCGCGATCAAGAGACATCAGTCGCTCACCTGCTCGACCTCGCGCTGCAACTGGAAGGGCTTTACCGCAACGCCTCCACCCACGCCGCCGGGGTGGTGATCGCCGATCGCCCCCTGACCGAGCTGGTGCCTCTTTACCGCGACCCGGGCTCGGATTTCCCGGCCACCCAATTCAATATGAAATGGGTCGAAAGCGCGGGCCTGGTGAAATTCGATTTCCTCGGCCTGAAAACCCTGACGGTGCTGGACCGCATTCGCAAGCACCTGGCCAAGCGGGGCGCGGCGGTGGATCTGGCGACCTTGCCGCTGGATGACGCGCGCGCCTATGAAATCATGGCGGCGGGTCAGACGGTCGGGCTGTTCCAGTTGGAAAGCCAGGGCATGCGCGACACCCTGCGCAAGCTGCGGCCGACGTCCCTGGAGGAAATCACCGCCCTGATTTCGCTCTATCGACCCGGCCCGATGGACAGCATCCCCGACTATGTGGAGTGCAAATCGGGCCGCAAGCCGGTCAACGTCTACCACCCCCTGCTGCAGCCGGTGCTGGGCGATACCTATGGCGTGATCGTCTATCAGGAACAGGTGATGCAGATCGCCCAGATCATGGGCGGTTATTCGCTGGGAGAAGCGGATCTGCTGCGCCGGGCCATGGGCAAAAAGAAGAAGGAGGAGATGGACCAGCAACGCGCCCGGTTCACCTCCGGCGCCCTGGAGCGCGGCTTTGAGGCGGATTTGGCCGGGCAGTTGTTTGACCTGATGGCCAAGTTCGCCGGCTACGGCTTTAACAAGTCGCACGCCGCGCCCTATGCCCTGATCGGCTATCAGACCGCCTGGTTCAAGGCCAATTGCCCGGTGGAGTTTTTCGCCGGCTCCATGAGCCTGGACATGTCCAACACTGACAAGCTGGCGGTGTTCTACCAGGACGCCAAACGCTTCGGCGTGCCGGTGCGGGCGCCGGACGTCAATCGCTCCGGAGCCGACTTCGAAGTGGAGAACGGCGAAGTGCTCTACGCTCTGGGCGCCGTGCGCAATGTCGGCTTTGAGGCCATGCGCCAGGTGGTGGCGGCGCGCGAGGAGGGCGGGCCGTTCGCCGACCTGTTCGATTTTGTCGAGCGGGTGGATCCCAAGGCGGTCAATCGGCGGGCGCTGGAAAACCTGGCTCGGGCCGGCGCTTTCGACACCCTTCACCCCAATCGGGCCCAGATCCTGGCGGCGGCGGAATCTCTGACAGCCTATGGACAAAGCGTGGCGGCCGAGCGGGCATCCTCTCAGCACAGCCTGTTTGGCGGCGATAGCGCCGAGGCCGCCCGGCCGCGCCTGCCCAAGGTCGAGCCTTGGCCTCATGCCGAGCAGTTGGACCAGGAACTGTCCGCCGTCGGCTTCTACCTGTCCGGGCACCCCCTACAGGACATGGTCGAGGTCATGCGCCGCAAGCGGGTCACGCTCTATGCCGATGCTGTGGGCCTGGCGGAGGGGGGGGCGGAAGCCTTCCGCATGGCGGGGATCGTGCGGCGCAAACAGGAACGGGCGTCCGCCAAGAATGGCGATAAATTCGCCTTCGTGGCTCTGTCCGATCCCACTGGCGAATATGAAGTGCTGTTTCCGCCCGAATCCCTGCGTCGGTGCCGCGACGCGCTGGAGCCGGGCCAGGCGGTCTGCATCAAGGTGCGGGCCAAGGCCAATGACGGGGAAGTGCGCTTCTACGGCGACGACGCCGAACCCATTGAGCGGACCCTGGAAGGGGCCGTGGCGGGCCTGCGTATCTACCTGTCCTCAAAGTCCGCCGAGATCGACGCCATCAAAAAGCGGCTGGAAGTCGCGGCCTCTGGGCGGGGCGGTGAGGTCACCGTGATCGCCGGCATGGACGGCGGCCGCGAGGTCGAGCTACGCCTGCCCGGCCGCTTCAACCTCGACTCCGCCCTGCGCGGCGCCCTCAAGACCGCGCCGGGGGTGATGTTCCTGGAGGACGTTTAGGTGTCGGAACGAGCAAGTTTCGGTTTGAAATGTGATTTGATCAACGATTCAAACCACGAAGCTCACGAAGAACACGAAGGCGCCGCCAGGGAAGCATTGGCTAGAAGCGTTATTGACGCGGGGTTGGAAGTTCATAGAGCCCTCGGGCCCGGATTGCTGGAATCCGCTTAGGAGCATTGTTTGGCGTTAGAGCTCGCGGAGCGGAATGTCCGGTTCCGTAGGCAGGTCGCTCTGCCGATCATGTATAAGGGTGTCACCTTGGACGTTGGGTATCGGCTTGACCTCATAGTTGGGGACGCGATCATTATTGAAATCAAGGCCATCGACGCGCTGTCGCGCGTCCATGAAGCTCAACTGCTGACCTATCTCAAACTTTCGGGCTGCCGGATCGGCTTCTTGATGAATTTCAACGCCGCGTTGTTCAAGCAAGGATTGAAGCGGCTGGTTCTTTGAACTTCGTGATCTTCGTGCCCTTCGTGGTTCAATAGTCTGCTCGCTGCTCTCTTGCTTTTTGCCGCCTTTGCCCTTACCAAGCGCGCCATCACACACGCAGGCGTTCGGCAGCGTTCGGGGAGACATCCCGCTCGTTTCCGTTCCGGTCCCCGAGAGGGGGTTTGCCTGCGGAGGTCAACCGGAAAAAGGAACAAGCCATGGCGCTTCCGGAATTCTCTATGCGTCAGCTGTTGGAAGCTGGCGCCCACTTCGGCCACCAGACCCACCGCTGGAACCCGAAAATGGACCGCTACATCTTCGGATCGCGGGCCAATATCCACATCATCGATCTGTCCCAATCGATCCCGCTCCTGCACCAGGCCCTGGTGAAGGTGCGCGAAGTGGCGGCCTCAGGCGGACGGGTGCTGTTTGTCGGCACCAAGCGTCAAGCCTCCGATCCGGTGGCGACGTCGGCCAAGCGCTGCGCCCAGTACTTCGTCAACCACCGCTGGTTGGGCGGCACCTTGACCAACTGGCGCACCATCTCCCAGTCCATCGCGCGTCTGCGCGAACTGGAAGGCGTTCTTGACGGCGATCATGGCGGCCGCACCAAGAAGGAACTGCTGCAGCTGACCCGCGAACGGGAAAAGCTTGAGCTGTCCTTGGGCGGCATCAAGGACATGGGCGGTATTCCCGACCTGATGTTCGTGATCGACACCAACAAAGAAGGCATCGCCATCCAGGAAGCGCGTAAGCTCAATATCCCGGTGGTGGCGATCTTGGACACCAACTCCGATCCGGACGGAATCACCTATCCGATCCCCGGCAATGATGACGCCGCCCGCGCCCTGCAACTGTATTGCGACCTGGTCGCCGATGCGGTGCTGGACGGTCTGGCCGCCGGTCAGGCCTCCATGGGCGTGGACCTGGGCGCCTCGGTCAACCCGACTGAGCCGGCCTTGCGCCGCTCCAAGGCCAAAGCGCCGCACGCCGCTGTCGCGGCCGCCGCCGTTGAAGCCGCTGATCCGGGCTCCGCCGCCGAGCCGGCCGCTGAACTCACCGAGCAGGAAAACGCCGCCGTCGCGGCGGAACTGTCCGGTGAAAGCGCCGAGCCGGTCGCTGAACCGACCAGTGAGAGCGCCGAAACCGTCGCTGAATAGTCCCATCGGTGCGCCGCCGGTCCCCGGCGGCGGATCATTCGCAAAAACGACACGGCGGTCCGGCAAACCTTATTGAGGGGCGCCGGGCCGCCATCGCTATTAGACCGGAGGATTTGATGATGGCTGAAATCACGGCTGCGCTGGTGAAAGAACTGCGCGAGAAGTCCGGCGTCGGCATGATGGATTGCAAGAAGGCGCTGGTCGAAAACGACGGCGACATCGAAGCCTCCATGGATTGGCTGCGCGCCAAGGGCCTGTCCAAGGCCGCCAAGAAGGCCGACCGCGTGGCTGCCGAGGGACTCGTGGCCGTGGCTCTGCGCAGCAATGGCCGGGGCATGGCCGGCGCTGTGGTCGAGCTGAATGCGGAAACGGATTTTGTGGCCCGCAACGAGATGTTTCAGAACGCCGCGCGCAAGGCGGCCAAGACGGCCCTGGACGTCGAGGAACGCGTCGAGGCCCTGATCGAGGCCAAGACCGAGGATGGTGAAGTGCTGGGCGAGGCGATCACCCAGCTGATCGCCACGATCGGCGAAAACATGCTGATCCGCCGTGTTCGCGGATTCGACGTCGCTGAAGGCGCCGTCGCCGCTTACGTCCACGCCAAGGTCGAGGGCACGACAGACCTCGGCCGCATCGGCGTGCTGGTGGCCATCGAAGGCGCCGGCGATCAGGCCCAGCTGCAGGAACTGGGGCGCAAGATCGGCATGCACGTGGCCGCCACTTCCCCCCTGTCCCTGTCCACCGACGATCTGGACCCGGCCGCCGTCGACCGCGAACGGGCGATCTTCTCCGAACAGGCGCTGGCCTCCGGCAAGCCGCCTCAGGTCGTCGAAAAGATGATCGAGGGCCGTATCCGTAAGTTCTACGAGGAAGTCGTGCTGCTCAAGCAGGCCTTCGTTATGAACCCAGATCAGACCGTCGAGCAGCTTGTAGCCGAAACCGCCAAAACGCTTGGCTCGCCGATCAAGGTGGTGGGTTTCGCCCGCCTGGCCCTGGGCGAGGGCGTAGAAAAAAAGACCGAGGACTTCGCCGCAGAAGTGGCGGCCGTCGCCGGTCACTAAGACTATGTCTGCGGGGCGCGCGGGACCGTTCGACGGACCGGGCGCCCTTCGGCTATTGTGCTCCGACGATTCCCACAGAGGCGCCGGAAGCCCGCAATGACCCAATCCCAATCTGATCCGGTCACGCCGGCACGCTACCGGCGCATATTGCTCAAGGTATCGGGCGAAGTGCTCATGGGCGATGGCGGGTTCGGCATCGACATGAAGACCGTCGACGCCGTGGCCGAGGAGATCTCCCAGATCGTTCAGCTTGGCGTGGAGCTTTGCCTGGTCATCGGTGGCGGCAATATCTTCCGCGGCCTGTCGACAGCCGCTAAGGGCATGGAGCGGGCCAGCGCAGACTACATGGGCATGCTGGGAACGGTGATGAACGCCCTGGCCATGCAGAACGCCCTGGAAAAAATCGGCGTCACCACCCGCGTGCAGTCGGCCATTCAGATGGACACCATTTGTGAGCCCTACATCCGCCGGCGGGCTCTACGGCACCTGGAAAAGGGCCGGGTTGTGATCTTCGCCGCCGGAACGGGCAATCCCTTCTTCACCACCGACACCGCCGCCGCCTTGCGGGCCGCCGAGATGGGCTGCGACGCCTTGTTGAAGGGCACCAGTGTGGACGGCGTCTATACCGCCGATCCGAAGAAACGGCCCGATGCGAAACGCTATGAAAGATTGAGCTATCTTGAAGTGTTGGCGCAAGATCTTAAGGTGATGGATGCCTCGGCGATCAGCCTCATGCGCGACAACGCCATCCCCATCGTGGTGTTCTCCATCCGCCAGAGAGGCGAACTGATGCAGGTTGTTCTCGGCGGCGGGGTGCATACCGTCATCTGCGAAGACCGTCACCAACGCGACTAGGATCTGAGTCATGGCCGCCACCGAAAAGCCCAATATCGCCCGTCAGCGTGACCGCATGGACAAGTGCGTCGGTGCGCTAAAGGAAGAGTTCACCAGTCTGCGCACCGGCCGCGCCTCCGCCGGCCTACTCGACCAGGTGATGGTCGAAGCCTATGGGGCGACCGTGCCGCTGAGCCAGGTCGGCGCCGTCAGCGTGCCCGATCCGCGCTCCCTGACCGTCAGCGTGTGGGACAAGGGCGTGGTGGTGTCCGTGGAGAAGGCCATCCGCAACGCGGGCCTGGGGCTCAACCCCATGGTGGATGGGCAGAATTTACGCATTCCCGTACCCCCCTTGACCGAGGATCGCCGGAAGGATCTTGCCAAATTGGCGGGCAAATATGGCGAACAGCAGCGTATCGCCGTGCGCAACGTGCGACGCGACGCGATTGACGAGCTGAAAAAGGCGGAAAAAGACGCAGTCATCACTCAAGACGAACTCAAACGCATGAGCGATGAAATCCAGGGGTTCACCGATCAGGCGATCAAGCGGATCGACGAACTGTTGAAAACCAAAGAACAAGAGATAATGCAGGTATAGTCGGCGAGGTTGAGTGGCTATCGAGCCGAACAAGGACGTGAACATGGTCTCTGCGCCGACCGGATTAAGGGTCCCGTCTCCGGCCGCCGAACAGGGCGGACCGGCTCATGTCGCCATTATCATGGACGGCAATGGCCGATGGGCGAAGGCGCGGGGCCTGCCCAGAAGCCTGGGTCATCGCGAAGGCGTGGCCGCGCTCAAACGTACAGTCGAGGCCGCTCCCGCGCTGGGCATTCGGCGGCTGACTGTGTTCGGTTTTTCGACCGAAAACTGGCGCCGGCCCGCCGGCGAAATCTCCGAATTGATGAGCCTGATGAAGGCTTTTGTGCAAACTGACCTGGCGCGCCTGGGCCGGGCGGGAGTGCGGGTGCGCATACTGGGGCGGCGCGAGGGGCTGCCCCCAGACATTCTCGGCATCATCGAACGGGCGGAAGCCTCCACCGCCGCCAACGAGCGTTTCCACCTGCAGGTGGCGTTCAACTATGGCGGACGCCCCGACATCGTGGACGCGGCCCGACAGTTCGCGCGCAGGGTCAAGGCGGGTTTGGCCGAACCGGAAGATCTAGATGAGGCGAGGTTCGAATCCTACCTGTCCACCGCCAACGGCCCTGCGCCGGACTTGATTATCCGCACCAGCGGCGAGCAACGGCTGTCCAACTTCCTGCTGTGGGAGGCGGCGTACGCCGAGTTTGTGTTTCAGGACGTGCTTTGGCCGGACTACGGCGCCGAATTGCTGACGGCGGCGGTCGACGAGTTTCGGACCCGCGAGAGGCGGTACGGCGGGGCGGATGTAAATGACGCCCTCGCTGCCGGCTAGACGGTTCAATTGGTCTAATCTGGGGATGCGCGCCCTTTCGGCCGCCGTATTGGCGCCTCTGGCGCTGTACGCCGCCTATGCGGGCGGCTGGTTGTTGATGGCCGTCGTCGCCGTCGCGGTGGCGCGGTTAGCCTGGGAATGGGGCCGCATGACCGCGCCCAGCGCCCCTGTCCGCGTCGCGGTGCTGGTCACCGCGGCCGTGCTGGCGGCCGCCGTGACGGCGAGCTTCGGGCATTACCGCATCGCCTGGATCGTCCTGGTGCTCAGCGGTGGCGCCTGCGCCCTGATGTCGCGGGCGGTGGCGGCCAGGCCGGCCGACGCGGCGTTCGGCGCGCTCTATATCGGGGCGCCCTGCCTGGCCCTGATCTGGCTTAGGGCCGCCGCGCCGGGCGGCCAGATGTGGACCTTTCTCGTCCTGGCCTCGGCCTGGTCGGCGGACATCGTCGCCTTTCTCGCGGGAAATCTGATCAAGGGGCCCAAACTCTGGCCGCAATTCTCGCCGAATAAGACTTGGTCGGGCTTTTTCGGGGGCTTGATCGCCGCGACCCTGGCCGCCGCGGCCGTGGCCCAGGTCTGGGCGCTTCTGCGCCCTGTCGAACTATCGACGGCCACGGCTTTGTTCGTCGGCGCCTTCGCCGGTTTGGCGACCATGGCGGGAGATTTATGGGAATCGATGCTCAAGCGCCGATTTGGGGTAAAGGACAGCGGGGGACTGATCCCCGGCCACGGCGGACTGCTGGACCGTGTCGACGGTCTGATGTTCGCTCTCTTGGCCGTCGCCGCCGCGCGACTGCTGGTAAATTTGGGATGGCCACATTGAATCTTTCCCGCTCTGTCACCGTTCTGGGCTCAACAGGCTCGATCGGGGTGTCCACGCTTGATCTGCTAGGCGCGGCCCAGGACTGCGGATCGGCGGACGTTCGGGTGGTCGCCCTGACCGCCGGGCGCAATGTGGAGCGGCTGGCGGAACAGGCGCTGCGCTGGCGCCCAATGGTGGCGGTGATCGAAGACGAGAGTCGGCTGGACGAGTTGCGCTCGCGCCTCAACGGGTCGGGCGTGGACGCCGCTGCAGGGCGCACCGCCGTGATCGAGGCGGCCCAGATGGACGCGCCCTGGGTCATGTCCGCCATCGTCGGCTCCGCAGGATTGGCGCCGACCCTGGCCGCCGCGCGCACCGGGGCCATCGTGGCTTTGGCCAATAAGGAAAGCCTGGTATGCGCGGGCCCCGCGCTCCTTGAGATCGCCCGCAAACACGGCGGTATGGTGGTGCCGGTGGATTCGGAACATTCGGCCATCTTCCAGGCGCTGCAGGAGCGTTGGTCAGATGCGGTTGACCGGATCATTCTGACGGCGTCCGGCGGACCCTTCCGCGGCTGGACGCGACAAGCCATGTCGGCAGCCACGCCGGAACAGGCGGTGGCCCATCCCAACTGGAGCATGGGCGCCAAGATTTCGGTGGATTCCGCCACTATGATGAACAAGGCGCTGGAGATGATCGAGGCGGCCTATCTGTTCTCCGTCCGGCCCGATCAAATCGATGTGCTGGTTCACCCCCAGTCGATCATCCATAGCATGGTGGAGTATCTTGACGGCTCCACCCTGGCCCAGCTCGGTCCGCCGGATATGCGCACGCCCATCGCCTATGCCTTGGCCTGGCCGGGGCGAATCAGCTGGCCGGCGCCGCGGCTGGATCTGGCGGCGATTGGCCAACTGACCTTCGAGCATCCTGACTTAGACCGCTTTCCCTCCATCGGCTTGGCCCGTCAGGCCCTGGCCATCGGCGGAGGGGCTCCGGCCGCGATGAACGCGGCCAACGAAGCGGCCGTCGCCGCTTTCCTTGACCGGCGCATCGGCTTTCTCGATATTGCCGCCACCGTGGCGCAGACCTTGGAGCTAATGGAGGCCGACGGCGCCCTGACGGCCAACGACGGGGCCGATATTTTGGAAACAGCCATGACTATCGATCGCCAGGCGCGCGCTGTCGCCGACGGGATTCTCCAGCGCGGCCCCCGCGTCCACTAGGATCAGTCTTATTTATGTTTCATTCTTTCCTGATCAACACCGTGCCGTTCCTGCTCCTGCTGGGCTTGGTGGTGAGCATCCATGAATTGGGCCACTTTCTCGCGGCAAAGGCCTGCGGCGTGGCTGTGGACCGCTTTTCCATCGGCTTTGGCCGGGCGCTGGTCTCATGGCGAGACCGTTCCGGCGTGGAATGGCGCATCGCTTGGCTTCCACTGGGCGGCTATGTGCGCTTCGCGGGCGACGATAACGCCGCAAGCGTGCCCAACGCCGAAGAGCTTGAAACCCTCCGCAAGGAGATTCTGGCGCGCGATGGCCCGCATGTTCTCAAGAGCTATTTTCACTTCAAACCCGTTTGGCAGAGAGCCATCGTCGTGGCGGCCGGACCCTTGGCAAACTTTCTTCTGGCCATTGTCTTGACTGCCGGCCTGTTGATGGCGGTCGGCGAGCGCACCTTGCCGGCTCGGGTGGAGTCCACCGTCCCTGGCTTACCCGCCGCGCTCGCGGGCTTCCAGGCCGGCGATGTGGTCGTGCGGGCCGATGGTCGAGCGCTCGATAGTTTTGAGGACCTGCAGCAGTACGTGCAGATTCGCGCGGGATCGCCGATTCGTTTCGCCGTCCAGCGAGGCGGGCGCGACGTGACCCTCGTCGCCACGCCGCTCCTGCGGGAATCCGACAACGGTCTGGGCGGACTTCAGAAAATGGGCATGCTGGGCATCTCCGCCAGCCACCAGGTCTCCGATATCCGTTATCGCCGCTACGGCCCGGTCGAAGCGCTGAGCGGCGGGGTCTGGCGCACGTGGGACAAGATCACCACGATGGTGGTGATCATCGATCGTCTGATCCATGGCCAGCTGCCGGCCGAACAACTGCATGGACCCTTGGGTATCGCGCAGATATCAGGGGCGGTGGTGCACGCGGGCGCGGCCGGCGAGCCGACCTTGACCTTGAAAGTGCTGGGCGCTTTGACCAACCTGGCCAGCTTGGCTGCGATTATTTCGGTAAGCATCGGCTTTATGAATCTGTTGCCTGTGCCTGTTCTGGACGGGGGGCATCTGCTGTTTTACGCCTTCGAAGCGGCGGCCAGACGGCCTTTGGGGGCCAAGGTCCAAGCGGCGGGCTTCCGGGTAGGGCTTGCCTTACTGCTCGGATTGATGTTGTTCGCCACTTGGAACGATCTACAGCGGCTCCGTGTGTTTCAACTCCTCGGCGGGATTTTTTCCTGACCCCGCCTCCACTTTACGGCTGACCTGAATGCACGCTCCGCGCGTCCGACCTTCTGCACTGATTTCAACTGCGGTCCTGCTGGGCGCCATGGCTGTGGCGACGTTCGCCTTGGCTCAATCCACCGATCAGCCTGCGGCTGCGCCGAGCGGGCCGCCCCCCGCCGCCGCGCCGGCCGCAGCGCCGGAATCGCCGCCGGCGGCAACCGCCGCTACGCCGATCAAGAGTGGTGTGGTTCAACGGATCATCGTTCGCGGCGCCGAGCGCATCGAGGAAAGCACGATCCTTTCCTACCTCCCCATCACCGTGGGCGAGCGGGTGGATTCCCAGCGCATCGATGACGCCCTCAAGACCCTGTTTCGCACCGATCTATTCGCCGATGTGCAGATTCAGCTGCAAGACGCCGACCTGATCGTTCGGGTTGCGGAGAACCCAATCATCAACCAAGTGGTGTTCGAGGGTAATCACGAGCTCAAGGAAGAAAAGCTGCGCGACGAGGTCCAAGTGCGGCCGCGCGGCGTGTTCACCCGCTCGCGCGCCCAGGCGGATATCCAGAGAATCGTCGAGCTCTACCGGCGATCCGGCCGCGTCAGCGCGACCGTGACGCCGCAAATCGTAGAATTGCCGCAAAAGCGGGTGGATTTGATCTTTGTGATCGATGAGGGACCCAAGAGCGGAATCCTCAACATCAACGTCATCGGCAACAAGCAGTTTTCCGACAACGCCCTGCGCGACGTCATCGTCACCAAGCAGTCCAAGTGGTACCGCTTCTTCGCCAACAGCGACAATTACGATCCGGACCGCATCGACTACGACCGCGAGCAGCTGCGCAAGTTCTATCGCAACCGGGGCTTTTACGACTTCCACATTCTGTCGGCGGTCGCTGAACTGGCGCCGGAAAAGAACGGCTTCGCCATTACCTACACCCTGGAGGAAGGCGTCCGTTACAAGTTCGGCAAGCTGACCGTGGAATCGGACCTGAAGCGTCTGAACGCTGCATCGCTGCAGCGGACGCTACCGGTCAGGGAAGGGCAGACCTATCAGGACGAACTGATCGACAAGGCTACAGATGCCTTGACCTTCGCGGCGGGCTCAGCGGGCTTTGCGTTCGTGGACGTTCGCCCTCGCTATACCGCCAACCCGCAGACCCACACTGTGGATGTGAACTTCCAGATTGTCGAAGGCCCACGCGTCTATGTGGAGCGGATCGATATCGTCGGCAATAACCGCACAATCGACCCGGTGGTGCGGCGCGAATTGCTGCTGGCGGAAGGCGACGCCTATAACCGCGTTCTGGTCGATCGCTCGAAGGTCAAGGTCAAGGCGCTCGGATTCTTCAAGGACGTCGATATCGAACAATTGCCGGGCAGCGCGCCCGACAAGACGGTGCTGCGGGTTAAGGTGACCGAGCAACCGACAGGGGAGCTGTCGTTCAGCCTGGGCTATAGCTCGGTGGAACAGCTGATCGCCGATATTGGCGTCAGCGAACGCAACTTCCGAGGCCGTGGCCAGCAGCTAAGCTTCAAGATCTCGGCCGGCTATCTCCAGCAAGGGGTCAACTTCGGCTTCACCGAACCGCGTTTCATGGGACGCAATCTCGCGGCCGGCTTCAATCTGTATTCATCGCGTTACAATTTCTCGCAGTACGCCTCCTACTCCTCAGCCTCCACCGGCGCGTCCCTGACACTCGGCTTCCCGTTGACCGACTACTCCCGACTGCTGCTGATCTACAGTCTGCATTCGGATAATATCAACGTGAACAGCTCCTTGTGCCAACCGGGCTTCCAGACGGTTTCAGCAGTGCTGTGCGAACAGCGGGGATCGAACCTGACCTCGCAGATCAGCTTCCAGTATCGCTATGACGATCGTGACGATCCGATCAAGCCGACGCGCGGGTTCTATGTGGACTTCAATCAGACCTTTGCCGGCTTCGGCGGCAACGTGGACTTTGCCCAGACCATCATCGACGGGGCGGTCTACCACGCGTTCAGTCCAAGCTGGGTCCTGATGATCAAGGGCGAGGTGGGCGATATTGAACCGTGGAATAAGGATTACGTCCGCATCAATGATCGCTTCTTCCGCGGCGGCGACAGCTTCCGCGGGTTCCAGCTCGCCGGCATCGGCGCGCGCGACGTCGTCTACGGCGACGCCCTAGGCGGCAACTTCTACGCCCAAGGCACCGCTGAACTCACGGTCCCCAACTATCTGCCTGAACAGTACGGCATCAACACCGCCATCTTTGCTCAGGTGGGCACCCTCGGCGCATTGGATAGAACCGCGAAGATCAATCCGCTGACCGGATTGCAGGACCCGAACATCAATGACGCCTTAGTCATGCGCGCCTCCGCCGGCGTCAGTGTGTTCTGGAAATCCCCGATGGGTCCGCTGCGCTTCGACCTGAGCGATGTCCTGGCGCGCGCGCCCTACGACAAAACCCAAAGCTTCTATTTCTCAACCGCCACTAGGTTCTGACCCCATGAAGACCATGATTTCCAAGACGTTCGCCCTGGCGGCCGTCGCGGCCCTCGCCTGGGCGTCTCAATCAGACGCCCAGACGGCCAAGCCCAAGGCTAAGCCGGCCGCTGCTCCCGCGCCGGCCGCCGCGCCGAGCACTCCTCCCGTGGAGATCACCGCCACAGTGCCCGGCCTGTGCGTTCTGTCGCGCGAGGCTCTGCTGCAAACTTCGACGGTGGGCCTCTACGTCACTGACCGCATGAAGCAACTGAGCGCCGTCGTGCGCGCTGAGCTGACCACCGACCAAACTTCGCTGGAAAATGACGCCAAGGCGCTAGAGGGCCAAAAGGCGTCATTAGACGGCGCCGTGTACGCCCAACGCGGACAGGCCCTACAACTGCGAGGCGGCCAATTCCAAGAGAAGGTTCAGCTGCGCCAGCGTGAAATGGAGGCCACCCAGCAAAAGGCCTATACCCACATTCTGCAGGCTGCTGGACCATTTGTCGGCCAGACGGTGACCCAGCACGGTTGCGGCGTCCTGCTGGACGCCAACGCGGTGATTGTCGCCAATCCGAGCACCGACATCACGCCGGGCGTGACCCAATTGCTCAATGGCTCACTCACCCAATTCGCCATCGACCGCGAACACCTCGACGCCGCCGGCGCGCCCGCGCATTAAATTGAGCACTCCCCGGCCGGGTTAGTCGGCCGGGGCGCGCCTTTCGGCTTCGACCACACAGAACCGTCAATCATGCGGCGACTTGTCAGCCGTTCGGAAAAATTTGCTTGCGGTAAGGCCTTGGGCAAGATCGGATTGAGGCGAGCCGTCTGATCGACGACTCTCAATTGAGTAGCAGCAGCGCGGAGTCTGTGCGGATCGTCGATCTGGACAGGACCGTCGCGATTGGCGGGACGATCAAGCCTCTATGCCGGATTCGCGATTTTTTGAGGAACTTGGGCCGGTTTCCCTCGTCGAGCTCGCGGCCATCACGGGCGCGGCGCTGGTCAAGGCTGACGACGGCCAACGCCGGGTCGGCCGGGTGGCCCCGCTGGTTCGCGGCGATGCCGCCAGTATCGGCTTCTTCGCCGATCGGCGTTACACGCAAGATCTAAAGGCCACCCAGTCCGGCGCCTGCTTCCTTCCAGCCGAACATGCGCAGCTTGCGCCGGCCGGCTGCGCCCTGCTGATCACGCCTGAACCGCAAGGGGCTTACGCCAAGGCGGCGGATCGACTGCATCGGGCGCGGCGTCTGACCGTGCAGGATACCGCCATCCACCCCACGGCAGAGCTTGAAGACGACGTTGTCCTGGCGCCGGGCGTGCTGGTGGGCGCCGGGGCGAAGATCGGACGCGGGAGCAGCATTGGAGCCTATACGGTGGTCGGGCCGGGCTGCGCAATTGGACGCGGCTGTTCGATCGGATCCCACGCCACCATCGGTTTCGCCTTGATCGGCGACCGGGTGCGTATCCTGTCGGGGGCGGTCATCGGCGAGCCGGGATTCGGAGTCGGGGCAGCGGACGGCAAGACGGTGGATATCCCTCAGCTCGGCCGGGTGATCATCCAGGACAACGTCAGCATCGGATCTTGCACCTGCGTAGACCGCGGAGCATGGGATGACACGGTGATCGGCGAGAACAGCAAGATCGACAATCTAGTGCAGATCGGCCACAACGTCCGCCTCGGGCGGGGTTGTGTCCTGGCGGGCATGACCGGCATCTCGGGAAGCTGCACCGTCGGCGATGGCGTCGCATTCGGCGGCGGCGCGGGCGTCGCCGACCACATCAATATCGGCGACCGGGCCCGCGTGGCGGCCCACGCCGGCGTGATGCGAGATATCCCGGCCAACGAAATGTGGGTTGGGGCGCCGGCCCGTCCTGTCCGCAAATTCATGCGGGAAATGGCTTGGCTGGCCAAAATGGCTAATGCCCGGGGAGGGACGGACAAATGAGCGCCGACGGAGCCCCCAGGGCGACCCAGACTAACGTCGACATCATGGAAATCCTGTACCGGATTCCTCATCGCTACCCATTCCTGTTGATCGACCGGGCGGAGGACTATCGACCCCATGAATCCATCGTCGGAATCAAATGCGTCACAGTGAATGAGCCGTTTTTCGTCGGCCATTTCCCTGGTAACCCCGTCATGCCGGGCGTCCTGATCATCGAGGCCCTGGCCCAGACCGGCGCCGTGTTGATGTCAAAGTCCCTGGACGTGGATGTCACCACCAAGACCATTATGTTCATGAGCGTCGATGCGGCGCGGTTCCGCAGTCCGGTGCGGCCCGGCGACGTTCTACGTCTTCACGTCGATGTGGCGCGGGTTCGCGGCGGAGTGTTCAAATTTCGGGGCAAGGCGATGGTCGGAGCTAAGGTCGCTGCGCAGTGCGAGTTCGCGGCCATGGCCCTCGATAACGCCGCAGCCTCGCTATGAGCCTGATCCATCCCACTGCTGTGATCCACCAAGGCGCGCAGTTGGGCGTGGACGTGGAAGTCGGGCCTTATTGCGTGATCGGCCCGAAAGTCACCCTGGGCGACCGGGCGAAACTGCTCTCTCACGTGGTGATCGACGGTCGCACCGAGATCGGCGAAGCCTGTATCGTCCATCCCTTCGCTTATCTGGGCGGACCTCCGCAACACCTCGCCCACCAAGGCGAGGAGACCCGGCTGGTAATCGGTCCGCGCAATCAGATCCGCGAACATGTCACCATGCATACCGGCACAGCTTTGGACCAAGGGATCACCCAGATCGGCGCCGACGGGCTGTACATGGTGGGCGCCCACATCGCTCATGACTGCATGGTCGGCAACCGGGTAATCATGGCCAACGGCGCCGCCCTGGGCGGACACGTCAAGGTCGAGGATATGGTGTTCATCGGCGGATTATCCGGCGTGCATCAGCACAGCCGCGTCGGGCGCGGGTCTTTTATCGGCGCGGGCGCCACGGTGACCAAGGACGTCATTCCGTTCGGATCGGTGTGGGGCAATCACGCCCACCTGGAAGGTCTCAACCTGGTCGGTCTGCGCCGGCGCGGGTTTGGCCGTGAGACCATCAACCAATTGCGGGCTGCATATCGTCTGTTGTTCGCCGACGAGGGGACATTCCAGGAACGGCTGGACGATACCGCCGAGACCTACGCCGCGTCGCTCGAGGTGATGGAGATCGTCAACTTCATACGTGTCGACGGAACTCGCCCCCTTTGCCTGCCCAAGCTGGACTAGAGCATGTTAGGCAAAAGTGCGCGCGGTTTTGCCGTCAGAACATGCTCTAAGATTATGATTACAGGACCTTTTTGTCTGGTTTTGATGATTCCATCAAAACCAGAAAGGGTCTAACGTGACCAAACTCGGATTGATCGCAGGCGGGGGCGGCCTGCCCTTGGCCCTGGCCGAGCAATGTCTGCAATCGGACAGACCGTTCATCGTGATTCGGTTGAAGGGTTTCGCTGACCCCGGCCTGGGCGCCTATGCGGGCGGCGAGGTCGGTCTGGGCGAGTTTCAGAAATGCTTCGATCTGCTGCGCGCAGCCGGGTGTGAGGCGGTCTGCCTCGCTGGCAAGGTCAATCGGCCGGATTTCAGCGCGCTGAAGCTGGATCGACGCGGCGTCGCGGTCCTGCCCGGGGCGCTCTTGGCGGCTCGCAAGGGCGAAGACGCCCTCTTGCGTTATATCGTTCGTCAGTTCGAGCAGGAGGGGTTTGCCGTAGAGGGCGCCCACGAAGTCTCCGGCGCCCTGACCCTCGGCCGGGGGGCGCTTGGCCGGCTGACGCCCCAGGGCGAAGATCTGGCGGACCTGACCCTGGGTTTTGAGGTCGCCGCACAGATCGGCCGGCTGGACATAGGGCAGGGGGTCGTCGTCTGTCGGGGCCTAGTCCTGGCTGTGGAAGCGCAGGAAGGAACGGACGCCATGCTCGCGCGTTGCGCCGAACTGCCTCGTCCGCTCAGAGGCGCACCGGGCGACCTCAAGGGCGTCCTGGTCAAGCGCTGCAAGCCCGAGCAGGAACAACGAATAGATTTGCCCACCATCGGCGTGGCGACCGTCGAAGGCGCCGCACGAGCAGGGCTGGCGGGCATTGCAGGAGAGACCGGCCGGACCTTGATTATGGACCGCGCCGCTGTAATCGAAACTGCGAATCGGATGGGCCTGTTTATCTACGGCCAGGACGCCTGATCCATGGCGCCCCTCTGCATCATGCTGGTGGCGGCCGAGCCCTCGGGCGATGCGCTCGGCGCAGGGCTGATGGCCGCTTTGCGCCAAAAGCTCGGCCGCAATGTGCGGTTCATCGGCGTCGGGGGCGAGCAGATGAAGGCCGAGGGTCTGGATAGTCTGTTCGACATCACCGATCTGTCGATCTGGGGCTGGGCCGAAGGCGTGAAAGCCTATCCTCGCGTCGTGGCCCGCGCCGATCAGACCGCAGCCCTTGCGTCGCGGGAAAAGCCGGTCGCGGCGGTATTGATCGACTCCTGGGGGTTCACCCTGCGGGTCGGTCAGCGGCTCAGACGGCAAAACCCAGGCCTTTTGCTGATCAAATATGTCGGGCCACAGGTCTGGGCCGCCCGGCCCGGCCGGGCCAAGACGCTTGCCCGCACCTTTGATCACCTACTGTCGATCCTGGCCTTCGACGCTCCGTTCTTTGAGCGCGAGGGTCTGGTGGTGACCAAGGTCGGCCATCCAGCCCTGGCCTTCACTCCCGACGCCCATCCCGAACGCACTCGCCATCGCCTCGGGGCGGACAAGGATGACCAAATTCTCTTGATCTTGCCCGGTAGTCGTCCGGGGGAAATCGCTCGGATGATGCCGCCGTTCGGCGAGGCGGCGGCCTTATTGAAACAGACCCGCCCGGCGCTGCAGATTGTGGTGGCTGCGGCGCCCGGCGTGGCGGAGGCAGTCAAGGCCGAGGCGGCCAAATGGCCGCACCTCCCTCACGTGCTGGAGGGCGAAAGCTTAAAACAGGACGCCGTGCGCGCCGCCACCGTGGCCTTGGCCTGCAGCGGCACGGTGACGACAGAGTTGGCCGTCGCCCATTGCCCCATGGTGGTGGCCTATAAGGTGAGCGCACTGAGCGCCTTCCTAATCAGGCGGATGATCAAGACCCGCTATATCACCTTGCTGAACATCGCCGCCGACCGCTCGGTCGCTCCGGAGTTCATTCAGGAGCAGTGCACCGGCCCGGCCCTGGCTGGGGCGCTGGCCGCGCGCCTGGACAGCGCGCCGCTGCGCGCCGAACAAATCGCCGCCCAAACCGCAGCGCTCGCCCTACTGGGCCCACGGGACGGCCCAGATCCCGGTCAGCGGGCCGCAGAGGCAGTTCTAGGCCTGCTTAAGGCCAGAGGCTTGGACACCTCGCGCGCCTAATCAGGTTCGCTTTTCGACGGGCACGAAGTCGCGATAGGGGGCTCCGGTATAGAGTTGGCGCGGCCGGCCGATCTTCTGCTGGGGATCGGCGATCATTTCCTGCCATTGGGAAATCCAGCCGACGGTCCGCGCCAAGGCGAACAGAACGGTGAACATGTCGCTTGGGAAGCCCATCGCGCTCAGGGTGATGCCGGAATAGAAGTCGATATTCGGGTAGAGCTTGCGGCTGATGAAGTAGTCGTCGCTCAGCGCGATCCGCTCCAACTCCATAGCCACCTGCAATAGAGGATCGTTGGCGTCGCCCACGGCCTCCAGCACTTCATGGCAGGTTTCCTGCATGACTTTAGCGCGCGGGTCGTAGTTCTTATAGACCCGGTGGCCAAAGCCCATCAGGCGGTATTTGCGGTCCTTCACGCCCTGCACATATTCGGGCACCCGTTCGGGCGTACCGATCTCGCGCAGCATGTTTAGGGCTTCCTCGTTGGCCCCGCCGTGCGCCGGGCCCCACAGAGCCGCAATGCCCGCCGCGATACAGGCGAAGGGATTGGCCCCTGTCGATCCGGCCAAGCGGACAGTGGAGGTGGAAGCGTTCTGCTCGTGGTCGGCGTGCAGGATGAAGATACGGTCCATCGCCCGCTCGAGCACCGGATTGCCCTTGTAGGTCTCCGCCGGCACCGCGAAGCACATGCGCAGAAAGTTTTCGGCGTAACCCAATTCGTTCAGTGGGGTCACGAACGGTTGGCCGATTGAATATTTATAGGTGCGCGCTGCAATCGTGGGGATTTTGGCGATCATGCGGATCACCGAAATACGCCGGTGCTCCGCATTATTGACGTCCAGGCTGTCATGATAGAAGGCCGACAGGGCGCCGACCGAGGCGGTCATGATCGCCATGGGGTGTGCGTCGCGCCGGAACCCTTGGAAAAACCGATCAAACTGATCATGCAACATGGTGTGCATGGTGATGCTGCGTTCGAACTCGGCATATTGGACGGCATTGGGCAGCTCGCCGTTGATCAGCAGATAGCAGACTTCCAGGAAGGTAGAGTTCTTGGCCAGTTGATCGATCGGATAGCCGCGATGCAGCAGCACGCCCTTGTCGCCGTCGATGAACGTGATGGCGCTTTCACAAGATGCAGTGGAGGTGAATCCGGGATCGAAGGTAAAGGCGTCGGTCTCCGCGTAAAGCTTACGCACATCGATCGCGTCGGGACCGATGCTGCCCTTGAGAATAGGCAGGCTGATGGTCTTGTCGCCGACCGTCAGCGAGGCGGAGCCTGTATCTGTCATTTTGTCCATTCCCCTTGCCTCATGAGCCTAGTGTCGCTGTCTGTGCACGACAATGCTGCATTGCGTTATAGCGTCTTAATGAACGGCGAAAAGAGCATCCTTTAGTCGGCCCACGCTCTCCTGCGGACCGAGCGCCGCCAAGCAGCTCGCCAGGTCGGGCGCGGTGGCGCCTCCGCTCAGCACGCCGCGCAGAGCAGGTCCGAATTTACCCATGCCCACCCCCTCCATCGCCGCGAAGTCCTTCAGGGCCGCCTCCAGGCTCGATGCTGTCCAGTCCTGATGTTTTTCAAGAATTTTCGTCAATCGTCCGAGGCGCTCGAGGGTGTCTTCGACGAGCAACCCCTGGATCTTGGCGTCCAAGATCAAGGGGCGGGTCTTGATGGCGAACACCGTCAGGTCGGCCAGTTCAAGCACGGTCTTGGCGCCTTCCTTGACCAAGGGAATGGCGGCCCGCAGCCGGAGCAGCAGATCATCGTGAGCCGCCACGCCGCGACCCACATGCACTTGCGCCGTCAATAGGGCGAGGCGGTGGTCGTCGGCGCGGCGAAGATAATGGCCATTGACGTGATTGAGCTTGGCCCAGTCCAGACGAGCGGGCGCGCGCACGACGTCGGCCACATCAAACCAAGCTACGGCCTGATCATCGGAAAAGATCTCGTCGTCGCCGTGACCCCAGCCCAACCGGGCTAAGTAGTTGCGCATGCCCTCGGGCAGATATCCCATATCCGCGAATTCCCCCACTGCCTGGGCCCCATGACGCTTGGAAAGTTTGGCGCCGTCGGGGCCGTGGATCAGCGGGATATGACCAAAGCTTGGCTTTGGCAGGTCAAGCGCCTCGTAGATGAGCGATTGGCGCGCAGCGTTGTTCAAATGATCGTCGCCGCGGATGACGTGAGTGACGCCCATGTCGTGGTCATCCACCACCACCGCCAGATTGTAGGTTGGGGCGCCGTCCGAACGCAGCAGGACCAGGTCGTCCAACTCCTTGTTTTGAAAGCGAACAGGGCCTTTGACCAAGTCATCAACCACGGTTTCGCCGTCCAAAGGTCCCTTGAAGCGGACCACGAAGGGCTGGTTTGTTCGATCTTCCTCCCGCTCGCGCCAAGCCGAACGGATAGCGCGGCCTTCGGCGCGGGCTTTCACGCGCTCAATCTCCAGCTCTTCCACGCTCATGTAGCAGCGGTAGGCCAACCCACGGTCCAACAGCATCTGCACCGCCTGGCGGTGGCGGTCCGCGCGGGCGAACTGGAAAACCGGCGGGGCGTCCGGCTCCAGACCCAGCCAGCCCAGACCATCGAAAATGGCCTTGACCGCATCGGGCGTAGAACGCTCGCGATCTGTATCTTCTACGCGCAATAGGAACTTTCCGCCTGTGTGCCGGGCGTAAAGCCAGTTGAACAAGGCGGTGCGCGCGCCTCCTATATGCAAAGAGCCCGTAGGGGACGGGGCAAAGCGCGTGACGACGTCTGAGGGTGCGGGCATCGATGTCCAATTGAAAGAGGCGGCGCCTCTTAACACGCGCACTTGGAGCCCTCCTAGTGCGCGAGAAATTCTCGCGTGGATTTTGCGTCAGGGGCAGGCCCAGGTTGACCGCTGGTCCCTGTGGTCGCCAGTCGCATTCGGCTGCGGGTGCGCGACCTATTTTGCCCTAAAGACCGAACCGGGCCTGCCTGCGACCTTGGCCCTCGTATTGATCGCGATCGTTCTAGCGGCGGCATTGCGGCGATGGGGCAGGGCTCCGGTCCCAGCCGCCGTGGCGCTGTTGCTGGCCTTCGCGGCTTGCGGAGTGCTCAGCGGCAAGCTGCAGACCCTAGAGATGCGAGGCCCGGTCAGTCCGCCTCTGGCAGGTGTGCGCGTTGAGGGCTGGGTTGTGGACTTGGCGGGGCGCGGGACGACCGGTCCGCGTTTGCTCATAGCGCCCACCCATGTCGGCTCAACACCCGCTGACCGGCTCCCCAAACGCCTGCGTATCACCGTTAAGGACGACAGCGTGATTGGTCCTGGGGCCGCTGTCCGGTTTATTGCCCTGCTTAACCCGCCTCCGCCGCCGGCCGCTCCGGGCGCGTTTGATTTCGCCCGCAGCGCCTATTTTATCGGGGTCGGCGGCGTAGGCGTGGCTTTGAAGCCGCCCCAGGTCATCAACTTGCCGGCGCCGCCTTGGCGGCTGGCGCTGCAATTGGGGATCAACCGAGCGCGCTGGTCCCTGACGCAAGCGATCATCGCGCGCATGGGCCAACCGACGGGGGGCGTCGCCGCCGCCATGGTGACCGGTCAGGACTATTCGATCAGCCAGACCGACACCAATGAGATGCGTAACGCCGGCATCTCGCACATCCTGTCGATCTCGGGCATGCACATGGCCATCGTCGGCGGCTTCGTCTTCTTCGCCATCCGCCTACTCATCTCCCTATGGCCGTGGCTCGCGGTGCGGGTGAACGGCAAGAAGCTGGCCGCCGTTCTGGCGCTGGGCGCCATCGGATTATATCTGGTTGTTTCCGGTGCTCCGCCACCCGCGCAGCGCGCGGCCATCACCGCCACCATCGCCTTCGGCGCCATCCTGCTCGACCGGCGGGCAATCACGCTGCGGGGGCTGGGCCTATCGGCCTTGATCGTTTTGACCATCCAGCCCGAGGCCGTGGTCGAGCCGGGCTTTCAGATGTCCTACGCCGCGACCGCAGCCCTGGTCGCCCTGTCGGAAGTCTGGCCCCGTCCCATGCGCCCGATCAACACGCCGCTGGCCCTGCGCATCCTGCAGACAGCCAAGGACTGGTTGATCGCGGGCCTCGTGGTGGGCGTCGTCGCGGGCCTGGCCACGGCGCCTTTCGCCATTGAGCATTTCAACCGAGTCTCGCTTTACGGTCTGCCCGCCAACCTTTTACTTGAGCCCTTATCGAGCCTGGTAATCCTGCCCGCCCTGGCCCTAGGCGCCGCCGCCCAGTTGTTCGGGGCGGGCGGGGGCTTGCTGGCCGTAGCCAGTTGGGGCATCGACAAAATGCTGTTGCTGGCCCGTATGACCGCCGAGGCGCCCGGCGCCTTGCAGACTCTGCCCTCAGCGCCGACGATCGCCCTGCCCATGGCCTTCATCGGCATTCTCTGGCTTTGCCTGTGGCGAGGCCCGCTGCGATGGCTGGGACTGCCGCTGGCCCTGGCCGTGAACCTGTGGCCGCGCCCGCCCACGCCCGACATCTGGATTTCCTCGGACGGTGCGAACGCCGCCGTCATGGCCTCCGGCCATCCGGTGGTGCTTCGCCCTGATGCGCAAAAGTTCGCCGCAACCTTATGGGCGAGACGCTATGGCTTTGAACTGCCGGTGGAGGCCGACCCGGTCCACGACAGATTATTCGACTGTGATCGGCGGAGTTGCGCTCCCTTTTCAACAGCGCCGGTGCGGCTGGGCCTGTGGGCCGGGCGCAAGCCGCCCAAGGCCGAGGCGTTTGAAAGGCTATGCGCGGCGTCGGAGCTTGTGGTCTTGCGTTCGCCTCCCCCTTCGGACCAAGCCTGCGCGGCCCAGACCGTGCTGGGCGCGGCAGACTTTTCGCGCGGCGGATCGGTGGAAATACGCCGCGTCCCAGCGGGCTGGCGCTATCGCTGGGCGGCTGATGAACGGGGCCGACGACCTTGGACGGCAGGCCTGGACCTCAGTGATAGCGACGAATAAGGCCGACCAGCTTGCCCTGAACCTGAACCTGATCGGGTCCGAAGATGCGCGTCTCATAGGCCGGGTTGGCCGCCTCCAGCGCAATCGACGCGCCCTTCTTACGCAAGCGCTTGAGGGTGGCTTCCTCGCCCATGACCAAGGCCACGACGATCTCGCCTGAGTTGGCGGTGGCGCCCTTGCGGATGATCACCTGATCGCCGTCCAGAATTCCGGCGTTGATCATGGAGTCGCCCTGCACTTCCAGAATGTAATGCTCGCCTGCGCCCAGCAGGGCTTCCGGTACGGGCATGCGGTCGCGCTCATGCTGGATGGCGTCGATCGGGGTGCCTGCAGCGATGCGGCCAAGAATCGGCAACTCGCGCACGTCGTTGGCTATCGGCAGGTCGCCCGGTCCGGACCGATCACCTTCCACCACTTGCGGACGGAAGGGCGCGCGGCCACGGGGCGGGGAGGCGGCGGTGGCTTGCTGAGGCATCTTGATCACCTCCAGCGCTCGCGCCCGGTGGGCTAGGCGACGCAGAAAACCGCGTTCCTCCAGCGCAGTGATCAGCCGATGAATGCCGGATTTGGACGCCAGGTCGAGCGCTTCCTTCATTTCGTCAAAGGAGGGGGAAACGCCCGTTTCCTTGATCCGCTCGTGAATAAACATGAGCAATTCGTGCTGTTTGCGCGTGAGCATCGCCCGGAACCCTTTTCAGAACAAACCGCTAACTGTTGGAAATGTTCTCTAGGCGTTCTTTCTTAATGTCAAGTTACCCCAGGTGGCCAAGCAGGGCGCGGGTCGCTGCGGTCACGTCCACCTGGCGCATGAGGCTTTCGCCGACCAGCATGGCGCCGGCGCCGGCCCGAAGCAGCCGTGCCGCATCGGCCGGTGTGAAAATGCCGCTTTCCGAGACCAATAAGGCCTCGGCGGGCTTTCGCGCGCTCAGACGTTCGGTGATCGACAGGTCCACTTGGAAGGTTCGCAGATCGCGATTGTTGACACCCGCGAGGTTCGCGCCAAGAGCGACGGCCCGGGCCATCTCGGCCTCATCGTGGGTCTCAACCAGCACGTCCATGCCGAATCGGGCGGCCTCGGCCATCAGTTCGGCGGCCAGACCGTCGTCGACCATGGCCAGAATCACCAGAATGCAATCGGCCCCCAGGGCGCGTGATTCGGCGATCTGCCAGGGGTCGACCATGAAATCCTTGCGGATGCAGGGCAGGGACACGGCGCTCCGCGCGGCGGTCAGGTCCTCGTCGCGTCCCTGAAAGCTCGGCCTGTCGGTCAGGACCGATAGGCAGGTTGCGCCGCCAGCCTCATAGGCCTTGGCCAGGGCCGGCGGATCAAACTCGGGTCGGATCAGCCCGCGTGAGGGGCTGGCCTTCTTGATTTCCGCGATCAGGGCCAGACGTCCTGGCGCCTGAGCCGCGAGCAAGGCCTTGCGGAACCCGCGCGGCGGGGAGGCCGTCTTAGCCGCTTGTTCCAGCTGAGCCGTTGAGCGCTCGGCTTTGCGCGAGCGAACCTCATCACGCTTATAGGCTGCGATCTTTTGCAGAATGTCCGTCATCAGGCGTTGCTAGCCTGCACGAGGCGCTCAAGCGCCCCCCTGGCCAACCCTTGGTCAATCACGCGGGCGGCCTGCGCGACGCCCTCACGCAGAGTCTCAACCCGCTCTGACACCAGAAGCGCGGCCGCGGCGTTCAGCAGCACCACGTCGCGATAAGGACCCTCGGCGCCGTCCAGCAGTTCGCGGATGGCTTGGGCGTTGAACGCGGGGTCGCCCCCCTGCAGGTCGGCCAAGTCGGCCTTAGGCAAACCGACCGTTTCAGGCGTGACCATGAACAGACGCACCGCGCCGTCCCTCCATTCTGCGACTTGAGTCGGGCCTGTGGTGGTCATCTCGTCCATTCCCTGGCCATGGACCACCCAGGCGCGCTCGGATCCCAAGGCGCCCAGCACCCGCGCCAAGGGCTCGACCCAGCGGCCGTCAAATACGCCAAGCACCTGGCGCTGGGCGCCGGCCGGATTGGCCAGGGGGCCGAGCAGATTGAAGATGGTGCGAAAGCCGAGCTCCTGACGGATGGGCGAAACGTGGCGCATAGCGCCGTGATGGGCCGGGGCGAACAGGAAGCAGATGTTGGCTTCGTCCAGCGCCTTGCGGCTTTGGACGGTATTGGCCTCGATATTGACCCCCAGCGCCGCCAGTACGTCGGCCGCGCCCGATTTGGAGGACATGGCTAGGTTGCCGTGTTTGGCCACCTTGATCCCCGCGCCCGCGGCGACCAGGGCTGAAGCCGTGGAGATGTTCAAGGTGTGCAGGCCGTCGCCGCCGGTGCCGCAGGTGTCGATCACCTGATAGGGATGCTCAAGCCGCGTGGCGGCGGCGCGCATGGCCCGGGCAGAGGCTGTGATTTCGCCAATAGTCTCGCCGCGCAGGCGCATGGCGGTGACCGCCGCCGCGATCTGCGCCGGGCTGGGCTCTCCGCGCAGACAGGCGGCGAAGAAGTTGTCGGCGTCGGCCTCGGTCAAGGTCGCGCCGTCGGCCAGTCGGGCCAGAAGGGGCTTAAAGGTGTCGGACATGGGACCGGACTAGGCTGATGCGGCCGCTAGGCGCTTGACCCCGGCCAGGTTCAGGAAATTGGCCAGCAGATCGTGGCCGTGTTCGGTGGCGATGGACTCAGGGTGGAACTGCACCCCGTGCACCGGACGATCTCGCCGTTGCAGGCCCATGATCTCCCCATCGGCGCTCCAGGCGGTCACTTCTAAGGTTTCAGGCAGGCTTTCGCGCTCCACCGCCAGGCTGTGATAGCGCGTGGCGGTGAAGGGGCTGGGCAGCTTGGCAAACAGGCCCTGGCCGGAATGATAGATCTGGTCGGTCTTGCCGTGCATCAAGGCCTTGGCGCGGATCACCTTGCCGCCCGCGACCTGTCCTATGGCCTGGTGGCCTAGGCAGACGCCCAGGATCGGCAAGCTGGCGGGAGCGGTCTGCAGCAGAGCAAGGCAGATACCGGCGTCATCGGGCGTGCAAGGACCGGGCGACAGCAGCACCGCTTCTGGCTTCAGGCCCAGCGCTTGCTCCACCGTCAGGGCGTCGTTGCGGTGCACGACCGTTTGCGCCCCCAACTCGTTCAGATAATGAACGAGGTTGTAGGTGAAACTGTCGTAGTTATCGATCACCAGGATCATGCGAACGCGCCTTTCCTGCGGAGTTCTAGGCGTCCGCGCCCCTTAGGCCAAGGCCCAACCGCTAGCCCAGGGCGCCCGCTGACGCAGGACCCACGGTTGGCTACACTGGCTCCATGAAAAGCGAGTCGTCCAAGATCACGATGCTCACCCCGTTGGATCAGGCCCGCGCCAAACTGGCTCCGGCTGTCCCGGTTGATCGAGCCTTGGCTGCGGTGGCGGCGGCGGCCTTGTTCGCGGTCTGCGCCCTGACCTTCGCGACCGCGGCCATATTCGCCCCGCCGACCGTCGTCACGCCCATGGCCAAGCCCGGGGTGCAGTAGCCGGCCCGATCTACTCGAAACGCCAAGCTTCCTGGGCGGCGTCCCGCTGGGCGCCCGACTTTTGCAGGGTTTCCTGGTACTCGGCGTCGGGATCGGAATCGGCCACCACGCCCCCGCCGGCCTGGGCGTAGATCATCCCGTCCTTGAAGAGGGCCGAACGCAGGATGATGCAGGTATCGATCCCTCCATCCGCCGAGATATATCCGGCCGCTCCGCCATAGGCGACGCCGCGCTTGACCTGTTCCAACTCATCGATGATCTGCATAGCGCGCACCTTGGGCGCTCCGGACAAGGTGCCGGCAGGCAGGGCGGCCATCAGCACATCCACCGGATCCAGTCCCTCGGGCGCGTCGCCCTCGACGTTGGAGACGATGTGCATGACGTGACTGTAACGCTCAACCGCGAAACTCTGGGTGACGCGCACATGGGGCTTGGTCGGCGCGCTTGGCGGCTCGTTACGGCCCGCATCGCGCAGCATGGCCACCCGGCCCACATCGTTGCGGCCCAGGTCCAGCAACATCAGATGCTCGGCCCGCTCCTTGGGATCGGCCAGAAGCTCCTTTTCCAGCGCTTGATCCTCCGCCGGCGTCTTTCCCCGACGCCGAGTGCCGGCGATGGGCCGGATGGTGATCTTGCCGTCCCGCAAACGCACCATGATCTCGGGGCTGGAGCCCGCCAGCTGGAAGTCGCCGAAGTTCAGATAGAACATGAAGGGCGATGGGTTCAGCCGGCGCAAGGCGCGATAGAAGGCGAAGGGGGCCAGCTTAAATGGCGCGCTGAACCTGTGGCTCGGCACCACCTGAAAGATGTCGCCGGCCCGGATATAGGCCTTGGCCTTCTCGACGATCTCGCCGTAAGCGGCGCGCGTCACCTTTGACTCCAACGCGGGCTGCGCCTTGGGCGCGCGTTCGGGCGAGGCGGGCAGGGGCCGGCGCAGGTCCGCCACGGTTTCGGTCAGCCGCGCGGTCGCTGCGGCATAGGCCTCCGCAGCGGAAACTGATGACGGCCGCACCGGCGTTGTCAGCACGATTTCCTGGCCGATGGAGTCGAACACCGCCACCACAGAAGGCCGGATCATCACCGCATCAGGCAGATCCAGGGGGTCTGGGTTGACGTCCGGCAGGGGCTCGACCAGACGCACCATGTCGTAGCCCACCGCCCCGAACACCCCCGCGGCCATGGGCGGCAGTTCGGCGGGCAGGTTGATGCGCGAGCGGGCCACCAGACTGCGCAGGGAATCGAGGGCGCCTTCGCTCTCGGGAGCAAACCGTTCAGCGGCCAGATCGGCGCCCTGACTGATCTCGGCCTTGTCGCCCTGGCAGCGCCAGATCAAGTCCGGCTTCATCGCCAGGATCGAATAACGGCCCCGCCAGGCGCCCCCTTCCACTGATTCAAACAGGAAGGCATAAGGCCGTCCCTGCGCCAGCTTCAAATAGGCCGAAACCGGCGTTTCGAGGTCGTCGACCAACCGGGCGAACACGGCTTGCGGCTGACCGGCTGCGTAGGCCGTCATGAACGCCTGCAAAGAGGGCTGGACCTCCAGGCTCACCGATCCACGCTCCCGCCAGGGCTCATTGGGCGCGTTTCGCCGGCGACGGCGTCCCCGGCAGGGCTGGGGCCAAGGCCTTGCTCGCATCGGCGGAGGCGCCGATGGCCTGAAGCGCCAGGGGCTGGTTGATCGTGGTTTTCAGCTTGATCTGCGCCCAGGCGCCGCTTTCCACCCCGAGTTCTTCCGCCAGTTGCCGGCGCAGTTGATCCTGGGCCGGATTGACCGCTTGGCCGACGATCAACATCGGCGGCGCTTGAACCGAGGTCACCTTCACCACGGCCGCGCCGCTGGCGAAGACATCGCCCGCCTTGGCCTGGAAGATGCGTTCGAGTTGTTCTGGCGGAATCTGTTGGTTGTTCTGCGCCTGTTGGCGGTTCATGGACGCCTGAGTAACCTTGGCGCCCACGCTTGCGGCTGCGGCCTCCATAGTCTGGCCCTTCTTGACCTGGGCGACGATGCCGTCGAGCTTGGCCGCCATGCGCTTTTGCACCTCGGATTGTTGGAAGTATTGCGTCAGTTTCGCCCGCACCTTGTCCAGCACGGGGGGCTGGGGCGCGATGACCTTGTCGGCGCGAAGGACGAAGTACTCGCCTTTATCTTCTTGAACCACATCGCTTTCCGCCCCCTGCACAAGCGCAAAGCCGGTGGTCAAAAGCTTGGGAGACAGACCCGAAGGCTTGCCGTCCGCGCCCTGGCCCTGGGCGGTCACCGGGCCTACTGAGGCTGTGGCGACGCCGGCGGCCTTGGCCGCAGCGTCAATGCCGACACCTTTGTCATGAGCATCTTCGTATTTCTGGCTGAAATCATAGGCTTTATTGGCGGCATTCTCACCCTTGATCTCCATCTCGATCTTGGAGCGCACCTCGTCCAAAGTGACCTGATGGCCGGGAGTAACTTTCAAAATCTTGACCACCGCAAAGCCAAGTTGGCCTTGAATTGCGCCCGAAGCCTTGCCCTCAGGCAAGGCGAACGCCACGTCGGCCACCTTGGGGTCGGCCACACCGCCCTTGGGTTGGTCAGTATAGGTCAGGGCCTCTTCGCCCGAGCCCTTGGCGACGGCCGCCGGATCGGCGCCCTTGGCCAGTTGTGCGGCCATCGCCGAGGCTTCCGCGGCCGACTTGGCGGGAATCTGCACCAGGGTGCGCCGTTCGGGAGTGGACAGGGTCTCCTTACGGAAATCGAAGCGTTTTTGCACCTCGGCCGGATCGGCCGTGACCGTGGCGGCCAGGGCCTTGGCGCTGAAGCGCACCACGGTGAAGACGCGGGTCTCCGGTGTGGTCAGAGCCTGAGCATTGGCGTCCATAATGGTCTTCAGTTGGGCGTCGGTCGGCGTGGGCGGGGCGCCCAGCAGCTTGGGATTGACCAGGAAAAAGCTCAGGCCATGGGTCTCAAACGCAAAATCGGTTAAGGCGGCGGCCAATAGGCGCGGCGGTTTCAGCCCGGCTTGCAGCCCCGAGGTCATATGGCCTGAGGCGGCCTCGTCGAGCAGGCCCCGCTGGAAGGTCTCCGGGGTCAACTGGTTTTCGCCAAGGCGTTGCTCGTAGGTCTTCTGGTCGAACTTGCCGGAGATCGGGTCGAAGAAGGCGGCGATCTTGCGGATTTCCCCCACGATCAGGCTGTCGTCCGGCACGATTCCGTCGCGGCGCACCTGTTCGGCTTGGGACTCCCGCTTGGCGAAGGCCTGCAGCATTTGCGTGACGACGCCCTGGGACACCATCTCGTCCACCGAGGCGGCCTGACCCTGCTGCGCCAAGCGCGAGCGATAGGTCTCGAATTCCCGTTTGAACTCCGCCGGGGAATAAGCCCGTGATCCGGCGTTGATCACCGCGTTCTTGATGAACAGGCCCGACAGATTGGCCCGGGTGTTGCCGACCAGGAGCAACCCGGCGACCAAGGGAATCCCGATGATGATCCAGGTGATCTTGGACTGGGAGAGCATGCGGAAGAAGGCGAGCATTAGGCGTCCTTGGCGGCCGGGTCGAAAAACCCGAATGAAGCGGCTCTGCGATGCAGGGCCGAACCGGGGCGGTATAGGTTACCCATTCCCCTTCCGGCAAGGACAAGAGCGAGGCGAGCGCGTGTCAACGAGGTGACAGACCGCGACGATTGGCTTAGCTGGGGGCACGGACCCTCCGCCAAAACTGGATGATAGATGGACTCAATACGGCCCCTGATTGTCGGCAACTGGAAGATGTTCGGCTTGCAGCCGGCCCTGAGCGAGGCGGTGAAAGTAGCGGAATCCCTTGCCCATACCCCGGCTAAGGCGCGCGTCGGCCTATGCGTTCCGGCCACTCTGATCGAGCGTACTGCCCGCGCCCTGGCGGGTTCGGCGGTGATCGTCGGCGGCCAGGACAATCACGCAGAGCCTTACGGCGCCTACACCGGCGACGTCAGCGCCGAAATGCTGGCCGACGCCGGCGCGCGGATGGTCATCTTGGCCCACTCCGAACGGCGCAATTGCCACGGCGAAAGCGACGAACTGGCGGCTCGTAAAACCGAGGCAGCCCTACGCGCGGGCCTTGAGCCGATCATCTGCGTCGGCGAGACCCTGGCCGAGCGCCAGGCCGGCGACACCCTTCAGACCATCTCGCGGCAGACTAAGGCCTCCTTGCCGGATACCGTGCAAGGCCGGAACTTCGCCCTGGCCTATGAACCGGTATGGGCTATCGGCACAGGCCTGACGCCGACGTTGGATCAGATCGAGGAAGCCCACGTCGCCTTGCGCCAAGCGCTGGTCGAGCGCTTGGGTGAGGCGGGCCGACGGGTCCCAATTCTCTACGGCGGCTCGGTCAAGCCGGCCAACGCGGTGGAAATTCTCGCCCTGCCCGAGGTGGGCGGCGCGCTGGTCGGAGGGGCGTCGCTGAAGGCCGATGAGTTCCTGGCCATCGTTCGCGCCGCCGGTTAAAGCGCGCGCCCTTTGCGCTGCCGGACGGTTGGTGCTAGACCGGCGCCGATTTTGAGACCCTCCAGTTACGGACCTTCAGCCTTGTCCCTCCTCGCCACCGTTCTGCTGGTCATGAACGTCTTCGTTTGCATCGCCCTGATCGCCGTCGTGCTGATCCAGCGGTCCGAAGGCGGCGCCTTGGGCATGGGCGGCGGCGGCGGCCCCTCCGGCTTTATGACCACTCGCGGCGCAGGTGACCTGCTCACGCGCATAACCTGGATATTGGCCTTCGTTTTCTTCGGTTTGGCCATGTTGCAGACCATCCTGATCGGCCGTGCTCATGGGCATAGCTCAATCATCGATCGGCTGAACTCTCAGAGCCTGGATTTCTCCACCCCGGCCAAGCCTCAGACCCAGGCGATTCCGCCGGTGAACGGCGGACTTCAAGCGCCGCTGCCCGCCGTGCAACCCCCCCCGGCCGCCGTGATCCCCGGCCTGCCCCTGTCGGGCGGCCTCAATGGCCAAGCCAACGGCCTGTCGGGTCTGGCCGCGCCGCCGCTGGTTGCGCCCAGCCAGCCTCCACAGAAAAAACCCTGATCGTGGTCGTAAACCCGGTGCGGGCATGCGCGGGCGAAACCGAATCACTGCTAACCTAGCCGCCCATGGCCCGGTACATTTTCATCACCGGCGGCGTGGTCTCCTCCCTTGGGAAAGGCATCGCCTCCGCGGCTCTTGGCGCGTTGTTGCAGGCGCGCGGCTACAAGGTCCGTCTGCGCAAGCTTGACCCCTATCTCAACGTCGATCCAGGCACGATGTCGCCCTATCAGCACGGGGAAGTGTTCGTCACCGACGACGGGGCGGAAACCGATCTGGACCTGGGCCACTACGAACGCTTCACCGGGGTGTCGGCCACCAAGGGCGACAACATCACCACCGGCCAAATCTATAAGACCATCCTGGAGAAGGAGCGGCGCGGGGACTATCTCGGCGCTACGGTCCAGGTGATCCCGCACGTCACCAATGAGATCAAACAGTTCGTCCGCTCCGATGCGGGCGACGCGGACTTCGTCCTAGTGGAGATCGGCGGCACGGTCGGCGACATCGAGGGCCTGCCGTTCTTCGAGGCCATCCGCCAGCTCGGCAACGACCTGCCGCGTAACCACGCCATCTATGTGCACCTGACCCTGCTGCCGTTCATCAAGACGGCCGGGGAGATGAAGACCAAGCCGACCCAGCACTCGGTCAAGGAGCTGCGTTCCATCGGCATCCAGCCCGACATCCTGCTGTGCCGCTGCGAGCAGCCGATCCCGGCCGAGGAGCGGCGCAAGATCGGCCTGTTCTGCAATGTGCGCGAAACCGCCGTGATCCAGGCGATGGACTCATCCAACATCTACGGCGTGCCGCTCGACTACCACGAGCAAGGCCTGGACCAGGAAGTGCTGGACGCCTTCGGCATCACCGACGCGCCCGAGCCTGACCTGTCCGCCTGGACGCAGATATCCAACCGCGTGACCAGCCCGGACGGCGAAGTGACCATCGCGGTGGTGGGCAAATACACCGTGCTGAAGGACGCCTATAAGTCGCTGATCGAGGCCCTGGCCCACGGCGGGGTGGCCAACAACGTCAAGGTCAATCTGGAGTGGGTGGAGTCCGAGACCTTCGAGCTGGAGGACGGCGCCGCCGCCGTGCGCCTGGAGGGCGTCCACGGCATTCTCGTGCCTGGCGGCTTTGGCGAACGGGGCGCAGAGGGCAAGATCCGCGCGGTGCAATTCGCCCGCGAACACCAGATTCCCTACTTCGGCATCTGTTTCGGCATGCAGATGGCGGTGATCGAGGCGGCCCGTAACGTGGCCGGCATCAAGGGCGCCTCATCCACCGAATTCGGTCCCGCCAAGGAAGCGGTGGTGGGCCTGATGACCGAGTGGGTCAAAGGCAATGAGCGCCATATCCGCACCGTCGGCGACAATCTGGGCGGCACCATGCGCCTGGGCGCTTATGAGGCGGTGCTTAAGCCGGGTTCGATGGTCAGCGAGATCTATGACTCCGTAACCATCTCCGAGCGCCACCGGCACCGCTATGAGGTCAATATCGACTACCGCGAGGCCATCGAGGGGGCCGGGCTGAAGTTCTGCGGCCTGTCGCCCGACGGCGTCCTGCCCGAGATCGTCGAACGCGAGGACCACCCCTGGTTCGTCGGCGTCCAATTCCACCCCGAACTCAAATCCCGCCCCTTCGCCCCACACCCGCTTTTCCGCAGCTTCATCGCAGCGGCGAAGGAGCAGAGCCGGTTGGTGTGATGACCACCCCCGACATCCGCGTCTGCTTCCTTGGCGACAGCTTCATCCTGGGCACAGGCGATCAGGAGGGGCTAGGGTGGGTCGGGCGCGTGCTGGCGAATGAGCGGGGCAGGGGCGTCGATCTGACCGCCTATAACCTCGGGATCAGAGGCCAGACCAGTGCGCAGATCGCCGAGCGCGCGGCGGCCGAAGTTACGGCTCGCCTTCAAAATCGCGGCGACCGCCAAGGCGTGGTGATCTGCTTCGGCGCCAATGACCTCTACCTGGGCAGCCCACTTAGCGAATCCGTCCAGGCCATGCGGGGCCTGCTGCAATGGGCCAACGGCGAGGGATATGCGGCCTTCGTCGTCGCGGCGCCGCCTTTGGCCGAGCCCGCACTGCAGCCCAAACAAAGCGACTTGAACAAGGCGTTCGCACAGGTTTGCGCCGATTTCGCAGCGCCGATGTTGGACCTGCCCACTTCGGTCGACGACTGGTCGGCGTGGCGGGGCGAGGCGGACGCGGGAGATGGGGTGCATCCGGGGGCGGAGGGCTATCGCCGCGTGGCGATGGCCTTCGGAGCTTGGCCGGCTTGGCGGGAGTGGGTCCAAAGAATTTGAACCACCAAGCTCACCAAGAACACCAAGAAGATCGTCATTCTCGGGGCGCCGGAACGGCGAGCCCGGGAACCCAGCAGCGAAGACCTAAAAGCGACGACGTTTGATCGGCGCGGACAGCCTGGAGCGGCTGGGTCCCCGGCTCGGCCTCGCTTCGCTCGTTGGCCGAGGATGACGGGTTTTATTGGTCTTGGTGTTCTTGGTGAGCTTGGTGGTCAAATGGCCGCCGCAGCCGCAGCTCGCGGGTTAGCTTGAATTCCCGCCCGCTTTGCGTCATACACCGCCGCTCAACGGCGGCCCGACATTCGGCCGCCGCAGTCATTTCACGCCTAAGAGACCTCCGATGGCCGTTCCTAAACGCAAAACTTCGCCCTCGCGCCGCAACATGCGTCGTTCGCACCATGCCTTGGCGCCCAACAGCTTCATCGAGGACAAGGAAACCGGCGAAATGCGCCGGCCGCACCACATCGACCTGAAGACCGGCATGTACAAGGGCCGCCAGGTTCTGGATGTGAAGGAAGACTAAGCGGCGGCTTGGCCGTCACTGGCCGAGGATCACGTTTTCAAATCCAGGCGCGTGGGCTAAGGCTCGCGCGCCTTTTTGTTTGTCCAAATCCGAGAGCCGACCATGACTGAGATCGTCGATATCATCGCCCGCGAAATTCTCGACAGCCGGGGCAATCCGACGGTGGAAGTGGATGTGGTGCTGGAGGACGGATCCTTTGGCCGCGCCGGCGTGCCGTCCGGCGCCTCCACCGGGGCGCACGAGGCGGTGGAAAAGCGTGACGGAGACAAATCCCGCTACGGCGGCAAGGGCGTGCTGCAGGCGGTTGAAGCCGTCAACGGCGAGATCAGCGACGCCCTCTGCGGCACGGACGCCGAGGACCAGCGCCGGCTGGACCGGCTGCTGATCGAACTGGACGGCACAGCTAACAAGAGCCGCCTGGGCGCCAACGCGATCCTGGGCGTGTCCCTAGCAGCCGCCAAGGCCTCGGCGGCCTCGGCCAATCTGCCGCTCTATAAGTATGTCGGCGGGGTCAACGCCCGCATCTTGCCGGTGCCGATGATGAACATCATCAATGGCGGCGCCCACGCGGACAATCCCATCGACATTCAGGAGTTCATGATCCTGCCCACGGGCGCCGAGAGCTTCAGCGAGGCCTTGCGCATGGGCGCGGAGATTTTCCAGAGCCTGAAAGGCCAGCTGAAGAAAGCCGGGCACAACACCAATGTCGGCGACGAGGGTGGATTCGCGCCCAACCTGGCGTCCGCCGTCGCGGCCCTGGAGTTCATCCTCAAGGCCGGCGAGGGCGCGGGCTATAAGGCCGGCAAGGACTTCGTCCTGGGCCTCGACGTGGCCTCCACCGAGTTTTTCAAGGACGGCAAGTACCAGCTGGAAGGCGAGGGCAAGACGCTCGATAGCGCCGGCATGGTCGATTATCTGTCGAGCCTGGTCGCCCAATTCCCCATTGTGTCCATCGAAGACGGCATGGCGGAGGACGATTTTGCCGGCTGGTCGCTGTTGACCCAGGCCCTAGGCGGCAAGGTCCAGTTGGTGGGCGACGACCTGTTCGTCACCAATCCGGCGCGCCTGCAGCAGGGCATCAAGGATGGCCTGGCCAACTCCATTCTGGTCAAGGTCAACCAGATCGGCACCCTGTCGGAGACCCTGGATGCGGTCGATATGGCCCAGCGCGCCGGCTATACGGCGGTGATGTCCCATCGCTCGGGCGAGACTGAAGACTCCACCATCGCCGACCTGGCGGTGGCCACCAACTGCGGTCAGATCAAGACGGGCTCCCTGGCTCGCTCGGACCGGCTAGCCAAGTACAACCAGCTCCTGCGAATCGAAGAGCAACTTGACGATCAGGCGGTGTACCCGGGCCGCGCGGCGTTGAAGGGGCGGTAGACTTTTCTTCCGCTCGTCCCCGCGAAAGCGGGGATCCAGGTCTTTCCAGCCTGGCGATTCCTGGACAGGACTGGGTTCCCGCTTTCGCGGGAATGATCGGAGTATAAAAGCACCGCCAACGCTCGGTTAACTATGAGCGACGATGCTTCGGCGAGTCACCGACCCACCCGGAGCCCATACCCTTGCTGGCGCGCCTCAGTCCCTATTTGCCCACGGCCGCCTTGGCCTGCCTGATCTTCTACTTCGGCTTTCAGGCGCTGACGGGTGATCGCGGGCTATTGTCCCTGCCGCACCGCAACGCGAATTTGGCGGCGCGCCGGGCCGAGCTCGCTGCATTGCAGAATGAGCGCCTTGACCTGGAAGCGCGCAGCCGACTGCTGCGAGATGGTCAAATTTCACGCGATCTGGTGGAAGAACGTGCGCGATACCTGCTAGGCTTCTCTGACCCAAGGGATTATGTGATCCGCACGCGGCCGTGATTTCCGATTGAATTTCCGGCTGGCCTGGGATGGAGAGATAAATGGCGCGTGCGCGCAAAAACGGAGCCAGCGGTCCCGCCGCGAAGGCGCCGACCGATAAGGCCCGTTGGCTTAAATATTACCGTTCAATGTTGTTGATCCGCCGGTTCGAAGAACGCGCCGGCCAGCTTTACGGCATGGGCCTGATCGGCGGCTTCTGCCACCTGTACATCGGCCAGGAAGCCATCGCCGTGGGCATGGAATCGGTCAAGCGCGACGGCGATCAGATCATCACCGGCTACCGCGACCACGGCCACATGCTGGCCGCCGGGATGGACCCCAAGGAAGTCATGGCCGAGCTGACCGGCCGCTCTGGGGGCTCGTCCAAGGGCAAGGGCGGCTCAATGCACATGTTCTCGGTGCCCACCGGCTTTTACGGCGGCCATGGCATCGTCGGCGCCCAGGTCTCGCTCGGCACAGGGCTGGCCCTAGCCAACCACTACCGCCAGAACGAGAATGTCTCCTACACCTACTTCGGCGATGGCGCGGCCAACCAGGGGCAGGTGTACGAAAGCTTCAACATGGCTGAGCTTTGGAGCCTGCCGGTCATCTATGTGATCGAGAACAATCAATACGCCATGGGCACCAGCGTGGAGCGCTCCTCGGCGGAAACCCATCTCTATAAGCGCGGCCTGTCGTTCAATATTCCGGGTGAAGAAGTCGACGGCATGGACGTTGACGCGGTGGCCGAAGCCGGCGCCCGCGCGGCCGAACATGCCCGCACCAAGGGTCCCTATATTCTGGAAATGAAGACCTACCGCTACCGCGGGCACTCCATGTCCGACCCGGCCAAGTACAGACCGCAAGGGGAGCTTGAGGAAGTGCGCAAGACGCGCGACCCGATCGACCACCTGAAGGCGAAACTGGAGTCCGTGGGCGTCAAGGAAGAGGAGCTCAAGGCGATCGACGCCGAAGTGCGTCAGATCGTGCTGGACGCCGCCGAATACGCCCGCACCAGCCCCGAGCCCGATCCATCCGAATTGTACACTGACATCTATCTGGAGGCCGCGGCGCAATGAGCGTGGAAATCCTCATGCCGGCGCTCTCTCCAACGATGGAAGAGGGCAATCTGGCCAAATGGCACATCAAGGCCGGCGACAAGGTCGAATCCGGTCAGGTGATCGCCGAGATCGAAACCGATAAGGCGACTATGGAAGTGGAAGCGGTCGACGAGGGCATCGTTTCCGAAATCCTCGTTCCCGCCGGGACTGAGGGCGTGAAGGTCAATACGCCCATCGCCCGCCTTGGCGATGGCGTGGCCAATGGCGCTGCGCCTAAGACCAATGGCGCGGCGGAACCTGCGCCTGTCGTCGAAGCCAAGCCACAGCCGACTGCTGCGGCGCCGTCAGCCCCCGCGTTCGACGCTTCCTCGGTCAAGGACCCCGCCATTCCCGCCGGGACTAATATGGTCAAGGTGACCGTGCGCGACGCTCTGCGCGACGCCATGGCCGAGGAAATGCGCCGTGATCCGGACGTGTTCCTCATGGGCGAGGAAGTGGCTCAGTACCAAGGCGCCTACAAAGTCAGCCGCGACATGCTGCAGGAGTTCGGCGACCGGCGGGTGATCGACACCCCGATCACCGAGCACGGCTTCACCGGTCTGGGCGTCGGCGCCGCCATGGCGGGTCTGAAGCCCATCGTGGAGTTCATGACCTGGAACTTCGCCATGCAGGCCATGGACCAGCTGATCAACTCGGCAGCCAAGACGCTCTACATGTCGGGCGGCCAGATCAAATGCTCCATCGTGTTTCGCGGCCCCAACGGCGCCGCCGCCCGCGTGGCAGCCCAGCACAGTCAGGACTATTCGGCCTGGTACGCCAATGTCCCCGGCCTGAAGGTGGTCGCGCCCTATGACTCGGCCGACGCCAAGGGCCTGCTCAAGGCCGCCATCCGCGACCCCAACCCGATCATCTTCCTGGAGCACGAACTACTCTACGGCCAGGAGTTCGAGGTCCCGGAGATCGAGGACTGGATCGTGCCCATCGGCAAGGCCAAGGTTCGTCGCGAGGGAACCCATCTGACCATCACCGCGCACTCGCGCATGGTGGGTATGGCGCTCAAGGCCGCGGAGGAATTGGCGGGCGAGGGGATCGAGGCCGAGGTGATCGACCTGCGCACCCTGCGTCCCCTGGACACCGCCACCATCATCGAGAGCGTCAAGAAGACCAACCGCTTGGTCACGGTCGAGGAAGGCTGGGGCCCCATGGGCGTCGGCGCCGAGGTCGCGGCCCGCGTGGTGGAGTTCGGCTTCGACTACCTGGACGCGCCGCCCCTGCGCGTGTGCCAGGAAGACACCCCCATGCCGTACGCCGCCAATCTGGAAGCCCTGGCGGTGCCTTCGGTGGACAAGATCGTCAAGGCGGCTAAGGCCGTCTGCTATCGCTGACGCGGCCAGTTCGGACCTAACCATGACTGACATCCTCATGCCTGCCCTGTCTCCAACCATGGAGGAGGGCAATCTCGCCAAGTGGCACATCAAGGTCGGCGATAAGGTCGAATCTGGCCAGGTGATCGCTGAGATCGAGACCGACAAGGCCACCATGGAGGTGGAGGCCGTCGATGAGGGCGTCGTCACCGAAATCCTCGTTCCGGCGGGCGCCGAAGGGGTGAAGGTCAACGCCCTGATCGCTCGGCTGGACGACGGCAGTGGCGCGCCCGCCAAGCCGGCGCCCACCGCTCCGCCCGCGGCGGCCAAGGCTGAAGCGGCGCCGGCGCCAGCGGCTACCCCCGCCGCAGCGCCTGCGCCGGTTGCAGCACCGGCTCATGCCCCAAAGGCCGTCGGAGACCGCGTGTTCGCCTCGCCCCTGGCCAAGCGCCTCGCCGCTGCCAAGGGCTTGGATCTGAAGGGCGTGGCCGGCTCCGGTCCGCACGGCCGGATCATCGCCCGCGACGTGGACAGCGCTAAGCCGGGCGCCGCGCCCGCCGCCTCGGCCTCCGCCTCCGCACCGCGTCAGGTTCTGTCGCTGGAGCAGATGGGCATAGCCCCAGGCTCCTATGAGCTGATCCCGCTCAACAACATGCGCAAGACCATCGCGCGCCGTCTGACCGACAGTTTCCGCGACATACCGCACTTCCCCCTGACCATCGATCTGGAGATCGACAGGCTGCTGGAAGCGCGTCAACGGATCAATGGCATCTTGGGCAACGACGTGCGCGTGTCGGTTAATGACATCGTCATCCGCGCCGCCGCCCTGGCCCTGAAGAAAGTGCCAGAAGCCAACGCCAGCTTCACGCCTGAAGGCATCGCCATGCACAAGCATGCCGACATCGCCATGGCCGTGGCCATCGACGGCGGGCTGATCACCCCGATCATCCGCGCGGCCGAGACTAAGGGCCTGGTGCAGATTTCCAAGGAATCCAAGGATCTGGCCGAACGCGCCCGGGCCATGAAGCTGAAGCCCGAGGAATTCCAGGGCGGCACCTTCTCGGTGTCCAACCTGGGCATGTTCGGCATCAAGAGTTTCGCCTCGATCATCAATGAGCCGCAGGGCGCGATCCTATCCGTCGGCGCGGGCGAAAAACGCGCCGTGGTCAGGGGCGATCAGGTGGTGGCGGCGACGGTGATGACCGTGACGCTCACCTGCGATCACCGCGTGGTTGACGGCGCTATCGGCGCCCGTTGGCTGCAGGCGTTCAAGCCGCTGATCGAAGACCCCATTGTGATGTTGGCTTAGGAAACGGCCATGGATTTCGATCTGATCGTCATCGGTTCAGGCCCCGGCGGCTATGTGGCCGCCATTCGCGCTGCGCAGCTCGGGATGAAGACCGCCATCGTCGAGCGCGATGCCCTGGGCGGCATCTGCCTGAACTGGGGCTGTATCCCCACCAAGGCCCTGCTCAAGTCCGGCGAGCTCTATGAGCAACTCGGCCATCTGGATGCCTACGGCCTGTCGGTGCAAGGCCGGTCCTACGACTTCGACAAGGTGGTGCAGCGCTCGCGCGGGGTGGCCAAGACCCTCAACGGGGGCGTCGGCTTCCTGATGAAGAAAAACAAGATCGAGGTGATCGAAGGGACGGCCAAGCTGGAGAAAAGCTCACCCGCGCCCAAGGTTGTGATCGCCCTGAAAGCCGGCGGCAGCCGCACTGTGCAGGCCAAGAACGTGATCCTGGCCACCGGCGCGCGCGCACGCACCATCCCGGCCATCGGCCTGGAGCCGGACGGCGAACAGGTGTGGACCTATCGCGAAGCCCTGGTTCCCAAGTCGGCTCCCAAGACCCTAATCGTCATCGGCTCAGGCGCCATCGGCATAGAATTCGCCAGTTTCTTCCGCGCCCTGGGCTCCGACGTCACGGTGATCGAAGCCATGGACCGCATCCTGCCGGTGGAAGACGAGGAAGTGTCCAAGGCCGCCCATAAGGTGTTCGAGCGCCGGGGTCTGAAGTTCCGCGTCGGCGCCACGGTCAAGAAACTGTCCAAGGACAAGTCCGGCGTCACCATCGATCTGGAGGCCGGCGGCAAGGCCGAGAGCCTGAAGGCCGACGTGGCCATCGTCGCCGTCGGCATCGTCGGCAATGTCGAGAACCTGGGCCTTGAAGCCCTGGGCGTGAAGATCGACAAGACCCATGTAGTTATCGACGATCACTGCGCCACCGGCGTGCCGGGCCTCTACGCCATCGGCGATATCGCCGGTCCGCCATGGCTCGCCCACAAGGCCAGCCACGAGGGCATCCACTGCGTCGAGCACATCGCGGGACTGAAGCCGACAAACCTGCATTCACCCGTGCCGGGCTGCACATATTCTACGCCGCAAGTGGCGTCCGTCGGCCTGACCGAAGCCCAGGCCAAGGCCAAGGGGCTGGACGTTAAGGTCGGCCGCTATCCCTTCAAGAACCACGGTAAGAATATCGCCTCGGGCGAAACCGACGGCTTCGTCAAAACTGTGTTCGACGCCAAGACCGGCGCCCTGCTGGGCGCGCACATGATCGGCGCGGAAGTCACCGAAATGATCCAGGGCTTCGTGATCGCCATGACCATGGAAGCGACAGAGGCCGAACTGATGGCGACCTGCTTCCCGCATCCGACCATGTCTGAAGCCATGCATGAGGCGACGCTGGACGCCTATGGGCGGGCGATCCACGTTTAAGCGCGACGGTTCGAAGCGACTAGGTTCGATTTACTGTCCCTGCGATTTGTGCGAACGGGCATCCCCACAAGGAGACCCGTATGCCTGGCTTGCGCGCCAATATCGATCCCGACGGGTTGCTCGAGTTTTCAGTCGTCTTCACCGACCGATCGCTGAACCATATGAGCAAAGCGTTCCAAGGCGTGATGCGCGACATCCACGCCACGCTGTGCGACGCCTATGGGGCCCGGCGGGCAGTGGTTGTTCCAGGCGGCGGCACCTATGCGATGGAGGCGGTAGCCCGCCAATTGGCTTCCGGCCGCAAGGCTATGGTCATCCGCAACGGCTACTTCTCCTATCGTTGGACCCAGATTTTTGAGGCTGGCGCGATTCCATCTGAAGAAATCGTCCTGAAAGCTCGGCGCCAAGGCGACGGCGCCGACGCGCCCTTCACGCCCCCTCCCATCGAGGAAGTGACAGCCCGGATCAAACGCGACCGGCCCGAGGTGCTGTTTGCGCCCCATGTCGAGACCTCCGCGGGTATGATCCTGCCGGACGCCTATCTGCGCGCGCTCGCCGATGCGATGCACCAGGTCGGCGGTCTGTTCGTGCTCGACTGCATCGCGTCAGGCTGTGTGTGGGTCGACATGGCCGATACGGGCATCGACGTGCTGATTTCAGCCCCCCAGAAGGGATGGTCGGGGCCTCCCTGCGCGGGGTTTGTCATGATGAACGACGCAGCGCTCGACTCCTGTCGCGCCGGTCAATCGACGAGCTACGCCCTGGATTTAAACAAGTGGCTGACGATCATGGAGGCCTATTTGGGCGGTGGGTACGCTTATCATTGCACCATGCCCACAGACTCTCTGCGCGTGGTCAGGGATGCAATGCTGGAGACCCAGGCCATCGGCTTCGACCGGCTGAAGGCCGCGCAATGGGAACAGGGTAGGGCGGTGCGCGCCCTATTGGCGCAGCGCCAAATCAAATCGGTGGCGGCCGACGAATACGGCGCGCCGGGCGTGGTGGTGTCCTTCACTAAGGATCCAGAGATTCAGAACGGCAAAAAATTCGCCGATTTAGGGCTGCAGATCGCCGCCGGTGTACCGCTGATGGTGGACGAAGGGGCCGACTACCGAAGTTTCAGAATTGGCCTTTTCGGTTTGGACAAGCTGCTGGATGTGCCCGCCAGCGTGACCCGTTTGGAAAGCGCCCTGAATCAACTTCGCTAGAACCGGCGGCAAATGCTCTTTAGGACTTTGTGACGGGCGGTAGGCCGAACATCTTCCTCGTCTCGTTCCAAAGGACGATGCCAACAAACCCAGCCATCCCAGCCTCGCCGCGAAGGGGGAACGGGATCGAGTCCGGCGTCGCATCTGGCCGTAACTGCAGTTCGGTTGTGTCGTCGTTTGGACCGGTCATATTCGCCTGACGTCCTCGCCTGGGATTTCCATCGCGCTTTGTTCGCAATGGTCTTGTCGTTATGCTTTTAAGACGCTGGGCTCAGGGACGATCCCCCAAGGCCGCTTCAAGGCGCGGGGAAACGCAAATGAGTTGGGCAACGCGATTTATAGCGGCAACGGCGGTTCTGGCGGCGGGCTTGGCGAGCGCGCAACCGCCCAAGGCCGATGTTAGCCCAACGTACAAGGTCGGGGAAACCTTTAAGGAATGTCCCGACTGTCCCGACATGGTGGTCATTCCGTCGGGCGCGTTCGTCATGGGGTCGCCGACCAGCGAAATCGGTCATCGGGCCGACGAAACGCCGCGCGACGGCCCGGTGAACATCCGCTCGCTCGCGGTCGGCAAGTTCCCCGTCACTTTCGCCCAATGGGATGCCTGCGTCGCCGCGGGCGGCTGCGTTGATCCCGAGACTGGTCCCTACAGACCTCTGGATGAAGGCTGGGGTCATGGAAACCAGCCGGTCATCAATGTCAGCTGGAACGACGCGCAACGCTATGTGCAATGGCTCAACGCTCAGGTCGGCGGGCATGCCTATCGGCTGCTATCGGAAGCCGAATGGGAATATGCGGCCAGGGCCGGCGCCGCCACGCCGTTCAGTTTCGGCTCTAAGATCTCGTCCGCCCAAGCCAACTACAACGGAACCTATGCCTACGGCGACGGCGCCAAAGGCGAGTTCCGCCAGAGGACCACGCCGGTCGGATCGTTCGCGCCCAATGCTTTTGGCCTCTTCGACATGCACGGCAATGTGTGGGAGTGGGTAGAGGACTGCTATTCGGCCTCCTATGCCGGACTTGCCAAGGATGGCTCGGCCAACACCACAATCGGCTGCTCCAATCGCGTCCTACGCGGCGGGTCCTGGGCCAGCTATCCCCAGCACCTACGCTCGGCCTATCGGTTTCTCACCAATACGGTCTCCCGCTTCGACAACTGGGGCGTGGGCTTTCGAGTGGCCAGGACGCTCTAGAGCGCGTTCCGAAAAGTGGGAACCGGTTTTTCGACCAAAACGCGCGCCAATACAAAAATCTAGCGCAGGTATCTGTTGAACCACGTGATCGTACGCGTCCACGACAGCTTGGCGGCCGCTTCGTCGTAAAGCGGGATGGTATCGTTGTGGAAGCCGTGGTTGGCGCCCTTATAGATATAGCCCTGGTGCGGGACGTTCGCCTTGGTCAGCGCTGCGTCATAGGCCGGCCAGCCGGCGACGAGGGCGGTGTCGTGTTCCCCATGTTGCACCAGCATCGCCGCTCTGATCTTGGCGACCTCCTCGTCTTTCGGGGCATTGCCATAATAGGGCGCGCCGGCGTCTAGGTCCTTGCCCATGTGCACCGCTAGACGGTTGACGACGCTGCCGCCGAAGCAAAAGCCGACGGCGCCCAGCTTGCCGGTGCTATTCGGCCGCGCCTTTAGCCATTTTGCGGCAGCCAGGAAATCGGCGATCATTTTCTCGCGGTCGGCCGTGTAGAACATCTTGCCGGCTTCCTCGTAATCGCCGGGAAAGCCGCCCAGCGACGTCAACCCATCCCCCGCAAACACGACGAAGTTCTCCACCGCCAGGCGGCGAGCCACGTCTTGGATGTAGGGGCTTAGGCCGCGGTAGTCGTGCACGACCAGCACAACTGGATATTGGCCGGGTTTGGCGGGCGTCACCAGAGTGCCCTTGATCGCACCGTTGCCTAAAGGCGAAGGGACAGTGACGGTTTCGCTTTTGATGCGCGGATCGGATGCCGCGACCTGTTCGGCCCAGGCGCCATTGGGCCTGAGCATTTCGAACATCGCCAAGGCGCTGACGCCCCCGACGGCGTATTTCTGCGCAGCCTCCAGAAAGCCGCGACGGTCGATCCGGCCATGAGCGTGCTCGATCAGCAGGTCGAGCACGCCTTGAGGAAAGTCGCTCGCCTTCTTGCGCTGCGAATCGTCCGGTTCCATCCCGATCTCTCCTCACTCACGCGGCTGCGCGCAGTTTACACGGACTCCGCTTCAGCGATCCGTTGCACCGCTGCGTAGTCCGTTTTACCCGTGCCCAGCAACACCGGCACAGGCACGGCGATGATCTTGCGGGGCACGGCGATCTCGGGCGCGCCGACGAACTGGGCGTGGGCCAGCAGGGTCTTGGCGTCCACTGGGGCGCCTTCCAGCAGCAGCAGCACGCGCTCGCCCTTGCGGCTGTCGGGCACGGACACCGCAGCCCGCCAGCGTTCCGGCCACAGGGCGGCGGCCAGGTCTTCAACCGCTGACAGGGAGATCATCTCCCCGCCGATCTTGGCGAAGTGCTTGGCCCGGCCGAGCAGGCGCACATAGCCATCCTTGTCGATGGACACGATATCCCCGGTATCGTGCCAGCCGCCCGGCGGCGCTTCCAGAGCGCCGGAGTTGTCGTTCAGGTATCCGGCCATGATGTTGGGGCCTCGAATGTAGAGCCGACCACCGCCGATGATGCCGTCTACCGGCTCCAGCCTCGCCTCGATGCCCGGCACCATTTGGCCCACCGTGCCCGGCCGATTGTCGCTGGGATGGTTGACTGCGATGACCGGCCCGGCTTCGGTGGCGCCATAGCCTTCGATCACCGGCGCGCCGGCGATTTCAGCAAAGGCGCGGTGGGTGTCCTCGCGCACCTTCTCGGCGCCGCATACGGCGAAGATCAGGCCATCCAGGTCGCCGGGCGCGGCCGCGCGCATGTACTGACCCAAAAAGGTGTCAGTCGCGAGCAGGACATTGGCCCCAGTTTCCCGCACGAGGCCGGGAATAATTTTCATATGCAAGGGCGAGGGATATTCAAAAACCTTCAAGCCATTGAGGATCGGCGTCATCACCCCGCCGGTCAGGCCGAAGGAATGGAACATGGGCAGGGGATTGAAGAATACCCAGTCGGTGTCCAGCTCGATGTGGCTGGCCACCTGGCGGGCGTTGGACACCAGATTGCCCTGGCTCAGCACCACCCCGCGCGGCGCAGCGAAGCTGCCGGAGGTGAACAGGATCACCCCCATGTCGTCCGGTTCAACGGGTTTGCGGAAGCGGCGGGGCGCGGCGCCGGCGGCTAGGGCGTAAAGACGGTCCAGCGGCCCGATGGCCTTGCGGATGTCCTCCAGATAGACCAGGCGGGCCACGCTCTGAAGCTCGGCCGCCAGCTCCTCCAGCCGCGCCTGGGCGATGAAACGGCGCGAAGTCAGAACGATCTTGACCCCCGCCACATCGATCGCCCCCCTTAAATTGCGCGCGCCCGAAGTGAAGTTGAGCATAGTCGGGACGCGGCCAAAGGCCTGCAGGGCGAAGAAGGTGACCACCGCCCCGGCGCTGGTGGGCAGAAACAGGCCCACGTGCTCGCCCAGGCTGGTCATTCGGCATAGGCGTCGCCCAAGCGCGAAGCTGGCGCGGATCAGGTCGCGATAGGTCAGGGGTTTACGTTCCTGATCCTCCAGGATCAGCCGCGCGGCGCCGAAACGCTCGCTCGCCTCGATCAGGGCGTCAAACACGCCGCCGTGCGTCGTGCGCATGTCAGAGCCGTGCGGCAAGTTTATTCTCCGATATCCCGGCTACATATACAGCCGCGCCCTGAGCGCCACAGTTTTATGCCTTGGCCGATCTCGCCGCGTCTATCGCCCAAGCAGTGCTTGATCTGAACGCCGCAAAGTCCGATCTAGGTCCCATCATGGTCACGGTTATCGACACCCGCAGCGCCCGCGCCCTGCGCCACCCCGAAAAGCAGGCGCGGCCCGATACGCCGGTGCTGCGCAAGCCCGACTGGCTGCGGGTCAAGGCGCCCGGCTCGGCGGGCTATCGCCAGACCCAGGAGATCGTCAAAAGCCACGGCCTAGCCACGGTGTGCGAGGAGGCGGCCTGCCCCAACATCGGCGAGTGCTGGACCGTATCGCACGCCACCATGATGATCATGGGCGACACCTGCACCCGGGCCTGCGCCTTCTGTAACGTCAAGACCGGCCTGCCCGGACCGCTCGACCCTACCGAACCCCAGCGTGTGGCCGACGCCGTGCTCAAAATGGGCCTCAAGCACGTGGTGATCACCTCGGTGGACCGCGACGACCTGACCGACGGCGGGGCCGCGCACTTCGCCGCCGTAGTGCGTGCGATCCGCGCCACCGCCACCCAGACCACCATCGAGATACTCACCCCCGACTTCCTGCGCAAAGACGGGGCCGAGGCGCTGGTGATCGAGTCCAAGCCGGACGTGTTCAACCACAATCTGGAGACCGTGCCCCGGCTCTATCTGAAGATCCGCCCCGGCGCCCGCTACTTCCACTCCCTGCGCCTGCTGCAAAGCGTCAAGGAACGCGACCCCGAACAGTTCACCAAATCCGGCCTAATGGTCGGCCTGGGCGAGACCAAGGAAGAGGTCATGCAGGTGATGGACGACATGCGCTCGGCGGGCGTGGACTTCATCACCATTGGCCAATATCTGCAGCCCACCCGCAAACACGCCGCCGTCGAGCGGTTCGTCGAGCCGGATGAGTTCAAGGCCTATGAGACCATCGCCCGCGCCAAAGGGTTCCTGATGGTCTCGTCCAGCCCCCTGACGCGATCCTCGCACCATGCCGGAGAGGACTTCGCCAAGCTGCAGGCCGCCCGCCGCGCCCTCCCAACCGCCCGCTGAGCCGCCCGGCTTGCACCGCCACGCCCTGACCAAGGTTCTGCCCTATTGCCCCCAGCAGCTGTTCGAGCTGGTGGGAGACGTGGAGCGTTATCCTGAGTTCGTGCCCTGGCTGACCAGCATGCGCACCTGGAACGCCCGCCAGCTGCGGCCCGGCTTGACCAGCCTGGACGCGGAGGCCGGGGTCGGCTTTTCCTTCCTGCGTGAACGCTTTTCCACCCGCGTGATGCGCGACGCGGACAAGCTGCACATCAACGTGTCCCTGCTGCACGGCCCGTTTCGCGACCTTCAGAACGACTGGCGTTTCGAACCCGACCCCGGCGGAACCAAGATTCACTTCACCATCGCCTTCGCCTTCAAGTCCCGCATCCTGGACGCCCTGCTGCACGCCAACATGGACCGCGCGGTGGTCAAGCTGATCGGGTGTTTCGAAGCGCGGGCGGCGGCGGTTTATGGGCAGGCAGGTACGCCCGCTTCATGATCCGCTCATCCCGGCCTTCGCCGGGATGAGCGGGTTGAATTAGCTCAGCGCCACGAGCAGCATTTCCAACGCCACCCGCACGCTGGCCAGCCTCACCGCCTCCCGCCCGATGTCGCCGAAGCGCATTTCGCGGTGGAGGGCAGGGCGGTCCGTCCGCGTGGCGGCGAAATGCACCAAGCCGACCGGTTTGGCTGCCGATCCGCCGCCTGGCCCAGCGATGCCGGTGACTGAGACGGTCAGGCCCGCGCCGGACGCTTTCATGGCGCCCTCGGCCATGCACACGGCCACTTCGGCGGATACGGCGCCGTGGATGTCGATCAGCCCGGACGGCACGTCCAGCATCTGGCTCTTGGCCTGATTGGAGTAGGTGACAAAGCCCCGGTCAAATACGTCTGACGACCCAGGAATGGCGGTCAACGCCCCGGCGACCAATCCTCCGGTGCAGCTCTCGGCTGTCGCGATGGTCAGACCCGCCTTGCGCGCCGCACTCAGCACCTCGACCGCCAGGTCCTGGATGTCCTGGGCAAACATGGTCAGGCGGGGGTTTCCACCGAGGCGATGGCCTGGGCCAGCAGGCCTTCCTCACGGCCGGTGTAGCCCATGCCCTCGGTGGTGGTGGCCTTGACGCTGATGCGGTCGATAGGAAGGTCCAGCAGTTCGGCCAGCTTTTCGCGCATGGCCTGGCGGTGGGGTTTGATCTTGGGCCGCTCGCAGATCAGCGTCACGTCCACATTGACCAGCTTGCCGCCCTTGCGCCGCACCAGCTCGGCGGCATGGCGCAGGAACAGGTGCGACGGCGCCCCTTTCCATTGCGGGTCGGTCGGCGGGAAATGGTCGCCGATGTCGCCCTCGCCGATGGCGCCCAGGATGGCGTCGGTCAGGGCGTGTAGCCCCGCGTCCGCGTCAGAATGGCCGATCAGCATCAGGTCGCTGGCGATCTTGACCCCGCACAGCCAAACGCCGTCTCCCGGACCGAACCGATGCGCGTCCACGCCCTGACCCACGCGCGTGACTCGGGCCGAGCCCGCCAGTGCCTCGGCCATGTGGAAATCCTCCGGATAGGTCAGTTTCATCAAGAGCGGATCGCCGGGAACAAGCTGCACCCGACCGCCCGCCGCTTCAATCACCACCGCCTCGTCGGTGGGCGGCGCATCGCCCGGCCAAGCGGCATATGCCTGGACCAAGGTGGGATATCGGAAAGCCTGAGGCGTCTGAGCGCGCCATAAGCCATCGCGCGGCACGGTGCTGACATCGCCATCCGTGTGCTGGCGCTTAAGGGTATCGGCCACCGGCAAGGCCAGAATCGCACCCTCGGACTGCATGACTGCCGCCAACAAGGCGTCGATGTGCGCTCGGTTCAAGAAGGGGCGGGCGGCGTCATGAATCATCACCACGTCCGGAGCCTCGGCGGCCAAGGCAGCCAACCCAGCGGCCACGGAATCGGCGCGCTCGGCGCCGCCCTGCGCGACCACCAAGCCTTTCAGATCACAAAAGATTTCGGCCGCAAATTGTAGGTCCTGCGCGGGGACAACCAGAACGATCGACTTCGCACCCGCAGCAAAAAATGCCTCGACCGACCAGCGAGCGACGGGCTTGCCGGCCACTTCACGCCACTGCTTTGGGGTCGTTCCGCCTGCCCTGGAGCCCGAGCCGGCCGCGACAACGATAGCCGAAAATGTCATGACCCCTGTTTGGTCTTTGGGCGCCGTTTTGTCTAGACTCGACAAACTCCGTATTTTGCTCAAAAATGGTGCGGTGCGGGTGCTTAAAAAATGGGCATGGTAATGATCGGCGGAACCACTCTGGAGGGGCGGGCTTGGCTCGCCCCCATGACTGGAGTTTCCGACCTGCCTTTTCGCCGCACTGCAGCACGATTGGGCGCCAGCTACGTCGCCACTGAGATGGTGGCCTGCGCCGAATTGGCCAAGGGCCGGCCGGAAGTGGTGCGCCGGGCGGCTGTCGGCGACGGCCTGCCCGTCATGGTCGTTCAGCTGGTGGGACGCGATCCGCGCTGGATCGCCGAGGGTGCGCGGATGGCGACCCGAGCCGGCGCGCAGATCATTGATCTGAACTTCGGCTGCCCCGCCAAGGAAGTCACCGGCGCCTTATGCGGCTCGGCTCTTATGCGCGACCTGGATTTGGCCCAGAGCCTGATCGGCGCCGCCGTGGATGCGACGGACGTCCCGGTCACCGTAAAAATGCGCCTGGGTTGGGACGAGGACAGCCGCAACGCCCCCGAATTGGCGCAGAGGGCGCAGGAGCGCGGGGTCAAGGCCGTGACGGTCCACGGCCGCACGCGCAAACAGTTCTACCGCGACCGGGCCGATTGGACGGCGGTGGCCGCCGTGAAGCAGGCGGTGAGCATTCCCGTGATCGTTAATGGCGACATCGTGGACGCATCCAGTGCGCGCCTGGCCCTGGACGCCTCCGGCGCCGATGCGGTGATGATCGGACGCGGGGCCTATGGCCGTCCGTGGATCGCCCGGACCATTGACGCCGCGCTAGACGGACGCACAGCGCCGGTTGAGCCGGGTCCCGCAGAACGGCTGGCCATCGTGCTGGAGCACCTGTCTGAAAGCCTAGCCTTCTACGGTGAGCGCCTCGGACTGAAAATCTTTCGCAAACATCTGGGCTGGTACGTGGAGGCCGCCCCTTGGCCCTCCGACCCCGCCGTCAGGCGCGCCGCAAAGGGCGCCCTTTGCCGACTGGACAGCGCCCGTGAGGTGGCGACCGGCCTGACTGGCCTGTGGGCCGAGCGTGGACAACTGGCGGCATGAACGTGGTGGAGCGTCCCTATGCTGAGCGGTTGAGGGCAGCGGCCTTCGATCTGATGCCCGAGCCGGCCATGATCATCGGCCCGAGCGGCGAGTTGGCCCTGTGTAATGAGGCGGCCCAGGAGCTGTTTGGTCAGGGGCTGTCTCATCTCATGCGCGGGCGCTTCGTCGATGCCCTGCCCCCGGGATCGACCCTGGCCGGCCTGATCAACCGGGCGCTGAGCGAAGACGCCCTGGTGCGCGAGCGGGGTCTGGAAATCAGCCTGCTGGGCCTTCCACCCATACAGTTGGACGCAGCCGCTTCGCCGATGGGCGAGGGTGCGGTCCTCCTTAACCTCCACCCCAAAGTAGCGGGCACGCCGCTGGACAGGGCGGATCTATCGGGCCTGAAATCGGTGGTCGGCTTGGGCCGCATGCTGGCTCACGAGATCAAGAACCCCCTGGCGGGGATCCGGGGTGCGGCGCAACTGCTTAAGAGCAGCGCCAAGATCGAAGACGCCCCCTTGGCCCAATTGATCGTCGCTGAAACAGATCGGATCCACCGATTGGTTGACCGGATGCAGGCGTTCTCCGAAGAGACCTCTCCCATTCGCGAGCCAGTCAACATCCATGTGGTGCTAGATCGGGTCCGGGCCCTGGCCGTCAACGGCGTGGCGGATGGTCTGACCTTGCGGGAAAACTACGATCCGTCCCTGCCGCCCACCCTGGGAGACGAAGATCAGCTGATTCAGATCTTTCTCAATCTGGTCAAAAATGCGGCAGAGGCGGCTCATTCGCGCGGAGACAACCGGGGCGATATTACAATTACCACCGCCTACCGGCACGGCGTGCGCGTTCGCAGCGCCGGTGGCCAGGCGGCTAGGGGCGCGCCGCTCGAAGTCAGGGTCCAAGACAACGGACCGGGCGTGCCGGACCATCTGCGCGACGGCCTCTTTCAGCCCTTTGTCACCTCCAAAGCGATGGGCGCGGGCCTGGGATTGGCCCTTGTCGCCAAATTAGTCAGTGCGCACGGGGGTATGGTCGATTTTGAGTCAGAGCCCGGCCGTACTGTGTTCCGTGTGCTGCTACCCGTCGAACAGTGACGCGGCGGCGAGGTAACCCAAGGAAATGACCGTGCAGTCTAAAATCCTCATCGCCGACGACGACGCTTCCATACGGCTCGTTCTCAGTCAGGCCTTCACCCGGCTGGGTTATCAAGTCCGCGCCACAGGCAACGCCACCACCTTGCTGAAATGGGTGTCGGAAGGGGAAGGCGATCTGGTTATTACCGATGTGGTGATGCCGGATGAAAACGTGTTTGACGTCCTGCCCCGCATCAAGAAACAGCGGCCCAAGCTGCCGATTATCGTCATGAGCGCCCAGAACACCCTGATGACTGCGGTCAACGCGGCGGAAATCGGCGCGTTCGACTATGTGCCCAAACCGTTTGATCTGGACGACATGACCGCCGCCGCCCGGCGAGCCCTGGCTCGCCCCGCCGACAATGAAGCTGCCAAAGCCCAGGCGCGGGCCCTGCGCGATGAACGTTTGCCGCTGATCGGACGCTCCGCGCCCATGCAGGAGGTCTATCGCACCGTGGCGCGCCTGGTGGGCGCGGACCTGACAGTGCTGATCCTGGGCGAATCCGGTACTGGCAAGGAGTTGGTCGCCCGCGCTCTGCACGACCTGGGCCGTCGCCGCGACGGTAAGTTCGTCATCATCAACCTCGCCGCCGTGCCCCGCGAGCGGGTGGAGGAGGAGTTGTTCGGGCGCAATGAGAATGACATCGGCAAGCTGGTGGAAGCGGACGGCGGTACGCTGTTCCTGGATGAAATCGGCGATATGCCGCTGGACGCTCAGACCCGCCTCCTGCGGGTGATCGACGGATCGGAAGCGGCGCTAAACCCCAAGACCGGCCGGCGGCCCAATGTACGGATCATTGCCGCCACCAACCGCGACCTGCGCGGCTTGATCGCCCAGGGCCTGTTCCGGGAAGACCTGTTTTTCCGCCTGAACGTCGCGCCGGTGCGTTTGCCGCCGCTGCGCGAGCGCACGGACGATATTCCTGATCTTGCCCGCGCCTTCCTGCTCCGAGCTCACCGGGAGGGCCTGCCGTCCAAAACCATCGACCAGAGCGCCCTTGAACGGCTGAAGGCCCACGAGTGGCCGGGCAATGTGCGCGAACTGGAGAACCTGATCCGCCGGGTCTGCGCGCTCTACGCCGAGGATGTGATCACCGCCCGCATCGTCGAGCGCGAACTTCAGGACAATACGTCCGCCCCGCAAACCGAGGATGGGCCGGCGACATTGAGCGCCTTGGTCGAGCGGCGACTGATCTCCTACTTCGCCGAACAGCCGGAGGGCGGTCCGCCGCCGGGTCTATACGACCGCGTCCTGCAGGAGGTGGAGGCGCCGCTGATCCGGCTGACCCTGGCCTCTACCCGAGGCAATCAGGTGAGGGCGGCGGAAATTCTCGGGCTGAACCGAAATACCCTGCGCAAGAAAATCCAGGACCTGGGCATCGAAAAGGTCCGACCCGCGCGCTAGGTAGCGGCTATTGAGCAACATAGCTGTTGATTTTGAGGCACAGAGACCTAGGCTGCGGTCCGCATGCTGCGCTCACTCGGACTTCACATGCCCATGTCGGGCGCTCCGGAAGATCGGACGTTCCGAGGCTTGATGTCCGGCGTCTTCGGCTTGGTTTGGGGGTTGTCCGCCGCGATCACTGCCCTGGCCGTGTATCTGGCCTCCGCGCCCGGGGCCGGTCCCGTTGGTCCGGCCAGCAACCGCGTACTGTTTATTCTGGCGGTCAATCTGCTGCTCATCGCCGCCCTGCTGGCGGGGGCAGGCTGGCGGGTATTGCGGCTGGTATGGGAGCGTTCGCGCAACGCCGGTGCGCGTCTTCAACTGCGTTTCGTGACCCTGTTCGCCCTTGTGGCGGTAGCGCCGGCCGTAGTGGTCGCCGTGACCTTCGGCGCCCTGGTGACCAGCGCTGTGGACAATTGGTTCAGCCATCGGGTCGAGGCGGTGGTCGAAAATTCGGCCAAGGTGGCCAAGTCCTTCGTGGAAGATCAGCAAGCCTATCTGCAGCGGCACCTGTTCCTGATGGCCACCGACATGAACGACGTGGCGCCGGCCCTCCAGAAGAGTCCCCTCAGGTTCAGCCAGTATCTGGCGCAACAGGCGGCCTATCACGAGTTCCCGGCCGTCTATCTGATCGATGGCGACGGGCGCGTCTTGGCGAGGGCCGAGGCGCCGGGAGCGCCTGCTTTCGTTCTGCCGCCCCAGGCCACGCTCAAGTCGGCCGATAAGGACATCGTCGAGCACGCCTTCGAATCTCAGGATCTATTTCGAGCGATCTATCGGCTTAAAGCCTTTCCCGACGCTTATTTGTACGTGGCCAGGTTCGTCCAGCCCGGTGTGCTTCACCAGTTGCGCGCCGCTTCCGCCGCCGTGGTGGATTATCGCGACGCCGATGCAGACCGGCGGGCTATCCAGGCCGCCTTCGCCCTCAGCTACGCCGAAACAGCGCTATTGGTCCTGGTCGGCGCGGTATGGCTCGGTATGGCCGCCGCCAATAGCATCTCCGCGCCGGTCGCGCGCCTGGTTCAGGCTGCGGGCATGGTGGCGGCGGGCAATCTGGATGCCCGAGTGGAGTCTCGAAATGACCCTGAGGAAATCGCCGTATTATCCCGTGCATTCAATCGGATGACGAGCGATCTCCAGGATCAGCAAAAGGCCCTGAAACGCGCCAGTATTGACGCAGAATCCCGCCGCCACTTCATTGAGACCGTGCTGGCCGGAGTGAGCGCTGGGGTCGTGGGGGTAGATGCGGAGGGGGACCTGTCGGCCGCCAACAACCGGGCCCTAGCTCTACTCGATCTCGACCGGGACGGCGCCATCGGCCGGCCCCTGGCCGAAGCCGCGCCGGAGCTGGCTGCGGTTTCAGGAGGAGCAGCGCAAACCGGGCGCGACGTCGAGGAAGAGGTGGACGTGGTGCGCCACGGCGAGACCCGCCGCTTACGCATTCGGGTGAGCATTCTGGAGGAGGGGGGCATGGTGATCACCTTTGACGACATCACCCGCCTGGTGGCCGCCCAGCGCAACGCCGCCTGGCGCGACGTCGCCCGCCGCATCGCCCACGAGATCAAAAACCCGCTGACGCCGATCCAGTTGTCGGCGGAACGACTTCGCCGCAAGTACCGGGGCGAAATCACCAGCGATCTGGAGACGTTCGACCGTTGCACTGACACCATCATTCGGCAGGTGGAGGACATCGGCAAGATGGTGGACGAGTTCTCCGCTTTCGCGCGCATGCCTGCGCCCAAGTTTGCGCAAGCCGATCTGACCGAACTGGTGCGTCAAGCGGTGTTCGCGCGGCGGGTCGCCAATCCCGACATCGCCGTGACCATGCACGAACCGGCGCCTGGCGTGACCTTGACCTGCGACGCGCGGATGATCGGTCAGGCCTTGTCCAATATCTTGAAGAACGCGGCCGAAGCGGTCCAGGCCCGCAGAGCGGCGGGCTCCGAAGAGCCCGGCGTAATCACGGCCCACATCGTCGAGGAGCCGGATCGGGTGGCCATTGTGATCGAGGACAACGGCATCGGTCTGCCGGCCAAGGATCGTGATCGGCTGACCGAGCCCTATGTCACAACTCGCGAGAAGGGCACCGGCCTTGGCCTTGCCATCGTCAAGCGGATCATGGAGGAGCACGGGGGCGCCTTGACCATGCAAGATGTCCCTGGCCGCCCCGGCGCCCAAGTGATCCTCCAATTTGCCGCTGCGGATTCGGGCGGACATTCGCCAAAGACGCTGGCTCCAGCGACACAAGCACGAGACTGAATATGGCTGCTGATATCCTGGTCGTGGACGACGAAGCTGACATTCGAGACCTGGTCGCGGGGATATTGACCGACGAAGGCTATTCCGTGCGCACCGCAGCCAGCTCCGAAGAGGCGCTGGCTGCGATTAAGTCGCGCAAGCCGTCTCTGCTGGTGCTCGATATTTGGATGCAGGGCGGCGGCATGGACGGGTTGGAGTTGCTCGACCTAGTCAAGACCCTCGACGCCGACCTGCCTGTCCTGATCATCTCCGGCCACGGCAATATCGAGACCGCTGTCAGCGCCATCAAGCGGGGGGCCTACGACTTCCTGGAAAAGCCGTTCAAGTCCGACCGCCTGATCCTGGTGGTTCAGAGAGCTCTGGAGACCACCGCCCTTCGTCGAGAGAACCGCCGGCTGCAGGTCCAAGCCCTGTCGCCCACCGGCCTGATCGGTCGTTCGGCGGCGGCCCAGCAGCTGCGCCAGATGATCGCCAAGGTCGCGCCGGCCAATAGCCGCGTGCTGATCGCCGGACCGCCCGGATCGGGCAAGGAGCTGGTGGCGCGCATGATCCATACGGCCAGCCCCCGGGCTCAGAACGAATTCGTCGCCATTTCGGCCGCCGGCATGACCCCTGAGCGGGTCGATCTCGAGCTGTTCGGGGAGGAAGGCGACAACGGCCGGCCCAGCAAGATCGGTGTGTTCGAGCGAGCCCACGGCGGTACGCTATATCTGGATGAAGTTTGTGACATGCCTCTGGCGACACAGGGCCGCATTCTGCGCGTCCTGATAGAGCAGCGCTTCCGGCGGGTGGGCGGGGCAGGGGATGTACAGGTGGACGTGCGGGTGGTGTCGTCCACCTCTCGCGATCTGCGAGAGGAGATCGCCGCCGGGCGATTCCGTGAAGACCTGTTTCATCGCCTGAGCGTGGTGCCTATCCGGGTGCCCGGCCTAGCCGAACGCCGCGAGGATATTGCTGAACTGGTCGCCTATTTCATCGACCGGGTGTCCGGCGCCCAGGGTCTGCCCAAACGCGTACTGGGCGAGGACGCCATCGCCACCTTGCAGGTGCATGCCTGGCCCGGAAACGTGCGCCAGCTGCGCAACAATATCGAACGCTTACTGATCTTGGCGTCGGGCGACCCGTCCGAGGTGATCACGGCTGAAATGCTGCCCGCTGAGGTCAGCGCTGCGGGCGCGGCCGGTTCGGTCGGACCGGAGCGGATCATCGCCCTGTCCCTGCGCGACGCGCGGGAGGTGTTCGAAAAGGAATACCTCAACGCCCAGATCATGCGCTTCAGCGGCAACATCTCGCGCACCGCCGCCTTCATCGGCATGGAGCGGTCCGCCCTACACCGCAAACTCAAGTCCCTCGGCCTGGGCGTGCTGCGGGGCGAGGATAGCGAAGAAGACTGATGCCGAAGCTGGCCTATGTGAACGGTCGTTTCCTGCCCCAGGCCCACGCCGGAGTGTCGATCGAGGATCGAGGCTTCCAGCTGTCGGACGGCGTTTATGAAGTGTGGGCCGTATTTGGCGGAAGACTGGTGGACGCGCAGGGCCATTTCACCCGGCTGGAGCGCAGCTTGGGCGAATTGGCCATCTCGCCGCCCATGAGCCGGGAAGCCCTGACCACAGTGTTGCGCGAAACTGTTCGGCGTAACCGCGTCATCAACGGCACGGTCTATCTACAGATCACCCGCGGCGCGGCGCCGCGCGATCACGCCTTCCCCAGTCCCGCCCGGCGGCCGACCATGGTGGTGACGGCCCGCAAGACGGATCTGGCCGTAGCGGAAGCGCGCGCGGCGGCGGGGGTGAAGGTCATTACTGTTCCTGACATCCGCTGGGGGCGCTGCGACATCAAGACCATCAGCCTCTTGCCCAATGTCCTGGCCCGCCAGGCGGCCAAGGAACTGGGGGCCTATGAGGCCTTCTTGGTCGACCGTGAGGGGTTGGTCACCGAGGGCGCGGCCAGCAACGCCTGGATTGTCGACGCCGAGGGCGTCCTGCGCACCCGCGACCTGGGCGCCAATATCCTGCGCGGCGTCACCCGCTCCAGTCTAGCGCAGCTGGCCCGCCAGGCCGGCCTGGCCGTGCGCGAGCAAGCCTTCACGGTCGCTGAAGCTAAGGCGGCGAGGGAGGTCTTCCTGACGGGAGCCGGCTCGCTGATCATGCCGGTGGTGTGGATCGACCAGCAAATCATCGGCGACGGACGGCCCGGACCGGTGGCGAACCGCTTACGGGCGCTCTATATCCAGCATGGCCGCAAATCGGCCATTTAGCCCGACCTAGGTTGCGCTGCACCCTAAGAGGCGCTTAGACTTTTTCTGTGTGTGGAAGCGCATTGGCTTCCGATCGATAAGAGGGCTCGACGAATGTCGAACGAAAAGAAACAGAACCTGCAAGACACCTTCTTGAACAGCGTTCGCAAGACCCGCACGCCGCTCACCATTTTCCTGGTCAACGGCGTCAAGCTGCAGGGCGTGGTGAGCTGGTTTGATAATTTCTGTGTCCTGCTGCGCCGGGATGGCCAATCGCAACTGGTCTACAAACACGCGATCTCCACCATCATGCCCTCCCAGCCTGTGCAGCTTTATGAGCCTTCGGCTGACGAGGACGATTGAGTTCACATCCCCAAGACCGTTCGGTCGATTGGCGTCCTGAGGTTCAGGCCGCCCTGGTGATTCACCCGATGCGCGCTGGGCGCAAGAACCTGCGCTCACCTGAGGCCAGGCTTGAAGAAGCCGTAGGCCTTGCCCAAGCGCTCGACCTTCAAGTTCGTTACGCCATGGTGGCCCATCTGCGCACCGCTACGCCCGCTACCTTGTTCGGCAAGGGGAAGGTCAGCGAACTGGGCGATCTGGCCCGCGAACACGACGTGAATGTGGTGGTGGTGGACGATGCCCTGACGCCGGTCCAACAGCGCAATCTGGAGAAGGCCTGGCAGGTCAAGGTGCTGGACCGCACGGGCATGATCCTGGAAATCTTCGCCCGCCGCGCCCGCACGCGGGAAGGCCGCCTCCAAGTGGAACTGGCGCGCCTGGCCTATGAACGATCGAGATTGGTGCGGACATGGACCCACTTGGAACGCCAGCGAGGCGGTTTCGGAGTCATGGGCGGTCCGGGCGAAACTCAGATTGAAACCGACCGGCGGCTGCTGGCCGACAAAATCGGCCGGTTGAAGCGTGAACTGGATGAGGTCCGTCGCACCCGAGGCCTGCACCGCTCAGCCCGCCAAAAAGCGCCGTTCCGCTCGGTGGCCCTGGTCGGCTACACCAACGCAGGCAAGTCCACCCTGTTCAACCGACTGACCGACTCACAGGTAGAGGCGCGCGACATGCTGTTCGCCACCTTGGACCCCACCTTGCGCACCGTGCGGTTGCCGGGTGGCCGCGGCGCCATCCTGTCCGATACCGTGGGTTTCGTATCCGATCTGCCGCACGAACTGGTCGACGCCTTCCGCGCCACCCTGGAGGAGGTGCAGCAGGCCGATGTGATCCTGCACGTTCGCGACCTATCCAGTCCTGAGACCGAGGCGGAAGCCGCCGACGTCGCCGACGTGCTGGCCCAACTCAAGGCGGAGGAGGGCGAGCAGGTCTTGGTCGAGGTGTGGAACAAGATCGACCGTCTGGACGGCGAGGCGCGCGACGCCCTGCAAGCCAAGAGCCGCCGGGCGAGAGACATCGGCGAACTTCCTGCTGTGGCACTATCGGCCATAACGGGGGAGGGCTGCGAGGACCTGCGCGACCTTCTCGCCCGCCTAGTGGACGAGGACGCCCCCCTTGACGCCGACCTGGCCCCTGGGCAGGGCGAAGCGCTGGCCTGGCTCTATCGGCACGGGCGAGTGGTCAGTCGGTCGGATCGGCCAGATGGCGGGCTGCATCTGGAGGTAAGGCTGGATCAGCAGGCGCTCGGCCGGTTCGAGCGGCTCTATCCCGGTACGCACATCGGCCTGCGACCTTAAGACTTGCCCAACTTGTCCAAGGCGCGGACCTCGTTCCACAGTCTGTCCATTTCAGCCAAGTCGGACTGTTCAGGGCTTGACCCGCGTTCAGCGAGGGTATGCTCAATATAGGCAAAACGTCGTACGAACTTGGCATTGGCGGCGCGTAGGGCGTCCTCCGGATCAACATGTAACTTCCGCGATAAATTCGCGCAAACAAACAACAAATCTCCCATTTCCTCATGTATTTTTTCGGCGTCTTGCGACCCGATTTCCACCTCAAGCTCTTCCAACTCTTCGCGTAGCTTGGCCAGCACTTCCAAGGTGGTCGGCCAATCGAAGCCCACCCGCGCGGCTCGCTTGGTCAGTTTCACCGCGCGGCTCATGCCGGGCAAGGCCAAGGGTACGTCGTCAAACAGGCTGGGCGCCCGTCCCTTGCTGGCTCTCTCCTGCGCCTTGATGGCGTCCCAGGCTGCGGATTGTTCATCCGAATCTCGATAGCTTTGCTCGGCGAAAACATGAGGATGGCGGCGGATCATCTTCTGGGTGATGGCGTCCGCCACCGCGTCGAAATCGAAGGCCCCTTGCTCCTGCGCGATGCGCGCATGGAACACCACCTGCAGCAACAGATCGCCCAATTCCTCCTTCAAGTCGCGCAGATCCCCCCTGCCTATGGCGTCCGCCACCTCATAGGCTTCTTCCACCGTGTAGGGCGCTATGGTGGCGAAGGTCTGCGCCTGATCCCACGGACAGCCTCCAGCCGGATCACGCAAGCGGGCCATAACCTCAATCAAGCGCTCAAGCGGGCGAAGATTGGACGAGGGCGGATCGAAGGGCATGTCAGGACCCGGACTGGGCAAGGGCGGTGCGAATCTCGGCAAAGCGGGCCGCAGTAAGCGGATAGTTGACCAGCAGGGCCGCGCCCGCAAGATTGAGGATCGCCGGCCCAGCGAGGAACAAAAAGGCCAGGCCCACCAAGGCGCCGGGTGCATTGTGCGCGCTTCGGGCGTCGAACCCGGCCATATCCAGGCCCACGAACGTGGCGCCGACCGCAAGGGCTGCGCCGACCTTGGTAGAGCTGTTCAGCACGGCATAGAGCAGGCCGGTGCGGTCCACGCCGGTGTGCATGAACTCCTCGTCCCCGGCGTCTGCCAGCATCGAGCGCGACAGCAGGTTGGGCGCACTATAGGGCAGACCCGCCACGACCGCGGCAGCGGCGGCCCATCCCAGGCTGTGGGCGGGCGTGAGGTAAAGCCCGCCGATGCCGACCAGGTAGAACAGGCAAGAGGCGGCCAAGGCCCGATGCTTGTCGATCCTGCGCGCCAGGGCCGTCCAGATCGGTCCGCCCGCCAAACCCGCCAGGAAATAGGTCAGCAGCAGAAGATTTGCGGTCAAGGGCGAAATGCCTTTGGCGGCCTCAAAATAGAACAGGAATAACGAGGCTTGCATGCCGAAGCTCAAACCCAACACGAGGTCGACTGACATCACCCGCCGCACGGCGCCCAGCCGGAACAGAAGGAGCCAGTCGGCCAGACTGGCCCAGGGGCGGGGGCTGTCGGGCGCGGGCTCCCGCACCTGGCCCACCGCCACGGCAGTGGTCAGGGGATACAGAATAATGAGCAGAACACCCATCACCATCATGCTGTCGCCTTGGCTATCGAAGCCCCAGCGAGCGGCGACGGCCGGTACGAGCAACACCAGCAAAAGTCCTATTAAATTGAAGGCTTGCCACCAACTATAAACACGTGATCGCTCATGATAATCCGCCGACAGCAAGGCGCCCCAGGCGCTTTGCGCCAGGACGCAGATCGACCAGCCGAGATAGGCGATCGCAAGGCCGACCCCGAGGTAAAGCGGGCCGACGCCGGGCCGGGCGAAGAACAGCATAGCGGTGGCCGCCATCATGATGGGCGTCCCTATGCACAACCATGGGCGAAAACGGCCCCATGGCGTGCGCGTGCGGTCCATCAGAACACCCAGCAAGGGATCCACTGCGATATCGATCAGGCGCACGGCCATGAACACCACGCCAACCGCGCCCAGGTTCAGACCGAGAACCGACGCGTAATAGGTCGGCAGGAGGGCGATCAGCGGCAAGCCCACGCCCGCCAGGGCCAAGGACGGGGCAGCGTAAAGCGCCAGTTCGCGGTGACTGAGACGTGTTTGGGACTGAGGGGATGAATTCATGAAAATCCACCCTAGCCGGAATGAAGCAGTTTGATTAGTTAATAAAAAGTAACACTCTTGAGCACCCGCCATGGCCGCCACGACAACCACAAGCATCAAGCTCGATGACGTTCTGAAAGGACGTCTTCAGCAATTGGCGGCGTCCCAAAGACGTTCGGTTCATTGGCTCATGCGCGAAGCGATTGCGGAATATGTGCAGCGCGAGGAACAGCGGGCGCTGAGCGGCTGGAACGACATTCCGGCTACGCAAGCCGCCGCCAAGACCGAGGAAGCCTACGCTTGGCTGGCCCGGCTGGAGGCCAAGGGCGTAGCGACCAAACTGCCGAAGTGGCGCTGACAGCTGGTCCTCTCGGCGCAAGCCGGGCAGGGAGCCATAGTCTGTCCAAGCCCGCGACCTGACCCACCTAACGAAAACGGCTTGGATCGATGTGATCCAAGCCGTTCCGTATCTTCAATGACAGACGATCAGGACCCGCCGAGACGGCCAATCCTGAACAATCTTACTCCATCCCGGCGTTGGCGCTGGGCTGGTTGGGCATGTAGTTCGGGGCAAGGGGTCCGACTTCGACCTTGCCCTGGGTCATCCACAGGTCGCCCAGTTCGGCCTTGGCGGCCTTGGCAATCAGCCCAGTCTCGCTGGAATTCTGGAAGCAGGTGAAGTCCGGACGGTCCTTCCAAGAGAAGGGCCCACACAGGCGCTTGCCGTTCTTGATAGCCGCATCGTGGACGATGTTGATGATCCGCTCATAGTCGGGCGACTTCTGAGGATAGCCGGAGCGGTTGCCCAGATCGCCGCTGGCGGCGAACAGAGCGGTCACGCCCGGGATCTTGGCGATTCGATCAGCGTCCTTGGCCCCTTGCAGGGTCTCGATCATCAGGATCAGCACGATGTTGTCGTTGGCCGTGGCGCGGTAGCCGCCGGGGACGTCGCCCCACATGGCTGGGCCGGTGCCGGGGCCGCCGCCCGCGCTGCGATCACCCAAGGGCGGGAAGAACGCCCAGTCGCGAATCCGCACGGCTTCTTCATAGGAGCGAACGGTCGGGACAACGAGCACGATGGCTCCGCTGTCCAAGGCGTGTTGAATTTCACGCTCGTCCGCTTTGGCGATACGAACGCCGGGGACCGCATGGGCGTGAGGGCAGGTGGCCCACATGTTGGCGGCTTGACCCCAATCACGATCGCTGTGCTGCATTTCGGTCCAGATGAAGTCATAGCCGGCGTTGGCCATGGCGCAGTAGACCTCCGGGGCGGTAGCAGAGAAAACCGTGCCGCCGGTAACTTTCTGGCCCGCCTTCATCTTGGCCATGACCGGGTTCCAGATCTTCGAATTCGCTGGCGGCTTGAATTGCGGGCCGTACTTCCAGGCGCCCGGATCCAGGGGGCCTTGGTTCACGGCGCCCGGCAGGGCTTTGTTGATGGCGCCCGTGTCTTCGCCCGCCTTGGCGGCGAACGGAAACGCCTGACCGGCTGCGCCGGCGACGTTGTCTTCGGTCTGCGCGAGCGAAACGCCCGAGCACATCAGTAGCGCAGCGGTCAGCAGCGCCGATAGTGGCCTTAATTTCACTTGGTTTCCTCCCGATACAAGACGTGGTTGAGGAACCCATAGCATAGGCCGTCGCGACGGAAAGCCCCGATGATACAAATTAACGCCAAGCTAGCTGAAAAAGCGGTGCAAATGCTCAGCTGACCTAAGTGTCACAGGCCGCTCCGGCGCTGACTTCGGCCACGAGGTCGGTCATGGAGCGCAAATTATAGGGCTTGGCGATAAACCGCCCGCCGTCGGCGACAGGGCGCTCGGGCGGCTGACCGGAGGTGACCACCAGCTTGATTGCCGGCCAGCGCCGATGGACCGTTTCCGCCAGATCCAGACCATTCACCCCGCCGGGCATGTTGACGTCGGTGAACAGCACGCCCACATCCGTGCGCTCGGCGAGGATGTCCAGCGCTTCCGCGGCGTTCGCCGCGTCGATGACGTCAAAGCCGGCCTCTTCCAAACTATCGCAAGCAAGGAGGCGAATGATCGGCTCATCATCAACGATCAGGATCAGAACGTGGCTGGTGGCGGTCATACATACCCAACTGCGGGGCTCCTGTTCCGTTCCAGGGCGGGCCGAGCGAAGATGAGACAGGCGAGGGCTGGCTTGGGCGCGGTTGGGCGCCAATCTCTACGTATCGATCGACGAAGCGGCGAACGACGCCTACCGCCACCCTCAGTTTCTAAACCGAAGGAAACGCTCGTGACATTCGAATCGGTGAGGCCGGTGAGATTACTAAATGGCGGCTGCAAGATATTTGCGCCTAATGAATATTATCAGAAATAATAGGTCTAGGTTTCACTTGACCCTGTAGGTTTTGCTGAAGCCGTTGCGGGTGTTGCGCGCGGTGATCCGTCCGTCGCGGGCGATGTCCAGGCGGATGGTGTCGCCGGGATCGGGCGCCGACTGCAAATTTGCGATGAACTTGGGATCGCCGTCCAAGGCGCCATAGGTCTTGGACGCGTGCATCTTCCAGAATCCCTGCAGGCCGCCGCTGGCGTTGATCGTATTCACCACGGCCGGCACAGCGCCGTAGACGCCGCTATTGGCCATAACGACGATATCCGGCCTAAGAGCCGCTATAGACGCCGGATTGGTGCTCAGCTCGGTGCCGTGCTGGGTCACCAACAGAACGTGGACGTGGCCGACCTTGTCGATGGGACAGACCAGGTCGTGCTCTCTGTTCCACGACAGATCGCCTAGGGCCGCGATGCGGACCTTGCCGAAGCTGAGGATGGAGCTGACCGACTCGGCGTTTTCAATCCCGCCGTCTGCGGCCAAGGGCGGCGTGTCGCACAAAGCGCCCGGCTTACCTGCGCCGGGCAATGGCTTGGCCAAGACCTTGCCGTCTGCGGCGACGATGGTGTCGATCAGGGAGCCGATGTGCAGGACGTCGCCAGGCTTAACCACCACATGCCGATGCCCCTTGATGGCCGCCAGATACCGTTCGTAGTTATCCGCCGTCGAGCGCGCCTGGTGATTGGCGGGTGTTTCAGGCGTCATGTTCAGGTCGGGAATCTCACGGTTGGGGCCGTGATCGACAAAGGTCCCGACCGGCATGCGCGCCAGCAGGTCGATGACCCCGCCCACATGGCCGCCGTGATAGTGGGTGACGATCACATAATCGATTTTGCGCACGCCCAGGGACTTGGCCGTCGCCACGATCCGGTCCGCTCCCGTGCTTGCGCCGTCCAGCCCCCAGGGCTGCTGCGAGCGATGGGGCGAGCCGGTGTCGATCAGCAGGGATCGCCCTTCCGGCGTGACGAACAGCGTGCTTGCCCCCTCCTCCATATCGAGGGTCGCCATCTTGAGCGTCTTGCCGGCGGCATGGGCTGATCCAGCGATCAGGACACAAGCCATCCCTGCGGCGAGCAGAGCGGAGCGGTTCACGGCTGTCCTCATGGGCTGATGATTATTTGGCGCGTCCGACAACCTTGCTAGCCAGGGTTTCCACCTTGAACAGATTGCCGTGGCCGACCATGTATAGCGTCCGGCCGTCTTTTCCGGCGAAGGCAAGATTTTGTGGATTAATTGGCGTAGGAATTACACCTATATTCTCGCCACTTGGTGAAAATACCTGAACACCAATTCCGCTTGTGGCATAGACCCGGCCGTCGTTGTCGATGGTCATGCCGTCGACGTGGTTGATGATCCCCTTGTCGGTGTGCTCGACGCCCCTCAGGCGCCCGAATTGCCGGCGGTTCGCCAAGCTGTGATCGGGCTGGACGTCGAACGCCCAGACGAATTCGGACTCCGAATCCACTGCATAAAGGGACTTCTCATCGGGACTGAGGGCCAGTCCGTTCGGACGGCCCAATTTGTCAGTGGCGACAATCACCTCGCCGGAGGGCTTGATGTAAAAGATGTGGTGCGGCCGCTGCTCGCCCTGGTCGCCCGAACCGGGCTCGGTGAAATAGATGCCGCCGTCCTTGGCCACCACCAGATCGTTGGGCGCATTGAACGGCACGCCCTTGTAGGCGGTGGCGAGGAACCTGGCCTGTTCGACGGGATAGACGACGGCGACGCCGATCTGGTCCTTGGCCCTGCGACAGGCATAGATCACGCCCTTGGCGTCCACTCCCAGGGCCGGCAACCGCCAACGCTCGCCCTTGGCGTCATCGACCTTGTGCGGGTCAAACAGCACGCTGATCGTGTCGTCCACGCCGACCTTGTAGATCCGGTTGACGCTGGGCTCGGTGAAATACAGGCCGCCGTCCGGCGCCGCCACTGCGCCTTCCGAACTGGTCATGCCGGTTTTCAAGATGGTGACCGGGCTGCCGGCCACGGTCACGCCGGGAATATCCGTGGTGACCACCTTGTCCGTCTTCGGCGCCATGGACAGGGGCAAGGACAGGGTCTGGGCCTGCACCGAGCCCGCCAAGGCGCCGGCGGCGGCGGCCATCAAACCAAAATCGCGCCGCAAAATCCCTGGGGCATTGTCGTGCGACATGACCGCTTCCCCTCCCCGTCTATCCGACTTCTACTTGGCGCGCCCAATCACTTTACGAGCCAGCATCCGGACCTTGAACAGATTGCCGTGGCCAACCACGTACAAGGTGCGGCCGTCCTTGCCGGAGAAGGCCAGGTTCTGCGCCTTAACCGGGAGCTTGATTGTGCCGATATTTTCGCCCTTAGGCGTAAATACCTCAATGCCGCCCATGCTGATGACATAGACCCGGCCGTCGTTATCGACGGTCATGCCGTCGATGCCGTTGTTCATCCCCTTGTCGGTCCGCACGATCCCGTTCAGACGGCCGAACTGGCGCCGGTTGGCCAGGCTGTGATCGGGCATGACGTCGAAGGCGAAGACGTATTCAGACTCCGAATCGACCGCGTAGAGGGTCTTTTCATGGGGACTGAGAGCCAGGCCATTGGGGCGGCCCAGATTGTCGGTTCCGACCATGACCTCGCCGGTGGGCTTTATGTAATAGATATGGTGCGGTCGTTGGGCGCCTTGGTCGGGAGAACCGGGCTCGGTGAAATAGATGCCGCCGTGTTTGGTCACCACCAGGTCATTGGGCGCGTTGAATGGGACGCTCTTGTAAGATGTGGCGATGAATTTCGCCTTGGCCTCAGGATAGACGATGGCCACGCCGATGGGGCCGTTGGCTCGGCGACAGGCGTAGATCACGCCTTTGGCATCCACGCCCAGGGATGGCAGCCGCCAACGCTCTCCCGCTGCATCATCGACCTTATGCGGGTCAAACAGCACGGTGATCGTATCGTCTGTGCCAACCTTGTAGATCCGGTTCACACTGGGTTCGGAAAAATAAAGACCCCCGTCCGGCGCCGCCACGGCGCCTTCCGAACTGGTCATTCCGCTTTTCATGATGGTGAAGGGTTCGCCCGCCGCCGTCACCCCAGGGATGTCGGTTGTGACCACCTTTTCGTTGGACGGCGCCATCGACAGGGGCAAGGGCCCGGTCTGGGCCCAGGCGGAGCCGGCCAGGGCGCCGGCCGCGCTCATCAGCCCGAAGGCGCGTCGTGATAAGGGGTGACAATTGCCTGCGGACATCGTCAGTCCTCCCAATTGAGCGGCGACGGACTGGATAGTCCCAACCTGCGCGGCCACGCCTCCCCTTTTTCGGGGCTCGGCCCAAGACTAGAGGGTTAGGCCCGGTGAATCCATCACCGTCAACGACTGAGACGGATCGTGTTGCCCTCGGTTTGTGTGTTGAGATTCAAAGATAAGGCCACCGCCCGCGCGAATCCCGCCGGGTTATTGGCCGAAAACAGGCCGGTGATGGTCTTGTCCGCGACCGCCGGGTCTTCGATCTCGATCCGGGTGTCGCTATAGCGAGAGAACTCGAGCGCCGCCTCACGCAGGGATGAGCCCTCGAACGCAATCATGCCCTGCCGCCACATCAGCTCGCGAGTCATGGCGTCGGCATCCAGAACAGAGGACGTTAGCGGCGCGTCCGCATTGTTCCGCGCCTGCTGATTGGCGCTCACACGGAGCGGCTCAGAGCCGGTGCGGCTCACTTCGACCACACCTTCGCTGACCAACACCTGTGTAGGCTTGCCGGGCCACTTGCGAACCGTGAAACTGGTGCCAACAGCCCTTATCCTCACGTCCCCGGTGTCAACCCAGAACGGACGCTTGGGGTTTTTGGCGACATCGAACACCGCCTCGCCTTCGACCAGATGAATGTCGCGGCGGGCTGCGGAGAATTTCACATCGACTTTGGTCGCCGTGTTGAGCGTTAGCACGCTGCCGTCAGCGAGAGGCAAACGCCGCACTTCGCCCTTTTGGGTTTCATAGGCCCTGTCCGGCAGCCACCCTCCAAAACCAAGGCTGACAACTCCGCCGATTACAGTTGCTGCGACGGCGCCGCCCGCAGCCAAAGTCGCGCGCCGTGTCAGGAGGTTGTAAGCTCCCAGGCGTCCAACCCTATCCCGGCCTATGGCGTCAGACCTCGCATCCAGCGTCCGCGCTCGATCCGTGTAGACCATCACGGCGCGAGCGCGAGCAAATGCACCGCGGCGCCGCACATCGCCCGCCAGCCAGGCCTCCAACTCGCAGGCTTCCAAGCCGATCAACGGTGCGCGATCAAGACGAGCGAGCCACGCTGTCGCTGCATCGTCAATTGCGGCGGATGTTTCGCGCTGAGTCATGCGTTCCACTTGCGACCAAGGCGACTGCCCTTCACCGCCTTAGATGCTTGACCGGACGAAATCCCCCCGCGACCAAGGGTCGCCATGAGCGTTTTCAGGCCCTTTTGCACCTGCTTTTCAACGGTGCCCTCGCTCACCCCCAGCCGACGCGCCACGTCGCGTTGGGGCAGCCCATGAATTTTTCGCAGGATGAATACTTCCCGGCAGCGACGAGGCAAACCGGCGATCAACTCCGCCAAGCGTTGCAACTCCTGACGGTCGCTCACTTCTGTTTCGGGCGAGGGCGCCTCGTCCAAGGCGGCCAGTTGACCGATATCGTCGATGGTGGTGATCGACACGATTTGCGCGCGTCGGATTTGCGCCAGGATCACCGAATAGGCGGTTTGAAACATATAGGCTTTAGGGTTGCGAATGGCCTCGACGCTGTCCAGTGCGGCCAGGATCGCATAGGTCTCCTGCACGATGTCGTCCAGGTCTATGCCGCGCAAACGCTTGCCGGCCAGCCAGCTGCGCAGGGCCGGTTCATGCGGAAGCACGTGCCTAGCCAACCATCGGGCGCGGTCATCCGAGATTAGGCCCAAGACCGCCCGCCCCCTTTTCGCGCAGGCCTCGGCCCTTGACGTTTCAAGCCCTTCTCCCCCACTTTCGTTGTGGACATTTTAGGGCAGGACGCGAAAAACCGGTATCGACTTTTTGGGACCTCTTCAGGCCATGGTGATCGTCAGACCGTCGTAAGCCGGTTCAACCCCGGGCGGCAGTCGAGCGGCCAAATCGCGATAGTCCAGATCCACGTGCAGGTTGGTCAAAATGGCGCGCTCAGGCCGCACCACGTCGATCCACGCCAGGGCCCGTTCAACGCTGGCATGGGTCGGATGCGGCGCATAGCGCAGGGCGTCGACAATCCAAACCTTCACCCCCTTGAGAACCTCAAACGCGCTGGGCGGCAGACCGACCACGTCGCTGGAATAGGCCAGATCGCCAAAGCGATAGCCGACTGAACGGATATCGCCGTGATCCTGATCGAAAGCTATGGCGGGCAGGTCGCCGGACGGCCCTGGGATTGTCCAGGGCCTGCCAAGACCCGGCAGGTCGACAGTGTCGCAGATCGGCGGATAGCCGCCGGCGCCTTCGAAAATATAGCCGAACCGTCGATGCAGGGCGGCTCGGGTATGGGCGTCCATGAAACAGGGGGTTTTCCGCCGACCGTTCAGAAAAAAAGCGCGCAGATCATCGATGCCATGCGTCTGATCGGCATGGTCGTGGGTAAACAACACCGCATCCAACCGACGTACCCCTGCCGCCGCCGCCTGCAGGCGCAAATCAGGCGAGGTATCGACCAAGACGGTGGTTTCATGCTCGGGGCCCAGGGCCGACTTTCGGCGCGCCAGCAACGAGCAACGGCTGCGCCTGTTGCGGGGCTCGGCCGGGTCGCAGGCGCCCCAGTCGCCGTCCGCCCGAGGCACGCCGCCCGATGAGCCGCAGCCCAGTACGACAAACTCCAGGGCGCCGCTCAAGAGGCGAAACTCACATTCCGTGGGCGCGGGATCGCGTCGAACAGGGCGAAGAACGCGTCTTGGGCGCGCCGCTCGGCCTCCTCACGGCTCCACCCCCGAATGTCCGCCAGCTTTGCCAACACATAACCCACATAGGCCGGCTCGTTGCGCCGTCCCCGGAAGGGCGCGGGCGCGAGATAGGGACAGTCTGTTTCCACAATAATCCGGTCGGCGGGCATTTGAGCGATCACCGCCCGGACGTCTTCTGCGGCCTTGAAGGTGGCTATGCCCGACACGGAAAACCAGGCGCCGAGGGCAGCGGCGCGGCGGGCCAGTTCCGGTCCGCTGGTGTAGCAATGCATCAAGAGCTTGAAGGGCGCTCGTGCGTATTCCTGCTCTAGAATTTGCGCCGTCGCCTCGTCCGCTTCACGGGTATGCACCACCAGCGGCAAACCGGTGGCCTGGGCGGCGTGGACATGGGTTCTGAATACCTGGGCCTGCACCTCGCGGGGGGAAAGGTCGTAATGAAAATCCAGTCCGCATTCGCCGATGCCTATGACCTTTGGTCGCTTAGCCAACCGCAGCAGGGTCGAGACGGTCAGGGCAGGATCTTCCTTCGCTTCGTGCGGGTGCGTGCCCACCGTGCACCAGATGTCCTCATGGGCCGCTGCGATGGCGTGCACGGCCTCGAAGGAAGAGACCTTGTCGCAGATGGTCACCATGAGGCCCACGCCGGCCTGGCGCGCGCGATCGATCACCTGGTCGACATCCTCGGCGAATTGCGGCGCATGCAGATTGACGTGACTGTCGATCAGCATCCGTTCACACCCTCGCCGCGGCCTTAAGCCGGCCGATGGCGGTGAACAACACATCGGCCCGGTCCAGATTAATCGCCTCGGCCTCGCCGGGCGCGGTCTCGACCTCACCCCATACCCGCGCCCAGCGCTCTATTTCCGCAGAAGGGCTTTCGGCCAGGGCCGCGTTCAACGCCATCGCGCGAATCTGGTCGGCCAGGCATTCGAATAAGAGCTCGAAGCGCTTTTGCCCTTCCCCGCCGCGAAAGCTGTCTGCGGCGGCCAGCAAGACGGCGTCGTCCGCTTCCGGCAGTCGGCTGAGGATTTCGTGCGCCAAGGCGTCTGCTTCCAGTGCGCCGGCTTCGGCCAGGTAAAGCGCCCGGCCCGGCCCGCCCTTGGCCATATGGGCGATACGTTGGCGCTCTTCGGCGGCCAAGCCCGTGTGCTCGCCCAGGAACTGCGCCACACGATCATCGCTCCAGGGGGCAAAGGCCAGGCGTCGGCATCTCGAGCGGATCGTCGCGATTAATGCGCCGGGCCGATGGGACACCAGCAATAGCACCCCACGGGACGGCGGCTCCTCGAGGGTCTTGAGCAAGGCGTTGGCGGCGTTCACGTTGAGATCGTCCGCCGCATCGACAATCGCCACCCTGTAAGGCGCGCTCGCCGGAGCCTTGGAGAAGAACTCAGGCAGCCGGCGGACCTCTTCCACGGGGATCGATTTGCGCGCCTTGACGTCGTCCGTCTGACGCTCAAGAACCAGCAGGTCAGGATGGGCGCGGGATGCGACTTGGCGACTGACCGGATCGGCCGGATGAGCGCCGAGCAGTCCGAATGCCGGGTCTGGCTGAGCGCCCAGCAGGCGCCGCGCGGCACGATAGGCGAAGGTCGCCTTGCCCACACCCTCGGGCCCGGTCAGGAGCCAGGCATGATGCAGCCGTCCCCGGTCCAGAGCCGCAAGAAATTCGCTTTCCACGGCCTGCCCGCCTTCATAGGCGAAGACCTCGCGCGGATGGGCCGCCTGACCCCCTGGCGCGCTCACAGCAGCCGCTCGCTGACGACGGTCCAGACAGCCTCCGCAACTTGGTCAGCGTCGGGCGCCGCATCAATCAGCACGCAACGATCGGGCTCCGCCTGGGCGATCGCCAGAAACCCCGCGCGCAAGCGGGCGTGGAACGCTGCCCCCTTGGCCTCAAAACGCGCCTCGCCGCCCCCGCGTCTTTCGGCGCGGGCCAGCCCAGCCTCGGGCGCTAAATCGAAGATCAAGGTCAGGTCAGGACTCACGGCGCCGACCACGGTCTGCTCCAAAGCGGTGATGAGATCCTTTGGCGCGCCGCCCGCAGCGCCCTGATAGGCGCGCGTGGAATCGGCAAATCGGTCACAGATGACCCAGACGCCGCGCTCCAGCGCCGGTCGGATCGTTCGCTCGATGTGATCGCAGCGCGCGGCGTAGAGCAGCAGGGTTTCGGCGGTCGGCGACCAACGGTCCGGCTCGCCCGTGACCAGTAGGGATCGAATAGCTTCGGCGCCGGGCGAGCCGCCCGGCTCGCGGGTGGCCACTGCCTGTACGGAAGCGCCCGTCAGGCGTTCGACAAGCCTGCGGACCTGGGTTGACTTGCCAGCCCCCTCCCCGCCCTCGAATGTGATGAACCGGCCGCGCGTCACGCCTCTCACATTGTCCGGATCGGCCCAGCGCGCAAGCGTCCTCGACACAATTGAGCAGACTTGCGAGGGGCTATTGGGCCACCATCACCTTGTACAGAGTTCGGCCCGCTTGCTCCACCGGCACGATCTGCGTGCGACCCGCCAGAGCCGCGGCGGCGCGTTCAGCGTTGGCCCGACTGGCGAAGGCGCCGGCCTGCGCGAACGATGCTCGAACCAGCGCTGGCGGAGCCGGGACCACGGACGAGGTAGGCGGCGTGGCGGCCAATTCCTCCAGTAGACTGTCGATATCCGAAGACGGGGCCGGCGACAGCACGGACGGCGGCGCTATTTCAACCCTTGGAGCGGGGCTGGGATCGGTCGGCGGCGCGGCGCGGCTCTGAGGCGGCGCGGTGTTCCAGGTTTTGTCCGCAGGCGAAGCTTGCAATGGACCCGGATCGATCTGCCAGCCCAGCAGGGCGGCGCCCGACGCCAGTTGAGTGGGCCTATCGTTCTGTGGCTTCTGTGGCGGCGTCGCAAGCACGGGCGCGGCCTGGATCTTCGGCGGCGGCGGCCCCCGATCGGCGGCGTGATAAAGCAACGCCTTGCCCGGCGCATCGGGCGCCGGCCCCACGTAGCGAACCCGCACCTGGGTGATACCCTGCGCGTAAAAGCCCAACTCCATGGCTGCTTCACGGGACATGTCGATCAGCCGGTCGCCGACGAAGGGGCCGCGATCGTTCACTCGCACCACCATCTTGCGGCCGTTAGCCAGATTGGTGACCTCCACCAGGCAAGGCAGGGGCAAGGTCTTATGCGCGGCCGTGGGGATGTTCATGTCGAACACCTCGCCATCGGCCGTGTAGTGGTTGTGGAATTTTTCGCCGTACCAGGAGGCGGCGCCGATCTCGTCATAGTTCGGCTGCTCGGCTGGATAATACCAGCGCCCGTCGATCTGATAGGGCTTGCCCACGCGAGGCCCGGTGTATTTGGACGGAGGCTTTGGCGCCGCCCCGCCTCCAGCGTAGCCACCGCCATACCCCTGCCCGCCCGTCGCATAGCGCGGCCCGACGCTCGCGCAAGCGGCTAGGCTGAGGGCCGCCAATGCCAACACTGCGCCTCGGGCCAGATCGGCGACGTTCGACGCCCCCATGTGCATGCTCCGAATTCTTCAGGCGGCTCGGAGCTTAGAGGGTGAATTTTGAGTTTGAGTTAACCCATTGCCCATATTGCAATATAGCCCCAGGCGGGCGTCCCGGCGGACGCCATGGCCGCTCGTGTGAGCCAGCCAGTCGCCGTTCAGCCTTGCCCGACCCCGCCCTTCGTGGCATCGGGCGGCGCGTGGACGGGTGGCCGAGTGGTTTAAGGCAGCGGTCTTGAAAACCGCCGTGGGTGTGAGCCCACCGTGAGTTCGAATCTCACCCCGTCCGCCACTTCAATCTGATTGGGCACGCCGGCTACGCTACCATTCGCCACGAGCGTCTGGAGTATCTGCCGTCTGGTCCCGATCACTGGCATGGTTATTTGCGTCGAATCGTGATCGCGTTGCCGTTGGGAACTGGGGAGAGTGGGCTTTCAACCGTCCTTCGGCTCAACGATACGACGGCCAATGAAGACGTAGGGTTCGAGATCGAAAGCCTGTTTGAACGCACGGTTGTCATAGATCGTGACCTTCAGCCGCTTCGTCAGCGCGTCAGTCACCATGCCGAGCCGCCACATTGGGTCGGCCCGCCCATTGTTCTCGTTCCGAGTCAGGAAGAACCGGCTGTCGGCCAAGGATGTGCCTTTGACCTCGACGTGATGCACAGTCGTTTGCTTCGTAAAGACATAGTCGTAACCGCAGTTGAGGTGAGCGACCCGCTTCTCTCCAAATCCTTTGGCCTTGTAGTGCGCGACCACGGCACGCTCGGCGGCTTCTTCGACCTTCTTGCGCTGCTCGGGCGTGCCAAAGCCGCTCAGTGGATCCGGGCCGGTCTCAGGATCAGGCGCGCTATCGGCGTTTGGATTGTGGACGGCGACGCTGCGGAGCGCTACCAACTTGTGCTTCAGAAGGACGAGCACTCGCCGTTTGTTATCGCTGGCCTCTACGTCGGGCCCAGCAAGGAATGAGTATTTAGATTGTCTGACTGAGATGTCCGAGAATGGATCGTTCCGTTGCTCTGGTGGGACGAAAAAGGCGGATTTGGTCGTGATGCAGTAAGACCAGTCTCCATCCCAGGCTGATGGATTCGGATTCTTCCATTCACCGATCAGCTCGGCGTTCTCATACCAGCCGACAATATGAACTCCCTTGTGCTTGGGATTTTTGGCCAGGCATATGACCGTCCAGCCTTTAGGATCATAATTTGAAGGTGCATAGCCCTGCCCCTGAGGCGGAACATAGCAGTGATAGGTGCCATCGGAACCGGGAGCAAAATTGAACGCCTCGTGGCCGCGCCCCTCATCCTTTTTGCCCTTTTGCGCTTTGAGCCAGCCGAAATTCCCGTCGACAGGTCCACCACGATACCAGTCCGACCAACCGAATTTGACCCACAAGACCTTCGAAAAATCGGTCACTCGCATTTCTCCCCGCAAAACTCTTTAAAAGATTTTTCAATCCGACTTCAATCTCAAGTACCTCGGACACGAGCTTGATAACGCCAAATGCCAACTCTACAGTTCTAGAGCGTAAATGTAGTGATCATCGCTATAGGGCGTGGCCCGCCACTCCCATGCGGCAAGACTGCTCCTTCCCTAAAGGCGACTTGAGGCAGCGCCCGACGGACGCCGTCTCCCTCAACCGCTGACACTCGACCGCTATCCCCAGCAAGGCGAATTGTGGCGCCGGATTTGCGTGGGCCGTGTGGGCCTGTCTCCCATTGGGACCAGGCCGATTGAGGCCACGATATGAGCAACCGGATTGACCTATTGCATCCGCGCGAACTGGATGACAGCGACGCGCGCGCCTGGGGCGCACTGCAGCAGGACACCGCCGCCTTTTCCAGTCCCCTTTTGGGACCGCAGTTTGCACGCGCCGTGGGCGCCGTGCGCGAGGACGCCCGCGTGGCGATCTGGCGGGGGAACGACGCCTCCAACGGATTCCTGGCGTTTCACCGTCGCCCCAGCGCCTTTGGCCGACCGATCGGCGCGCCCTTCTGCGACCTGCAAGGCCTCGTCGCCGGCCGCGACAGCCGGATTGACGGCGGCGCCCTGCTTGGCGCGTCGGGATTGCGCGCCTTGAAGGTCGACGGGCTGATCGACCCTTACAACCACATGACGGGCGGCCATCAAGGCGAGGCCTTGAGCCATCGCATCGTCCTGGACGGCGACGCGGAGGCCTATTTGGACCGCGTGCGGGCGCAAAGCCGCAACGGCGCCAAAAACTTCAAACGTTATTCGGCCCGCCTGGGCCAAGACCTGGGCGAACTGCGCCTTGCCGGGCCGGACCTGGACAAATTCGCACTCGAACGACTGTTCGCATGGAAATCAGCCCAGCTGCGGCTCTCCGGCATGCACGACTTCCTCGCCGTCACCTGGATCAAGACCTTGCTGCACCGCCTGTTCGAAGTCCGCCAAGGCGGGTTCGAGGGGCTGATGCTCAATCTCTACGCTGGGGATCGCCATGTCGCAGGCCAATTCGGCGTGCGCCTGAATGGGCATTTCCACCCGTGGATCGGCGCCATGGATCCCGAAATGAAGGCCTACAGCCCTGGGGTGGTGTTCCAGTGGCTCGCGGTCAAGGCGATGCCCCAACTGGACTTGAATACCTATGAGTTGGGCGTGGGCGGCGATCATTGGAAGCGGATGTTCTCGCTGGACGCCCTGCCCGTTCGCACCGGACTGGTCACCGCTTCCGGCCCTGCGGGCCGCGCCGCCGCCACTCAGGAGCGCCTGTACGACTGGCCCTCCGCCAAGGTGCAGACCATCGGCCGCCTGCGCAGGCGCATGGACCACATCGCCGCCACTGAACTCACCCTGGCCGGCCGCACGCGAGGCGTGATCAACGCCCTGGCCAACTATGAAAAACGCAACGCCGCCCGACACGCGGTCCCGACCGGAGCCCAAGCATGACGTCGACCTCAAACCTCATGACGCGCGACACGGTGATCTGCGACTGGTCGCCCGAGAAAGCAGAAAAGTTCGGCCGCGAAACCGTGCAATTCCGCCACGGCCTGCACGAGCGCCCCATGTTCTCTGATGATGCCCTGGTCGACGTGCTCGACCGCTACCCTCGCGAACGCCTAGGCGTGTTCACCATGGGCCACGATCTGGTCGACTGGACCTCGTGGCGGCGCGGGGACGCGGGCGCGATGACCGGTCGCCAGCTGATGGACGCTGTGCAGGCCGGCCGCATTTGGCTGAACCTGCGCGAGGCCAATCGGCGCCTGCCGGAATACGCAAACCTGTGTGAGGAAATCTCTGCGGAGAAGGAGCGTCACATCGGGACCCCCCTGCTCAAGCGCGACCTGGGCCTGCTGATCTCGTCACCCCGCGCGATGGTGTTCTATCACCTGGACGTCCCGCTCTCGTCGCTGTGGCACATCCGCGGCGACAAAAAGGTGTTGTTCTATCCGCGCGCCGAGCCCTTCGTCAGCGACGCGATCATCGAGAAGTTCGTCACCAAGGAAGCCGAGGGCCAGTTCGCCTTTCAGCCGCAATGGGATCAGGCGGCGCATGTGATCGAGATGAGTCCCGGCGACATGGTCACCTGGCAACAGAACCTGCCCCACCGGGTCGAAAACGGCCCCACGGTTAATGTCTCCCTGTCCATGGAGTTCATGACGCCGCAGGCCCTGGCCCGCGCCAATGTGCTCTATGCCAATGCCAAACTGCGCCAACGCTTCGGCGCCAACCCCCAAGTCCAGGAGGCGCTGGGTCCGCGCCTGTTGGCCAAGCTCGCCTATGCCCGGGTGATGAAAGCCGCAGAGGCCCGTCGCCGGGCCTATCGGCCGATCCTTCCCATCACCTTCGCCCTGGATCCGGCCCGGCCGGGCGTGCTGCATCCCGCCCAGTAAGCTGAATGTGAAGTTCCCCGCCCATTGGCGCCGCCTAGGAGGATTTGAGCCTTAGGGCGGGGCGGGTTCGACTAGATGGGGAATGTGCACCGCCCCATCTCGATCCGAAAGATCGGAGCTGCCGATTCGCCCCGGCGCAAAAGACCGTCGCGGCACCCCCCTTGGCCATCAAATCGCCCCGCCGACCGCGACTATGTGGCGCAGGCCTTCTCTACCCAAGGCCCCCTCGCCGCCCAAATGAGCGCCAATGGCCATTCATTGGGGTCTTTGGGGGCAAGAAATCGGATTTGTCCGTCAATGTCTTTTCGCGCCTGCAAAATTTCGAGGAGGCGATTTGGCCCAGGCGCCCGTTTATAGCCTTAATGATCACAGAATAAATACGCTTTAATAGCTTATGTCCTGTGAATATTTTAGTAAATAATAATACAATTACTGTGTGATTTGGCCAATTAGCTCATAATCATACTATTTTATAAACACATCTAGCTATCACGATCAATAAATACTTATTACAAATTCGCGATCGTTGGGCCCTAGCCTATCGCGCTTAACGGTCCCGCCCTGGCTGTGCCCCCCATTTCTGCTACCTTTCGTCTAATTGTGTTCGCGCGCAATGAGATGTTAAGCGCGTCCTTTCGCTGGGAAAACCGAAGATATGGTTGCGATACAACATAACGGACCGAACCCGATCGACCTCCATGTCGGAAGTCGTATTCGTTTGCGCCGCAAGGTACTGGGCGTCAGCCAGGAAAGTCTGGCCGCCGACCTGGGTCTGACTTTTCAACAGATTCAGAAATATGAGCGCGGGACCAACCGGGTCAGCGCATCCAAGCTGTATGAGATCGCTCGCAGTTTGCAGACCACCACATCCTATTTCTTCGAGGGTTTTGCAGACCCCAACTCCGGTGAGGCTCAAACACCGCAATATATTGAAGAAAAGGCGGCGGTGGATTTCCTTATGACCCCCGAGGGCCTGGAAATGGCCGCCCTGTTTCCGAAGATCGCCAAGGGCAAGGTGCGCCGCCGGATACTCGATCTGGTCCGAGCCATGAGCGAAGAAGCCGATTGAATCGCAACCGGGCGATCGTCGATGTACGGCCGCCCGGGCAAAGCTCTGATCGACCCATCCGGCGCGTGAGCCGGCCTGCGGGACCTTTCAGGGCTTGGATGGGGCTTGGCGAGCCCAGGCTTCATCCACCGCACTTTGCAGCGGCGCCGCCACGGCGCGGCGGCTCAAGGCGATCCCTTCGATACTCACCTCGGCGCCCTGCAGAAGACGGGGGTGAACGGTGAAGCCCAGCTGGTATAGCGAGTTGTCCGTCATGACCTGGCCGCCCTGCACAAAGGTGGTCGCCACCCCGACGGTCAGATCACGTTCGGAGCCGTCGTCTGCGGCCCCGTGCAGCGCCCGTTTCAGGCCATCAGCAAACCAGCCGGCGTCGATGCGCCCATCCCCTGTGATGTGAACGGGCCCGCCGCGCATGGCAGCGGGAAAATAAAACACCTGACTCTGGACGACCTGGTCCGGATTGGCCGGAATTAACCGGATACGGCCGCCTTCGCCCTCACCCCGCAGCACCAGGATCGTTTGAGCCTGGGCGCGTTGCCGGGCTTCCCGCTCCGCTTGCTGTTTGTCTATTTGATGTTCGGTATTGGACACATATAGCCCGAGCCCGGCGATGAACACGCCGACCACGGCAACCGACTCGCGCACAGGAATCGGTGATCTAAGGCGCCATTTGCGCGCGGGCGCGTCCTTGTCCCCGTCCATAGCCATTCCGTTCACGCTCCGCCGTCCCGGCGATATCGCGCGGGACGGTTAAGCGCAAGTCGCAGCCTGTACGGGCCTATCCTACTGAGCGGGCGCTGGTTCGGCCGGACTTACGGCGGGCGCTTGAGGCTCAGCGGTAATCAACGGGGCTTCAGCTGGAGCCGGCGCGACCTCCGCTGCCGGTGAAGTCATCGCCGCCGGAGCGCTAACTTGGGGCGCCGGAGCGGCCTGGGATGGCGTGGGGGTCACCCTGGTCGTGACCGCCGACGTGGGCGCCGAAGCGCGATGGGCGGTCGCGGCGCGCGCGGCGACATGCTGCGCCGGCGCAGGGGCTCCGGCAAACGCTGCGGCGAGCTCCGCTGCCGGGCTCTGCGGCATGGTCGGAGCGGACGCTGCGGGAGTCGCTGGCTGGGCGACGAGGTTGGAGGTCTGCGAGGCTGTCCCGCCTCCGCCTTGAGTTGTTACGAAAACAAAGGCCGCCAGCACGACCGCCGCGGCGGGCAGGGCCAACCATGCCACGCGCGGAACGCCCCGATCGCCGTGCTGGAGGCGTTCGAAAGCGCGACTTGTCACGGCGAAGGGCATGCTCTGCGCCGCCGTGGCCTGCGTAGTAGATCTTGCTGCGGTGGCTCTACGGACGACGGCGCGAGGCGGATTGGAAGTCAGATGGATCGTACTCATGTCCAGTCTCCTTACAATTGAACCTGCATTCCGAACGCGCCCCGAAAAGCCGGAGTTCCGGCCCCGAGATCACCATGACGTCACATCGACGCTCGCACTTCGGGCCGGCGATGTGGACTTTTCGTGGGAAATTAAGGCTTTAGACTAAGGGTGCGGGCAATGAATCGGTAGCGACGGGAACGGCCCAATTGAGTCCAATGTTGCCCATTATAGTGGACGCGCGAGGCCATCGTTGCCCGACGCCGACCCTGCGTCTGCAACGGGCGCTGGCAGGCGCCGAGCCCGGCCAGGTTGTCCGGCTGGTGGCCGATGACCCCTTGGCCAAGATCGATGTGCCCCACTTCGCCGCTAATGGTGGGTGCCGGGTGCTGACGGTCACCGACGACGCCGGCGTTATCACCTTCGACATTCTGAAGGGCGCATAAAGCCAATGGGCGTTGTGGAGACCGCTGCGCGGTCTGGTATGGTGAAGCCGATTCCTCCCGCAGCGTGCGGTATTTGGCCCCATAGGGGATATGCGTGACGGTGAATGCCCGGATTTTGATCCTTGCGCGTGACGACCGCTTCGCCGGCCCCCTGGCCGAGGGGCTGGACCGTCTGGGTTGGCGCACGGTAACCGCGCGTGGCCCATACGCCGCCATCGCCGCGCTTGGAGATTTGCAGATCGAAGCGGCCATCGTCGACGTGGCCAGCTACGGCTCCGAAGCCCTGGGCTTGGCGCGACGGTTGAAGGCGTCCTGTGGACAGCGCCGCCTTCCGGTGATCGCGATCGGCGAGCCCGATCCGGAGCTGGAGACGTGGTCTTTCGACCTCACCCTGGCGCCCCCCTTGCACCCCGCGCAAGCCGCGCTTCGGCTGGAGTCCCTTGTGCGAAGCGCCGTGGCGGAGGAGGAGTTCGAGCTTCGGCTGGAAACTTTCGCCGATCGGGGACGCCGTCTCGATTTACCCGACGAGCAGACCGGTCCGTACCGGGTCCTGGCCGTGGGCGAACCAGCGCCTCAGTTCCTGGCCCTATCCAACGCCTTGACCCGAAGCGGGGTGGAAGTGGTCGGCGCCTTCACCGCCTACACCGCCTTCGACTACCTGCATGAACGGCCGTTCGACGCGGTGGTGCTGTGGGCGGGTGACAACGACTCCGAAGCCCTGTCCATCGCCGCCGGCATGAGGCGCAACACCCGACTCTACCACATCCCCACCCTGCTCTACCTCAAGGCCGAGGCTCTGGTGACCTTGGCGGAAGTCTTTCACCGGGGCATTTCAGACGTCGCCTCGCCCGACACGCCGGAGGTGGACACCGCCAAACGGGTGGTCGAACTTGCCCGCGCGCACCGCCGTCAAAGCGCCATACGCACGGCCCTGGAAAAAGCCCGCAGCTCCGGTCTGATGGACGCGGCCACCGGCCTTTTCACACGGGATTTATTCGCAGCGCACCTAGTTCGCCTGACCCAGGCGGCGCGCGTTCGCAATCGCCCGCTGTCGGTCTGCGTGCTCAAGCTGACGGAACGCGCCGATCTGAAGCCAATCCGCGAAGGCGGCTGGATCGACCGGGCTATTCCCCAGATCGGATCAATGATCGGCCGGCTGGTGCGAGCCGAGGACACCGCCGCGCGTCTGGGCCCGGAACTGTTCGCCCTCGCCTTGCCCTCCACCCATCAGCAGGCGGCCCGCGCGGCAGGCGAACGAATTTCCGCCGTGATCGGCTGCACCGCCTTTGAAGCGGGCGACAAGCGTCCGCCCTTCGTGGTGGAGTTCGATATCGGCGTGGCCGAACTACAGCCGGGCGAGAGCGCGGCCAAGGCGCTCGAACGCGCCGCCTCCAAGGCCTTGCGCGCCCAGGTTGGCTAGAGCGTTCGGCGTTCAAGTTGCATGTTCGCCGCGCACAGCGAGCGCATACCGAGCCGAACAGCCGCCAGTTGGGGGCTCATAAACCCTTCTAACTGAAAGCCCTCACGCAGCTTCAAGAGCCACCCGAGCCAAGTGGCTCAAAATCCGCTCCGCTGCGGCCAAGCGTTGATCCGGGGTGTCCCACTCCCCCCGCACAACCACCTTGGCGTCGGGCCTGAGCCGCCAGAAGGCCTGGTTCTTCTGGACCAGGGCCACCAAGCCCGCCGGGTTGGCGAAGTGATCCTCGCGGAAGGTGACCACCGCCCCCTTGGGCCCGACGTCGATCTTGGCGACGTTGGCCTGACGGCACAGGCCCTTGATCGCCACCACCTTGAGCAGTCCGTCCGCCTCCGGCGGCAAGGGCCCGAAGCGATCGATCAGTTCGGCGGCGAGGGCTTCACGATCCTCCGGCCGTTCGGCCTCCGACAGCCTTCGATAGAGGGCCAGCCTGACGTTGAGGTCAGGCACGTAGTGTTCCGGGATCAGCACGGCGGCGCCGGCGTTGATCTGCGGCGACCAGCCACGCGCGGCGCCGATCTCAGGCCCGCCGCTTTCGCGCAGTTCCGCCACCGCGTCTTCCAACATCTGCTGGTACAGCTCCACGCCGATCTCGCGGATATGGCCGGACTGTTCGTCGCCTAGAAGATTGCCGCCGCCGCGAATATCTAGATCGTGCGAGGCAAGCTGGAAGCCCGCGCCCAAGCTGTCCAGCGATTGAAGCACCTTGAGGCGCCGTTGTGCCGACAGGGTAAGGGTCTTCTCCGTCGGTGTGGTCAGATAGGCGTAGGCCCGCGTCTTGGCCCGCCCGACCCGGCCGCGCAGCTGATAAAGCTGGGCCAGACCGAACATGTCGGCGCGGTGGATAATCAGGGTGTTGGCGGTGGGAATATCCAGGCCGGATTCCACGATGGTGGTGGACAACAGCACGTCATATTGGCCGTCGTAGAAGGCGCTCATCACGTCTTCCAGTTGACTGGCGGCCATCTGGCCGTGGCCGACCACGAATTTGATCTCGGGCACCTGCTCGCGCAGGAACTTTTCAATCTCGGTCAGGTCGGAGATGCGCGGAACCACATAATAGGCTTGGCCGCCGCGATATTTCTCCCGCAGCAGGGCTTCGCGCGCCACAACCGGGTCATAGGGCGTGATGTAGGTGCGCACAGCCAGGCGATCCACCGGCGGGGTGGCGATGATCGACATCTCACGGATGCCCGATAGGGCCATCTGCAACGTGCGCGGAATCGGCGTCGCAGTCAGGGTCAGCATATGGACATCGGCCCTAAGGGCCTTGAGCTTCTCCTTGTGCTTGACCCCGAAGTGCTGCTCCTCGTCGACGATCACCAGACCAAGGTCCTTGAAACCGACCTGTTCGGACAGCACCGCATGGGTGCCGACCACGATCTCGATCTCTCCGTTTTTGAGGCCCGTGCGGGTCTCCGCCGCATCCTTGGCCGCGACGAGGCGCGACAGCTGCCGCACCTTGACCGGCCAGCCCTGGAATCGGTCGGTGAAGGTCTTGTAATGCTGACGGGCCAATAGCGTGGTCGGGCAAACCACAGCCACCTGCTGGCCGCTCATGGCCATGACGAAGGCGGCGCGCAGGGCGACCTCGGTCTTGCCGAAGCCAACGTCCCCGCAGATCAGCCGATCCATCGGGCGACCGGCGGCCAGATCGCTCAGCACGTCGGTGATAGCGTTAAGCTGATCGTCCGTTTCCTCGTAGGGGAAGCGGGCGCAGAACTCGTCGAACAGGCCGTGCGGCGGATCGACCTCTGCGGTGGTCTTTAACTGGCGGGCCGCCGCGATCTTGATCAGCCCCTCGGCCATCTCGCGCAAGCGGTCTTTGGCCCGCGCCTTGCGCGCCTGCCACGCGGCCCCGCCCAGCCGGTCCAACTGGACGCTCTCGCCATCCGAACCATAGCGGGTCAGCAGGTCGATGTTCTCCACCGGCAAGTACAACTTGGCCTCGCCGCCATAGTGGATTTCCAGGCAGTCGTGCGGGGCGTCCTGCACCTGCAAGGTCTTCAGACCCTCATAGCGGCCGATCCCGTGGTCGATATGCACCACCAGATCGCCCACGGTGAGCGAGGCGGCCTCGGCCAGGAAGTTCTGCGCCCGCCGACGGCGTCGCGGTCGCGCCAGGCGGTCTCCCAGCACATCGGTCTCGGCGATGACCGCCAGGGAATCGGTCTCAAATCCCGTGTCCAGGGGCAGGACCACCCTTTGGGGCAGCTTGGGATCATTGGCCTTAGCGGCCTGCCAATAAGGGGCGAGCGGCAAGCGTTTGAGCCCATGATCGGCCAGCATGGCGCCCAGGCGTTCGGACGAGCCTTCGGTCCATGAGGCGAACAGCACCCGCTTGCCGGTAGCCGATAGGGCAACGGCATGGGCGGCGGCGGCTTCAAACAGGTTCACACTGTCCTGGGCGCGTTCGGCCGCAAAGCTGCGGCCCGCCCGAGCGCCCATATCGATCACCGCGTCGGTCTCTTCGCGCTGAAACGGACTGAACCACCGGTTCGCGTGCTCGGCCAGCCGCCGATCCCAGTCCTCTGGCATGAGGTACAGCGCGCCCGGCTCCAGAGCCTGATAGGTCGATTTCGCCGCCTTGGCTGTTTCTGCTCGAGCCGAATAGGCGTCCTCGATCATCGCCAGGCGCTCGTCGCGCGACTCCGTGGCTTGGTGATCAAGGGCGAACACAGCGCCCGGACCGGCATAGTCGAATAGGCTATCCAACTGCGCGTAGAACAGCGGCAGCCAATGCTCCAGCCCCGCTCGCCGCGCGCCCGCGCTCACAGCGGCGTAGAGCGCATCGTCGCCCGGCGCGCCGAAGCGAGCGACATAGCCCTTGCGGAAGCGCGCCACGGCATCAGCGTCGAGCAACACTTCGGACACTGGCAAGAGATCGATCGCCTTCAGCTGTTTGGTGGACCGCTGGGTTTCCGGGTCAAAGGCGCGAATGGATTCCAGACGGTCGCCGAACAGGTCCAGGCGAACGGGCTCCTCCGCGCCAGGCGCCCAGACATCGATCACCCCGCCGCGAACGGCGAATTCGCCCCGCTCGGCCACAGTTGAGGCGCGCACATAGCCGTTCACTGCGAAGTAACGCTCCAGGTCCGCCACGTTCACGTCTTGACCGGTTCGGGCGCGGTAGCCGGCGGCTGTCACCGCCGCGCGCGGCGGGAGCCGCTGGAGCAACGCGTGCGCCGTAGTTACCAGTATGACCGGCGTCTTGGCCTCAAACCCATCCGCCAGACGGCTCAGCGTCGCCATGCGCTCGGCGGCAATAGCGGGCGAAGGGCCCATCCGGTCGTAGGGCAGGCAGTCCCACGAGGGAAATCGAAGGACGGCTATCTCCGGCGCGAAGAACCTCAGCGCCTCCGCGAAGGCCGGGGCGCGGGCCGTATCGCGGGCCACGAAAACGCAAAGCCCTCCCCTCGCCCGGGCCAAGTCGGCCATGACCAGGGCATCGAAGCCCTCCGGCGCGGCCGCCAAGTCAAGCCGTCCGGGCGACTGACTGATGCGTTTGAAGTCTGCGGATTGTGACAGACGCGTACTCCCGTCAGCCGCCATGGTCCGCGCCCAGCACGGTGTGGGCGAAGAAGCGAAAACTGCGGATCAAATCCAGCACCTCGCCATTGAAGGCTTCGGGGGTGGGCGCCGAGCCGATGATCCAGGCGTACAGATCCGGATCGGGCTGTTCGATTAAAGCCTCGAACGCGTCGAGCTGATCAGCCGACAGTTGCGCCAGATGGGCGTCGGCGAAGGGACCCAAGAGGAGGTCAGCCTCGCGGAAGCCGCGATGCCAGGCCCGAAACCGCAATTTTTTCAGACGCGCGTCGTCCATGACCGACCAGGGTGAAGGAAATGAGCCGCCGATATAGAGGCCCGCGCGGGCGCGCGCCAGCCACGCTATGCTGTGGCTATGCGCCCGCAGATTCTCTTTCCCCTGTTCGCGCCCGTAGGGGCCCTCAAAGGCGTCGGGCCCAAGATCGCGCCCCTGGTGGAAAAGGCGGCGGGCCCGCTGGTGCGCGACCTGGCGTTCACCCTGCCCCACGGCCTGATCCGCCGACCGTGGGCCAAGGCGGTGTCGGCCTTGGAGGGGCAAGTCCAGACCTTCTCCCTGCGAATCGACGCTCACCAGCCGCCTGCGCGGGCCAACCTGCCCTACCGAATCCGTGCGTTCGACGACACCGGCTTCGTCACCCTGATCTTTTTCAAGGGCGGGGGGCCTCATCTGCTGCGCCAGCACCCGCTCGGATCCGACCGGATTGTGTCGGGCAAGGTGGATCGGTTCGGGGTGGAAACCCAAATCGTCCATCCCGACTATCTGTTGGCGCCGGAACGCCGGGACGACATTCCGCAGATCGAGGCGATATATCCCGCCACCGCCGGCCTGACCTCGCGCACCTTACGCAAACTCGCGCTGGAGGCCCTGGAGCGGGCGCCGCAGCTGGATGAGTGGCAAGACCCCGCCTGGCTGGCGCGCGAGGGCCTGCCGCCTTGGCGGGAGGCCTTGCAGGCCGTCCATCATCCCATGAGCGAGGCGGACCTGTCGCCCGACGCCCCGGCGCGGCGTAGGTTGGCCTATGACGAGCTGTTGGCTCACCAACTGGCCATGGCCGAGCGCAAGGCGGAACGTCGACGCACGCCTGCCGAAGTCATTCTGCCCAGCTCGATCGCCCAGGCGCTTCAGGCGGCCCTGCCCTTTGTCCTGACCGGCGCGCAAATCCGCACCCTGGCCGAGATTCGCGCCGATCTGGCCGGCGGCGAGCGCATGTCACGTCTGCTGCAAGGCGATGTCGGCGCCGGCAAGACCGTGGTTGCAATGCTGGCCATGGCGGACGCTGCGGCGGCAGGCCTGCAGTCCGTTCTGATGGCGCCCACCGAAATTCTAGCCCGCCAGCATTTTGAAACCCTGGCTGAGCCCCTGCGGGCCCAAGGGGTCGCCGCAGTCCTGCTGACCGGACGCGACAAGGGGCCGGGCCGGGCCGACAAATTGCACGCCCTAGCTTCCGGCGAGGCGGCGGTGGCGGTGGGCACGCACGCCCTGTTCCAGGATGATGTCGCCTATCATCGCCTAGGCCTGACCGTAATCGACGAGCAGCACCGGTTCGGGGTGAACGACCGGCGACGGCTGTCGGACAAGGCCCAGGCCGCCCACTTGCTGGCCATGTCGGCCACGCCGATCCCGCGCACCCTGGAGCTCACCCTCTATGGAGACCTCGACGTCAGTCGGCTGGATGAAAAACCCGCCGGGCGAAAGCCGGTCGCCACACGGGCGGTCCCCATGCCGCGCCTGCCTGAAATCATCGACCGTCTGCGCGCGGCCGTGGCGTCCGGCGCCCAGGCGTTCTGGATTTGCCCGCTGGTGGCCGAGTCCGAGGATAGCGACATGGCCGCCGCCGAAGCGCGCGCTGCAGTCCTGGCCCAGGTGTTCGGCCCCAAGGTCGGCCTGATCCACGGCCGTTTGACCCCGTCAGCGAAAGACGCAGTCATGACCGAGTTCGTAGAAGGACGCCTGGGTGTTCTGGTGGCAACTACGGTAGTCGAAGTCGGCGTCAATGTGCCCAACGCCAGCATCATGGTGATCGAGCAGGCCGAGCGCTTTGGCCTGGCCCAGCTTCACCAGCTGCGAGGACGGGTGGGGCGTGGCGCGCGCGAGAGCGCCTGCGTGCTGCTGTACGATCCGCCGCTGGGCAAGACCGCTCAAGCACGGATCGATATCCTGCGTCGGACCGATGACGGCTTTCTGATCGCTGAAAAAGACCTGGAGCTGCGCGGCGGCGGCGATCCGCTGGGGCTGAAACAGAGCGGATTTCCGGCCTATCGGCTGGCCGACCCCGTCGCTCACCGTCAGCTGATCGCAGCAGCAGCGGATGACGCGCGCCTGATTTTGTCGCGCGATCCCCAGCTCATCAGCGCCAGAGGCCGCGCCGTCCAAGTGCTCAAGGCGCTGTTCGACTGGAAGGCCGGCGCGACGGACGTGGGCTGAGCCGTAGGCCCCTGCTTAGCTCGGCTTGGCCGCAGCGGGCGCCGGGGCCGAGGGGTGCGAGGCCAGGGATTTGACGTAGACGGCGATAGCGTGACGATCGGCGGCGGTCAGCTTGGCAGTGCCGTTGACCACGGTGGCCATTTCGCCCCCGGTGTAGTCTCCATCAGGCGTCATGCCGCTGTCGAGCAACTCAGCGATGTCGTCCACCGACCAGGATCCGATCTTGCCTCCGGGGGTAACATTTGGAGTCTTTTGTCCGTCCGGTCCATGCGGCTCGCCGGCATAGGCCCGACCGTTGTCCAACCCGCCGATGGGATTGCGCGGCGTGTGGCATTCGCCGCAATGGGCGACAGCCTCGGCCAGATACCGGCCCCGATTCCATTCGTCCGTTTGTCCGGCCACCGGCTGAAGCGGACCAGCGCGGAAGAACATGACCCGCCAGAAGCCCAGCAGAGGACGCATATTGAAGGGGAACTTGACCTCATTGGCCTTGCTGGGTTGGGCCGAGGTCGGTTGCGCCCGCAGATAGGCGTAGAGGTCGGAGATATCCTGATCTGTCATGCCGGAAAAGGCGACGTAGGGGAACGCAGGATAGAGAAATTCTCCGTGGGCGCCCTGGCCCTTGCTCATGGCGCGATGGAAATCTTCCTCGCTCCAGGTTCCGATACCGGCCTGCTTATCGAAAGTGATGTTGGGCGCGTAGAAATTGCCAAACTGGGTCTTCAGCGCGCGGCCGCCGGCAAGGGCAGGACCTTCGCCCTTCAGATCGGTATGGCAGCCCTGGCAATCGCCGGCCGCCGCCAGATAGGCCCCGCGCGTCACCGCCTGAGGATCAGGCGGAGACGTCGGAGCGCCTTTTGGGCTGACGCAGGAGGCGCAGAGCAGCGCCGAAAGCGCCGCCGCCGCCATGAGCCCCCCGCGCACTACTGAGCTCCTGCCGCGCGGTAGGCGCTGTGGCAAGCGCCGCAACCGGTCTTGGCCAGATCCATCGCCGCGGTGCGCACGTCGTCGGGCGTACCGGTCTTGATCACGGCCGGCAGCTTGGCCGACTTGTCCTGCATGCCCTTCAAGATGGCCATGAACTTGGCGTTGTCGGTCCAGATTTCCGGCTTGGCTTTGCTGACGCCGGGCAGATCCGTTGAGCTGGTGCCCTTGGGAAACAGCTTGGCGGACTTGGCGGCGTGGGCCGCCAAATCCTGGGCGCCCTTCAGCGCCGCATCCTTGTCGGCCTTGCCGCGCGAATAGTCGGTCACAGCCTTGAGGTCGGCGCCTTGCGCCTTCATGGACGCCTGGCGCTCCTTGACGGTGTCGGCAGGGGCCGCCATCGCCGTCGCACCAATCGCCACGACGCCCAGCGCCGCGACCGCCGCCATAGTCCACCCACGCTTTACCGACATGTTTCGTCTCCTAGTATGTTGCCGCACCGTATAGACAAAGGAACCATGACTTCGCTAGCCCGATTTTGACGTTCCGGACCATGACTTGCGATCAAGGCCGCCTCTCCCATCAGTTCACCCTATGGATCGGAGATGAACGCACGATGATATTTCGCTCAATCGGAGCGGCCATTTGGGGGAATTCAGCGCGACCCAGATAGGTCGCCACACGCTTCATCGCGTCGGCCTCAAGATCAGCATAAAAGACGTTGTTGCCCGCCGCCTTGTATTTGTCCGGCCACCGGGACGCAGGCCGCAAGCTCGCTGAGCGTGGGTGGCTGACGCGCAGAATGCCGCCCACGCACTGGGCCGAAACCTGGCGCGGCAGGAACGCCGGGCGCACGCCCCACTCCAATTCGCTGGCGTTGGCGGCGCCCAGATTGAGCTTAGCCGGGGCCTCGCGATTGGTCAGGGCGCCCAGCAGCGGGTTAACGCACAGGACCTCCTGGTCTGCACTTAGGTTCGCCAGTTCATCGTCGGCCTGCCAGACCATGGCCCGGCTCAGCAACTCCTTGGCGTGACCGGGATCTGACAGCGGCGCCGACATCCAGCCGACCACGCAGTGCGCCTGGTCGCGGCGAATGCAGGCGGTGATTGGCAATGGCCCTTCATACGGCCTGGCGGGAATAATGGCATCAATCAGGTAGGCGGCCGCCAAGCGAGCAGCCAGGTCGGCGCTCCCGTCAACCTCTTCACGCAGCAGCCGGTCGGCCAGCAAGCCGCCTTGCTCGACGCCCACCAGGACGATCGGCCTGCCCTGGTTGAAATGGGCCAGATAGAAGCGGAACGCCGCCAAGACATCGCCATACGCGAAAATCCGGGCCGCCCGAGCGTCCTCGCGCAAGGTCATATGGGCGTAGAGACTGGCCTGACGATAACGCGGGGCGAACACTCGCCCGACCCGGGCGAAAGGTCCTGCGTAATTGGGAAGCATGACCCGCTCCAGAAGCCGTTGCGCGCCGGCCTCGTCGATCGGCCCGTTCCAGTGATGTCCGCCGTCGAAGGTGGTGGGATGAATGAAGAAGATATCCGCCGGCCGGTCACTGGATTGCGGATGGGCTGGCGCGGAGGGGAGCAAGGCCCAGGCTGAAACTTTGGCGTAGTTGGGCGCTGGCGGCGGCGTGTAGGTCTGGAAAGGCTCCTTGGGATCAAGCCCGGTGCGCATGATGTCGTCCCAATCAGCCGCCACGGCGATGAGTAGGACCAAACCGATCAGCGCCGTCCAGAACACGAACCAGCGGCGGCGGCGGGACATGCGGTGAATCCCTGATCGCCGCCACGCGCCTCGCGCCAAGCTGGCCAGGGCTTGAAGCCGATGCTTCATCTGTACGGGTCCGGTCGTGACAGATAGGCGCGCACATAATCGCCCACGCCGTCTTCCAGGCCGGTAAAGGGATGCGGGTAGCCCGCAGCTTTCAACCGCCCCATCTCGGCCTGGGTAAAATACTGATATTTATCCCGAATCGATTCCGGCATGTCGAAATAGGCGATGCTTGGCTCATGACCGGCCAAACGAAAGACGGCGTTGGCGAGATCGGCGAAGGAGCGGGCCTGGCCCGAGCCCAGGTTGAACACCCCATTGATCTGGGGGCTCTCCAACAGCCAATGCACCACGTCCACCACGTCGCGCACATAGACGAAGTCGCGCAACTGCCCGCCGTCTGCGTAGCCCTCGCGATGGGACTTGAACAGGCGCACCGTCTGGCCCTTGCCGGCCTGGGGCCAAATCTGGGCCACTACCGATTTCATGGCGCCCTTGTGCTCTTCATTGGGGCCATAAACATTGAAGAACTTCAGGCCGACGATCTGCGGCGGACCGGCGCCGCGAGCGCGTTCGCGCATGGCGAACAGGTCGAACAGCCACTTGGACCAGCCATAGGCGTTCAGAGGCCTGAGCGCGGCCAAGGCCGCCGGATCGTCATCGTCGACAAAGCCGCCCTCGCCGCCCCCGTAGGTCGCCGCCGAAGAGGCGTAAATCAGACGTTTGCCGTGCTCGGCGCACCAGCGCCACAGGTCGCGCGACAGCCCGAAATTAGACTGCACGATTTTGTCCGCGTCCGCTTCGGTGGTGGAAGATACCGCCGCCATGTGCACCACCGCCGACAGGCTATCGCCGTGCACAGCCAGCCAATCGAAGAGCTGTTCGGGCGCAACGAAATCGGCGATGGCGTGCTTGGCGATATTGCGCCACTTGCCCAGGGACGCTTCGCGCAGCCGATCACAGACCACCACGTCATAGGCGTCCCGATCGCACAGCCCCGCCACGATGTTGGAGCCGATGAACCCGGCGCCCCCGGTCACCAAAACGACTGGCCGGGTCACGAGGCCTCCGATGCCGGTTTAGCGCCCGCCATTCGTGCAATCGCGGCAGTCGTCGAAAAGCCATCAACCAAATCCGCCAGTCGCACCTGGCCTCCGTAGGACTGGACAAAGTCGGCGCCCACCACTGTGGACACCGAATAATCCGCGCCCTTGATCAGAACATCCGGGCGTGTCGCTTTGATCAATTCCAGCGGCGTTTCCTCCTCGAACACAGTCAACATATCCACCGAACTCAGCCCAGCCAGCACCAGGGCCCGGGAGTCTTCGTCGTTGACCGGCCGCCCTTCACCCTTCAACGCCTTGACCGACCGGTCGCTGTTCAGCCCCACCACCAGACGGTCGCACCAGGCGCGCGCCTGAGCCAGATAGGCCACATGGCCCCGGTGCAGGATATCGAAGCAGCCATTGGTGAAGCCGACCCTCAGCCCCTGGGCGCGCCAGCGCGCAGCCTCGTCGGCCACACGCTGCCGACTGGCGATCTTGGCGTCCACGCCCGGCATGCCGGCCGCTCGTTCGGCCTCGATCAGCTCGGTGGGCGTGACCACGGCCGTACCGATCTTGGTTACGGCCACGCCCGAGGCCAAGACGGCGAACTGCACAGCCTCGAACAGGTCCGCCTTGGCCGCCAGGGCCAGACCCAGGGCCGCCAGGCCCGTGTCGCCGGCGCCGGAGACATCGAACACGCGGCGGGGTATGCCGCGAATGTGGCGCACCCCCCGGCCACGCTCGGCCAAGGACATGCCCTGGGCGCCGCGAGTGACCAGGATCGCCTTGGCCGCGCACTCGCGCAAAACCTCGGCCAGGGCGAGCTCGACCTGCTCATCGGTGTCTGTGGGCAGGCCAGTCAGGATGTGCAGTTCCAGGGCATTGGGCTTGATCAGGTCGGCCGCGCCGTATTTGACGAGGCTTCGGGCCTTGGCGTCGACGATCAATTTGGCGCCCGCCGACTTGGCGGCCCGCAGACAGGCCTCGATCACCGACGGGGTCACGGCCCCTTTGGCGTAATCTGACAACAGTATGGCCCCCGCGCCCTCGGCGGCGTCTTCCACCGCGCGGCTGAGACGCGCTTGGATGTCCTTGTCGGCTTCGCTCGAGCGTTCGGCGTCCAGTCGCAAAAGCTGTTGGCCCGAAGCGACGAACCGCGTTTTCACCGTCGTCGGGCGCGATTGGTCCACCACCAACAGGCCTTCCAGGCCCGCGTCCTGTCCGATCAGATCGGTCGCTTCGTGGCCGGCGGAGTCACTGCCAATCAGTCCCACTAGAGCCGCCCGCCCCCCCAGACCGGCGACGTTGCGCGCCACATTGCCCACGCCGCCCAGCATCATCTGTTCCGATGTGCGCAATAAAACCGGAATCGGCGCTTCGGGCGAAACCCGGCCGACTTCGCCGTAGACGTAGCGGTCGATCATCAGATCGCCGACGCAGGCGACCTTGACGCCGTGCACAGCGGATAGAAGCGGCTGGAGAGCTGACAGATCCATAGCCCGGTTCTAGCTGATTTTGTTTCGATTGGGAGGCGCCCCGCTAAAGCCTGCGCTTGGCCAGGGCGTCGAAGTCCAGCAACTCGGCCATCAGGGGCTCGAAATCGCGCAAGGCCACCATGTTGGGGCCATCCGATGGAGCGTGATCGGGATCGGGATGGGTCTCGATGAACACGGCCGCCACGCCGACAGCCACCGCCGCACGCGCCAGCACCGGCACATACTCGCGCTGTCCGCCCGATGACGCCCCTTGTCCGCCCGGCTGCTGAGCGGAATGGGTCGCGTCAAACACCACGGGGCAGCCGATCTCGGCCAGAACCGGCAGGGCGCGCATGTCGGAGATCAAGGTATTGTAGCCAAAGGACACGCCGCGCTCGCAGGCCAAGACATTGGGATTACCCGCCCCGGTCACCTTGGCGATGACGTTCTTCATGTCCCACGGCGCCAGGAACTGTCCCTTTTTCACATTAATCGCCTTGCCGGTCTTGGCGGCGGCGAGAAGCAGATCGGTTTGGCGGCACAGGAAGGCTGGGATTTGCAGCATGTCCACCGCGCGTGCGGCGATGGCGCATTGCTCGATCTCATGCACGTCGGTGATCACCGGCAAGCCGGTCGCTTCGCGGATTTCGTCAAAGATCGGCAAGGCTTCCAGCAATCCAATGCCGCGCTGGGCGTTGGCCGAGGTGCGGTTGGCCTTGTCGAACGAGGTCTTGAAGACCAGGCCGAGCCCCAGTCTGGCGCCGATCTCCCTGAGCGCGTGCGCCACTTCCAGGGCGTGAGCGCGACTTTCCAGTTGGCAAGGACCGGCGATGACCGCCAGGCGCTCACGATTACCGATACGTACGGGCTCGCCTGTGGAGGTCCTGACGGTGACGACAGCATTGGGGGCGACGGGATCGGTCAAGTCAGGTGTCCATGGGTCAATCGAGAAAAACCACGATCAGGCGTCACAAGTGGCGCGGCGCGGCGATTGACACAAGCCTCCAAAATCAACACTTCCTCGCCCAGGGCGTTCAAAACGCTGATCGGTCCTGCTGTCCAACTGAGCGAGCTTTACGGATGAACGTCGGCCGCAATGTCGTCGAGCTAATCGGCGACACCCCGCTGATCCGCCTGAACCGCGTGAGCGACGCCACCGGCTGCGAGATCTTGGGCAAGGCCGAGTTTCTCAATCCGGGTCAATCGATCAAGGATCGCGCGGCGCTCTACATCGTCCGGGACGCCGAGCGAAAGGGCCTGCTGCGGCCCGGCGGCCTGATTGTTGAGGGCACGGCGGGCAATACCGGAATCGGCCTGGCGATGGTGGCGTCCGCGCTGGGCTACCGCTGCGAGATCGTCATCCCGCGCACCCAGAGCCAGGAAAAGAAGGACGCCATTCGCCTGCTCGGGGCCACGCTGATCGAAGTGGACGCTCTGCCCTATGCGGACCCCCGCAACTATGTGCGCTACTCGGGCGCTTTGGCTGCCGAACGAGCCAAGAGCGAACCTAACGGCGCGATCTGGGCTAATCAGTTCGACAATGTCGCCAACCGACAGGCGCATATCGAGACGACGGGACCTGAAATCTGGCGGCAGACAGACGGCCGGATCGACGGCTTCATTTGCTCAGTGGGATCAGGGGGCACATTGGGCGGCATCGCCATGGCCCTGCGCGAACGCAAGCCGGACATCGCCATCGGCCTGGCCGACCCTTACGGCGCGGCGCTGTTCAACTGGTACAAGACCGGGGAATTGAAGTCGGAGGGCTCGTCCATCACCGAAGGCATAGGCCAGGGCCGCATCACGGCCAATCTGCAAGGCCTGACGATCGACAACGCCTATCGGATATCCGACGCTGAGGCCCTGGAGCAGGTGTTCGATCTGGTGCAGCACGAGGGCATGTGCCTGGGAGGCTCCTCGGGCATCAACATTGCCGGCGCGGTGCGGCTGGCGCGGGATCTGGGCCCTGGCAAGACCATTGTCACCGTTTTGTGCGACTACGGTCAGCGTTATCAAAGCAAGATTTTCAACCCGGAGTTTCTGCGCGAGCGGGACTTGCCCGTGCCCATGTGGCTCCTCTGACCATGACCCCGCAGCCCAGTCCCCTGGTCTCGACTGAGTGGGTACAGGACGAGAGACACAAGCCGGACCTGAAGATCGTCGATGCGCCGTTCTACATGCCGGGCGATCCGCGAACGCCGGAAGGCGAATACGCCAAGACCCGCATCCCCGAGTCAGTTCTGTTTGATCTGGACAAAATCGCTGATCGCTCATCGTGCCTGCCGCACATGCTGGCGGCGCCAGACGTTTTCGCGCAAGCAGTGGGGCGTCTGGGCATAGGCAACGGCGACCGCGTGGTCGTGTACGACCATGTGGGTCTGCTGTCCGCTGCGCGGGTATGGTGGAACTTCCGTGTGATGGGTCACGACCAAGTCTTTGTCCTGGACGGCGGCCTGCCCCGCTGGGTGGCGGAAGGTCGCCCCGTACAGAGCGGCTTGCCCGAAAAACGCGTTGAGCCGCAAACATTTACCGCACGGTTCCAGCCGGAATTGCTGCGCAGCATGGATCAGGTGAAAGACGCTCTAGCGCGCCATGAACAGGTGCTGGACGCCCGCTCAGCCGGCCGATTCAGCGCCGCCGAACCAGAGCCGCGCCCTGGGCTTCCCTCCGGTCACATCCCAGGCTCGCGCAACCTGCCGCATGGCGCGATCGTGGCCGACGGCGCCCTGGTCGCGCCAAAAATACTGGAGGGCCTTTTCGCCGCAGCGGGCGTGGACGTGAACGCGCCCATCATCGCCACCTGCGGCTCCGGCGTCAGCGCCGCCATTCTGGCTCTGGCCCTTGCCCGTCTGGGTCATTGGGAAACGCCGATCTACGACGGGTCCTGGACAGAATGGGCCGGCCGCAACGGCGCCGACATCGCTGCGGGACCCGCTTGAAAGCCTAGCCAACGCCGCCCAGAATATGGCGACGGCTATGGTGTGGCGATTCAGAAACTCGCACTCAACGCATAGGCGGCGCGTACATCTGCCCTGGCTGCGGCGCGTTCCACAGGGCGTTTCGGCCGCGCTCCAGGCCCAGATCAGCGAGATGGCGCTGGAATATCTCGCCATAGTCGCCCACCTGACGCAGCGCCCGGTAAGACCAGTCTTCGCTCAGGCCGAGCCTTCGGCCGTATTCCCCCTCGACGCCCAGCAGCCGGCGGATGGCCGGATTGTCCGAATGTCGGCGAAGGTCCTCGGCGTTTTCGGCGGTGACAGCCAACTCTTCGCCCAGGATAAGCACGTTCATAGTCCAACGCACGATGTCGGCCCAGCGTGGGTCGTCTTCGCGCACGATCAGGCCCAGCGGCGCCTCGGCGATGGAGCCCGGCAGAACGACATGGTCCTGGCGGTTGAGCGTCTGGGCGAGAACGCCCGCCAGCACCGACCCGTCATCGCTGAGCGCATCGCATTCACCCCGGCGGTAGGCCGCCACGGCCTGGGCCAAGGTATCCTTGAGCACGGGCTGATACGTCTCTGCGCGAGCCTTGAACACATCGGCCAAGGCCTGCTGGCTGGCCGCGCCGCCCAACACGCAGATCCGCGACCCGGCTAGGTCCGCGATCGTGTGCAGACGCCCGGCCCTGCGGACGAGGAAGCTTTGTCCATCATAGTAGCTGATGCCGGCGAAGCTCATGCCGAGAGCCTCGTCGTGGGAAAAGGTCCAGGCGCCCCCGCCGGACACCACGTCCACCGCGCCCGATTGCAGGGCCGCGAAGCGCGTGCGGCTGGTGGTCGCGGTGAAGGTGACCGCGCGTGCGTCTCCCAGCACTGCCGCCGCCACCGCCCGGCACAGGTCCACGTCGAACCCGCGCCATTGTCCGCCCAGGACTCGTTGGGCAAAGCCGGGTTTGTCCTCGCTCACCGCGCATTTCAACCGCCGTCTGGCGCGAACACGAGACAATGTCACGCCAAGCGCCACAGGCGCCGAGGTCGCCGCCGCCACATCCGATTCGGCCATGGAAGTGTCCCGCTCGGAGGGGCCACAGGACGCCATCACTAGACACAGGGCCGCCATAACCGCGCAGCGGGCCCTTGGCTTCAGTTTGTTTCTTGATCGGCCCATCGGGGCGGGCTCTAAGCTTGCCGCATCGGCATTGCAACCCGGCCGGGCGCTTTGGACGCCCGTCCCCCTTTTGAAATCACCATGGGCCACGACAAGCTTTCACAAAAGACCCGGTTGATCCGCGCCGGCGCCAAGGCCCAGGCCCGGGTCAAAACCGTCAATCCGCCGCTGCAACGCGGGTCCACCGTATTGGTGCCGAACGCCCGCGCACTTTACGAGCGTCACGACACCTACGGTCGTTTGGGCCTGTCCATGCAGACGGCCTTGGCCGACGCGATTGCCGAATTGGACTGCGCCAAGGGATCGCGGCTTTTCCCTTCGGGCCTCGCCGCGTCGACCAGCGTTCTGCTGGCCCTGCTTCGCAGCGGCGACGAGGTTCTGGTTGCGGACTGCATCTATGGTCCAACGCGCCGCTTCTGCGACGGCCTGCTCAAGGGCTACGGAGTCGCTACGCGCGGCTTTTCCGGCGCGGCGGCGCCGGAGGAGGTCTTGGCCCTGGCCGGACCGGCGACCAGGATGATCCTGTTGGAATCGCCCGGTTCGCTGACATTCGAAATTCAGGACATTCCCGCCATCGCCAAGCTGGCGCGCGCGCGCAAAATCATCACCGCCATCGACAACACCTGGGGCGCCGGACTGCTGTTTGACGCCCTGGGCCACGGCGTGGATGTCAGCATCCAAGCCCTGACCAAATATGTGAGCGGCCATTCGGACGTCTTCATGGGATCGGCATCGACCAATGATCCCGCCATTTTGAGCCAGTTGGACCGGTTTCTACGAGACACGGGTATCTCGGTCGCGCCCGATGACGCCTATCTCATGCTGCGGGGCCTGCGCACCCTGGACGTCAGGCTGGAGCGACACGGGCGCAACGCCCTTAAGGTCGCCGCCTGGCTGGCCGAGCAGCCGCAGGTTAAACGCGTGCTTTGTCCAGGCTTGCCCAACGCGCCCGGCCACGACCTGTGGAAGCGGGACTTCAAGGGACTGAACGGCTTGTTCGGCGTCGTGCTGCAACCCGGCCCGCCTGCGGCGGTTGAGGCGTTCATCGACGCCTTGGAAATCTTCGGCCTGGGCTTTTCCTGGGGCGGCTTTGAAAGCCTCGCGATCCACTGCGATCCGCAATTCAAGTCCATGCCGGCACGCCCTGATCAGGGAGGACCGTTGGTTCGGCTGCATGTCGGACTGGAAGAGGCCGCTGATTTAATCGCCGACCTGGATCAGGCCTTGGCGGTTTACGCTTCGCGACTTTAGAAAACGCCCGGCAGCAACCTAAAGCGGGTGACCTGCATATAAGCGGCGTAGGCCGGGTCTTGCGACAGAAGGTGCTCCTCGGCGCGCAAGCGCAGAATCTGCAGCAGAAAAGCCGAGCTGTAGAGGACGACGTTCGTCCAAATCGGATTGAGCAGGACAAACCCCACCTGAGTGATGGTGTAGCCCAGGTACATGGGATGGCGCACCAGGCGATAGGGACCGCCGCTTTTCACCCCGCGATTGGCCGCCACCAGGCCAAAGCTGCGCCACAGGGACGCCTTGGCGTAAAGACTAAAGAACAGGCCCGTCGCCATTAGGCCAAATCCCACGAACTCAGGCACGAGGGCCCGGCCTCCGCCGGTGGCCATCAAGGGCGCGGCGGTGGCCGCCAGCGCCAAGAGCCAATCAATCGGCAGTTGGGATACCGCCTCCGTGCGCCGACGCAGAACCATCATCACCACGACGAGGCCGTCGGACACCAGCAGCAGGAGATTGAAGGGGTGCTGGCCCAAGGTGGCCCCGATGCGCGCGAGAAGGCCCAGGAACAGGACGACGATGACGGTCTTTTCGACCCAATCGATCATCCGCAGAACGCTCCCCGTCGGCGTTTTCAGCACCACATCAACCATCGTCGCCTCTGAACATCGTCGCTTGCAGTTCAGCGGCAAGATCGGACAAAATCGTTAAGGGACGCTGAGGCTGGTGAGGATTTTGCAGCGTCAGTCCTGATCGGAGCCAGGCCATGCATATATCCGTCACCCGCCTGCGCCTGGCTTCTTGGTTGACGGTCCCAGCCTTCCTAACCGCAAGCGACAAATCAGCGCGCCAAGCCAAGGCCGCTGCAGGCTTTGTTGAAGGACGGCTGCTGTTGGACCAGGGGCGGGTTTTTTGGACCCTGACCGCCTGGAAGAACGTCACGGCGATGAGGGCCTTTCGCGACACCGGTCTGCACGCCGATATCATGCCCAAGCTAGCCGAGTGGTGCGACGAGGCTGCGGTGGCCCAATGGCAGACCCCCGACGGCGCCCTGCCATCATGGACCGATGCGCATCGGCGCCTGATTGCCGAAGGGCGCGCGTCCAGGCTCAACCGTCCGTCGGCGCGTCATGCGGCGCTCGACCTGCCGCCGCCGGCCATGAGCCGATGGCGCGATCAAGCTTTCTAGTCCTTCTTGGCGCCTTCCTCAGCCGCCTCGCGGCTATCGTAGACGTGGTCGATCAGACCCCAGGCCTTGGCTTCCTCGGAGGTCATGAAGTGATCGCGATCCAGCACCCGCTCGATCTCTTCGATCGATTGGCCGGTGTGCTTGGCATAGATTTCGTTGAGTTTGCGCTTGGTCTTGATGATGTCCTGGGCGTGGCGCTCGATGTCGGAGGCCTGACCCTGAAAGCCGCCGGACGGCTGGTGCACCATGATGCGGGCGTTGGGCAGGGCCACGCGCTGGCCCTTGGCGCCGGCCGTGAGTAGGAACGAGCCCATGGACGCCGCCATACCCATGCAGACGGTCGAGACCGGGCTGCGAATGTATTGCATGGTGTCGTAGATCGCCAAGCCGGAGGTCACCACTCCGCCCGGCGAATTGATGTACATGGAAATTTCCTTCTTCGGGTTCTCCGATTCCAGAAACAACAGCTGGGCGCAAATCAGCGCCGACATGCCGTCCTCGACCGGGCCGTTCAGGAAGATGATCCGCTCCTTGAGCAGACGCGAGAAGATGTCGAAGGCGCGCTCGCCTCGACTGGTCTGCTCGACCACCATGGGAACGAGATTGAGCATGTGGTCGCGCATGGGAAACCCTGTCTGCTAATGGCGGCGCCGGATTCGACTCCGGCTTTGGTCCATCATATCGCGTCCCAGCCGCGCGCGCGCAAGGCGCTGACGCGGTTAAGTGGTCCGCCTGCTCTCATAGACCACTTCGGTCCGGCCTAGGCCTTCGGCGCCTTCGGCTTAGCAGACGCCTTGGGCTTAGCCGCCTTGGCTTCGGAGGCCGCAGGTGCGTCTTCCTTGGATTCGGTCTTGGCCTTGGCCGCCTTCTTGGGCTTGGCCGCCTTGGATTCCCCGCCGTAGCTTTCCGGCAATTCGTCGTCGGCCATCAGTTCGTCCTTGGAGACGAGCTTGTCTTCAACCTTGGCCAGACCAAACACCAGGTCGACCACCTTGTCCTCATACATGGGCGCGCGCAGCTGAGCCTGGGCCTGAGGCGTCTTGCGCAGATAGTCGAACACTTCCTGCGCCTGGGCCCCATAGCGCATGGCCTCCTTGCGGGCGGCCTCGGTCAGTTCCTGATCGCTCACCACGATGTTGTGCGCGCGACCCATCTCGGCCAGGACCAGGCCCAGGCGCACGCGCCGTTCGGCGATCTTGCGATATTCGGCCCTGAGCTCGGCTTCCGACTTGCCCGCGTCTTCCGGCGGCAGATTGCCTTGACGACGATCACCCTCAACCTGATCCCAGATCGAGGCGAACTCGCCCTCAACCATGCGCGGGGGAAGCGGGAAATTGTGCTCAGAGTCCAACACATCGAGCAGGGCGCGCTTGAGCTTGTAGCGGGACTGATTGGCGTAGCGCTGCTGGATCTGATCGCGCACCGCATCCTTCAGCGCCTGGAGCGAATCAAGGCCCAGGGTCTTGGCGAAATCGTCGTCCACCTTGGTCTTCAGCGGGGCGCGCACGTCCTTGACCTTGACCTCAAATTCGGCCGCCTTGCCCTTCAAGGCTTCCGATCCATAGTCGTCCGGGAACGTCACCTTGACCGTGACCTCGTCGCCGGCTTTGGCGCCGATCAATTGTTCTTCGTAACCGGGAATAAACTGACCGGAGCCGAGCACCAGTTGCACATCCTCAGCCGCGCCGCCTTCAAAGGCCACGCCGCCGATACGGCCCAGAAAATCAATCACCACCATGTCGCCGTCGACCGCCTTGCCGGTCTTGCCTTCATAGCTGCGATTCTGCTGGACCAGATCCGCCACCGCTTCATCAATCTCAGCCTGGGCCGGCGAATAGATCGGCCGGACGAGCGACAGCTTGGCGGGATCGACCGGGGTGAAATCGGGCATCACCTCCAGCTGGATTTCGTAGGAAAGGTCCTGCTGACCGGCCAGGACCTTGTCCATGTCCGACTCGATCTTCACGTCGGGCTCAGCAGCGGGCCGCAAACGGGCGTCGTCGATGGCCTTTTGGGTGGACTCGTTGAGGGTCTGCTGAATCACTTCGCCCATGATCGAGCGGCCGTAGACCCGGCGCACATGGGCCGGGGGCACCTTGCCGGGGCGAAAGCCCTTCAACTGCATCTGGGGGGATATCTCGGCGATGCGCGCATCGGCGCGCAAACTGAGCTCCTTGACCGATACGGTCACGCCGAACACGCGGCTGAGGCCTTCGCCTGATTTTTCAATGATCTGAATGGACATGGTCATGGTTCCGGTGCGGCGGCGGAGCTTGTCATTCCGCGCCGCGCTTTGTGCGGGTCTTAAAACATCAGCGCCGCCCGGATGGATCAGATAATCCTGGGCGGCGAGCGAAGGGCCTTATGTCACGGCCCAATGCGCCCTCCAAGCCCAAAGAGCATCTGCGGTTGGCGCTGGGCCGAACCTGGGATAAGCGTCCACTCAATGCGGGCGTGGCGGAACTGGTAGACGCACTGGATTTAGGTTCCAGCGCCGCAAGGCGTGGAGGTTCGAGTCCTCTCGCCCGCACCAATTATGGACTTAGCCCTGGCCTTGAAAAAGCCGGGCCAGGACCGGGGGGACAAGGCCTGGAAGGTCTTCGGAAATCAGCCCTGGGCCAAAGGCGGCCGCGGCCTCGGCGTGGATCCAAACTGCGGCGCAGACTGCGTCGAAACTGTCCAGGCCCTGGGCGATCAGGCCCGCGATGAACCCCGCCAACACATCGCCCGCCCCGGCCGTGGCCAGCCAAGGCGAACCGTTGGTGTTGACCACTGCACGCCCGTCAGGCGCGGCGATTACCGTGTCAAAGCCCTTGAGCAACACAACCGTGCCCGCGCGTTTGGCCGCCGTCCGCGTGGCGGTGATCCGCTCGGGCGATGATTTCAGCAGGCCGGGAAACAGGCGCTCGAATTCTCCCGCGTGCGGCGTTAGCACGTCGTCGCGATCCAGCACCGAGTACATTTCCTCCGGATCTTCGCTGAACACAGTCAGGGCGTCAGCGTCGATCACGAGGCCCGCCCCGGTGCGCGCGAGGGCGAACAAATTGGAGACCGTGGATTCATTGACCCCCGCAGCCGGACCGATCACCGCCGCATCGACCATGGCGGCGGCGGCTTCCAGCTCGATGTCGGTCTCGAACGGACGCAACATCACCGCCTCCAAGTGGGCGCCGTTGACGAGCAGGGCTTCAGGCGGAGACAAAATAGTCACCACCCCCGCGCCGATACGAAGTGCGCCCCGCGCCGCCAATCGAGCGGCGCCGGTCGCGGCGACATCACCCGACACCACGATGACACGTCCACGGGCGTGCTTGTGAGCCGTCGCCGTAGGCCAAGCCATACGCGTCGACCAAAGCTCTGGACTGTTCTCCAGGAGATGGGCGTTCCTGGGCGCCTCCAAGCCAATGTCGGCGACAAGGATGTCCCCGCACAGCTCGCGGCCGGGCAAGAGGACGTGGGCCGGCTTCTTGCGGTGAAAGGTAACCGTGGCGGCGCAGGGCGGGGCATAGCCCATGGGCGCCCCGGTGTCGCCGTTCAGGCCGGACGGCAGATCTACAGCGAGCATGGGCACGCCCGACGCGGCGGCGGCCCTCAATAGTGTTTGAACGCCCGCCTCCAAGGGCCGGTCCAGACCCGCCCCAAACAGAGCATCGACGATTACGGCTGCACCGGCGAACAAGCCTGGGCGGACGCGTTCGGTCGGACCTGACCAGGCCTGGGCGGCCAGGGCGCTGTCGCCCTTCATGGCCGAGGGCGAAGCCATGCTCGCCACGCGCACAGGCCGACCGGCGGCCCTCAGGCGTTCAGCGGCGACGAAGCCATCGCCGCCGTTGCCCCCTGGGCCGCACAACACCACCACAGTACCGGTCGGCCAGCGCGCCTCCACGGCCCGAGCAACAGCCTCCCCAGCCCGCGTCATCAGGTCGAACCCCGGCGTTCCGGCGGCAATGGCGGCGGCGTCTGCGGCGCGCATCTGGGTATTCGTTAGAATTTCAAGACTTGGCATGCCGACTCCGCCGCGAACGCTCCGAGTTTGAGGTCTGCACGCCCGCTCCGGCAAGGGCGGATAGTCGCTTGATTTCGTGGCGCCACTGCGGGAAGCCCAAACCCCCACGCGCAACCGCGGTGAAGACGCGAACGGCTCGATGACGCTCGTCGCCTAGGCGTCGAGGTCGCAAAACGCAAATCCGTTTCATGAATCTTCTAATTTCCCGATGAACGCGGCAGGAAGCAGCGAATTTAAGGCATCGACCAAGAAATAGTCGTGTGGCGCCTAATCTCTAGGCGCCAGCGAGGCGAGCCGCTAGACAGACAGGACTGGCGCCGCCGCCCCCTTGTTAAGCCCGGTTCGCCATGCTCCCTGCCCCGACGGACCTTCGGGCGAGGGAGCGCAAACCGCTTTTGCCCCAGGTTCGCAACGTGTCGAAAAGTCGTTTCATGAAAAAAATCGAAGCCGTCATCAAACCCTTCAAGCTCGACGATGTGAAGGAAGCCCTCCAGGAGCTGGGTGTGCAGGGCCTGACCGTAATCGAAGCCAAGGGCTATGGGCGACAAAAGGGCCACACCGAGCTTTATCGCGGCGCCGAGTACGTCGTGGACTTCCTACCCAAGATCAAAATCGAGGTCATCGTGCCGGACGCTCAACTGGCGCCGGCCCTCGAAGCCATCCAAACATCCGCGCGGACCGGCCGCATCGGCGACGGCAAGATCTTCGTTTCGGACATCTTGGACGTCATTCGAATCCGGACAGGCGAAACCGGGACCCTCGCCGTCTAACCATCCTATCCTTTACACCAGCCTCAGGGGACGATTGCTATGACAACTGCCAAAGATATCCTGAACCAAATCAAGGAGAAGGAAGTCAAATACGTCGACGTTCGCTTCACCGACATGCGCGGCAAGATGCAGCACGTGACGTTCGACATCGATCTGGTCGACGATGATTTCCTGGAAGACGGAACCATGTTCGACGGCTCCTCGATCGCCGGCTGGAAGGCGATCAACGAGTCGGACATGAAGCTGCGGCCGGACCTGGATTCGGCCTATATCGACCCCTTCTATCAGCAGACGACCTTGTGCCTGTTCTGCGACGTGGTGAACCCGGACTCCGGCACCCCATATGACCGCGACCCCCGCTCCATCGCCAAGTCGGCCTTGAACTTCGTCAAGGCCTCCGGCATCGGCGACACGGTCTATTTCGGCCCGGAAGCGGAGTTCTTCATTTTCGACGACGTGAAGTGGTCCACCCAGCCGCACAACACCGGCTACTCGTACGATGCGTCCGAACTGCCGATCAACAGCGCCAAGGACTATCCTGAAGGCAACATGGGCCACCGGCCCGGCCCCAAGGGCGGCTATTTCCCGGTGAACCCTGTCGACAGCGCCCAGGACCTGCGCGGCGAAATGCTGGCGGTAATGGGCGAACTGGGCATGAAGCCGGAAAAGCACCACCACGAAGTGGCGCCCGCCCAGCATGAGTTGGGCCTGAAGTTCGACACCATGATCGTCATGGCCGACCGGCTGCAGATGTATAAGTACGTCATCCACAACGTGGCCGCCGCCTACGGCAAGACGGCCACTTTCATGGCCAAGCCGATGTTCGCGGATAATGGCTCGGGCATGCACGTTCACCAGTCCATCTGGGGCGGCGGCAAGCCCCTGTTCGCCGGCGACAAGTACGCGGGCCTGTCCGACATGTGCCTGTGGTACATCGGCGGAATCATCAAGCACGCCAAGGCCATCAACGCCTTCTCCAACTCGACCACCAACAGCTACAAGCGTTTGGTGCCGGGCTATGAAGCGCCGGTGAAGCTGGCCTATTCGGCGCGCAACCGCTCCGCCTCGATCCGCATCCCGCACGTGGACAGCCCCAAGGGCAAGCGTCTGGAAGCCCGATTCCCCGATCCCATGGGCAATCCCTACCTGACCTTCACGGCCCTGCTGATGGCCGGTCTGGACGGGATCATCAACAAGATCGATCCGGGGGCGCCGGCCGATAAGAACCTGTACGATCTGCCCCCCCGCGAGCAGAAGAAGATCCCGGAAGTTTGCGGCTCTCTGCGCGAAGCCCTGGAGTGCCTGGACAAGGACCGCGGCTTCCTGAAAGCCGGCGGTGTCATGAACGACGACTTCATCGACGCCTACATCGAGCTGAAAATGGAAGAAGTCATGCGGCTGCAACTGCACCCGCACCCGGTCGAATTCGACATGTACTACAAGTGCTAATGCTTTAACTCGGGGCAATCGAGGGGACTAGGAAGGGCCGCGGAGGGATCTGCGGCCCTTTTTTTATCGCTTCAGCACGAACTGCGGCGGATGCTCGATGAAGTTGACGATGGCCGGGATCACGTCCGGGGCCAGGGCCAATTGCGGATCGCCGTATGTCGCCAGATTGGCTGTGCGCTCCGCCGGAGCGATCTTCAGCACATGGTTCACGCCGGGCAGCATAACCAGCCGGATCGCCCGCGAGACATTGGCCAGCCGCCTCGGGTCTTCTGGGGCCACCTCGAGATCATTTTCGCCTTGTAGGACCATCAAGGGACTAAGTCCCGCCTCTGCAGCGACAGGATCCTGATTCAGCCAGGACATCAGATAGGGCTGAAGGCTGGGCCGAAAGATGGACGCTAACGCCAAGGGAACATCCTCGACACGTCGACCTGCGCGCAGCTCACCCAGGATTTGCATCGCCTGGTCGTAGGTCCCATCCGACAGCTTTCCAGCATCTTTTGCGGCCTTGAGCTGGTTGGCGATCACGTCGCCGGCGGGCCGGCTCGCGCCGGCGACCTCGATCACCCCGCAGGTTTTGACCTTTTGAGCGGCTAAGGCCGCGATCAACGCGCCTTCCGAATGACCCAGTATCGCCACGCATTTCACCCCCGGCTGAACCTGCAGGAACCGCGCCCAATTAGCGATATCGTCTACCAACACCTCCAGACTCAGGTCGTCCTCTGAGCCAAGCGCCCCAGCGCTCCCGCCCACGCCCCGCGTGTCCACTCGAAGAGATCCATATCCCCGCGCCGCCAACGCGTCTGCCAATAGCTTGTATGTGTTTGGCGTCTTGCCCGCCGCCGAGATGTTGCCATTGCGATCCGTTGGGCTGACCCCGGGCACGATCATAACGAACGGAACAGAGTCAGTGGCGACAGGTCTGAGCAGACTACCGTACAGAAGGGAATTCTGCCCGGCGTCGATGGCCACCATGGCCTCCTGGGCGAAAGCGGCGGGGGACCAGCCCAAGACGGCCGCCATCAGGGTGTTCACAATCGGTCTGTGCATGGTCTATCCGGTCTGAACCCCTTGTCGGCTATATTGACCAGGAACGCCGATCTACGCCAGGACTACAGCGAACGCTTGATTGGCTGACCGGGCGGTCTCATACCCGACCTCATCCGAATCGTCCCAAGCTGCGCACCGATGTCCAACGCCGCGTCCCCGAAATTGCCTGCCGCTGATCTGTTTGACGACGCCTTGGCTCCCGCCCCGGCTTCGCCGTTGCAGAGCCACGCCGAACCTGCGCCGTCAGGCTACTCGGCCAAGGACATCGAGGTGCTCGAGGGCCTGGAGCCCGTGCGCAAGCGCCCCGGCATGTATATCGGCGGCACCGACGAGCGCGCCCTGCACCACCTGTTCGCCGAGGTGCTGGACAACAGCATGGACGAGGCCGTGGCCGGCTACGCCAAGCTGATCGAGGTGCGCCTGGACGCGGACGGCTCACTGACGGTCAAGGATGACGGGCGTGGCATGCCGGTCGATGCCCACGCCAAGTTCCCCGGCCTGTCGGCGCTCGAGGTCATCATGACCAAGCTGCACTCGGGTGGGAAATTTTCCGGCAAGGCCTATGAAACCTCCGGCGGTCTGCACGGCGTCGGCGTCTCAGTGGTGAACGCCCTGTCTGACCGGGTCGAGATCACTGTCTGGAAAGACGGCTTTGAGTGGCGTCAGACCTACTCTCGCGGCAAGCCCACCTCAAAGCTCGAAAAGCTGGGCGCCTCGCGCAAGCACGGAACGTCGGTCACCTTCACCCCCGATCCTGTGATCTTCGGCGAAGACGCCGCGTTCAAGCCGGCCCGCCTGCATCGCATGGCGCGGTCCAAGGCCTATCTATTCCGCGGCGTCGAGATCCGCTGGACCTGCGCCAAAGAACGCATCACCGACGCGACGCCCGAGACGGCGACCTTCCACTTTCCCAACGGCCTGGCCGACTTTCTGTCTGAGCGCACCCAGGGCGTGGAGACGATCACCCCGGAGGCCTTCAGCGGCAGGATCGAACGCAAGGGCGAAGGCGGGGCGGTGGAATGGGCCATCACCTGGAGCCCTCAGGGGTTCGGCGAAGCCGACGGCTTCATGCAATCCTACTGCAACACCGTGCCCACCCCCGAAGGCGGCACCCACGAAGCGGGCCTGCGCGCGGCCCTGACGCGGGGCCTGAAGGCTTACGCGGAGATGACCGGGGAAAAGCGCGCCGGCTTGATTACGGCCGAGGACGTCATTTCCGGCGCCGGCGCCCTGATCTCCGTGTTCGTCCGTAATCCCGAATTCCAGGGCCAGACCAAGGAACGCCTGTCATCGGCCGACGCCCAGCGTCTGGTCGAGGCGGCTTTACGCGATCCGTTCGACCATTGGCTGACCGCCGCGCCAAAGATGGCCGATCGGCTGCTGGAATTTGTCATCGAACGGGCCGAGGAGCGCCTCAAGCGCCGCAAGGACAAGGAGGTCGCCCGCGCCTCCGCCACCCGCAAATTGCGCTTGCCCGGCAAGCTGGCCGACTGCGCCGACGCCTCGTCAGCCGGGGCGGAACTGTTCATCGTGGAAGGCGACAGCGCCGGCGGCTCGGCCAAGCAGGCGCGCAATCGGCGTAATCAGGCGATCCTGCCACTGCGCGGCAAGATCCTCAACGTCGCTTCCGCCACCGGCGAGAAGGCCGACCAGAACCGTGAACTGTCCGACCTGATGCTGGCTCTGGGCGTGCACGGCGGATCGCGTTTTCGCGAAGAGGACCTGCGCTACGAGCGCATCGTGATCATGACCGACGCAGACGTAGACGGCGCCCACATCGCCTCCCTGCTGATCACCTTTTTCTATCGCACCATGCCGGACATGATCCGCGCCGGCCGTCTGTTCCTCGCTTTGCCTCCACTCTACCGGATCAGTCATGGCGGCAAGACGATCTATGCCCGCGACGACCAACATAAGGACGAGCTGCTCGACACCGAGTTCAAGGGCAAGAAGCCGGAGATCGGCCGGTTCAAAGGCCTGGGCGAAATGAATCCGAACCAGTTGAAGGAAACCACCATGGATCCGGCCAGCCGCACCCTGGCGCGGGTCACCCTGCCCCGCTCGGAAGAGGCCGTCGTATCCCTGGTGGAAACCCTGATGGGCCGCAAGCCGGAGCTGCGCTTCCGCTTCATCCAGGAAAATGCCGAGTTTGCCACCGAAGACCTGGATCTTTGAGCCTGCAAATCCGGCGCGCATGCAATTCGGCGCCTTGAGGCTGCGGCTCAGATTGACAAGAGCCCTTGAAATCCTATGTTCCGGCCAAGTTCGCCGGACAATATGAACCGATGGCGCCCAAGCATTGGGCTCGGATCACCGGCTAGATTATCAGGACATGACAAGCTTTTCCGACCTGGGGCTCAGCCCCGAAGTGCTCAAGGCCGTGACCGACGCCGGTTACGACACGCCGACGCCGATCCAGGCCCAGGCCATTCCCGTCGCCCTGGCCGGGCGCGACGTGCTGGGCATCGCCCAGACCGGCACCGGCAAGACCGCCGCCTTCACCTTGCCGATGATCGATCGCTTGGCTGCGGGCCGGTCCAAGGCGCGCATGCCGCGCTCGCTGGTCATCGCGCCCACGCGCGAACTGGCGGATCAGGTGGCCGCCTCCTTCGAGAAATACGCCAAGGGCCGCAATTTGAGCTGGGCCCTGCTGATCGGCGGCGTCTCCTTCGCCGATCAGGAGCGCAAGCTGGACCGAGGCGTGGACGTGCTGATCGCCACACCCGGCCGGCTGCTGGACCACTTCGAGCGGGGCAAGCTGTTGATGACGGGCGTCCAGATCATGGTGGTCGATGAAGCCGACCGCATGCTGGACATGGGCTTCATCCCCGACATCGAGCGCATCTTCAAACTGACGCCGGCCAAGAAGCAGACCCTGTTCTTCTCGGCCACCATGCCGCCGGAAATCACCCGGCTGACCGCCCAGTTCCTCAATGATCCCGTGCGCATCGAGGCCAGCCGGCCCGCCACCACTGGCGAGAACATCACCCAAAATCTCGTTCGCATTCCGTCGGCCGATCCCAAGGCCAAGCGCCTGGCGCTCAGGGCCTTGATAGAGCGGGCCGATGTGAAGAACGGCATTGTCTTCTGCAACCGTAAGTCCGAAGTCGATGTGGTCGCCAAGTCGCTCAAGGCCCACGGATTGGACGCCGCCGCCATTCACGGCGACTTGGACCAGAGCGTGCGCACGCGCACCTTGGACAACTTCCGCAAGGGCGACCTTCGCCTACTGGTGGCCTCGGACGTTGCAGCGCGCGGCTTGGACATCCCCGATGTCAGCCACGTGTTCAATTACGACGTCCCGCACCACGCAGACGACTATGTACACCGCATCGGCCGCACCGGCCGCGCCGGTCGCTCAGGCCAGACCTTCATGCTGGTGACGCCCGCCGATAGTCGTGGGCTGGACAAGGTCCTCAAGCTGATCGGCAAGACTCCGCAGGAAGTCGTGTTGGATCTCGACTTTAGCCAAGCGCGCAGCGAACCGCGCGAAGGCGGCCGGGATTCCGGTCGCGGCGCGCGCAGCAGCAGTCGTGATCGCGGACGGCGGCGCGAGGAGCCGCGCGAACTCGCGGCGCGTGCTCTTGTGCAACCCGATCAACCCCCTGCCCCCACCCCTATCGTCGAACTACCCCCCGCGCCCGCCCGAGACGTCCAAAGACCTGCACGCGCAAGACAAGAACCCGCACCCCGCCCCGCCGCCCCCGTGCCACGCCCGGCTCCGGCTGAGGCTCCCGCCAAGATCCACGAACGCGAACGGGACGATGATCGCGCCGTGGTTGGGTTCGGCGCCGAGACTCCCGCCTTCCTTACGCGCGCACCCGCTCGCTCTTCAGTTGTCGAAAACGACGACTAGGCTGACGGCTAGGTTCGGCGACCTGAAAAAACAGGCCATATGGCCAGGTTTTATCCCGAACTTTAACTTCAGTTTCAGCACTTGCTCTTAGAGTCTCAATTTGAGGCGCATTGAAAGATGTCGAGGAGCCTGGGTGAATGACTGCGGAAGTTGAAGCCATCTTGCGGGGCCCAGAGGCCTACCGCCTGGCCCACAACGCCCTGAGCTTGATGGAGCGGCACAAGGTTTGGCCGACGCCGCTGAACTACGAACTGTGGTTGCATTGCGTAGGGGACCCCAACGGTCTGTTGGCCACCGAAATTGAGCGCTTGGTCAGCACCGGCGAGCCGATTACAGAGGCCGTCAGCGAGAATTTGGCCGCCGCCTACCTGCCCAAGGCCAAGCTGAGCGAACAGATCCGGGACGCCGGCGACCAGTTGAGCCGCGAATTGGACACTGTTTCCTCGGCCATCGGCGAAGCCATGAAGTCGAGCGCGGCCTATGGCGCCACCTTGGCGGTCGCCACCAAGGAACTGACCCAGGACAGCGGCGCGGACGCCGTGCGCAAACTGGTGAACACCCTCAACGAGGCCACCCGCCGGACCCAGCGCGAGAACAAGTCGCTGGAAAAGCGCCTCAAGGATTCGACCTCCGAGGTGCACCGTCTGAAGGACCACCTCGAACAGGTGCGCCGCGACGCCACGACTGATTCCCTGACTAACCTGGCCAACCGCAAGGCATTCGACGAGGAGTTGAACCGCGCTCGAGACGAGGCCGAAAAAACCGGCGACCCCCTATGCCTGGCCGTGGTCGACATCGACCACTTCAAGCGCTTCAACGACACCTGGGGCCACCAGACCGGCGATCAGGTGCTCCGTTATGTCGCGTCCGTCATGGGCCGCGTGGCCGCCCCGCCCCGTTTCGCCGCACGCTACGGCGGCGAAGAATTCGGCATGATATTCCCCAACGAGAGCACGGCGAGCGTCAAGGCGATCCTGGAAGACATTCGTGAGGAAGTCGCCTCACGCATGCTTCGCCGCCGCTCCACCAATGAAGAATTGGGCGCCATCACCATCTCCGCCGGATTGGCCCAGCTGCGCGGCGACGAGACGGCCGCCAACCTGCTGGAGCGCGCCGACGCGGCGCTCTACGCCTCCAAGCGCTCAGGCCGCAACCGCGTGACCAGCGCCGAGCCAGTGAGTTTAGTCGGCGCAGCGGCTTAGGGGGCCGCCAGCGTTGGAGCTCAGGCGGTTGAGTTTACCCCCTCCCCATCCTTCGCTCGTTCCCGCGAACGCGAGAATCTAGGTCTTTCTAGCGGGGCGATCCCTGGACAGGACTGGGTTCCCCGCATCAGCGAGGGATGGGGGGTATGGATTGTGATTCAATTAGAACGTCGACCGCGTTAGGTTTGGGCCGGAATGATCGTTACGCTCTCGCCGCAGCCGCAGGCGTCGGTCTGGTTGGGGTTGCGGAAGGTGAATTTGGCGGACAGCTTGCTGGTCTCATAGTCGATCTGCGACCCCAGCAAAAACAACACCGCCTTGGGTTCCACCAGGATGCGCACGCCCTTATCCTCGATCACTTCATCCAACGGATCGGCGGCGGCGGCGTATTCCAGGGTGTATTCCATGCCCGCGCAGCCGCCGTTCTTCACCCCCACGCGCAGGCCCGCATAGGGCTGCTCCGCCTTGTCCATGATCTCGCGCACGCGTTCAGCGGCCCTTTCGGTCAAACTGACCACCTGGGGCCGGGGGCGGCGGGCTCGGGTCTGGATCGGGGCGTCCATGGGGCGGTCTTTCACAACGACAACAGGCTCAGAACATATTCAATTGCAGCTTGGCCTCGTCGGACATGCGCGACGGGTCCCATGGCGGATCGAACACCAGATTGACCGCGCAGCCCTTCACGCCTTCGACTTTCAACACCGCGTCCCTGACCCAGTCCGGCATTTCGCCGGCCACGGGGCAGCCCGGCGCGGTCAGGGTCATCTCGATCGCCACTTCGCGCTCGTCCGACACATCGACCTTGTAGATCAGGCCCAGCTCATAGACGTCGACCGGAATTTCCGGGTCATAGACCGTCTTCAGCTGTTCGATCAGCTTATCGGTCAGGACATCCAGTTCCGCCTGGCTGGGCGGGGGCGGGGGCGTTTGGGCGTTCACGTCGGCGTCATCCATGGCGATCAAGCAAAGAAACTGCGGGCCTTGTGCAAGGCGTCGACAAAGGCGTCGGCCTCCTCAAGGCTGTTATATAGGGCGAAGGAGGCGCGGGCGCTGGACGTCAGGCCAAAGCGCCGCATGAGAGGCTCAGCGCAGTGGGTCCCCGCACGTATGGCGATCCCATATCGATCCAGGATCTGGGCGACGTCGTGAGCGTGGGCGCCCTCGATGGCGAATGAGAAGATCGCGCCCTTGCCCGGCGCTTGGCCGATCTCGGTCAGCCAGTTGGCGCCCTCCAGCCCCCTTTTGACCCGGGCGTGCAGTGCCTCCTCATGGGCCAGCACCGCGCGCCGATCCAGACCGGCCAGCCAGTCGATGGCTGCCCCCAGGCCGATAGCCTCGATGATCGCGGGCGTGCCGGCCTCAAAACGGTGCGGCGGGTCCGCATAGGTGATGCGCGCTTCGCTGACCTCGCCGATCATTTCTCCGCCGCCCTGATAAGGCGGCAAGGCAGCCAGGCGCTCGGCCTTGCCGTAGAGCACGCCGATGCCGGTGGGTCCGTAGAGCTTGTGACCTGAGAAGGCGTAGAAATCCACGTCCAGGTCCTGCACATCCACCTCCAGGTGGACGATGCCTTGGGCGCCGTCGAGCAACACAGGAACGCCCGCCGAATGGGCCGCCGCGACGATTGCCTTGGCCGGGTTGATCGTGCCCAGCACATTGGACATGTGCGTCAGGGCCACTATCCGCGTACGCGGGCCCAGCAAGGCATAATAGGCCTCCATGTCCAGGCAGCCGTCGTCGGCGACCGGGACAAAGCGCAACACAGCGCCGAAGCGCTCGCGCAGGAAATGCCAGGGCACGATATTGGCGTGGTGCTCCATCTGAGAGACGATGATTTCGTCCCCCGGCCGGATGGACTGGCCCAGGCTTGATGCGACCAAATTGATGGAATCGGTGGTTCCGTGGGTGAACACCACCTCGTTGACGCTGGCGGCGTTGATCAGCCCCTGCACGCTGCGTCGCGCGGCCTCATAGGCGTCGGTCGTCTCATTGGCCAGGGTGTGTAGGCCCCGGTGAACATTGGCGTAGGAGCGCTGCATCAACCCACTCATGGCGTCGATCACCGCCTGGGGCTTCTGCGCCGAGGCGCCGCTGTCCAGATAGATCAGCGGTTTGCCGTGGACCTGTCGTTGCAGGATCGGGAACTGAGCGCGGACGGCTTCAACGTCGAACGCCTGAACATGGGCCGGCGCGTTCATGCCAGCGCCTCCAGGCGGCGAGCGACCCAGGCGCGCACGGCTTCGCACGCGCCGTCGTGCTCGATCCGCTCGACCACTTCGCCGACAAAGGCCTCCATCAAGAGCGCCCGGGCTTCGGGCTCCGGCAGGCCGCGCGAGCGCATGTAGAACAGCGCCGCGTCGTCCAAGGAGCCGATGGTGTTGCCGTGGGTGCAGGACACCTCGTCCGCATAGATTTCCAGCTCGGGCTTGGCGTCGATCTCCGCCCCGTCATTGAGCAGCAGGGCGTGGTGGCCCATGCGTGCATCGGTGCGGTCGGCCCCCTCCTCCACCAGGATGCGCCCCTGGAACACCCCGCGCGCCTGATCCTTGGCCAGGCCCTTGGTCAGTTGGTTCGTCGTTCCGTCCGGCGCGATATGGGCCAGGACCGTCGTCAGGTCGGCGTGGCGCTTGCCGTCAAGCAGGTACAGCCCGTCCAGCCGCACGTCCGCCCCGCCGCCCGGATGGCGCACGTGGGTCTCATGGCGCTGCAGCCGAGCGCCGGAGGCGACCACCGTCTGGGCCAGGCGTGCGCCCGGCTTCAGGTCGATTTCGCTCCGGCTGATGGAAATGGCGTCGGACGGTTCGTCCATCAACACGATCCGTTCCAGCCGCGCGCCTTCGCCCAGTCTGACGGCCAGCGAATAGTCAGAGACATAGGCCAGGCCATCGCCCTCATAGGTCTCAATCAAGGTCAGGTCCGCGCCGGCTTCGACATCGAGGGTCAGGGCGCCCTGGTGAAGGGTGTGGTCTGCGCGCGAGACGATGCGCAGGCGCAGGGTGGCCCGCTGGCCGGCTTTGGTCCGGAAGGTTGTGGTTTCCGACCGTCCGTTGATGACCGTGATCTCGTGGTCGGCCGCCACTTCGCCCAAGGGCGCGGCGGTCTGCGGGCGCGGAGCGTCGGGCGAGGCCTCGGGAATGGTTCGCAGCACACCGCGTAGGTCGCTGTATCGCCAGGCCTCATCCCGGCGACCGGGCAGGAGCTGGGCGTCACGCGCCCTTATGGCCTGCATCAGACTCATGCAGCGGCCTTTGCATATTGATCGTAGCCCTTGGCTTCAAGCTCAAGCGCCAGTTCCGGACCACCCGAGGCGACAATTCGGCCGCCCGCCAGCACATGCACCCGATCCGGTTTGATGTATTCGAGCAGGCGCTGATAGTGGGTGATCACCAGCATAGCGCGCTCGGGCGAGCGCATGGCGTTGACGCCTTCCGAGACGATGCGCAGGGCGTCAATATCCAGGCCGGAATCGGTCTCATCAAGGATGAGAAGACGGGGTGAAAGAATCGCCATTTGAAGGATTTCCATGCGTTTCTTCTCGCCGCCGGAAAAGCCGACGTTGAGCGGACGCTTGAGCATGTCGAAGTCGATCTTCAAGCTCGCCGCCGCCTCGCGCGCCAGCTTCAAAAACGCCGGCGCGGACACCTCCTCCTCGCCCCTCGCCTTACGCTGCGCGTTGAGCGCGGCGCGGATGAAGGTCAGGGTCGGCACGCCAGGAATCTCCAGCGGATACTGGAACGACAAGAACACGCCCTTGGCCGCCCGCTCATTGGGATCCAGCGCCAATAGGTCCTCGCTGTCCAGCGTGGCCGAACCCTCGGTCACTTCGTAGCCTGCGCGTCCGGCCAGGGTATAGGACAGGGTCGACTTGCCCGCCCCGTTCGGCCCCATAACGGCGTGCACCTGCCCGGCCGGAATCTGAAGGGTCAGCCCCTTGAGGATTTCGGTCTCGCCGATGCGGACGTGCAGGTTTTGGATAGAAAGCATTGTCATTCCTAAATAATCGTCATCCCACGGGCGGCCGAAGGCCGAGCCGGGGGACCCAAGCGAGGTGTCCGCTTGGTCAATGTGGCTTGGGTCCCCCGGATCGCCGTTCCGGCGACCGTGGGATGACGGATGGGGGTGCGCCTCATCCGACGCTCCCCTCCAACGAGATCGCCACCAGCTTCTGAGCCTCGACGGCGAACTCCATGGGCAGTTCCTGCAGCACCTCGCGCACGAAGCCGTTGACCAGCAGGGACACTGCCTCCTCTTGCCCCAGCCCGCGCTGCATGGCGTAGAACAGCTGGTCTTCGGACAGGCGCGTGGTCGTGGCCTCGTGCTCGAAATGGGCCGAAGCGGTGCGCGCCTCGATATAGGGCGTGGTGTGGGCCGCCGCGTGCTTGCCGATGAGCAAGGAGTCGCACTGGGTGAAGTTGCGCGCGCCGGACGCCTTTTGGTGGGCCGAAACTAGGCCGCGGTAGGTGTTGGACGAGCGCCCCGCCGAAATGCCCTTGGAGATAATGCGCGAGCGGCTGCCCTTGCCCAGGTGGACCATCTTGGTGCCGGTGTCGGCCTGCTGGCGCCCATTGGTCACGGCGATGGAATAGAACTCGCCTACAGAATCCTCGCCCTTGAGGATGCAGGACGGGTACTTCCAGGTGATGGCCGATCCGGTTTCCACTTGGGTCCAGGACACCTTGGAACGGTCGCCCCGGCAGTCCGCGCGCTTGGTCACGAAGTTATAGATGCCCCCCTTGCCCTCGGCGTCGCCGGGGTACCAGTTCTGCACCGTGGAATATTTGATCTGCGCGTCATCCAGAGCCACCAGTTCGACCACGGCGGCGTGCAACTGATTTTCGTCGCGCATGGGGGCGGTGCAGCCCTCCAGATAGGAGACATAGGCCCCCTTATCGGCGATCAGCAGGGTCCGCTCGAACTGGCCAGTGTTCTCCGCATTGATGCGGAAATAGGTCGACAGCTCCATGGGGCAGCGCACGCCGGGCGGCACATAGACGAAGGAGCCGTCAGAGAACACCGCCGCATTGAGGCAGGCGAAATAGTTGTCCGACACCGGGACCACAGACCCGAGATACTGCTTTACCAGTTGGGGATGCTCGCGCACGGCTTCGGACATGGAGCAGAAGATCACTCCTGCCTCGGCCAGTTCCTTCTTGAAAGTCGTCACCACCGAGACGCTGTCGAACACCGCGTCCACCGCGTATTTCGGCGCGCCCTGTACCCCAGCCAGCACCTCCTGCTCGCGCAGGGGAATTCCTAGCTTGGCGTAGGTCTCCAACAGCTGCGGATCGACCTCGTCCAGGCTCATGGGGCCGGTCTTGGGCTTGGGCGCGGCGTAGTAATACAGGTCCTGATAGTCGATCTTGGGATAGTGCACCCGCGCCCAGGTCGGCTCATCCATGGCCTGCCAGCGCTCGAAAGCCTCCAGCCGCCATTGCAGCATCCACTCCGGCTCGCCCTTCTTGGCCGAGATAAAGCGGACGGTGTCGGCGTTCAGGCCCTTGGGCGCGAAGTCCTGGGCGATGTCGGTGACAAAGCCGTGCTGGTACTTGTCGCCTTCCAAGGCGGCGACTTGTTCGATGGTCTTAGTGACGGCGGCCATGACTAGGCTCCCGCCATCTGAAGTTGGCGCGAATGGCGCTGGACGTGGCGGGCATGGGCGTCCAGCCACACATCTGAAAATTGCTTCCAGTGGGATGCAGTGCTGGCCCAGCCGCCGGAGACGCGCAGGACGTAAGGCGCCAAATCGGCGCGGCCCATGGCCTCAATCGTGCGGCTGGCCTTGACCTTGCCCGAGGTGCAGGCCGAACCAGCCGACACCATGACGCCCGCCAAATCCATCTGCATGACCTGAAGCTCGGAGGCGAACCCAGGGGCGGCGAAACACAAGGTGGCGTCCAGCCGCTGCGCATCTTGGCCCAACACGGTCACACCTGCCTCGCTCACCAAACGCGCGGCGACCTCATCGCGCCACTGCGCCTGGACCCCGCTGCCGCCAAGCTCCGCACGCGCGGCGCGCGCCGCCGCGCCAAAGCCGGCGATGCCGGACAGGTTCTCGGTGCCGGCGCGCAGGCCGCGCTCCTGACCACCGCCATGCAGGGCGCGAGACAGTTTGGCGCGGGGCCCATAGGCCAAGGCGCCGACCCCCTGCGGCCCGCCCAACTTGTGTGCGGAAAGACTCAGAGTATCTGCGCCCAGTATCTTGAAATCAATAGATATTTTACCGGCCGCTTGAACGGCGTCCACATGCAACCAACCGCCCGCCGCGCGCACCAAGGCCGCAGCCTCGGCTACCGGCTGGATCACGCCGGTCTCGTTGTTGGCCGCCATCAAGGCGACAAAAGGCGCCCCGTCCGCCTGGTCCCAGGCCGCCAGCCGCGCGTTCAGCCAAGCCAGATCGGCCACGCCGCGCCCGTCTACCGGCCAACGCTCAACGGCGGCGCCGGACGCTTCCGCGCTCGCCAGCACCGTTTCATGTTCCGCGGCGCTCACAATCAACCGCCGCGAACCGGCCCTGACCGCGCTGCTCACCGCCAGGGCGTTGGCCTCTGCCCCGCCGCTGGTGAAGACCAAGGCGCCGGTTCCGCAGCCGACCAGGGCGGCGACATCCAGACGCGCCTGCTCGACCGCCGCCCGCGCCGCGCGCCCCGCCCCATGCACCGAGGAGGGATTGCCGCCGATTCGCAAAGCCGCCAGCACCGCTGCTTCCGCCTCGGGGCGGATCGGCGCGGTGGCGTTGTAATCAAGATAGATGCAGCGCTCGCTCATCAGGCCGCCTCGAACCGCCGTGACTTGAGCCGGCCTTCGATGACATCGTCCAAGGAGACCCCGGACAGGAAATCGTGAATATGATCGCCCAGGGCTTCCCACAGATCGTGGGTCAAGCAGCGCTCGCCCCCCGGCATGCAGCCGGTTTGCTTGGATGTGCAACGCACCGCCTCAATAGGCTCGTCCACCGCCGCGACGATGTCGGCCACCGCCAGATCGCTTGCGGCTCGGGCCAGCCGATAGCCGCCGCCGGGTCCGCGCACGCTGTTGACCAGACCGGAGCGGCGAAGCTGGGTGAAGAGCTGTTCCAGATAGGCCAAGGATAGGTCCTGGCGGCGGGCGATCTCGGCCAGGGACACCGCCTTGACCGGCTCGGCCGCCCGGCAATGGCGCGCCAGATCGGCCATGGCCATCACCGCGTATCGGCCCTTGCTGCTGAGGCGCATTTCGGCTCCTTGACGCGCGATGTGCGCTAAATGTAGGCGACGCAGAAAACCCGCGCATCCTTCGCGGCCTGTGTTACAAACCGCGCCTTCGCCGCCGGGCGATTCCGCGCGACGAACTGGATCGGATGTAAGAAACCTGACTAGCCTAGTCAAGTATTATGGGCCGGTCGAGCGCTGTCGCCGGAGCCAACCGGGGTGATCGCAAACATGCAGTGGAGTGCCCATGCCTGACGTGATTCTGACCGGCGCAGCCGGCCGGATCGAGGGACGCTATTCCCCGGGAAAGAAGGACACGGCGCCGATCGCCTTGATCCTGCACGCTCACCCCAAGGCGGGCGGGCATATGAACAACCCGGTGTCGGTGCAACTCTTCCACCTGTTCATGAAACGGGGTTTCGCGACCCTGCGCTTCAATTTCCGCGGCGTGGGCCGCAGCCAGGGCGAGTTCGATTCCGGAATCGGGGAACTGGCCGACGCCGCCACCGCGCTGGATTGGCTGCAGACCACCAACCCGACCGCATCCCAGTGCTGGGTGGCGGGTTACAGCTTCGGCGCCTGGGTCGGCATGCAGCTGCTCATGCGCCGGCCAGAAACCGACGGCTTCATCTCGGTCTCGCCGCCCACCAATATGTATGACTTCAGCTTCCTGGCCCCCTGCCCCGCCTCCGGCCTGTTCCTGCACGGACAGGTCGATACGGTTGTGCCGCCGGTGGAAGTGGAGCGCGTGGTCACCAAGCTGCGCACCCAAAAAGGTATCGTCATCGACTATGAACTGGTCGAGGGCGCGACCCACTTTTGGCAAGACCAGCTGACCGAGGTCGAACAGCGCGTGGGCGCCTATCTGGACAAGCGCCTGGCGGCCAAGCCGGCCTAAGGCCGCACAACCCGCCCGCCGGTCATGGGCCCAGGCGCCCCGGTGGTCCCCGGAAAGCTGATCGGCAGGCCCTTGAAGGCGCGCGCCGCCAGATAGGCGAAGGCCTCTGCCTCGATCGCGTCGCCGCGCCAGCCGAGGGCGTCGGCGTCCGTCACCCTCGCCCGAACCCGCGAACGGATGGCCTCCACCAGCACCGGATTGAGCCGCCCGCCGCCGCAGACAATCAAGGTGGCCGGCGGATGCTGGGCGCCGCGCATCGCCCGGGCTGCTGCCTCGGCCGCGAAAGCGGTGAGCGTCGCTGCGCCATCCTCCAGCGACAGGTGCTCCACATGTGCGAAGTCGAAATCATACCGGTCCAAGGACTTGGCGCCGGTCGTACTGAAATAGGGATGCGCGAGATAAGCCTTCAGTGCGGGCGGATGGATTTGTCCGGCCGCCGCCAGCAGGCCACCTTCATCGAAGCGTTTATCTGTGCGTGCCTGGACCCACAGGTCGATCATGCCGTTGGCCGGGCCGGTGTCGAAGGCGACGATCTCATCGCCCGGTCCGATCAGGGTGATATTGCCCACCCCGCCCAGATTTAGCACGGCCAAGGGTGGCTCCAGGCCCGATGCTCGCGCTCTTGCCGCATGGTAGATCGGCGCCAGCGGAGCGCCCTGCCCGCCTGCGGCGACGTCGGCGGCGCGGAAATCGAATGCCACCGGCACGCCCAGGCCCCGAGCTAGAATCTCGGCCTCGCCAAGCTGAACGGTCCGTCCCTCCGGCCGGGTGCGCCCAGGCGGCTCATGCCATACCGTCTGGCCGTGAAAGCCCACCAGGTCCAGGTCGGCCGGGGCAAGGCCATGCTCAGCCAGAAAGCCTCGCGCCGCCTCCAGATGCTCCTCGGCGACGGCCTTGGCGGCGGGGGCGAAGGAGGCCGGTTCGGGCCTATCCCACGGCCAAGCGCGAGCATCGGCGGTGGCCCGCTCGACCAAGGCGCGGGTAGCAGACGACAGCTTTCGCTCCCCCGCCGGGCCGAAGGCCATGATGACCTCGCCGTCCGTCTCCAGCACCGCCATGTCCACGGCGTCCAATGAGGTGCCGCTCATGAATCCGAGTACGCGCATCTTTACCTGGGGCTGAGCCTTGGGCCGGATCGTCAGAGCGTGCTACACGCCCGGGCGCAAATACAAAAGTCGCGAGCCTGAAAGCCTACTATGTCCGAGATCGATATCGCCGCCTTCAAGCCCCAGTCGGACTTCGTTCGGGTGCTTCAGGCGCGCGGCTACATCCACCAGTGTTCGGATATCGAAGGCCTGGACAAGGCCGCGCTCGAAGGCGTCGTGCCGGCCTATATCGGTTTTGACGCCACCGCCGATAGCCTGCACGTCGGCTCCCTGCTGGTGATCATGCTGCTGCGCCGTCTCCAGCAGACCGGGCACAAGCCCGTGGTCGTCATGGGCGGGGGCACGACCAAGGTCGGTGACCCGTCCGGCAAGGACACTCAGCGCCAGATGCTGACCGACGAGCAGATCGCCGCCAACATCGCCAGCCTCAAGCGCGCGTTCGAGCCTTTCCTGATGTTCGGCGACGGCCCGACCGACGCTGTGATGGTCGACAACGACGCCTGGCTGTCGCAGTTCGGCTACGTCCAGTTCCTGCGCGAGTTCGGGCTCCACTTCACCATCAACCGCATGCTGACCTTCGAGTCCGTCAAGCTGCGGCTAGACCGCGAGCAGCCGCTGACCTTCCTCGAGTTCAACTACATGCTGATGCAGGCGGTGGACTTCCTGGAACTGAGCCGCCGCCGGGGCTGCCGTCTGCAGATGGGCGGCTCGGACCAGTGGGGCAACATCATCAACGGCGTGGAATTGATCCGGCGCGTGGACGCCAAGGCGGCTTTCGCCCTGACCAGCCCCCTGATCACCACCTCGTCGGGCGCCAAGATGGGCAAGACCGCCGCGGGCGCGGTGTGGCTGAATCCCGACCGGCTGTCGCCTTACGACTACTGGCAATTCTGGCGCAATACCGAGGACGCCGATGTGGGCCGCTTCATGAAACTGTTCACCGACCTGCCGCTGGATGAGATCGCCCGTTACGAGGCGCTGCAGGGCTCACAGATCAATGAGGCCAAGAAGGCCCTGGCGGACGCGGCGACAACCATGCTCCACGGGGCTGAAGCGGCCGGCGCGGCGCGCGGGGCGGCGGAGGAGAACTTTCAGCGCGGCGGCATTTCGTCAGACACGCCCACGGTCACGATGGAAAAGGGAGATTGGCCACACGGCCCCTCCGTCGGCGCGATCCTGTCCGCGTCCGGGCTGTTCACCTCAAATTCCGAGGCCCGCCGAAAAATCTCCGAAGGCGCAGTGCAAATCGCCGATCAGAAGGTGTCTGACGCCAACGACACTATTTCCTGGGAGGCTCTGGACCCGCAAACGGCGGCCTTTAAAGTTCAATTCGGCAAAAAGAAGATTATTCTTGTGAAGCCGATCTAAAATTCCCGTCACCCGAGGCCTTGTACCTCGGGTCCAGAGATCAGCTGACTTTGACGCCGGCCGTGCACCAACAGCGATCAGCCGCGCTGCGAACGGAACCTTGGATCCTAGGCACAAGGCCTAGGATGACGAATTGGGAGTAACCAATGTCCCTGCAACCCGGCGCCAAGGCGCCCGACTTCGATCTACCCACCGACGGCGGGGCCAACGCCAACCTTAAGGCGCTGCCCGGCAACACTGTGGTGCTTTATTTCTATCCTAAGGACGACACCTCCGGCTGCACCTCGCAGGCCAAGGCTTTCTCCGAGGCCAAGTCCGAATTCGACAAGGCCGGCGCCATAGTGATCGGCGTGTCCAAGGACAGCGTGGCCAGCCACGCCAAGTTCCGGGCCAAATACGAACTGACCATCGTCCTGGCCTCCGACGTCGAAGGCAAGGTGGTGGAGGCCTACGGGTCCTGGATCGAGAAGAGCATGTATGGCCGCAAGTACATGGGCATCGACCGCTCGACCTTCTTGATCGACGGCCAAGGCGTGCTGCGCGCGGTCTGGCGCAAGGTCAAGGTTACCGGACACGTGCAGGACGTGCTGAAAGCTGTTCAAGCTTTGGTCTAGTCGCCGTCTAGTTCCGTTTCGCCTTTGAGGCGAATATCGTCCGCAGCGACCGGTTGCCACAGGGCGCGACTCGACGTCGAATTGCCATTGCAAGCAGAAGTCGGCGAAATTGCTGCGCCCACTGACTGTGTTTAGCGCGCCGAAAAAGCGCGCAACCGACTCAGGCCCCACACTTGAGGCGGGAAAAGTGTTGCCTATTCCTTACCATCTGTTTCATATCGCCCCGAAACCTTGGACCAATAGGGGCGGTGGTTTATGCGGTTTGCTAGCCTGGGTCGGCTGCACGGTGTCCTTGAAGACTTATTTCCGGAGCGTCACATCTATGTGCGTTCCGGCGGGGATATGCGCGCCCTGGTCCTAACCCCCGGCAAGCAGGCGTTCGCGGTATTTCTCGGCGGCTTGTGCGCCCTATGGATGGGCGTCTGCACCGCCACCATTCTGATCAACGCCTTTGCCGACGGCGGCGATCAGGAAGCGGCCAAGGTCCGCTCCTACTACGAGCGGCTCATCGCCGACCGTCAGGCTCGATTGAACAGCGCCATCACCCAACTCAGCGACAATTCGGGCGGGGTGGAGCAGTTGGCCTCGGAGGTCGAGAAGCGCAACACCGCCTTGGCGATGTTGATCGGCGACGTCAAGGGCGCTCCGGGCCTCGCCAGCGCCGTCAAGCCGCGCACCGATTTCAACGGCTTCGGCACGCCGTTTCAGCGTATCCGCTCAGTGAAGTCCGATCAGGACCGCCTGATCGCCGAGGCGGAGAACTACGCCAAAAGCCGCGCCGAGCGCCTGCGCATCGCCATGCGCTTGGCCGGGCTCAATCCGGTGAACTACAGCGGCGCGGGCGAAGGCCTGGGCGGACCTCTGATCCAAGCCAAGGACCCGCGCGCCCTGGCTGCCGTTTTGGACGTTGACGAAGACTTCGCCGTTCGGATCCGCGATGCGTCGGCGGACATGCGCGAGATGCGCGCCCTGGCGTCCACGACCGAAAAGCTACCCTTGTCCAAACCAACCGATTCCGGTGAAAAATCGAGCGGCTTCGGCGTTCGGATCGATCCGTTCACTCACCGTCCCGCCGTTCACGCCGGCTTGGACTTCGCCGGCGGCATGGGCACGGCGATCCATGTCACGGCCCCCGGCGTAGTGTCCTTCACGGGCATCCGTTCGGGCTATGGCAACACCATTGAGATCGACCACGGCGGTGGGTTCAAGACCCGCTACGGCCACCTTTCCGCCATTGGCGTCAAGATCGGCCAGCACGTGGCCTTAGGAGAGCGTATCGGCGCCATGGGTTCGACCGGACGCTCCACCGGCCCGCACCTGCACTATGAAGTGTGGGTCAACGGCCGTGCAGAAAACCCAGATCGTTTCGTGAAGGCGGGCGACTATGTTCAGCAAACCGGATAAAAGACCTCCTCCCGGCAAGACGGCCATGCCGTCGCCATCGGTGATGCCGCCCCCCGATCAAAGTCGGCGCTCGCCCAAGGTCGCCTCGGTCATCTCCGAAGACCTGACCATCGATGGCAATATCGTCAGTGAGGGCGAGGTACACATCGACGGCAAGATCCATGGCGATGTGAAGGTCGCGCGGCTAACCCTGGGCGAACATGGCCTGATCGATGGGTCGGTCACCGCCGAAGCGGTGGAAATCCGCGGCAGGGTGCAGGGGAATATGACGGCTAAACTGGTCCGCCTGTTCGCTTCCAGCCACATCGAAGGCGACATCACCCACGAACAGTTGGCGATGGAAACCGGCGCTCACTTCCAGGGCCGCAGCCTCAAGCTGCAGCGCCCCTCGGCCGCGCAGGCTCAGCACAGCGCTGGGGTGATCTCCCTCAACCCGGCGACCTCGGCGGGTTAAGCCGCTTCGCCGGAATCCCGCGTCACGCCCACCCGTTGGGCCAGGGCGGCGCCCATGAAGGCGTCAAGATCGCCGTCCAGCACGCCCGCCGTGTCGGAGGTCTCCACATTGGTGCGTAGATCCTTGACCATTTGATAGGGCTGCAGAACGTAGGAGCGGATCTGGTGACCCCAGCCGATGTCGGTCTTGGCGTCGGCCACAGCCTGGGCGGCCTCTTCGCGGATATGCAGTTCGCGCTCATAAAGCCGCGCCCGCAGCATCTTCCAGGCCTCGTCGCGATTTTGATGCTGTGATCGTCCCGCCTGACAGGCGACCACCACGCCGGTGGGAATGTGGGTCAGTCGAACAGCGGAGTCCGTCTTGTTGACGTGCTGGCCGCCTGCACCGGAGGAGCGATAGGTGTCGGTGCGAACATCGGCGGGGTTGATCTCGATCTCGATGGTGTCGTCCACCACCGGATAGACCCACACGGAGGCGAAGCTGGTGTGCCGCCTCGCATTGGAATCGAAAGGCGATATACGCACCAGCCGGTGCACCCCTGCCTCGGTCTTGAGCCAGCCATAGGCATTGACCCCCTTGACCTGCAAGGTGGCGCTCTTGATGCCGGCCTGCTCGCCGCCGGTCTCTTCGATGATGTCGAGGCTCATGCCGTGAGCCTGGGCCCATCGCGTGTACATGCGCAGCAACATCAGGGCCCAGTCATTGGACTCCGTGCCCCCGGCGCCGGAATTGATTTCCACATAGCAGTCGTTGCCGTCCGCCTCGCCGGACAACAGGGCCTCCAGCTCAGCCCTGCCGGAGCGATCCTTCAAGGCCTTGAGTTGTACGCGGACGTCTTCGAGGGAGGCCTCATCGCCCTCGGCGTCCGCCATCTCGGCAAACTCCACCGCGTCGGCGAGCTCGCGTTCAAGGGTGCGGATGGTGTCGACATGCCCAGCCAGACGGGTGCGTTCGCGCATCAGCGCCTGGGCCTGCTCGGCCTTATCCCACAGGGTTGGGTCCTCGACCCGCGCGTTTAACTCGTCGAGCCGCCTTAGAGCCGGCTCCCAGTCAAAGACGCCTCCTGAGCAAGTCGATCGACTGCTCGATGTCGGCCGCGGAGGCCTCGACATCCGCTCTCATGGACAATTCTCCATTCCGGGGCGCGGGAGATAACGCGCGAGCAGAGGTTTCGCAAGCCGATTGGAAGGCGCCCGCGATCGGCTAGACCTCCAGGACAGGGGCCCCGAGGATGACGTGTCTAGATAACGATCTTCGTTTCCCTCATGGGCTTCGAGGGCTTCGTGTTTCCGTAATCTTACTCCCGGCTGGCGCTGCGGAGCCCGCAGAAGGCGCAATCCCGTAAATGTAGATTGGACCTAGAACAGCCCCTTCAAATCATCCACCGGCCTGGATGGCGGCGGGGCCGCCGTCACATTGGGCCGTCCGCCGCCTGGCGGGGGCGCCGGGGGCGCGCCCTCGGGAACCAGCAACGCCGGATCCACCGTCAGAGGTGCGTCGCCGTGCGGTTCGGTTCCCGGCTGGAACGCCTCGCGGATGCCATTGACCATGGCGAACTTGGCGTTGGCGGGAACCTTGAAATTATGCACCGGCGCGCCCTTCAGCGCCTGCTGCATGAAGTCGATGAAAATGGGCACCGCATCCCTGGCCCCGGTCTCTCCCTTGCCCAAGGAGCGGTTGTCGTCAAAGCCGACAAACACGCCGACCACGATGTCAGGCGAGAAGCCGACGAACCAGGCGCTGCGAAACTCGCTGGTGGTGCCTGTCTTGCCGCCGATCGGACGGCCAAGGGAACTGGCTTGGGCCGCCGTTCCTCGCTGCACCACGCCTTGCAGCATGGAGTTGATCTGGTAGGCGGTGATCGGATCGAACACCGGCTGTCCGGCGACGTCCAGGCGGGGGGAATCCTCACCGTCATAGGTCGCCATGCAATTGGGACAAGGCCGCTGATCGGCCTTAAAGATGGTTTTGCCTTCGCGGTCCTGCACCATCTCGATCAGATGCGGTTGGACCCTGTAGCCCCCGTTGACGAAAGCTGCGTAGCCGGCAGTCAGGCGGAAAGGCGTGGTTTCCCCGGCACCCAGCGACATAGCGAGCACCGGATCCATTTGATCCACAACCCCGGCCTTGACCGCGTTGTCCGCGATCTTCTTCATGCCGACGCTCTGGGCGATACGCACGGTCATGGCGTTGAGTGAGAGCTCCAGACCTCGGCGGAAGGGCAAGGGGCCGAGGAAGTCGCCCTCATAGTTTTGCGGGCTCCAGGTCTCGCCGGGCCTGTTTCCCTGAAATGAGATCGGCGCGTCCAGCACGATACGGGCCGGCGTGTAGCCATTCTGCAGGGCGGTGGCGTAGACGAACGGCTTGAAGGCCGAACCCGGCTGACGCATGGCCTGAGTGGCCCGATTGAAATTGGACAAGGAAAAGCTGTAGCCGCCCACCAGGGCCAGGACCCGGCCCGTGTACGGCTCCATCGCCACCAGGGCGCCGTTGACCTGAGGCGCCTGGCGCAAGTGATAGCGCCCTGCGGTCGAGGGCTCGACCCACACCAGATCTCCCCGGTGCAGGCCCTTGCCGGCCCTGGCCCATGCCGTGTCGGCCGTCTCGATGTCGCCCTCGCCGCCTTCAGCCAGCCGCACCCGCACGGGACCGTCCGAGACGATGGCGGCCGCCCGCCAGGCGCGCCGCTCTGCCGGGGCCGTATGGCTCATCGCCGCCTTCTCCCAGCCGGGCGCCAGATCGGTAGTGGCCCAGGGACCCCGCCAGCCGTGCCGGCGGTCATAGTTTTCCAGGCCCTGCATCAGGGCGGATCGCGCGGCGGTCTGCAAACGCGGATCCAGGGTGGTGCGCATGTAGTAGCCGCCCTCGGTCAGCTTCTGGCCCACCGTCTCCAGGGCCCGCTCGCGCACCTCCTCCACGAAATAGTCCGCATCCTGATACTTAGCCCGGCTGGGCGCGGCCTGAACCACCAGGTCGTCCTTGGCGGCTTGGTCCGCCTCCGCCCGCGTGACCCATCCGGACTCCGCCATCTGGCCAAGCACCCAATTGCGTCGAATGAGGGCGGCGCGCTTATTGCGGATGGGGTGATAGTTGTCCGGCCCCTTGGGCAGGGACCCCAGATAGGCCATCTCCGACAGGCTCAGTTCGTTGAGCGATTTGCCGAAATAGTTGTAGGCCGCCGTGCCCACCCCATAAGAGCGATAGCCCAGCCAAATCTCGTTGAGATACAGTTCCAAGATGCGCTGTTTATCGAGGGTCTGTTCCAGGCGACGGGCGAGAATGGCCTCCTTGAGCTTGCGTCCCACCGTGGCTTGATTGCCCAAAAGGACGTTCTTGGCCACCTGCTGGGTAATGGTCGATCCGCCCTCCAGGCGTCGTCCGCGCATGGCGTTCAACACGTCCTTGGCCATGGCGCGCCCCAGGCCTTCTACGTCGATCCCGCCGTGCTGAAAGAAGTTGCGGTCCTCCGCCGCTAGAAATGCCTCCACCAGACGCGGCGGAACTTGGCCATAGGGAATGAATATCCTTCGTTCCTTGGAAAACTCACCGATCAGGGTGCCATCCCAGGCAAAGACGCGCGTCGAGGTCGCCGGCCGGTAATTCACCAGGTCGGCGGCGTCCGGCATGTCGTGGAACAGCCACGCCGCATAGATCGCCAAGGCGAACCCCGCTACGGCGATGACGCTGAGCACGGCTATCCCTGCGACTGCGATCCAACGTTCGGGAGGTTTCAAGACTCAAGACCTCGGCGTTTCAGACGCCCCAGAGTTCTAGAGCATTTTCCCGGCGCGGAGAAAAGGCGTCAGCAGCGGCACGGGAGTATCGGCGGAATAGCTATGTGGCGGCAAGTCAACGTGCGGCGAATTTGGGTCCATCTTTAGGACCATCGGAAAAATAGGTCTCGATCGCCTCGGCCACTGCGTTCATCAGCCGCCCGCGCCGAGCTGGATCGGCCAACTGGCTTTCGTCGCGCGGATTGGTGATGAAGCCCATCTCCAGCAGGACCGCCGGAACGTCGGGCGCCAGCAGCACGACATAGCCCGCGTCCCTGTGGCTGCGGCTGACCAGATCCGTCTGCCGGCCCACCTGGTCGATCAGCGACTCTGCGAAGGCGCCGGAGCGGTTGCGGGTGTTTCTCTGGGTGAGGTCCAGCAGGATCTGCTTGACGCTCTGATCGCGGCCGGGAAGCTTGACGTTGAGGAAAGAGCCTCCGTCAAACACCCCCTTGGCCGCTCGGTCCTCGCCTTGATCCGATAGGGTGTAGACGGTCGCCCCGTGCACCTCCGGATCGGCTCCCACGTCGGCGTGCAGGGAAATGAACAGGTCCGCGTTCGCCGCCCGGGCCAATTGCACCCGGACTTCCAAAGGCACGAACACATCGCTGCTGCGTGTGAGCACGATCTTGAACCGGCCGGTGCGCTCGAGCCGCGCCTTGAGCGTCTTGGCGGCGGCTAAGGTGAGATCCTTTTCACGCGTCGCGCCTCCCATGGCGCCCGGATCGTGTCCACCGTGACCGGCGTCGATCACCACGACCTTGCGGCTAACCTTGGACTTGAATGTTTGCGCCGCCTGGACCAGGTCGGCGAAGGTATGGCTGGATTTGACGTCATGGGCCGGCGTCGGCGCCGGCGTGGCGCCCCGGGGCGAGGCAGGTCGCGAAAGCGGCAGGGCCGACGCGGGGCCGTCCGCGGCCAGATCAATCACATAGCGATAGACCTCGATCCCGTCGGCAGGAGGCAGCAGGAATCGGCGGGCGATCACCGATCGCCCTGACAGGGACAGGGACAGCCTGGCCCCGCCGCCGCTGCGCGTGAGACGCCAGCGGCTGACCAGACCCCGGCCCGAACCGTCCAGATCATCCTGCGGCCGCACGCCGGACAGGAACAGTTGGAGCGACTGACCATCCTGGTCGCCCAGCTTGGCTTGCAGCGCCTGGCGAGTTTCGATCACTAAACGGGTTTGACTGCGGTCTCCGCCAAATCTGACGGCGACCACGTCCGAACTGGGTGCGCTATGCGACGGCGCGGCCCAGGCGATGGCCAGCAAGGCGAACGCCAGCAGGGCCAGGCCCGCCGCCGGGCGCCCGCATGCCGTTATCGCCGAGATCAGGCGCGCGCCCATGACTGCTCACTGAAACCAAGTCGAACACGGCTTATGACTCCGATCCGGTAGCCAATCCGTTAAGCGCCGGAGCTCCAATCATCCGGTGACGTGACGCTTTTCTTTTCGGGCGTCTTGTTGCACAGTCCGCCCGCGCATCCTCACGGCCTGCTTCGCATGGCCTGGACCTGCGTATCCGGCGTCGCGGCCTTGGCTTGCGCGCCGAACCTGATCGCGCCACGCGGCGCGTCAAAGAACAAGCCCCAGACGAGTCCTCGGATCCGGCTGGATTAAGCCATCGCTCGCGCCTGTCGCGCGAAGGGATCAACAATGGGCAGCGCCACACCAGCATTTTCCTGGTTTTGGACCGACCGCGCGGCGACTGACGCCGGCGCGACGGCGGTGCGCGCCCGCATGCACAACCGGCCCCCGAAGCTTGGCTTCGGCGAGGGCCGTGGAGAAACTAACAATGTCGAAGAGAATGTTGATCGACGCCGCCCACGCGGAAGAGACGCGCGTGGTGGTGGTCGACGGGAACCGTATCGAAGAGTTTGATTTCGAAAGCCGCAGCCGCAAACAGCTGCGCGGCAACATCTATCTGGCGAAAGTCACCCGCGTCGAACCCAGCCTCCAGGCCGCGTTCATCGAATACGGCGGCAATCGCCACGGCTTCTTGGCCTTCAACGAAATCCATCCGGACTACTATCAGATCCCGGTAGCCGATCGCGAAGCCCTGCTGCGCGAGGAGGCCGAGGAAGAGGACGATCACCATCCCGTCGCCGCCCAAGATGACGACGGCGAAGGCGGCGGCGAGACCGGCGGCGAAGACGAAGACGACGTCATGGGCGAGGAACTCGCTCGCCGCCGGCGCCGTCTCATGCGCCGCTACAAGATCCAGGAGGTGATCAAGCGCCGGCAGATCATGCTGGTGCAGGTCGTCAAGGAAGAGCGCGGCAACAAGGGCGCGGCCCTGACCACCTACATGTCCCTGGCCGGTCGCTATTGCGTGCTCATGCCCAACACCGCGCGCGGCGGCGGGGTTAGCCGCAAAATCGTCTCGGCGACCGACCGCAAGCGCCTGAAGACCATGATCCAGTCCCTGGGTACGCCCGATGGCATGGGCCTGATCGTGCGCACCGCCGGGGCCAAACGGACCAAGGCGGAGATCAAGCGCGACTACGAGTATCTGATGCGCCTGTGGGAAAACATCCGCGAGATGACCCTGCATTCCATTGCGCCGGCGCTGATCTACGAGGAGGAAGACCTCGTCAAACGCGCCATCCGCGACATGTACGACAAGGATCTGGAAGGCATCATCGTCGAAGGCGAAGCGGGCTACCGCGAGGCCAAGGAATTCATGCGGATGCTGATGCCTTCGCAGGCCAAGAAGATCACCGCCTACCGCGAACCCACCCCGCTGTTCATCAAGGCCAAGGTCGAGGACCACCTCGCCCAGATCTATAGCCCCGTGGTGCCGCTGAAGTCCGGCGGCTATCTGGTGATCAACCAGACCGAGGCCCTGGTGGCGGTGGACGTCAACTCCGGCAAGGCCACGCGCGAGCGCAATGTCGAGGCCACCGCGCTGAAGACCAATATGGAGGCGGCCGAGGAAGCCGCCCGCCAACTGCGCCTGCGCGATCTCGCCGGTCTGATCGTGATCGACTTCATCGACATGGAAGAGGCCAAGAACAACCGGTCCGTCGAAAAGAAGCTCAAGGACTGCCTGAAGGACGACCGGGCCCGCATCCAGATGGGCAAGATCTCCCAGTTCGGCCTGATGGAGATTTCCCGCCAGCGTCGCCGCTCGGGCGTGCTGGAAGGCACCACCCTGGTCTGTCCGCACTGCCAAGGCGTGGGCCGCATCCGTTCCGTGGAATCCAGCGCCCTGTCGATCCTGCGCGACGTGGAGATGCAGGCCGTGCGCCAAGGCCCCGGCTCCATCGTGCTGCGCGCGCCCGCCGACGTGGCCCTCTATATCCTGAACGAAAAGCGCGCCTATCTGCTGCGCCTGCAGCAGACCCAAGGCCTGCAGGTCGCGATCCAGATCGATGAGACTCTGGCCGAGCCGGGTCATCAGATCGAGCGCTTGACCACCCTGACCGAGGAGGAGGCGCGCGCCTTCACCGCCCTGCTCCCCGCCCCTGAGCCTGAGGCGGACGACGATCTCGATATCGTCGACGACGAGGACGAAGACGAGGATGAGGCCCTGGAGCTGTCCGAAGAGGACGAGCTGGAGGTCGAGGAAGAAGAAAACGAAGGCGGTCGCCCGCGCGCCCGCGCGCCTGAAAGCGATGGCGAAGCCGCGCGCGGCGGACGGCGACGTCGTCGGCGCAGAGGTCGCCGCGACGACCACGAGGCGCCGCTTCAAGAGCACGCGACCGCCGGCCCCGAGGCTGACCACCATGGTGAGGACGAGGGCGAAGGCGAAGGCGAAGGCGGCGAGGATGGCCGCGGACACCGTCGCCGTCGCCGGGGCCGTAGAGGCGGCCGACGCGCGCGCGCGGATGTCCGCACGGTCGACTCCTATAGCTGGACCCGCATCCGGGTGCCCCACGCAGACGGGGTCTACACCTGGTTCGATCCTGCCCTGGCCACTACAAGCCAAGCTCGACCGGCGCCGGTCGAAGGCTCGGCCCCTGCCGCGCCGTTCGGCGAGCCGGACCAACCGCTGATTAGACCCCCTGCCCCTCAGGGCGACTCCGAAATTTGGGTCGAACTGCCCCCGCGTGAGCCGGCGCGCCCCGGGCGCTCCCGGCGCGGTCGCGGCCGGGGTCGCGGCGCCGACGCGCCAGCCGCCGAAGCCGCGACAACCGACCTCGCGCCTGAAGTCCAGGCTGAGGCCTTCGATCCGGCGCCGGAGCTGCCGCCGGCTGACGTGGTCGTGGCCGAGGTTCAGCCTGAACCGGAAGCCGCTAAACCGGCCCCTAAGCCGCGTCGCAGCCGGGCCAAGGCGCCCGTCGCTGTCGACACAATGCCGCCCCCTGAGCCGGCAATAATGACTGCGCCGGAGCCAGAGCTTGCACCCGCGCAGCCCGATCCGGCTGAAATTTCCAGCCCGCCGATCCAACCCAAGAGAGGATGGTGGCGTCGACCCTAAGCGGGCGCTAAGATTTGCTGCGGGGGAAGGTCGCGCTTGCGCGCGAAACGGAGCCAAGAGTGGATCAGTCGATTGCCCCCGCCGCGCCCAGGCCCGCCCGGTCTTTGCGCAGACTAGCCTTGCTCGCGGCGGCCGCTCTCATGGCCCTGGGCCCTGTGGCCGCGCGCGCGCAAAGCGTGAACATCATCCGCGATGCCGAGATCGAGGAAATTCTGCAAAAGGACGGCTATCCCGTGTGGGACGCTGCGGGCCTGGACGCCAAGCATGTCCATGTGATCCTGGTGGGCGACAAGGAGATCAACGCCTTCACCGCGGGCGGTCTGTCGATCTATCTCAACACCGGCCTGATCCAGGCGACCAAGAACCCCAATCAGCTTATCGGCGTCATCGCCCACGAAACCGGCCACATCGCCGGAGGCCACGTCGCACATGATACGGGCGGCAAGCCGGCCCTGGCCACCTATCTGCTGACCATGGGCCTGGGCATTTTGGCCGCCGCCGCGGGATCGCCCGAAGGCGCCGTCGGGCTGCTGTACAGCGCCGACTACTTCGCCACCCTCACCTACTTTGGCTATTCGCGCACCCAGGAAGCCTCCGCCGACCAGGCCGCCGCGACCTTCCTGAACAAGGCCCGCCTATCGGCCCGAGGGCTCGTCGATTTCTTCGATACCTTCCGCTACCAGGAGGTCTTCTCCGACGCCCGCAAGAACCGCTTCTTCTACGATCACCCCTTGAGCTCCGATCGGATCGAGGCCCTGAAGGGTCGGGCTGAGAAATCGCCCTATTACGACGCGGTCGATTCCCCCGAGGCCCTGGCCGAGCATGCGGTGATGGTCGCCAAGCTCAAGGCGTTCATGAACGCGCCCCAGCAGACCTTCGTCGACTACAAGGAAACCGACACCAGCTTCCCCGCCCGCTACGCCCGCGCCATCGCCTATTACCGCAACCTGGACACCGAAAAGGCGCTGAAGCTGACTGACGCCCTGCTGGCCGACTATCCCAACAATCCCTTCCTGTGGGAGCTCAAGGGCCAGATTCTGTTCGAATCCGGTCGCCCCAAGGAGGCTGAGCCGGCGCATGAGCGGTCGGTCCAGCTCAAACCCCAGGCGCCGCTGCTGCAGCTTAATCTCGGCCAGACCCTGATCGCCGAGGAAAACCCCGCCAAGCTGGACGAGGCCATTACCCACATCCAACGGGGCCTGGACTTGGAGCATGACAACGCCCTGGGCTGGTGGCTGCTGGCTCAGGCCTATGACCGCAAGGGCGACCCCGGCCGGGCCCGACTGGCCACCGCCGAGCAGAACTTCGCCCTGGGCCAGATGAAGGACGCCCGCACCTTCGCCATGCAGGCGCGGGTCCTGCTGCCGCGCGATTCCTCCGATTGGCGCCGCGCCACCGATATCGTCCTGACGTCCCAGCCCAGCCGGGCGGAACTGCAGGGCCTCGCTCGCCAGGGCGGATGACCATCCCCACACCTCTACCGGAGCAATTCTTGATGCGCGCAAAGGCCCTGATCGCGGTCGCCCTGGCCACGGCCCTGATCGGCTGCAGCCCAAAGTCGGACACCGGCTTTGATCAGAAAGTCCACGCCTATCTGCTGGCCCATCCCGAGGTGATCGAGGAGGCCCTGACCAAGGGCCAGGAGCAGAAGCAGGCCAAGGCCGCCGCCGACGCCCAAAGCGCGATCCGCAATCGCATGGCCGCCCTGGCCAACGATCCGCGCGACTTCGTGGCCAATCCCGGCGGCAAGGTCACGGTGGTGGAGTTCTTCGACTACCGTTGCCCCTACTGCAAGGTCGCCCTGCCCGCCCTGATGGAGCTGATCGCCAAGGACAAGGACATCCGCTTCGTGTTCAAGGAATACCCCATCCTGGATTCCGAGGGCCGCCCCGGCGTTTCCAAACGCGCCGCCCTGGCGGCCATGGCGGGCATGTCGTCGGGCAAGTACCTGACGCTGCACAACGCCCTGATGGCCAAACGCGCCCTGGACGACCCAGACATCCTCGCCGCCCTCGCCGCCAACGGCCTGGATCCCGCCGCCGCCCTCAAAGACACCCCCGAGGCCGACAAACACCTGGCCGACACCTTCACCCTAGCCACCGCCATCGGCGTCACCGGCACCCCGTCGTTCATCGTCAACGGCAAGCGCGTCGACGGCGCCGACATGGCGGCGCTCAGCGCGGCGATTGCGGAGGCGAAGAAGGGGAAGAGCTAGGGAAGGCGCAGTCGGCGCACGGGGACAGGAGAGCTCTGAGCCACCACAACACAATCGGGAGTGGTGTCCAATGGAACCCGTGTTATTCGTAAAGGAATGCCATGGGGGGCCAACATGGAGCATTTTCTCGCGGAGGTTTGGGCGGCAATAGCTCCGTCGCTTCAATCCATAAAAGTGGCGGCTACATCGTGGCTCGCCTGGCGTATTTATGCAGGCCTTATCGGTACCGGTGTGGCTTGCGGCTCGATCTGGTTTGGACTCAGACAGCGATCCGATGCATTGAAAGAACTACCTATCCGAGGACCATTCCCCAAAAGAATTGAGGCCATCCAGGCTCAATTGGCAAAAATAACAATATTCAAGTCTCGCCAAAGAAAAATAGTATACAGAAAGCTTACATACGTCCTGATTTTTGGATTTGTTATTCCATCATCTCTTCTTCTCGCTTTTATTCAATATTACTACTGGTTTTTTCCAGGATCTACTCCTTTCCTTATCTCTTATGGCTGCAGCAGGGTCGCTTTTTCTTATTCCCCAACCGATGCGGCGGGCTTTGTCCTGTCCCAACTCACAATGGGGGTGATGGACTCCCATGTCGCAGTCAACGTTTTCTCGAACACCCAAAGCCTTGCTCCAGAACGCTCATTCCTTCCTTCAAATGGCGGAATGGGCGGTGTCATGGCCGCCTACCGATATTTCATTGGGGGGTTCACCATGCTGTTCCTGACCCTGAGCCGGGATATCGTGTGGAACGTCACGAATATCAGCAGCAGGCACAAGAAGCTGGTCAAGGCACAGAACGAATTCAAAAGCGATCAGGCGCCCGGCTTTTAGCTCGCGCTTGCTGGGTCCCCGGGCCTGCGCTGCGCGCATCCCGAGGATGACGAGGCTATTTTGATCTTGGTGTTCTTGGTGTTCTTGGTGTTCTTGGTGGTCCAATTTCTAAGACCAGAAGGTCAGCGGGGCTTTCGCCCGCAGCTCCAGACTTAAAGCCCGCCGGCGTCGAGCGCATGGGCGGGCCGAAAGATCATCCCGCCGGGCAGTTGCACCGGCCCGGCGCCGACTTGGCGGATAAGGTAGGGACCGTGGTCGAAGCGTTCCACAGCAAAGGTCGCGGCGGCTTCAAAGTCAGGGAAGGCGTCCACGAATTCTCCCTGATAGTAGAGGACCCAGGCGTGCAGATGCTTGGCTTCCAGCTCGCCCTGCGTGCGTTCGAACGCGGCTATATCGGCTTTGAGACTTGCCATCGAACCATTCCCCGGTCCGCAATTGGACCACACACGGTTGCTCCAATCTAATCACATCAACCGCGCCAAGCCTGAATTGAGTCGGGCCAGCGTTTGTTAATCGACTTTGGAAAATAACGCCGAAATCAGCGCCGCGCTCGCCAAAGAAGCCACGCCCCTCTCATACTGTCATCCTCGGGGCGCCTGAAAGGCGAGCACGAGGAGCCAGCAGCGACGACCTCAACGCGCGATTAAGGCGCCCCGCTTTCAGCTCGCGCTGGCTGGATCCCCGGACAAATGTTCCGCATTTTCCGAGGATGACGGAGGCCGTTGAAAAACTTGGTGTTCTTGGTGCTCTTGGTGGTTCAAATCTGTCGGACCCGCCAAACTCACCTTGACAAATCACGCGCCATCGTTCACTTTTTGTTCCGTTATGACCGTCGCCACCCAAACCCCTCCCCAGCCCGCAACCACCGGCGTTCCCGCGAGCGCCGCCGTCCCTGATTTGGCGCGGGCCCAGCTTGAGCGTCAGCTGTGGGTTCTGGGCCAACTGGCCGAGGGCGGGCTGGAGATCGCTCGGGCTATCGAGCGCCGCGCGACATCCGATGAGAGCCCGGATGCTGTGCTGGACGCCACGCCCATGGCCTATGCCCGCGTGGCGCGCGCGGTGCGCATGACCATCCTGCTGCAATCCAAGCTGATCGCCGACCTGCAAGCCCTTGAGGCTAAAGCGGCTCACGAAGCGGCGCAGGCCAACTCTCTGAATGGGACCCAGCGGGTGTGCCGTGTGCACGACCAAAAGAGGCGCATCGGTCGGACCGTCGCCCGCATCGCCTGGGCTGACGACCAGGACCTCGAACGGGCTCAGCGGCTGGGGCGCGAGACCGTCGAGCGGCTGGAGCAGGACGAGCTCTACGGCGACATCCTGACCCGCCCGTTCAGCGAGATCATCGCCCAAATCTGCGACGACATGGGCCTGGAGCCCGACTGGCCCCAGCTGGCCGAAGAAGCCTGGGCCAAGGCCGAAATGGACAGCACCGCCGCCGGCGAGCCCCTCGCAAGCCTGATGGCCAAGAGCGCTCAATCCCGACCACCGCCGTCCTCAACGGGTGTGGGCCAGTTCACGCCCCACGCGGCGTCGCCCTGATCCAATGATCCTCTCATCCCCCGCGGAGTCGGGGGGCCCCAGTCCTGTCCAGGACTTGCCTCGCCTAAGCCCGGCGCATGGTGAGGACCGGCACCGGCTTGGTCAGGATCTGGCCCCGCATCTCCTTGATATAGGCCTTGCCGTTGGTCGGCAGGGCCAGGATCTTGAGCACAACGTCCATGCCTGAAACCACGTGGCCGAAGGCGGCGTAGCCCAGGTTGTCGCCCTTATCCTCGGGGTGGGCGTCCAGATAGGGCTGCGGACTGGCGCAGATGAAGAAGTCGGCGGTGGCGGAGCCGGGGCCGTAACGGCCCATCGAGATCGCGCCAGTGTCGTGGATGATCCCGGTGTGGGTGGTGCTCTCGTGGGCGATCGGCGGATAGCGGCGCACGGTCAGCGGGTTGGGCCAGCCCTGGATCGTGCCGTTGCCCGGCGGTTGGCCGACCGAGCGCGAGGCCCGGTAGATCTGGCCGTCATCGAACAGCTTGGTGTCGACGTAGTGCAGGAAATTGGCGCTGGTGATCGGCGCGCGGCCGGACTCCAGTTCGACCACGATCGTCCCCTTGGCCGTGTGAATCGCCACCTTGGGCAGGGCTCTGGCCGCTCTCGCCCGGCGCGGCGCCAACGCCGCCGCCCCTGCGGCGCCCAGCAGGCTTCGACGTCCGATCACCGCGCTGCCCATGGTCGTCGCTCCTGTCTGATACGGCAAAGGGATTAGAATTTCGGCGATGGCATATCAATTGCGTAATCATCTCAGATTCAGGGGACAAACGGGTCTCCCTGAAGGCGCCGGCCGCAAGCGAGATTATTGAGCCCCAGCGCTCGCCTAAATGAGCCCCGCCAACGGCGAGGACGGGTCGGCGTACAGCCGCTTGGCCATCCGCCCGGCCAGATACCCTTCCCTGCCCGCGATCACCGCATGCTTCATGGCGCGCGCCATGCGCACCGGGTCCTTCGCGCCGGCGATGGCGGTGTTCATCAGCACCGCGTCGCAGCCCAGTTCCATGGCTAGGACGGCGTCCGACGGCGTACCGACGCCCGCGTCCACCACCACCGGGACCTTGGCCTGTTCGACGATCAGGCGGATGTTGACGCGGTTCTGGATGCCCAGGCCTGAGCCGATGGGGGCGGCAGCCGGCATGATGGCGGCGGCGCCGGCCTCTTCCAGCTTTTGCGCGTAGACCACGTCGTCGGTGCAATAGACCATCACCTGAAAGCCCTCGGAAACCAGCAACTTAAGGGCGCGCAGGGTCTCTTCCATGTCGGGGTAGAGGTGGGCGGTGTTGGACAGCACCTCCAGCTTGACCAGGTCCCAACCGCCCGCCTCGCGCGCCAGGCGCAGGGTGCGAACGGCCTCCTCGCCAGTGAAGCAGCCGGCGGTGTTGGGCAGATAGGTGAAGCGCTTGGGATCGATGAAATCCACCAGCATGGGCTGATTAGGATCCGACAGGTTCACTCGGCGCACGGCCACGGTGACCATCTCCGCCCCCGCCGCCTCGACGGCCGCGGCGTTCAGGGCATAGTCCTTGTACTTGCCGGTGCCCACGATCAGGCGCGATTGGAAAGCGCGTCCGGCGACCGTCCAAGTGTCTTCGGCGAGGGGATGACCCGGGGCATTCATGTCAGCCGCCTCCGATGAAGTGGACAATCTCAATGCGGTCGCCTTCGGTCAGGGCGGTGGCGGCATAGGAGGAGCGGGGCACGATTTCCAGGTTGCGCTCGATGGCCACCTTGCGCGCGTCCAAACCCAGGGCGGCGATGAGGGTCTGCACGTCGCCGGCCGCATCAAACCCGCGTTCTTCGCCATTGACCCACAGTTTCATGCCGCGCTCCAGGCCTCGCCGGACAGGGCGTCCGGCCCTTGAGCTTGTGACCCCGCCCCGCGAAAGTTACAAGTCGCTCGAATCCATTGGTGAGCCCGATGACCAAGCCGATCTATGTCCTGAACGGGCCCAACCTCAACATGCTGGGCCAACGCGAGCCGGATATCTACGGCTCGCAGACCCTGGCCGATATCCAAGCGCTGTGTGAGTCCCGCGCCAAGGCCTTGGGTTTGCAGGTGGAGTTCCGCCAGAGCAACCATGAGGGCGAGTTGATCGACTGGGTGCAGGAGGCGCGGCTGAAGGCTAGCGCCCTGGTGATTAACCCCGCCGGGTTCGGCCATACCTCGGTGGCCCTGCTCGATGCGCTCAAGCTGTTGTCCATTCCCATCGTCGAGTGCCACCTGTCACATCTGGCCACGCGGGAGGCTTTCCGCCACCAGACCTACGTCTCCTTGGCCGCTAAGGGCCTGATTTCCGGATTCGGCGCCCAGAGCTATGTGCTGGCGATCGAAGCGGCGGCCCAATTGGCCAAGGCGCATTAGGTCCGCTTGGGAGCGCCAGGAGCCTATCGCGTGAAGGCCTTCACTGCCGAGGACCTGCTGGACTGCTACGAACGCGGCGTGTTCCCCATGGCGGACACGCGCGAGGACGACAAGATCTTCCTGATCGACCCGGCCGAGCGGGGAGTCTTGCCCCTGGAAGGCTTCCATGTGCCCCGACGGCTGGCGCGCACCATCCGTTCCGACCTGTATCAAGTCCGCATCGATACCGCGTTTGAACAGGTGGTGTTGGCCTGCGCCGCCGCCCAGCCGGACCGGCCCGACACCTGGATCAACCGCCCAATCCAGGAGCTGTACCGCGAGCTGTTTGTGCGCGGCGCCGGTCACAGCTTGGAATGCTGGCGGGGCAGTCAGCTGGTGGGCGGGCTTTACGGCGTGGCGATCGGCGCAGCGTTTTTCGGCGAGAGCATGTTCTCGCTGGAGCGCGATGCGTCAAAGGTGGCCCTGGCCCATCTCGTGGCGCGGTTGAGGGTCGGCGGCTTCCAGCTGCTGGACACCCAGTTTCTGACCGATCACCTGTCGCAATTCGGCGCCCAGGCGGTATCGCGGGCGGACTACAAGCGGCGACTGAACGCCGCGCTGGAGCACCAGGGCGATTTCTATCTCTTGCCGGCCTATGAGCCCGGCGCGGCGGTCTTGCAGGCGATCAGCCAGGCGTCATAGACCGGGTGCTGGAAGGGATTGACCCCCGGAGCGTTGGAGAACAGCCAGCCGCGAAACAGCTGACGGGCGGGCGGGGGGGCCTCCCCCGGCGGCGCCTTGGGTTGGGAATCGATTTCGATGTGGGCGAATGAGCCCGGCTGGGCCTCGTCCGGCGCGCTGTCCTCGCAGGCATGCACCGTGAACACCAGATCCTTGTAGCGGACGGGCTGGTTGACTTCGGCCTCAAACCTCAGGGTCTCGGCCGTGACCTTGTCCAGGGCCTGCAGGATCGCCGCGTTGCGGCGGGGCCGCTTGGCGGGCGGGACCACCTTGGCAGGGGGCGCGTCCGAAGCGGCGCCGTCCTGGACGGGCGCCATGACCGCCGGTTTGCCAGGCGGGGGCGGGGTCTGGGGCGGCCTAGCGTAGTTATGGTCCGCCGGCACGGTCCCCTCCAGAAGCTGAGAGGTTTCGTCGCCGCCCCCAGGGGTCTGGGCCACGACCGGTGAGCCGGCCAGGGCCATAAAGGCCGTCAAGGCCGCGCCGAGGCAAACTAAGCGCATGGCGGCTATTTCGGCTTCCAGGCTTGATAGTCCCCGGTCGCATCCGGCCGCTGGCCGCCCCGGGCGATCGAGCCCTTGGGCCGCCAGGCGTTGATGGTGCCGGTTAGGTTCGGCACGTGGGGCTTTTCCCAGGACTTGACCTTGAACGGCTCGACCGTCGGCGGTTCGTCAAAGGTGTAGTGCATCCAGCCGTGCCAATCGGGCGAGATCTTGGAGGCCTCCGCATAGCCCTTGTAGATCACATAGCGCCGCTTGCGCTGGTCATAGCTGCCCTTGTTGGTTCGGGCTTCGAAGTAGCGGTTGCCCGCCTCGTCCTCGCCCACGAAGGTGCTGCTCTTTTTGATAGTGATCCAGGCGCCGATCGTAACGCCGTTCCACCAGGTAAAAATCGCTTTCAACACAGCAATATCGCTTTCCGACAAGGAGATCGGGCCAGTTTGAATCCGGCCCGCCAGCGGCTCGACTATAGGGGCCGGGTCCAGGCCCGTCCAGCCGCGCGTTCCGAGGCAATTTGCAGATACAGACGCAACATATTGTGGATATGACGCCAATGACCCCAACATCTATTTGAACTTGCTGCCAGCGGGCCCTAGTTTGGTCGTGCTGGAGCGCCCGTGGGCGACGGAGGCCGATTATGCGGTTTGAAAATGGCGAATCCGGGTCGGAGCCGGGGCCCGATCTGGCGCTGCGCCGGATCGAGCGAACGGACCGCATCGAGGCCGTGGTCGCCCCGCGCGATTGGCCCAGCGCCCGCGTCGAAGCTTGGCTGGACTGGGCCAACGGTCTGGCCGGCGATTTTCCCGCTATCGACTTGCCCGACGCGCTGGCGCCGCACACTCCATACGACCCTTTGTTGGCCGAAGGCCCCGACCGCTATGCCCGACGCGCCGCCGCTTGGGGTCTTAAGCTCGGCCTGTTCGAAGGAGCCGATGACGCCATCGCCTTTCGCCGGGCCCTATTCGCCAGCCTGGCGCGCGGTCAGGCCGCCCCCGCCCAGGGCTTGAAAGTAGGCGCACGCCTCAGTGGCGAAGATGCTCCGCCCATCGCCCCGCAGGTGGTCCAACTGGACGATATCGAATTCGCCCCTGCCCTCGCGCGGCAGGTTTCCGCCAAGCGCGCCTTGCAGGCCGCCGCCGCCGGCGCTCGCCTGGTGGCCGACCGGCTGGCCGAGGTGGTGGCGGCGGTGCAGCGATGCGAGGGCGATGGCGCGGCCTGCGCCGATCCCCTGCGCAACCTCGCCCTGGGCCGCGCGGCCCGAGCGGCGCGTGACGCCGGAGCGCCGGACGCCCTGATCCTCAACGCCATAGGCCTGGCCTCGAGCGGACAAGTCGGTTGGCCCGCAGCCGAACCGCAGTCCGCGTTCCGCCCGCCGCTGGTGCTCTGCGCGCCCCGCGAGCTGGTGCAGAGTGGATGCCCCGAAGCCACCGCCGCCGCCTTCGCCGCCTGGGAAGGCGCGAGCCTGGCCCTCGCCTTCGATCTGCAAGACGCCGAAGCCCTGGAACGGGCCGCCACGGCGCCCCGAGCGGCTATCGATCTGGCCGGCTTCATGGATCCGGACGGCGAGATCGACGCGGACGGTCTGGACGCCTGCGCGCGCCTTTGGACCGTGGCCTTGGAGATTGAACTGTCCGCCGGATTCGCCCCCGACTACGCCGCCGCCGCGCGGCGGACGGCCTTTCGACCCCTCGGCCTGACCCTGGCGGGGCTGGGCGATGTCTTGGCCGTTCGCGGCCTGGCCTATGGCTCAGCGGCAGGCCAGAGCGCGGCGCGAGACCTGTTCGCGATCCTCGCCGCTGCATCGACCCTGGCTTCGGCCGAGCTCGCGCACGCGCTAGGCCCCTACCCCGACTATGACGCCGACCGGGCCGACAAGCTGGCCGCGCTCAAGCATCAAGCCGCCCTGGCCAAAGACACCCCCGCCCGCGCCGTATTCGCCAAGGCGCTGAAGGCGGCGACCCAAAGTGGTCTGCGCCACGCCGAAACCGTCGCCCTGTTTGACGATGCAGAGCTCACCCTGAGACTGGGCGGCGAACCCATCGGCCCCCAACCCTGGTCCGGCCCCCTGATCTTCGCCGAGAGCCAGGACGACCTGCTGATCCCTCACATCTCACATGCAGCCATGGCGGGTTTGCAGCGGTTGGGCGCGGATCTGCGCGCCGCTGAACGGCGCCTATTGGGCGAGGCCAGCCTGCGCGACGCGCCGGGCATAGACCACAAGGCGCTGGAGGCGCGCGGCTTCACCGAGCATGAGATCGGTTTAGCCGAACAGATGCTGCCGATCCTGCGCGACCTGCGCGCCGCCTTTGCGCCCGCCGTGATCGGCGCCGGCTTCGTCGGCGATGTTCTGGGCGCCACGGCGCAGGACCTGGCCGACCCCGCCTTCGACGTGTTGGCCTTTGCGGGCTTTTCATCCGACCAGATCGAGCAAGCCCAAGCCTTTGCCTGCGGCGCCGGAAGCCTGGCCGGGTTCGAGGCCTTAAGCGAAGCCCAGAGCGCGCCCTTCCTGGCCGCCGAAGACATCGGGACCCCGGCCTTGATCGCCATGATCGCGGCAGTGGAGCCCTTCAGCGGCGCGCCCAGCCAGATCGGCCTGACCCTGGCCTGGACCGATGCGCCCGCCGAGGCCGTTAAGCTGCAGGCCGCAGCGGCCCGGGCCGGGCTGAGAGCCGTGAGTATGACGCGACAGGCCGCGCCAGGCGGCATGAGCCTTGAGCTGCCCGCCGCCGACGAGCCGCCTATGCGCCGTCCGGGGCCGGCTCCGGTGGTCACTGAGCGCGTGGTGGAAAAGGTGGTCGAGCGCGACCGCACGCGGCGCAAGCTGCCGGACCGGCGCAAGGGCTATATCCAGAAAGCCTCGGTCGGCGGGCACAAGGTCTATCTGCACACCGGCGAATATGATGACGGCGAGCTGGGCGAAATCTTCCTGGACATGCACAAGGAAGGCGCCGCCTTCCGCAGCCTGATGAACAATTTCGCCATCGCCATCTCTATCGGCCTACAATACGGCGTGCCCCTGGACGAGTTCGTCGACGCATTCGTCTACACGCGGTTCGAGCCGGCCGGGCCGGTGACGGGCAACGACTCCATCCGCTCGGCCACCTCGATCCTGGACTACATTTTCCGCGAGTTGGGCGTGTCCTATCTGGACCGCCAGGACCTGGCCAATGGCGACCCGGGCGAGTTCAACGCCGACGGCCTGGGCCACGGCAAGGGCGCGCCTGACCTTGGCGATGAGGATGCGGAGGACGCGCTTCAGCCCGCCTCCCGCTTCATCTCCAAGGGCTTCGCCAGGGGCTCGGCGCCGGACAACCTGCTGTTCCTGCCGGTGGGCGGCCGCAAGGCCGCGCCGGCCGAGGCCAGCGCCGACGTCTGCCCCAGCTGCGGCGGGTTGACGATGACGCATAAGGGCCAGGGGCTGGTTTGCACGGCGTGTGGGGAGACGAAGGCGGGGTCGGCGTAGCCATCGGGTGACAGGTGCTTGGAGTGCACCCCTGGAATGAGACAGTGGAAATAGGGGACAGTTCTCTCGGAGAGAACGATGTCCAAGGTCCACCGAAGTTTCAGTCTTGAGTTTCGAC